>JBFHGJ010000028.1:0-57595 GCA_041583135.1 Alteromonadaceae bacterium | reverse complement strand
CTCCGGTTTTCATATAAAATGGCCCAAGCAATGGTTGCCAATAGTCGCTCAGGCAACTCAATCAACAGCAAATGTTTTTAAAATCAAGTAAATATATGCGTATACCTCGAATTTTTCACAGCGCTCAACTCGCCCTAGGTGAAAACGTAGCGCTCGATGAACAAGCGGCGGCCCACGTTGGCCGAGTCCTTAGAATGCAAGTCAGTGATAAGCTGATGCTGTTTGACGGCCATGGTGGCCAGTATTTGGCAGAAATAACGGCGGCGAACAAGAAAAACGTTACTGCCACACCCATCAGTTTTGAAGACAGCTGTAGCGAATCGCCTTTAAGCATTCACTTGGGGCAAGGTATTAGTCGCGGTGACAAAATGGATTACACCATTCAAAAGGCGGTGGAACTTGGCGTGAGTGAAATCACCCCGCTATTTACCGAGCGCTGTGGCGTTAAGTTAAGTGGCGAGCGCCTTGAGAAAAAGCACCAACAATGGCAAAAAATTGCCATTAGCGCTTGTGAGCAGTGCGGTCGCAATACCATTCCAACCATTCATCCACCACAAAATTTGAGCGATTGGTTAAGCCAAAGCACTAAAGAATTGAAAATAACCTTGTATCCACTGGCAAATGCCACCATAAAGACCTTAGAGACACCACATCATGGTATTCGTCTGATAGTCGGTCCAGAGGGCGGTCTGTCGGATGACGAAATACAGCAAACCTTAAATGCCGAGTTTAACGGCATTCAGCTTGGACCAAGAATATTAAGAACCGAAACCGCAGGGCTTTGTGTGGTATCGGCACTACAACTACAGTTTGGAGATTTGGCGTAAATGGCACTTTCGACCCCAATTAAGTTAGGTATCGTGATGGATCCGATATCAGACATCAACATCAAAAAAGACAGTAGTTTTGCGATGCTGCTTGAAGCACAAAGCCGTGGTTATGCGTTGTACTACATGACGATGAGCGACCTGTATTTGCTCGATGGTAAAGCCAGTGCCCTAACCAAACCGTTAACCGTCTTCAACGATGCCGAGCGTTGGTATGAACTTGGTGACGCCTGCGATAGCGCCCTTAGCGAACTTGATGTTGTACTTATGCGTAAAGACCCGCCATTTGACACTGAATATGTTTACGCCACTTATATTCTTGAGCAGGCAGAGCAGCAAGGCACTTTAATCGTCAATAAGCCACAAAGCCTGCGTGATGCCAATGAAAAGCTCTATACCGCTTGGTTCCCGCAATGTACACCGCCCACTTTGGTCACTCGCAGCGCGGCAAAAATAAAGCAGTTTTATGAGCAATACCAAGATGTTATTGTAAAGCCCCTAGATGGTATGGGTGGCGCTTCTATCTTTCGAGTCAAACAGGGTGACCCAAACTTTGGGGTGATCACCGAAACGTTAACCCATCACGGTCAACAGTTTGCAATGGTGCAACAATTCATCCCGGATATCAGCAACGGCGATAAGCGTATTTTGGTTATCGACGGCGAACCGATTGATTATTGTTTGGCGCGGATCCCGGCCAAAGGCGAAACTCGTGGCAACTTGGCCGCCGGTGGAACGGGTGTTGCTCAACCATTATCTGACACCGACAGATGGATCGCAGCGCAAGTAGGGCCTACACTTAAAGAAAAAGGGCTGATCTTTGTCGGGCTAGACGTCATTGGCGATAAGTTGACGGAAATCAACGTTACCAGTCCAACCTGTATCAAAGAGATTGAAGGTGCTTATGATGTTGATATCACAGGCAAATTATTTGATACCATTGAGCAAAAACTGGCACGACTGAACGATTAAGACAAAATCGCAGTCTAAATCCTATTAAACAGATTGGCCTATATTATGAACGATGAATTAGAAAGACGCACATCACTGGCAGCCCCTATGGGCAATGCCTATGCCAATTTACCGGCACAGGGTATTGACGACCTGACCACTGGCAGTCTGGAAAATCATTTCCTCATTGCCATGCCGACCTTACACGATCCGTTCTTCAGACGTACTGTGACCTATATCTGTGAGCACAGCGCCGAGGGCGCGATGGGGCTTATCATCAACCACCCTATCGACATCAATGTCAAAGAGCTGCTCGGTAAAATCGACATCGATACCAGCGCCATTGATGACAGCCAGCCCAATA
The DNA here is from genome assembly GCA_041583135.1 of Alteromonadaceae bacterium. GTDB lineage: Bacteria > Pseudomonadota > Gammaproteobacteria > Enterobacterales > Alteromonadaceae > JABSOG01. Next base: position 55,453 of record JBFHGJ010000028.1, on the reverse strand, counting down.
TCGTCTATTCCGGTGGCCCAGTGCAAACTGACCGTGGCTTTGTACTGCACTCACCACAACTGGGCTGGAACAGCTCATTACGCTTGTCTGACGATATTATGGTAACCACCAGCAAGGACATTTTAGAGGCCATCGCCAACAACAACTCACCACAAAACTACATCATTACCTTGGGCTATTCCGGTTGGACAGCAGGCCAGCTAGAGCAGGAGTTGGCACAAAATTCATGGCTGACCATTCCAGCAGACCCCGAGCTGTTGTTTAACACCCCGCCTCATTTACGCTGGGAAAGGGCGGCAGAAAAACTTGGCGTCGATATGCGCCAAATGTCATCAGAAGTAGGACACGCTTAACCTTGGCAAAACGCAAATTCAAACCAGCCGGTGAACGCACCGTGCTGGGGTTTGACTTCGGCTCAAAAAGCATCGGCGTTGCCGTCGGTCAAGAGATCACCGGCACCGCAAGCCCACTCATAGCACTCAAGGCCCGTGACGGTATTCCCGACTGGCAACAAATTGAACAGCTTATCGAGCAATGGCAACCGGATCTTTTGGTCGTAGGTTTGCCACTCAATATGGATGGCAGTGAACAACAACTGACCTTAATGGCCCGTAAATTCGGTAACCGCCTAGGGTCGCGCTTCGGCATTGCGGTGGAAAATCAAGATGAACGCCTTTCGACTGCCGACGCCAAACAGCGCCTATTTGAAAAAGGTGGTTATAAAAACCTAAGCAAAGGTAAAGTCGATAATATCTCCGCTATTCTTATCTTAGAAAGCTGGTTCGAAACGCAATATCAGTAACTGTCGTGAACGTATTTTCGATAATTTTTCCGGTGCTGAGCGTCGCCATGGTCGGCTATCTATGCGCCCGCAGCGGCTTCTTATCCCGCAGTCAAATTGAAGGCTTGAGCAAGCTTACCTTTAATCTGATCTTACCGGCATTTTTGTTCGTCACCATGGCCACAAACCCAATGGCAGAGGTATTTAACCCCAAAGTGCTTGGGGCGTTTTATCTGCCGGTGATAAGCACCTATGCGCTCGCCCTGCTCTATCATTACTTTTTTAGCCAACAACCCAAAGCGATTGGCCCTGCCGCCGTGTTCGCTATGGGCAATGCCTATTCCAATGTTGTGTTACTCGGTTTGCCGGTAACACTGGCGGCACTCGGCGAAGCTTTGGTGCCCCATGTATTTATGATCTTGAGCTTTCATGGCCTTATCATGATTGGCTTTACCAGCTTTTGCGGCAGCTTAGGCCAATCTTCCGGTGGTAACCCGTTGACGGCACTATTGCACAAGCTCTGGCAAATGATCAAAAACCCGATTTTGGCCAGTATCTTTGGCGGTATGCTCTATAACCTAACCGGCTTGGGATTGGCGCCAGATATCGCCGCCGCGCTAAAAATGTTGGGAAAACCGGGGATCACCTGCGCGTTAATCGTGCTGGGTAGTTCTTTGTACTTCTACAGTGTCAAGGGTAAAATCAATGCCATTTTGGCCATGAGCACAGTCAAACTCATCCTAATGCCCCTTGGTGTTTGGCTCAGCGCGACCTACCTATTTGAACTTGATCAACAACTTACCGCCTTGGCCGTGATACTCTCAGCTTCACCGACTGGGGTGAATGCCTATATGGTAGCCATTGGTCAAAAACAACATGAAGCGCTTACCGCCAGCGTGGTTGTGGTGACCACTGTGCTATGCTTATTTACCATTAGCGGTTGGCTAATGTTTTTATTGTGACTGAAATTGTCAAAAAGGAGATTGTATCTATGTTAAAAATCACCAAAGCTCTGATGCTAACAGCCATCATGTGCTTATCGACATCGGCGGCAGCCATTACTGAAAAACTCTCACCTGAACTTAGAATTTACGCGCAATTGCTGATAAGTGATGATACGGAGGCAGTCAAAAGAGCGGCATTTAGTATTTTTCATCATCGAATCATCAAACAAGAACTGCTCGATATTGCAGCTGAGCGAATGTATCTATCTTTGCACGGCAAGCATAGATTAGAAAGCGACACCATCGCCTGGCTGGCCAGAGCAATAGGGCAAAGTGGCAGTAAACGATACGCCCCGGTATTGACTGAAGCCGCAAACTATAAAGACCTGATTAATTCATCTAAGAACCATGTCAAGCGGGCGCTGCGCAGTCTAGGCATGTCAGCACCACCATATAAACCAAACGAGTTAGAATTGGATAAGTTCAAAACGGAACTTCAGCAATATCGTGACAACTTGCCTGTATTAGCAAAACCCCTATTCAAGCAAGTCAAATTGCTCAGCGATATCAATACAGTGCTGGCGAAGGTAGGCGAGCCGCAGAAAGTCACTATGGCATACAACCATGAAGGCAATGTGCTCAAAGATGCAATAAATCGTGCCATTATAGAATTGCACTATAAAAACAGCGGCAAGTTGCACTTTCAGTTTAGCAAAAATGCCATGCAATGGGTGTTATCTGGAATCTTGCCAGCCGATAAGCAAGGTAAGTTCACAGGTCACCCTATGATGTCAAACTACCCCTATGAACTTGAACGTTATCTCGAAGCACTAAAAGCCAAGCGCGCGAGCTTGAAACTGCAAGATCTGGATCTACTCGCTGAGCGACTCATGACAGAGTACAATAATGAACTCTACACTAACGCACTTATAATCGGCGTTAAAGTGCTCGCTAGAAGCGGCAGTACCAGATACAAACAGACGCTGGAGTATGTTCGCGACAATACTCAGTACGATGATTTGCGCAGTATTGCAAAGAGAAGCTTGAAGAAGCTCAATAGCGGTGGTCGAGGCAGTTATCAAAAAGGCGATATTTATAAGGATTGAGGCGCCAGATGGCGCCTCAATGAATGGCTAAATTAAGCAAAAACTCATGCTTACTGTTTTAGCTACTCTTTCGGCTCTAGGCCATCAATGGTGACATTGCTCAAAGAGCCTGCCCCTGAAGCCGACTGGGTATCGTCAAGTTTGATCATCAAACGTAAGTCGTTTGGTGAATCGGCATGGTGCAGCGCATCTTCATAAGTGATACGGCCAGCCTTGTAGTGATCAAACAGGGCTTGGTCGAAGGTTTGCATGCCCAGTTCGCGCGATTTGGTCATCACCTCTTTTATCGCCCCCATATCACCTTTTTTGATAAGGTCGGCCACCATCGGCGAGTTGAGCAAAATTTCAATTGCCGCCACACGGCCTTTGCCATCAGTCGTTTTAATCAACTGCTGGGCAACGATACCTCGCAGGTTCAAGGCCAAGTCAAAACGCAATTTGGCGTGCAACTCTTTTGGCACCAAGTTCATGATACGGTCAATACCTTGGTTGGCGTTGTTTGCGTGCAACGTTGCCACACACAAGTGCCCGGTTTCAGCAAACGCTAAGGCATGTTCCATGATCTCTTGGGAGCGGATCTCACCGATGAGGATCACATCTGGCGCCTGACGCAGTGAACTTTTCAGCGCCGCATCAAAAGTTTCGGTATCTAAGCCAACCTCACGCTGGGTAACAATACATTGACCATGCTCATGAACAAACTCAATCGGGTCTTCAATGGTCAGAATGTGGCCTTTGGAATTATGGTTGCGATGGCCTAACAACGCCGCCATCGAGGTTGACTTACCAGTACCTGTACCACCAACAAATAGCACCAAGCCCCGTTTGGACATGATTAAATCCACCAATACCTCTGGCAGATTCAAGTCCGTGACCTTGGGAATTTCGGTAACGATTCGGCGAATAACCATACCTGGCATGTCACGCTGCCAAAATGCCGAGACACGAAAACGCCCTGCATCATTGGCAATGGCATAGTTACACTCTTTGGTCTCGCGAAACTCCTTTTTTTGCTTTTCCGTCATCGAGCCTTCAACTAAGGCCAACGACTTGTCAAAATCGAGCACCTCGTCGTCAATCGGCTCTAACTGCCCATTGATTTTGGCACTGGTAGGCAGCCCCACGGTAACAAACATATCAGAGGCGTCGTGCGCCACCATTTTTTGCAATAAACCAACAAAATCCAGCATCTTATCTCTCCTTAACCGATACCGCCGCCGCCAAAGCCGCCGCCTCCGCCGAAGCCGCCACCACCGCTGCCGAAGCCACCGCTAAATTGGCTTTTATCTTGGGCTTTACTGGCCGCCGCTTCATTGGTGATCTTACCTTTGTTCACCAAATCTTTGAGACATTGGTCCATGGTCTGCATCCCGTGCTGGGCACCGGTTTGAATGGAGGAATACATTTGAGCAATCTTGTCTTCACGAATGAGGTTACGAATGGCCGGAATGCCTACCATGATCTCGTGGGCCGCAACCCGACCGCCGCCAACCTTTTTCAACAGGGTTTGCGAAATAACCGCTCTGAGCGATTCTGACAACATCGAACGGATCATCGCTTTTTCTTCACCCGGGAAAACATCGATAATACGGTCAATGGTTTTTGGCGCTGAGGTGGTGTGCAATGTGCCAAAGACCAAGTGACCGGTTTCTGCCGCAGTCATGGCCAAACGAATGGTTTCAAGGTCACGCATCTCACCGACGAGGATAATATCGGGGTCTTCACGCAGCGCAGAGCGTAGCGCATTTTCAAAACTCAACGTATCGCGATGCACTTCCCGTTGGTTGATCAACGACTTTTTGTTTTTATGGACAAATTCGATGGGGTCTTCAATGGTTAGAATGTGGTCGTGACGACTTTCGTTGATATAGTCAATCATCGCTGCCAATGTCGTCGATTTACCTGAGCCGGTAGGGCCGGTTACCAGCACCAAACCTCTCGGGTTTTGTGCGATGGTGCGGAAAATATCCGGCGCGCCGAGCTGCTCTAATGACAAAACCTCGCTAGGAATGGTCCTAAACACCGCCGCAGCGCCGCGATTTTGCACAAAAGCATTCACCCTAAAGCGCGCTAAGTCCGGCACTTCAAAAGAAAAGTCGCATTCAAGGTTCTCTTCATAGTCTTTGCGTTGACGATCATTCATAATGTCGTACACTAGGGCGTGCACTTGCTTATGGTCTAATTCAGGAATGTTGAGGCGGCGAACATCACCATCAACGCGGATCAGCGGTGCTTGCCCGGCAGAGAGGTGCAAGTCAGACGCTTTGTGTTGCGTACTAAACGCCAATAGTTCTGTAATATCCATTAGAAGTTTAACTCCAACTCATTGATTATAAATATGAATAACATAGCAGATAAACTCCGCATCATAAAACACGAGATTGCAGAATTTGCCCACAAATATCACCGCGACCCCAATTCGGTGGCCTTATTGGCGGTGAGTAAAACCAAACCGGTTGAGTTAATTGTAGATGCTTATCACCAAGGTCACCGAGAATTTGGCGAAAACTATGTCTCAGAAGTGATTGAAAAGGTAGAAAAGCTCAAAGACTACCCAGACATTCAGTGGCACTTCATCGGCCCGATTCAATCGAATAAAACCCGCCCATTGGCCGAAACCGTCAACTGGGTGCATTCCATCGACCGCGATAAAATCGCCCAACGCTTAAACGACCAACGTCCGGCACAACTGCCACCGTTAAACGTGTTGATCCAAGTGAATATCGACGAAGAAGACACCAAGTCTGGTGTTAGCCTAAACGACGTCGCGCCTTTGGCTGAATTTATCGTATCCCAACCAAGGCTGTGTTTGCGCGGATTGATGGCCATTCCAACCAAAACCGACGACCAACAGCAGCAAATGGCGGCATTTGCCAAATTAAACCATTGTTTTACTGAGCTAAAGGCCCAATATCCACAAGTAGACACCTTATCTATGGGTATGTCCGGTGATATGGAAGCGGCCATTGCCCACGGCTCAACCATGGTAAGGATAGGCACAGCCATTTTCGGCGCCAGAGAAAAGTGAGGACTTAGGATTTAATGACTGAACAATTCAACGACAAAACCATCGCCTTTATCGGCGCGGGCAACATGAATGGCGCAATTATCGGCGGTCTGGTCAACGGCGGTTTCCCCGCCACCAACATCATTGCCGCCAACCCGTCCATGGGCAAGCTCGAAAAGCTTGAGCAAAACTACAACATCATCGTCACCCAAGACAACTTAGAGGCGGCCGAAAAAGCCGATATGGTGGTGCTGGGTGTAAAACCTCAAGTGATGAAAATGGCATGCGAGCAACTAGCCCCACTGGGCGATAAACTCAAAGACAAGCTGTTTGTTTCGGTTGCCGCCGGGATCAGCTGCCAACGTATTCGCCAGCTGCTAGGCCAACCAGTGTCCTTGGTGCGTTGTATGCCCAATACACCATCGATGTACGGCAAAGGCGTCAGTGGGCTGTATGCCGAGCATATCAGCGAACAAGACAAAGCCTTTGTCGAATATATGGTTGCCACCACCGGCATTGCCACTTGGGTTGAGCAAGAAGATCAAATCAATGCCATTATCGCCGTGAGCGGTTCCGCCCCAGCCTATTACTTCTTGTTTATGGAAGCCATGGTCGATAAGGCCAAAGCCATGGGCTTTGATGAAAAAACCGCGCGCAAGCTAGTACAGCAAACCGCCATGGGCGCCGCCTATATGGTTGAACATTCCGACGATAGCATTGCGACCTTACGAGAAAACGTCACCTCCAAAGGCGGAACTACGGCCGCAGCACTGGCCACCTTCGTGCAAAATGGACTCAGCGAAACCGTTGATAGCGCCATGCAGGCCGCCTATGACAGAGGCATAGAATTGGGCGTTCAGCTCAATAGCGACCAATAGGAGCAGTAAACAATGAATGCCACGCACTTTTTAATCAATACCGTTTTCGACCTTTACCTGATGGTTGTGCTATTAAGACTGTGGTTGCAATGGTCACGAGCGGACTTTTACAACCCCTTTAGCCAGTTTGTTGTCAAGGCAACAAATCCGGTTTTGCGGCCACTTCGCAAAGTCATCCCCGGTTGGGGCGGATTTGATGTTGCATCACTGGTCCTAGCCTTGCTCGTCGCAGCGGCCAAACTGGCGTTATTAATGACAATAATGGCGGGCACTTTGCCGATTGTGGAAATTGCCACCGGCGCCTTTATCACCGTACTCAAAGAAGCGTTTAATCTGATCTTCTGGGTCTTGGTGATCCGCGCTATCATGAGCTGGTTCAGCCAAGGCTACAACCCCTTTGAAGCCGTGTTGCATCAATTGACCGAGCCATTACTAGCACCGATCAGACGGTTTATTCCCCCTATGGGCGGATTGGACCTCTCGGTACTGATCTTTTTAATTGGTCTAAAATTCTTTGAACTGTTACTAAACGACTTGTTGCGCGCCTTATTTTAAGGTCATCGTGCCAGCACACGCGTTACCAATAGGAGTCAATATGACGACAATGAAAGCGACACTCTCGACCCTGTTATTCAGTCTCATGGCATTACTGGTCACAACTGCCCCGGCCCATGCCGAACAAATGCATAAAATGGGCAACTGGGATGTGCATTACATCGCCTTGGGTTCGACCTTTTTAACGCCAAAAGTAGCCAAGACTTATGGTTTGGTACGCAGCAAATACAACGGCATCATCAATATCTCGATACTCAATCGCGATAAGGGCGGTAAAGCCGAACAAGTCAGTATTCAAGGCACGGCCAAAAACCTGGTGGGCAATACCAAAAAATTGCAATTTAAAGAGATAACCGAAGGCGAATCGGTGTATTACATTGCCCAGCTGAGCTACTCCAACGAAGAAACCTTTAGCATTGAGATCACCATGCGCCAAGGCAACCGAGAAGAGCGCTTCACCTTTAGCGAAACCTTTTACGCAGAATAACACTTATGAAAAAAATCGTGCTTGCCACCGGCAACAAAGGAAAGGTCAAAGAGCTACAACAAATGTTGGCGCCCTTTGACATTGAAATTGTGCCACAAAGCGAATTTAACGTACCAGAAGTGCCAGAAACCGGCACCACCTTTATCGAAAACGCCATCATCAAAGCCAGACACGCAGCCAAAATCACTGGACTACCGGCGATTGCCGATGATTCAGGGTTGGCAGTTGATTATTTAAATGGTGCGCCGGGCGTCTATTCTGCAAGATATAGTGGTGACGACGCCACCGACCAAAGCAATATCGACAAACTGCTCGATGCGCTAAAAGGCGTCCCGACTGAACAGCGTACAGCCCGCTTTCAGTGCGTTTTGGTATTAATGCAAAGTGAGGTAGACCCAACCCCAGTGATCTGCCAAGGCAGCTGGGAAGGTCACATTACCGAAACCCAGCATGGCAGCAACGGCTTTGGTTATGATCCGGTCTTTATGGTGCCAGAGCACGGCGTATGCAGCGCCGAGCTAACCCCTGAGCAAAAAAATGCCCTGAGCCATCGCGGCAAGGCCCTACGCCAATTGGTGGAAAGCTTCAAATAATGCAATTACCTCCGCTGAGTCTTTACGTGCACATACCTTGGTGTGTGCAAAAGTGCCCCTATTGTGATTTCAACTCACACGCGCTGAAACAAGAAGTGCCTGAATCCACTTATGTCGGCCATTTACTTGACGACCTAAGCCAAGATTTAGACTATGTTCAAGGCAGAAAGCTCAGCACCATCTTTATCGGTGGTGGCACCCCGAGCTTGTTTAGCGCACAGGCCATTGACCAATTGCTGCAAGGCATAAAAGCCAGAATACCGTTTGCCGATGATATAGAGATCACCATGGAAGCCAACCCCGGCACCGTTGAGGCTGAGCGCTTTATCGGTTACCGGCAGGCAGGCGTTAATCGCATATCCATTGGCGTGCAAAGCTTTCAAAAAGCCCATTTGAGCGTGCTTGGACGTATTCACAACGCCTGTGAGGCGCAAAATGCCGCCAAGCTGGCCGCAACCATTGGCCTAAATACATTTAACCTCGATTTGATGCATGGCTTGCCTAAGCAAAGTGTTGCCAATGCTATGGATGATCTCAACCAAGCCATTGCGTTAAACCCGCCACATCTTTCGTGGTATCAGCTCACCATTGAACCGAACACCCTGTTCTATTCCAAGCCGCCAAAGCTCCCCGAAGATGAACTGTTGTGGGATATTCAAGAGCAAGGCCATAAGCTACTCAGCGCACACGGTTATCAGCAATATGAAGTCTCAGCCTACGCCAAGCCCGGGCAGCAGTGCCGTCATAACCTCAATTACTGGCGTTTTGGCGATTATCTTGGCATCGGCTGTGAGGCTCACGGCAAAATCACCTTGCCTGAAGAAAATAAAATCATCCGCACCACTAAGGTCAAACACCCCAAAGGCTACATGGACCTTACCAAGTCTTACTTAAACAACTGCTGGACAGTAGAAAAAGACGACCAAGCCTTTGAATACTTTATGAATCGCCTAAGGCTTTTAGAAGCCTTCGACAAAGACGAGTTGATTCGCTATACCGCCCTAACCCATCAGGACGTAGCACAGGCAATTGCGCGCGCTGTCGATAATGGCTTGATGACAGATAACGATGGCCAGTGGCAAGTAACCAGCAAGGGCACGCTGTATTTAAATGAGCTATTGGAGTGGTTTGTTTAGCGAAACGTTATTTAAAGCGCTTTGAAAGTCTGCCAAAAAGCCGCTTCTGAGCTGGCTTTATCGGCAGTTAATAACGCATCTTCATAGCGAAGATCAACCGCTTCACCTTGAGCGGAAAAGCGCACATGAATAAAACGCATCACATATTTGATATTGCCAAAAGCGCTAGCGTGCTGACTTTGCTCTATCGGCATTAACCCATTTTGGGGTAGAAAAACCACCAACAACTCTTGCCCTTGGGTCTTACTGATATCGGCGGTGGTTTGCACCCACTTCAATTCAATGTCTTTGTAGTTGGGGGCCTGCCTCAATATGAAGATGCGAGTCTTTTGCTCTATTTTGGATAAATTCACAGTGGCTAACCCGAGCCAAACCGACTGTTCTTCACTGGCTTGTAGGTGACAGCCAAAGACCAGCAGTAGGCTTAAAAAACCGACTTTTATAAGATTCATTCAGGTAGTCCCCTAGCGGTTTAACTTCACCACATCATAAGGCTTAAGCTGTGGCAGCATCACATGCAGTTCGCTTTCGGTGCGGTTGAATGCCATTCAATACACAGGCTCAACAATACGCAAAAAAATGGCTTTCATTGGTTCATAATTGACATTGCAAAACCGAGTATTGCCTTTTGAAATATCTACTGTTCTAATTTCGCCAGCCCAATCATACAGTGCAGAAAAAATGATCTTATGGAGTTGCTGTAAATATGCGAGGTCATATGGTGGTGGTGAATATGAGATGTCCTGTACTGTAAGCGCGGTGATCTCTTGTTCAGCTTCTTCTAACTGCTCATTAGACTGAATATTGAGTTTGTTTTTTAATATAGAAGTGCCATCATAGCAATAGTGATCTTGCGCTACATCATACTTATCCATCAGCAGCAACTCTATACTTTGCCAACACGTCATCTAAGCTTTGAGTCTGATCAACAAGTGGTAATGACATGCCTTCTAGCTTTGAGCTAGCGGCAAAATTCTGAATTTTAGTGCGCTCAAAATATTCATTCGGGTCGAAGCTTTTTTCAGCAAAGTATTGCAGTAAGTTTTGTACAACCCTCTCTAGTTCAGTTTGATTTTTAACCTTTATTTTTAATTTGAGACTGTTAACCAGTAACTGCTTATTTCGAGAAAATGAGCTTTTTGAGGCATTACGCAAAGCATCTTCATGGTGACGTACAGCCTCTTGCAAAAAGGTCAGTTTATGATGTAACGACGCCCATCCTTTGACGCCAAGCTTAAGCCCTAACGTCGATTCTAAAATGGCTTTAACATCAACATAAGAACCCTGTCGTTTCAGCGCATTTACATCTTTTGCTTGTATCAGGTTGTTTATCTTCACACTATCAATCTTTCTGTTATCTAAGGGCACTATTCACATTATAGCTTTAAAAGAAAATCTAGCGGTTTAACTTCACCACATCATAAGGCTTAAGCTGTGGCAACATCACATGCAGTTCGCTTTCGGTGCGGTTAAGCTCGACCAAACGCTGACAAAATTGTGTGGCTTTTTTCTCCAACACCTCGGTTTTGGCTGAGAGTTGCTGCTCGATTTTCTGCTCTAGGCGCTCAAGCTGTTTGCTGACATCGACAATATTGCGCTCATTGCCGCTTTCATTGGTATTGATGGCCTCACCCAATGCCACCAGCACCGCGCCCAGTGAACCGGTCACTACTTTTTTGATCTCTTGGCCGAGTTCATCTTGGAAAAAGTTGGCGAGCTTATCAAGGCTTTGCGGGGCGATATAAAATTTGTTGTCGAAGTGATTGAATTTTTGTTTAAAGCGGGCGCGAAACTCAGCAAATTCTTCTTGAAACAAGTCACCATCGCCGGTATCGGCAATGCCGCTCATAACCTTATCCAGTGCCATTAAGCCAATATCGGCCCCTTCCATGGCAATGCCGACGATTTGCGGCACCTCGGTTCTCAGCCCTTTACTAAAAGAACGTAGCAGCGCGACCTCATGGCTCTCTAGCTGGATCCAATCGCCATTGATAAATAGCTGTTCGTCATTGTTGATTTGAATGGTGGTGGTATTGCGATTGAGAATACGGATATGCTCAGGGGTGATCAGGATGCCGTATTGCAATTGAATATCGCAGGCTTTAGCTTGTGCGACACTGGGCAACATCAATGCAGTGCTTAACAGCAGTCCCACTGAGGCGATACGCACTCGGGCTTGCTTGAAAAAGTGATAAATTAAACGAGTCATTGGCACCTTGAGATATACCTGCTTGCACTTTATTCCTTCACGTTACCTAGCCGTGCCCGTCAAGTCCTTGTCGCAACGGACACATTCTCTGCCAAACTTCCTTAGTGGCCAGCCAGCAGGTTAGCAAATCTCAAGATAAATATCAGCCAAATGCGTTATTCTGCATATCGAACAAAACGAACGTGCAAGTCCAGCAGTTTGTCTTTGGTGTTGTTCTTACCGCTGTAAAAAGCAATCGACCATGCCGAGCCTTCGTTGCCGCTTACCGTCGTCGATGTCCAGTAGTTTTCCGGCGAGGTTGCCGGAAATAGCACCGAATTGACCGAGGCATCGACACAGCGCTTTTCAACAATGGTCGCCAACTCTTTGATGTTTGGCAAACGCCAATCGCTGTGACCGCCATCGTTGATGTTTTTAGACAGTTGCAGCGCATCTTGCCAAGTGATCTTTACCGCATTGCCGGTACAGGTAGAGTTGGTGCTATCCCACGTTTGACCATAGGCACAACGGGTCCACATCAGTCCGGTAGTTTTATCCTGTACCACGCCGTTAGACAACTGCGAAAAATTGTCCACAGGTGTGGTTTCGGTCAGCGACTCGTAACATACCTGGGCGGCTGCCGCGTTGGTTGACACGATGGCGCATAGCACCAGTGCGTTAAGACGATTTAATTTCATTTTCACTTCTCCCCACTAAGGCGTTCTGACCAATCGCACATACACGGTACTGGTTTTGGGTAGACTGTTGTCGTTACCGTTAACGAAATTGAGCACCCAAGCGGTCATTTTGCCGCCACCATCGGCGCTGGTTTCACTGGTCCAATAATACTGGTGGCCCTGCAACCCGGCGCTGGGTAAATCATTAAATATGGCACTGTCTAAGACCCCGGTAGATGAATCTTTGCTGTAGTTCACCAAAGATTGCAGTTCAGTTAACGTCGGCACTCGCCAATTGGCTGCGCCACAGTAAATGCTTTCATTCACTTCTTTAACAAAGGTCTCAAGGCCACAGTCAGATGTGCTGGGGCAAGTCGTTAACGGATCTGCCGCACTACCACTTTCACCACCGGTAGAACCATCGGGATATGCCCAAGTGTAGGTGTTCTTGCTATCACGCAAGCCGGTGTTGGGCACACTGACATTCGATACGGTTTTGATCTCCCAGATAAGGCCGGTGAAGTTATCTCTGACACAGGCAAAATCTATATCGTCGTTAGGTAGTTCGTCGCCATTGGCATCGAGCTTGGTAAAATCAAAACCCGCACTACCAGTGCCCACTTTATCTAAGTAATCCGCCACACTATCGCGCCCATACTCGGCATCCTGTCTTGGATAAGTTGAACTGCCGCAGCTGATTGTGCCAGCCTCGTCATAGCAAAGGGTTTGACCGGTATCTGAGATCTTACCAAGAGCAATTGGGTTGACATTGATAGTAACGGTATCGGTGGCACTGTCGCCTTGGGTATTGGTTGCTTTGAGCTCAAAGATAAGGTCACTACTGACATCGACATTTGGCGCAACAAAGCTGCTGGTGCAGTTGTCAGGATTATTGAACGACACGGTAGAGCCGGATAATTGACGCCAACTACAGCTGACCGTTGAAATACTTGAATAGCTTGCCTCACCGTCTAAGGTAACTGTCGAGAACTCATCAACAATTTGATTTTCACCGGCGTTGGCGACAATCAGGTCGTCGGTCCCTTCGATATCGATTTCAATATCAAAAGTCCCCTGACCTTGCTCATCATCGGTGACCGTCAGTCTAAACACATAACTTTCAGGGTTTTTCTGCACCGGTGCACGGAACTTGAAGGTTGCTTGATCTGACGACGTTTCAGGGGTGATACTGCTCGAACCGCTGATCTGCGTCCAGCTGTAACTGGTGATCGAGCCGTCACTGTCGGTAGAAGCCGAACCATCGAGCGTAACCAGCGCACTTGGCGCGGCCGGTAAAATTGCCGGACTCAACACCCGTACAATTGCTGTTGGTAGCTTGTTGACCGGGTTGACGGTCACTTTCACCTGATCATAGGCCAAAAAGCCGGTAGGTGATTCGTAGCTAACTCTAAATTCGTAGTTTTTGATGTTCTTCGTCGGTGGCGTAGTAAATTGCACGGTTTCACCGGTCGTTGGAAACGTCGAAAGCGCATCCCCCGAGAGCTGGCTCCAAGTATATGTCCCACCGATAGGATCGCCACTAGCGCTCAGCGTCACCGTTTGTTCTTCGTTAACCACTTGGTCGGCACCGCCAGAAACCGATGCGACACTTAGATTCGGATCGACATTGACCGAAATATCATATTCGGCGCTCGCCCCTTCGTCATCGGTAATGGTCAATTTAAAAGGAATAGCCGTCAACGTAGATACCATCGGCGCAATAAAGTGAAATTCTACCGATGAGTTGCCGTTTAGCACCGACACTGCCGGTGAATTGTCCCCTTGTGTCCACTGGTAGCCGACAATTGAACCATCGGCATCGCGGTCAAACGAATCTGCGGCGCTTAGCACCACGGTCGCATCCGGCGCGACAGGATCGCTGTTGGGGGTTTTTAGACTGGCCACGGCAACTGGTGTTCGGTTGACCGGCAAAACTTTGACGCTGATACTGTCATTGACAATATTGCCGTCTGTCGTGGTGTACTCCACACTAAAACTTAAGGTTTGCTCGGTTTTTACCGTCGGCGCTACAATTTCTACGCTCTGAGAGGCTGCCGGAAAACCGGCCAACACCGGCCCTGCGGTCTGTGTCCAAGAATAGCTGCCGCCATCAGGATAGCCCACGGCATTGAGCGTCGCGCCCAGTTGTTCGTTTACTGTTTGATCAATACCGGCATTGACACTTGGCGTGGTATTACCGCCGCCTGAGCCGCCGCTGCCACCTGTATCGCCCCCTGATCCGCCGCCACAACCGGCCAACAGGGATATGCCTAATAAAATCGTATTGAAATGTACCAACTTTTTCATTTCATCTTCCCACCGCCAAAAAACTGTCTGATGGAATTCAAAGCAAAAGCCAGGCCAGAGTTGGATTCAGCAAGAAATTAGTGGGTTTAAAAGGTGGCTATCCAGCAAGCGGGTTATAACGGGTCAATACGTAGCTTGCCTTCTAAAACCTTGACTTTAGAAGGACCGTGTTCACGTTTGGTGCGAGTTTTTTCATTGCCGAAAACCAAGTCGATACCGGGATAAATCCGGTCTTTGATCTCTATCGAACACTCATTGAATAAGCTGCGCTGCTTCTGCTCAAGCGCTTTATTTTTCGCCACTAACAGACCGTGGATCTTTTTATGCTTTTCAAAGCTGTGAACCGATTCGGTCAAAAGCGCCTTTTTTTCTTCCGAGTTAGGCAACTCTTTGATGTGTTCAACGGCGGTTTTAATGTCTTCCATGATGTTCTTTTGTTCTTCGACTTTATCTCTGAGTTGCTCGCGTTTGGCAATCACTTTGTCAAATATTTGGTTGAATTCCACTTTCGAATGACTACCGGCAGGCGCGCCCAAAGTACCGGCTCTGAGCGATTTAATTAAGCTCATGCTGCCACCGATGATTTTGCCGTTGGGGTTTTCTTCGGTGCCGATCAGTGCACTCTCGGCAACAATACGGCTATGGAGCAATTGCTTTTCAATGGTCACCAATTTGCTGCTCACCACTTGAATATACTGAGCATGGCGAATAAAGACATTGCCTTTGGCTTCAATGTGGGTGGAGTAATCAGTGGCATCGACACCTTCAATTTGGCGGCCGATAGCCGACTTGCCAATCACCACATCACCATCGGCAATAATTGTTGCTGAATCGACAAACCCGGTGATGTTGATATCTCCCCTAGCGCTGATGGTCATGCCTTCACCAACATCACCGTTGACGATAACACTACCTTCATATTCGACATTACCGGTTGAGACATCCACTTTGGGGATCTCAAACACGTCTTCGACCGCCATGCCGTTATCAAGCCTACGTGGCAAACCGACAATGGTGGCCAACAAAACATTGGGATCTTTGGGGTCAATCTCAGTACCGCCGCCGGCAACCAACTCAGCGTCAACACCATCAATGGTGTCAATCACATTGCCGGTCACAGATTGGCCACGTTGACCTTTGGTATAGGGAATTTTGCGCATAACCGGGTCGCCCGGTTTCACCGACACCAAACCGCCCAAGTTACGCATATCGACCTTATCGGACTTCTCATCGCTGACTTGCGGCTTTAACACGCGGTCTTTAAAGCATTCGACTAATTGATCAAATCTGGCATTGGTGCCGTTGATAGGCTCTTTGCCAAGGGCAATAGTCTCTTGAAACTCCTCGCCCGGCGCACCTCTACTGGCCTTGGCGGCCAATCCCACCAGCTTGTTCTTATCAAAACCAAAGGTCACCCCTTGATCTTGAGCGGCTTTAACGATTTGATTGGCTGAGACATGGGTGCCACCGTAGGCGGCAAAGATTTGCGCGTCGGCGCTCATTTCATCTTCTGCGATAATGATACGCAAATGAGCATTTTTCTTTTCTGCAACGACACCGGAAAACTGAGTACCGACACCGTCTTCTTGAGCATGGAGAGAATCAACAAATTGATTATAGCCGCTCAGAACCACCATAAATTCATCCATCAACAGATAGAATCTACCGATTTCAGTGGATTCCAGTTGCTTGATGAATGCCGTTTTTTCCAAACGCTCGCCGTCACCTTTATAGACTAAAGTGAGCTTGGCTTTATTTCCGCCTTCAACAAGCTGTATGTTTACATCTGGCAAAATGGCAATCCCTAATCAAATGTTGTTGTTGTTTAATCAGCCTACAAACTATAAACAATTTTCCTGATGGATCCTGACAAATTGTTTGGTATTTTTCTTCGAGTAATCAATTTTATACTCTCTACCGTCAAGTGCTTGAACAAACAACAGCGTTTTGTTTTCACTAAACACTTCAGGCGCGGCAATATAAATAATTTCCAAATAGCGCTCTTTCGCCTCGCGGCGATTTTTCGGCAACGGCTGCTTGAACAAGCTCATGCCTTGGTGAGAGACCTTCAATATCGGGTCTTCTTCATCATTGACAATCACTAAATCAAGCTTCTTCAATTTATGGATAATGGTGTTTCGCCCACTGAGGATATATGCCCTTTCTTGATCAACAGATTTCATAGGCTCACTCCTATCATTTTCATTCGGTCTTTCATAGATTTGCAGACTTTTACCGCAAGTCTGATTGCAGTTCAATATTGTTTGTCATTTTATCGTTAAAAATCAAACTTTGTTAAGCGCTTTAACGGTAAAAAGCAAAATATACGACAAATACTATCACCGTCCACAACAATATGGCCCTGATACGGCGGCAATAGGGGCAGTTTTTCTTGTTTGTCACTAAAACATCCAGTCAAAAAGATGGTAGAGGCAATAATCATACCCTATCAAACTATGATACGCTCAAACAATGCGGACAATGGGTGAAGATATCAAATTTCATGACTACACCTATTGATAATAGAACTGGCATAGAGGAATTACCAATGAGCGATGCAGGTCAATCGATTCAAACGGCAACCTTAGGTGGCGGCTGCTACTGGTGCATAGAGGCGGTTTTCAGCCAAATCAATGGCGTGCTGTCGATGCAAAGCGGTTTTAGCGGTGGTCAAAATGCCAATCCAAGCTATGGATCGGTATGCTCGGGTCAAAGTGAACATATTGAAGTGGTCAAAGTTACCTTCGATGCACAAATTTTGCCTTATGAGCAACTGTTGGCGGTATTTTTTGCCGCCCATGACCCGACGACATTAAACCGCCAAGGCCACGATGTCGGCCCACATTATCGCTCAGTGGTGTTTTATCACAGTCAAGCGCAACATCAAACCGCGCTCAAAATGATTGAGGCGTTAGATGACAGTGGCATATATCCACGAAAGATAGTCACAGAAGTTCGCCCTGCCATGCCGTTTTATGTCGGACCGGACTACCATCAGGATTTCTATTTAGAAAACCCCGACCAGCCCTACTGCCAAATCGTCATCAGGCCAAAAATGGAAAAGATAAAAGCGTTGTTTGCCGAGCAACTAAGGCCCTAAGCACAAGCTCAGGGCTTATTGTACAAGGCGACAGACAATCGCTATTAATCGCGGAAGTTGTTGAATTGAAACGGTTGGCCGAAGTCTTGCTCACGAACCAACGCCATAACGGCCTGCAAGTCATCGCGTTTTTTACCGGTGACACGCAACTGCTCACCTTGAATCTGCGCTTGAACTTTGATTTTTGAATCTTTGATGGCTTTGACCAATTTTTTCGCCACCGTCGATTCGATACCATTTTTAAAGATCACCTGCTGAGAGAATGTCTTGCCCGAGTGAACAACGTCTTTCAGTTCAATCGCTTTAACGTCGATTTTACGTTTGACTGCTTCTTTGACCAAGATATCCCACATTTGCTGAACTTGAAATTCTGCTTCGGCTTTCATGGTGATGACGTCGTCTTTGATTTCAAAGCTGGCTTCAACGCCTCTGAAATCAAAACGCGTGGCCAACATCTTGGTGGCATTGTTGCAGGTATTTAAGATCTCAGGAGAATCGACCTCTGAGACAATATCAAAAGAAGGCATTTTGTGTTCCTCTTTAAACGCTAGCTTGGCTAAAATGCTGGCGATTATAGCGTTTTTGTCTGGTATAATCTGCAAAATTTTTATCTTGAAGGTTTGTTGAAGTGTCGCAGCATCTGAGCACGCTCTATCGCTGGTTATTTTGGTTGTTCTTAATCTTTATCAGTTATAAGTTTCTGACGCCAAGTGCCCATTCTGGTATTGAAATTCCACACCTCGATAAAATCGTTCATGCCGGTATCTTTTTTGTGTTGGCTTTACTGATAAACAAAGCCCATACAACCAGTCAAAAGACTCAGCTGTTTTGGTTTGGTATTTATGGCGCCCTGATTGAAGTGCTACAGGGCTTGAGTGGCTATCGCAGCGCCGATATCTTCGACTGGCTTGCCGATATGCTCGGCGTGCTGCTGTTTTTTGCCTTAGTGCGTATTTGGCCAAACTTGGCAACTCAAGAAAAACGCAAGGCCAAGCGCGATGTCTGAGCGCTGGTATATATTGGGCCGGGGAGCAATCGGTTTGCTTTTTGCCGCTCATCTGTCGGAGCAATCGATACCTGTCACTTTAATTGTCAAAGACCAAGGTAGCACTGGCACTAAACAACAGGTCATACTGACCAAAGGTGAGCTGCGTCAAACGTTTGAGGTCAACCTCTCCCATCATAGCGACACACAAGCGATAGATTATTTAATCGTACCGCTCAAAGCTTATGATGTGCTCGCCGCGATAACACAGCTCAAATCACGTATTACCCCAAACACCTTAGTGATTTTGTGCCATAACGGCATGGGGACTATCGAGCCTGTCAGGCGTTTGCTCGGCAAGCAACAACCGATTTTGTTTGCCACCACCACACATGGTGCATACAAAAAGGCGCAATACCATGTTCATCATACCGGAGAAGGTGAAACCAACATCGGTTGGGTCAGTGGTCACCGGCCGCAACTGCCCGCCGCCCTGATGCAGCTGCTTCCTCCGGTGACACTGGCAAAAAATATCGAAGCAATACTGTGGCAAAAATTGGCGATAAACTGCGTCATTAACCCGATAACGGCGATTGCAAACTGCCGCAATGGTGAATTGGCTAAAGCGCAGTTTACCGCACTTATCCAAGGGTTATGCCAAGAAATTGGCGAAGTGGCACAAAGCGCCGGTATTGAACTGAGCAGTCAGGCGCTCATCGAGAGCTGTTATAAGGTCATAGCGGCCACCGCCGCAAACTATTCCTCAATGAACCGCGATTTTGCCGCCGGACGGCCCAGCGAGATTGACTTTATTACCGGCTTTTTACTGCAAAAAGCCGGTGAATTCGGTATTAGCACCCCATTGAACCAATCGTTATACGACCAACTTAAGCCAGCTTGAGCTGTGGCAAATACTCCTTGATGGCAGCTCGTATCATCAGAAGAAATAGCGCAATAGAGCAAAACACAACAAACCACTGAGGCAACACCTGATGTTCCATGCCGATCTGTGGTGCCACTTCAAAGCCATAATGGGCAACCAAAGCATCGGTCAAAGCGCCAAAAGCGATAGCGGTGCCAATCACCCCAACCAAATAGGCGACAACAGCCCGTCGTCCCAAGGTCTTTGCCACAACACCTAAAGTGGCGATATTGGTTGCCGGACCCGCCATCATAAACACCAAAACCGCGCCGGGCGACACACCCGACAACAACAATCCCGCCGCAATAGGGGTTGAGGCTGTAGCGCAGATATACATTGGAATGCTGATCAGCACCATCACCACCATCGCCAGCAGGCCACTTCCCCACTGAGCCAAAAAGTCGCTTGGCACATACGTTTGCACAAGGGCGGCGAAAAACAATCCAATCATCAGCCATAATGTTGTGCCACCCAGCAAGTCGGTAAAACTGTAATATAGGCTGTGGCGCACTTTAGCAATCCAATCATCTTTTGGCGCTTCTTGCTTCCCCTTACTACAGCAGCTTGAGGTTTGCGGATCAGGGGTTTTGTCGGCACAACCGCTTTTTTGCTCGACCGCCGGGGCCTTTTTGCTACAACAAGACTTAACGGCTTCAGCATCCGCCGCCGTATCAACTCCACCACTGTCTTTACCGACCAGACAACCGGCAACAATGGCACTAGAAATGGCAGTGATCGGCCTAATGACAGCCATGAACGGACCCAGCAGGGCATAAGACATCGTGATTGAATCGACTCCGGTTTCAGGTGTCGCCACCAAAAAAGAAGTCGTCGCGCTACGGGAGGCACCAGCCTTACGTAGTCCTAAGGCGGCAGGTATTACGCCACAGGAGCATAGCGGCAAAGGCGCACCGATAAACGCCGCTTTCACGGCGCTTAAAAAGCCGTCTTTGCCAAGCTGCTGACTCATTAAAGAGGCTGGCACAAACACCTGAATAAGTCCGGCAATGACTAAGCCAAGCATCAACCATGGTGCCGAGGCTTCAAATAATACGATAAAGTTTTCAATCAGTAACATCATTGGGCCTCCAAGGCATCTAATATAGAACAGCTTTGAGCACTTTCTTGGCCGCCGCAGCAGATCTGCTCAAGGCTCAACAAGCTGGAACGAAACTTCTCCAGCTCGGCTATTCGCTGCTCAACCTCAATACGTTTAGCCGTGGTTCTTAACTTTACATCTTCACAATAAAAGCCCGACTTATCGACGCGAATCGACAGCAGCTCTTTAATATCAGCTAAAGTAAAGCCGACATTTTTACAGCGCAATATAAATTTCGCCACCTTGAGATCTTCCTCAGTATAGTAACGATAACCACTCTCAGAGCGCGCTGCAGCTCTGAGCAAGCCATTTTTTTCATAAAAGCGCAAGGTGTCGGTTTTCACCCCAAGGGCCTGCGCTATCTGGCCGATTTTCATCATTTTGATCACCCGCTGTTTGATTAATTTTGTCTAAAGTGCACATCTAATTTGCTCAAGACTATATTCATAATAAACCTTAGAGGTTACTCCAAGGTCAACAAAAAATTTGTCATTGCCAAATAAAGTCATTTATCGCAAGCTAAACCGCCTTCAATTACACGAGTAAACCGATGAGAATCACCATTGTTGCCAACCAAGACCTCGCCGCCAACTACGCGCTCAATCTATTGTTGCCAAAGTTAAACACCCACCAATTGTCGTTGTTTCTTTCAACCCGTGTAGGCGCAGCCAGTGCCGCCAAAGCGCAAGATCTCATTGAACTTGGCCAGTTGGACAGGCAAACCAGAGCGCAGCTTGAACACGGCGCAACCGAATTTAAGTCTTTTGCGCAACTCGACCCATTACTCAGCCGGCCACACCAAATATTGGACAATATCAACAGCCCGGAAGGAATGGCCGTTTTTGCCGCAACACAACCCGACCTAGTGCTGTCTATCCGCTATGGCAAAATCCTAAAGTCACCGGTGATCCAGCTGGCCAAACACGGGGTTTTGAATCTGCACTCAGGACTGTTACCGGACTATCGCGGCGTAATGGCAACCTTTTGGGCAATGCTCAATGACGAGCAACATATCGGCACCACTTTGCATTATATTCCCGACAGCGGCATTGATACCGGTGATATTCTCGGCACCACTCTTATGGCAGTAGAGCAACAAAAGTCCTATCAGTGGCACGTACTGACCCTCTACCAACAAGGTGTCGAACTGATGAGCGATATCGTGGCACAAATAGCAGGCGGTCAGACACCAACCAGCCAACAACAGCCAGCGGGTGGCAACTATTTCAGCTACCCGACACAAGCTCAAATCGACGCCTTCAAATCCAAGGGGTTAAGCCTTTGGCAACCAACCGAGGTGGCGCAAGTGCTGGCAAATCATCAGGCTAAGATGGATATTGCCGAGCGATAGATAAGCGTAAAACCACGAGAAAACCAACTTTAATGACAGTACCTTGGCAATTGTCTCGGATGGTGATTGCCAGATGACAACCGAGTAAAACGACAACGGAATTGTTCAGTTTCGGTTCACTTTACGTTGCGCATACTGACGACATAACCTCACAAGAAGGACGCTACAATGCGAAGTAAGTCAGTACAACTCATCACTCTGTTATTTTTCAGCCTCTACCTTGGCGGTTGCTCGGCCATTTATACCTCAATGGCCAAATCCGAGTTACACAGTGAAACCAAGGTCAGTAAAACCATCTTTTTACAGCCGATGGCGCCAGAAAAGCGCACCATCTATGTTGAAATACGCAATACCTCAGACCAGCCTGGCTTTGCTATTGAGTCACAAATCAAAGACAGATTGCGCCAACGGGGTTACCGCGTGATTGATGATCCCGAACAGGCCAACTATTGGCTGCAAGCCAATGTCCGTAAAGTGGTAGAAGACGATGGCCAGTATGGCGAACTGGCGTTGAGTAAAGGCTTCGAAGGCGCACTCACCGGCGGTTATATCGGTTCAGCTTTTGGCGATGGCAGCGGCAAGGTTGGAGCAGTCATTGCCGGTGCTCTTATTGGTATGGCAGTTGAAGCAGGCACCTCCGATGTTTATTATACCGCCGTGACCGATGTTTTGGTCTCGGTAAGAGCGGCTCAAGGTGAAGTCTTGCACACCCAAGAAAGTCAACGAGTCGCCCTTGGCGAAAACGGCTCAAGACGAATTAAATCCAGCGGCACCACAAATATGCGTCAATACAGCACTCGAATAGTCTCGACCGCCAACAAGGTCAACTTACAATATGAAGAAGCCGCCTTTAGCCTACGTAATGGCTTAATCAACTCAATCTCAGGCATTTTCTAACCCCCAAATCCGCCGGAGGTGTCAATTGCACGCCTCCATTTGTTCGCTCGAAAATACCATCCCATGTAAACCGTTACATTTGATCCCACCTGATAAGACCACAACCCCTTGCCCAACAACGCACATCAGGTTTAACATAACCCACCCATTATTTTGCATAAATAATTCAATCCTATGAAAAAACTCAGCGTTGGCGCCTTTGTTGTCGCCTCAACCTTAGGTTTACTCGGCGGTTGCAGCGCAACAGAGCCTGCTTCAAGCACCAGCTCAGCAGCGGTGCAGCAAACCGAGTCTTTTGCCATGGCCAGTCAACAATTTATTGAAGACCTTTGGCAACTCTCGCCGACTTGGGCACTTTATGAAGGCTACACCAAGTACGCCGACAGATTGGTTATTCCCAATGAGCAAAGCCGCGAACAAACCCGCGCCTTTATCGCCAAACAACGCGCTCGCTTTAACGCATTTGACCTAGCTAAGCTAAGCGCCAACGAAAAAACCGACTTCTATCTGATCAAAAACCAGCTTGATAGTTTCGAGTGGTCGCTCAATGAAATGAAAAGCTATCAGTGGATGCCGTCAAACTATAATGTTGCCGGTGGTTTTTCGCAGATCTTAAACAGTGATTTCGATAGCTTGGACAACCGCTTGCGCATCGTGCTGAAAAGACTGCAATACGTACCGCAATACTATGAAGCGGCCAAGCAAAATATCACGACGCCAACAATGGAACACACCACACTGGGGATTTCACAAAACAAAGGTGGCCTAGGTGTGTTTGGCGAAAGTCTGGTTGAACAGGTGTCGCAATCAAACCTTAGTGCAGATGAAAAAGCCTTATTCAACACCCGTTTAACCGCCGCCAAAAATGCCATTGAGGGCTTTGTCAGCTACCTTGAAAACCTTAAAGGCGAGCTGGAGAAAAACGGCAACGCCCGCTCGTTTCGCATTGGTCCAAAACTCTATGAGCGCAAATTCGCCTTAGATATTCAGTCTGAATACAGCGCCAAACAGATGTATCAAAAGGCGCTAGCCGATAAAGCCAACGTGCTTGGCAAGATGACAAAACTTGCCGATGAACTGTGGCCTAAATATTTTCCCAACACGCAGCGCCCCGCAGACAATAACGAAGCCATTGGCCGTTTGATCAAAAAGATCTCGGTTAAACACGTCAAACGTGAAAATTTCGTCGCTGAAATAAGAGCGCAGATCCCGACCCTTGAAGCCTTCATCAAAGACAAGGACCTCATCGAAGTAGATCCTGAAAAGCCTTTGGTCGTGCGTGAAACCCCTGAATATATGCGTGGTTTTGCCGGCGCCTCAATCAGTGCCCCGGGTCCTTATGATAAAAAAGCCAACACCTACTACAACGTCACGCCGCTGGACAACATGAGTGACGAGCAGGCAGAAAGCTACCTGCGTGAATACAATCACTGGCTGTTGCAAATCCTCAATATTCATGAGGCCATTCCAGGTCACTACACCCAGTTGGTTTATGCCAACGAATCACCTTCTTTGGTGAAAGCGCTGTTCGGCAATGGTGCGATGGTTGAAGGCTGGGCGGTATACACCGAACGCATGATGCTAGAAGAAGGCTATGGTAACTTTGAACCTGAGCTGTGGTTGATGTACTACAAGTGGAATCTTCGTGTCATCGCCAACACCATCTTGGACTACGGTATTCACAATCTGAACTGGAGCGAAGATCAGGTGCTTGACCTGTTGATGAATCAAGTCTTCCAAGAAGAAGCGGAAGCCAAAGGCAAATGGCGTCGCGCCACCCTCTCACAAGTACAACTGACCAGCTATTACAGCGGTTACCGTGAGATTTACGACTTCAGAGAAGAAATGAAGCAAAAGCTCGGAGATAAGTTCGATCTTAAACAGTTCCACGAAACCTTCTTGAGCTACGGCAGCTCTCCGGTCAAATACATCAAACAACTGATGCGTTAGCGACCCGACAACGCCTTGCCGACACTCACTCGGCAGGGCGTATTGCGACGACATTTTATTGTAACTAAAGTTGCATAATCTATTGTTTCTCGACTATCTTTTTGAAAGATGACGTCACAATTTGGCCAATAGCAGCTGGCCGAAACATGGAATAACCACCGATCAGGACACTTTATGTATCCCAATGCGCGCTTAATTCGAAAAATAACCGGGCTTTGCACAACCTGTTTACTCATGGTCTTTACCACCAAGACCCTAGCCATCACTGAAACCCAAGCGATTAAAAAGCTTAACGATTTAATTGTCGCCAAGCGCTTTGAGCAGGCCTACAAGCTTGCCGATGAATATGTCATGGACTTTGGCGGCGAACCTAGATTTGACTACCTAATGGGGCTGGCCGCGATGTCGCTTAGACGATACGAAGAAGCGGTCTTTGCCTTTGAACGAGCGGTGATAGTCAAACCCAAATGGCAACAGGCGCGTTTTCAATTGGCCAAAGCCTATTTTCGCGCCGACAATCAACCCGCAGCCAAATCTGAGCTGATTAAGCTCAAAGGGGAAAATACCGACCCGACCTTCGCTGCCCAATTGGACCAATACATTGAGCGTGTCGATGAGGCGATAATGGCCAAAAGACGCCAATTCACACAGATTGTCTCATTCAGCGCCGGTTATGACACCAACGTCAACAGCGGCACCACGGAAGACTTTGCCATTCGTTTTGATGGCGTGCCGGTGATTTTATCGGATGAAAGTAAAGAGATCGCAGATAACACTTTTAATCTAAGCTATCAGCTCAGCTACCAAGAGCCGTTTAGCCAAAAGAGTCTGCTGATAGGCTCCCTCGGATTATTCCGTGTCGAGTTACCCGACACACCCGTTTACGAACGCACCATGGCCGATGTTGGCCTTGCTTGGCAGGATGAGCTGGGCGAGTTTACCTATCAAGTCGGCACATTCTATCGCCCGATGCAGTTAGACGGCAGCCACTATCATGATCAGTATGGCTACTATACCAACTGGTCGTTACCGCTAGATCAAAATTGGGCGCTCAGGCTCGATACCGGGTTTGGCAAAGTCGATAATCGTACCAGCATATTGCTCGATGTCCGCGACGTGTATGCCACCGTGACAACCAGCTACCGCAAAGGTCGTTGGCAACATGCCTTTGCAGCCAATCACACCGATATCCGTTCGGTTGAATCCAATACCAAACACAATAGTTATCACTATTACAAATTTGACTATCGCAGCAACTACCTGCTAGGCAGCAATCACATGCTGAGCCTAGAGTTACAATGGCAGAAGTTTAACTACGATGTCGTACATCCTGCCTTTGGAGTGGTCAGAGAGGAAGATTTTGTCAGAGCAGCCTTGGGTTGGCGCTATCTGTTTAATGACTGGTTGATGCTACAGGCAAACTATCGCCACTCAACCAAAAACAGCAACGTCCCTGTCTATGCTTATGATAGAGATGAATACCTCCTCGGTATCACCATGCAGTTTTAATCTGGAAGGATAAGGACAATGAAAACGTTTCAAAGCCCACTAAAATTGACTGCCGTTGCAGTATTGATCGCTTCGGCCTTGGGCTTGCCACAGCAGGCACTGGCACAGGGTAAAACCCTAGCAGGACAAACCATCATCGCCCGAGGTCAGGTAAAAGCCATTGAAACCACGACCGAGGCTGAGCGCAAACTCAAACGACGCTCAAAGATCTATAATGTCGATTCGGTTAAAACCGGCGAGAAAAGTAAAACTCAGCTGCGCATGACCGATGGTGGCATGATAGCGCTCAAAGAAAACTCCGAGTTGCTGATCTCCAGCTATGAGTTCAACAAACAGGACAATTCCGGCTCTGTTGTGATGGAACTGATCAAAGGCGGTCTGCGCTCGGTAACCGGCGCCATTAAATCGGAAAAAGGCGACTATCAGCTTAAAACCCCGGTGGGTAGTATCGGTATTCGCGGCACCCACTATGAGATTGAAATCATCGAAGGCGAGGTCTTTATTGCCGTTTGGGATGGCGCAGTAGATGTCAATGTTAACGCCGGTGGCGGTAGTGAAGTCTCATTAGGTGAGGGAGAAGACTTCTCGTTTGCCAAAATCGATGAAAATGGCGAAGTCACCGAATTACTCGAACCACCACAAAACTTCAACGAAGGCCACAGCTCTGACCCGAATACCGATGAAGAACAACCCCAGAGTGAACAGCAGGGCGAAGGTCAAGGTAACGGTCAGGGCCAAGGTGACGGTCAGGGACAGGGCGACGGTGAACAGTCGCCACCACCAGGCCAAGGGGATGGCGAAGAATCACCTCCACCGGGTCAAGGTGATGGTGAAGAATCACCTCCACCGGGCCAAGGTGATGGTGAAGAATCACCTCCACCGGGTCAGGGTGATGGCGAAGAATCGCCACCACCGGCTGAAGGCGAAGATGCGCCTCCGATTGACCAGCTGCCCGGCGATCAAGGTGGCGAGCCGGGCGATACCGGGGGAACAACGCCCACCGGCGACGATCCATTTGGCGATCAACCGCCTCCGGGGGACACCACCAATACACCGCCCACAGAAGATAACCCACCGAATGATCCAACCGATCCCGGTGAAATATTAGGCGATATCAACAGCTCATCGGTCAGCATTCCCGATCTGGTAGCAGCCAGAACCGGCACTTGGAGCTACACCCTAGATAGCGCCAATCCCGATTCGTTTGTATTGAACAATGCCACTGCCAGCAACGTCAATGTCAGCCTGAATATGGATTTCAATTTGGATACTGCTGTCATCGAAAACGGACAGCTATCGTTTGATGATGGCACCGGAGAGTGGTTTGCCGCATTTAACGGCATCGTCAATGTTGACCAGTTGGAGCTGTTTATCAACTTTGCGGCCCACAACAACAACTTGGCCGACGGCACATTCCAAGGCGCCGGATTTACCAATGGTATCGATGGTATTTTCAGCCTCTTTCAGCTGTGGGAAGTAAACAACCCCAGCGTATCGGTCAGCGGCCAATTTAAACTCAAAGGCTCACAGGTCGCCGGTATTCAATAAGCCAAATGACAACGCCCGCAAACTGCGGGCGTTTTTCATATCAATATCCTTCAATCGCTTAACTCAATGCCCAAATAAAGCAGCATATTGGCCGCTTCGAAGCGGGAGAACGTCGCTTTGCTCAATTCATTTTCAAGGGGATGGATCGCGAAATTTTCAGCCCCTTCGAAGTTTGCCCGAGTGAGATTGGTACGGTTAAACAGCGCGCGCTCACAGTTGCTGTCGCTAAAGTCCGCTGCAATAAACTCGCCTTCTCGAAAGTCGGCTCTGAGCAATTGACATTGGCGCAGTTTAAGCTCGCTTAACTGCATCGCAAAAAAAGAACAATCATTGAGCTGGCACTCGTCAAACTGCAACTGTGGACCTAATACGATATCCGGTGCAACACTGACACTCCAGTCGATGCCGATAGCTTTGCAGCGCTTAAACTGCACTTCTTGAAATTGACTGCCAGTCACCCGTAGCAGGCTCAAGTTGCAATCGACAAATCGGCAACGCTGAAACTGACAATGTAAAAATGCGCTGTCGTTAAAATGACACTGAGTAAAAGTGCAGTCGCTAAAGGTTTTCTTGCTGATCTGCACATCATTTAACCTCAGCTGTTCAAACGCCATATCTTCATAGTGCATTTGATTTAAATCTATCGCCTGTGTATTCAGCTTTATCTCTCCTATGTCTACTTCACGGTCTACTTCACGCTATCGACGACTAAGTTGTTGTCATCACTGATACTTGAGCATCATCACCAAGCGCGGCTGCTCAGGACCATAATATTCCGGCTCAATAGCCTTATCGACAAATCCGAGTTGACGATATAGCCCCACCGCAGATAGGTTTTGCTCACTGACGGTCAGTAAAATTTGCTGACACTCATGGCCTTTAAAACCCGATAACAACGCATTCATCAATTGTTTTGCCAGCCCTTGGCCACGAAAACCTTCGCCGACCAGTAATGATAAAACCCAACCCTCATCCGCGCCAGCCTCTTGCTCACGACGACCAATAGCGCCCAAAGCATAGCCCGCCAGTTGGCCCTCACCACAGTCATAAACCCAAAACAGAGAAGGAAACAGATCCAACATTTGCCTGAAATAATAAATGTTAAAGCCGCTAGGGCCATAAACGGCTTGTTCGAGGTTCACCAATTCGTTCAGATCCTGCTTAGTTGCACGCCTTAGCATCCGCTTTCTCCACAGTTTGAAAACGCCATTCTATCAACGGCCGATAACGACACAAGAGCAAAGTGTCACTGAAAGTGTCAACCATGTACAACCGTTAGCTTTAGTGAGCCACAATCCAACATTATGGACTTTAATGTAGCCCGTGAGACAGGTGCCAACAATAGGCCATGAAATGGTGATTGAGGTAACCGCTTAGAGTTTAAAGCGCTTTAGAATTCAGAGCCTTAAGGCGCGAATACTGGCAAACACGACACCGATGGTCAAACCCAGCATCACAAAGGAAAGCAGATAATAGTAAAAGCGCACCAACGCCCTGCCGATACGTCGGAAAAAGCCTAAAGAGCCATCAGATGCATCTGGCACATGAACAAAAGTGCGAATAAAGCCAAGAACGGAGAACGACCACAGCAACAACAGAACACTCGGATACAAATACCGATCATCTGTCGCGATACCACTATCGGCTGAGACAATATAACCAATCAGCCCCACAGCACAGAATGCAGCGACAATCGCGATTGGCTTTACCCATTGCATTTTCTGCGCAACAAAACGCATTTTATCTATCATTAACCACGCCTTCTTGTCTGAGCCGACCAGTGCTCAGTTCAATTTTAAGAGTAGTGTACAACAGTAGCGATGGTTTTGCGCTTTGTCGCAACTCGCTTTAGCAGCAAATAAATCATCATTAAACAGCCGATGACGATGGCGATCGTTATGGATGCGCTGACAGGCGAGCGCGCCCAAGAGCCAAGTTGATAGCATAAGGTGGCGGCGCAATAGGCTAAAGTAAAGCTCCACAGCGCGGCAAATCCGGCCCAGCGTGTGCCGACCTCATTCTTAATTGCGCCCATTGCCGCAACGCAAGGGGTGTAAAGTAAGATAAACAGCAAATAGCTAAAGGCACCCAACTGGCCGTCAAAGGCGGTTTGCATATTGTGATACGTACTTAATTCGACCTGCTGCTCGGCCGCTGCAGCAGACAAATCGCTAATATCACCAACATCGATGCCAAGCGGATCTTCTGGCTCAATACCAAGCAAATTGGCACCGATAGAATCAACCGCCTCTTGCCAAACATCACCAAAGGCAGGTAACGCTTGCGCCCCACCTTGCTGCGGTGAATACAAACTGTTGAAAGTCGCCACCAATACTTCTTTGGCAAAAATACCCGTGATAATACCGACACCGGCCTGCCAATTGTCTTCACGGATCCCCATCGGCGACAATGCCGGCGTAACCACTTGAGCACCTTGGCTAAGCAAAGAGTTTTTCGAATCCTGATTCCCAAAGCTACCGTCAATGCCGATAGAATTGATAAAATTAAGCAAACACACCACCAATACAATGGTTTTACCAGCGCCGGTAACAAAGCTTTTGGTGCGTCTATAAACCCGCTTACACAAATAGGCAAAGTTGGGCAACTGATACTTCGGTAGTTCCATCAACTGATGACCACTTTGACTTGGCAATAATGTCGCCTTAAGCATCAAACCGGTTGCAACCGCCGCAACAATCCCCAGTAAATACAGCAAGAACACCAAATTCTGGCCATTGTTGGGAAAAAATGCCGCTGCAAACAAGGCATAAACAGGCAATCTCGCACCACAGGACATAAACGGCGCCATCATCACGGTCTTGATCCGCGCCGCCTCGCTGTCCATCACTCGGCTTGCCATTACTGCGGGCACGGTACAACCAAAGCCGACAATCAGCGGCACAAACGCCTTGCCCGGCAGCCCAACACGATTCATCACACCTTCAACCACAAAGGCCGCACGGGCGAGATAACCGCTTGCTTCTAGTAGGGTTAAACCAATAAAGAGACTCGCCACCACAGGAATAAAAGTCGCCACTGTCTGCACCCCGGAGCCAACACCTTCAATGATGGTCAACAGCCAGGTCGGTAAATTAAATTGGGCGAGATAATGAGTAGGCATCGCGACGGCAACGTGGCCGACAACCAGATCAAAAAAGTCAATAAAAGAACTACCGACATTGATGGCAAACATAAAGAGCAAGTACATCATCAGCAAAAACACAGGTAACCCCATTACAGGGTGCAGTGCCAAGCTATCGAACCTTTGCACGATGGAGGTCTTACTTTCGCTCGCCTTAGTACACCGCTGTACTATCTCGGCAACCTTAACAACACGCTCCATCAACTCCATGTTTTGTGACGCAAACTCACTTTGTGATACGCTCTTTTCGTGCAAATGCGAATGCAAACATTGCTTTAGCTTGTCGCCTTGCTTGCTGTCGTTGGCAGCGATGGCGACAACAGGACAACCGAGCGCCTCACTAAGCTTGTGTACATCGACACTAAAACCGGCGCTGATATCCGTCTTATTGAGCATCACCACCATCGGCTTACCCATCGCAAGCAGCTGAGTTGTGAGTGTTAGCTCTCGCTTGAGCTGGGTGACATCGACCACGTTAACAATCAAATCCACCGAATTTTGCGTCAGATACTGCTGGGTAATAGTGATGTCTTTACCTTGGCGTGACTTTGCTCCGAGGCTACTTAGGCCTGGCAAATCGGTTACATTAACCGCTTCACCGGCAAACTCAGCCTGTTTCGACTTAACCGCAACCGTCACCCCAGACCAATTGCCGACGCTTTGCATCGAGCTAGTCAACAGGTTGAATAGACTGGTTTTTCCCGCATTGGCAAAGCCCGCTAAGACGACTTCCTTCATTAACAAAGCTCCACCACTATCTGAGCAGCCAACGCTCTAGAGATAGCGAGCTTAGTGTTGTCCACCATCACCGCAACCGGCCCGCCAAACAGCGCCTTGTGCATCAAGGTCAGCTGGCAGCTCGGCGCAATACCCTGCTCAAGCAAGCAGTGACAGGCATCGACATCTTGTGGTAGGCAAAGCACTTTGGCCGTTTGTTTACGACTGAGATCAGATAAAACCATGGTGAAACTACGTATGACTATGCAAATGATAATAATTCTTATTTATAGCACATCACCCCTGTACACAACAACTTAAAATTTGCGCAAACTTGCCCTAAATCAAATAAACCCGCCAGTTTTTTAGGGTTTTAGGAAAAATCCCCGGCAAATGACATTTGTGCCTAAATAGACTAGCCTACTAATCAGGATATTTACCGCAGTTAAGCACAATAATAAAATGAACCAACAAGACCGTGAAACCTACGACAAAATCAAAGCATTAATTGCCAGTGGCGCCGAGCTAAGTTTTGCATTGCATTATCATCAAGTATCGGAAAAACGCTGGCAGCAATTGTGTGAATACCATGACCCCCGCGCGTTAGACTCAGCCGAATACCAGCTCGGCATTGATACCATCAACAACACCGCAAAGTCAGTCAGAAACTTGATGATCACGTTCATTTTTGTGCTCACTTATCTGTCAATCATGATCTTTTCGGTGTCCGATAAAAACTTATTTCAAAATGTCGAGATATCATTTCCACTGCTCAATGTCGGTTTAAAAGCCAGTCATTTTTTTATCGGTGCACCACTGCTAATCTTGATTTTGCATTTGAACTTGATATTTAACACTTACATATTATCGATGAAACTCAGGAGTTTTCGTTATATCGATAGCAGGCATTTTCTGCCATTTTTACTGCTACACATTCAAGAGCGCTCCCACATAGATACACAAGTAAAAGACATTGCAAGCTTTATCCTTTTTCTCATTATCTTGTATCCGATGCTGTTCTTAATCTATATCTCTTATCGTTTTGCCATATATCAGTCTATTGGTATCACTGTCTTACACATCATCATCGTATTTGTTGATTTTTTCATTTTGGCCTATATGCAGTATCGGCTCGCCAACCATGAGCGTTCTAAATTGCAACGGAATATTTATAAACTAAATGCAATATTAACAGTGATAGTCCCTCTTTATTTTACTATCCGGCTCTCAATTATCGTTGATGACTGCCACACCCAAGTCTCTGCAAGAGAAGACAAAAAATGCGAAAATCAATCACGTCTATTTATGGTTCTGCCCGGTAAGCACTTTGCGTTTCCC
Source organism: Alteromonadaceae bacterium (assembly GCA_041583135.1). GTDB lineage: Bacteria > Pseudomonadota > Gammaproteobacteria > Enterobacterales > Alteromonadaceae > JABSOG01. The sequence continues at coordinate 22,236 of JBFHGJ010000028.1, read as the reverse complement.
GCAGGCACAGACCTAACAATAGAAAAGCCAACCCCCACTTGGTTATACAATGGTTCAGTAAACTCTGAAGTTTTGAGTGAGCGCGCACTGCAAGATTATATCCGCCGTTTTACCAAGGGACCGGATTTGTCCGATAGAAACTTGCGCTTTTTTAGCTGCACCGATTGTCAATTACAAAAGAGTGATATGCGCAACGTTGACTTATCAGGCGCTGAGCTTTATGGCATCGACTTTGGCTGGAGTGATTTGTCAAATGCCCGGATTTACGGTGCGTCACTCAGTCATTCAAACTTTACTAACGCTAAACTATCGGAGGCTATATTCTTCAATAGCAAATTAAACAACCTCAGCTTCGAAAACGCAAAACTCTCAAAAGCCTTGTTTTACAAAGTTGACTTTGAATCCATAGATTTTAGTGCCAATGATATCAGTGGGCTACGCATCTTCAATAGTAATGTATCTATATCAGAGATAAAAAAACAAGAAATCTAATGGAGAAATAGAGACAATTATAAACAATGGCTTAGTATTCAAAAATCTTATTCGTCATATAGAAATATGCGACCTCAATGCACAAGGCACCAGACTTGGCCCTATCTCGATAGGTAATTTGACATTTACTAATTTTAGTAAAGCGAAAATCGAAGCTCAGGAACAGACGTTGACCTTGCTAAACGCCAACTTTGTAGACCTCAGGGATGCCAACATCAATATTCAATTCATTAGAACAGTCACTAAAAACATTACACCTACTCAGTTTAGTGGAATCAATGTCACAAATGCAAATTTTGGACAAACAAGGGTCTCAGTATTGACTGACGCCATGTGTTTAAGCTTGGACGAAAGTAACCAAGCCATTCCGCCCAGCAGTGAAAATGAGCAGCTTCAAGCCACTTTTGCCAAAGAAAAATGGCCCCTTTGCCGCCCCTGGCCAAAAGAACCAATCCCCTGTGGTGACAACGAGAAAATGGATGCGTTAATTGTCAAAACCCTTAAGCAGCCGGTGCAATACTGTTACGTCGGACAAGATGGGCTATGCCGCTTAAACCAGCAGCAACACTAAAAGCTAGAGATATAAGACAAAATCCCTATACAATAGCGTCAGTGAGCAAGAAAGCACCTGCCATTTGGCTCAAGCGAAAATCAAGGAATTACCATGCATCAAAAAGCACCCATCTTTATCGGCATTTTTCTTGGCGCGCTCTACGGCGTTGCTATGCGGCTTATCTGGGATCTAGAATTTACCAAGGCCCACGGTGGTTTAGTTACCCTGTCATTTTTGTTCTTAGTGCCGTTTGTTATTGGCTTTATTCGGGTTCATTTCGAGCTCAAGGTCAATCGCGACATCGACTATGGCAAAATGGCGCGCATCGCTTGGCAGCCAATCTTTGCTTTTTTGCTGGTTTGTATTGTTACCTTGCTAGAGGGCAGTATTTGTATTGCCATTGCCTTACCAATATTTATGGCGCTCAGCAGCTTCGGTGGCATGTTTGCAGGCTGGCTTTATCGCAGCCTGAATAAGAACAACAACGGCACGCTGATAAGCGTTGCTTTTTTACCGCTTTTAATCTCGCCTATTGAAGTCAACTTTTTGTCACTGTCGCAAGTTTACGAGGTGGAAAACCACATCACCATCAATGCGCCAAAAGAAGCCGTTTGGGCGCAATTGGCCAATGTCAAATCCATCGATGATGATGAATTTGACAGCTATATCAATACCTTTATCGGCATCCCCAAACCTCTTGAAGCTCGAATGGATGGCAACCGTGTCGGTGCTGTGCGTACCAGCTACTGGCAAAAAGGCATCGTCTTTAACGAGATAATCACCCAGTGGCAGCCCAACAAAGTGCTTGCCTTCGACTTTGATATCGACCCCTCTCAAATCCCAGATAGCGCTCTTGATAATCACGTCAAACTTGGCGGCGACTATTTCTCACCCTTGTATGGTGGCTATTATATTTCATCCGATAAAGCCGGTAATACTGTCTTAACCTTGAAAACCACACTTAAAGACAATACCAGCTTCGGAGTTTACTCCAGGCTTTGGGGTGAAGCCATTATTGCTGATTTTCATATCGCCTTACTAAAAATGATGAAATCCCGTGCTGAGCAATCACAGCAAATTTCAAAATTATGACTTATACTCATTTGAGACTAATTCTAATTCAATCAGGATATTGGGCGTAAACCACATGCTAATAGCAACGGTCTTAATCGCCATAACGACATTGATGCCCAAGACGGAAAAACACCCATTATGAAGGTCACTTTTTACGGCGTGAGAGGCTCTTGCCCCAGCCCCGGACCAGAAACGGTAAAGTATGGCGGCAATACCGCCTGCGCGTTGATCACCGCAAAAGACGGGCGCAAGCTCATTCTTGATGCTGGTACCGGTATCCGTCAGTTGGGTAACGAAATCAAGCACCAGGAAAAAGACATTTATATCCTGCTCAGCCACAACCATTGGGACCATATTCAAGGCTTTCCATTTTTTGTCCCGGCCTATCTACGCGAACATATACTGCATATCTATCCCGGCAATACCGAGTTTGATCATGACGATGCCATTTTAGAACAAATGAGTAAGTCTTTTTTTCCTGTGCACTACCGGCACTTAAAAGCAGAGATACGGCTACTCAGGGGCAAGCGCAAGCAGATGAAGGTCAATGGCTTTGATATCACCCGCTATGAACTGAATCATCCCGGCGGCGGCAGTGCCTACCTCATCGAGTGCGACGGCAAATCACTGGCCTACTGCACCGACAACGAACTCAACACCCCGGCCAAAGTGAAGAACAGCGTAGATGAGTGGGTAGCCATATTTAAAGACATCGACCTACTCATCCACGATGGCCAATTTATGCCCGACGATATGCCGCTTAAATGGGGCTGGGGACACTCAGTAGCCGCAGAAGCGGTAGACTTAGCACAACGGGCCAAGGTCGGCAAGCTGGTGCTTTACAGCCACGACCCAGAAAGAACTGATACTCAAATTGATGACTTTATTGAGAAAATCAACCAAACTGGCTTAAAATTCGAGGTTATCGCCGCCAGTGAAGGCACAACATTGGACGTTTAGCATGTTTTTTAACTATCTCAAAGAGCAACGCACCAGTATCACCCTAGGTATCTTGATCACATTACTGGTTTTGGCACTACAGATGTTTGGTCAGGGCACCGCCACATTACAGCGCATTAACGGCTTGATTTACGATATTCGGCTTAAGTCCGCCATTCAGCCGAGACCGGAAGTGCTCACCACCATTTTGATTGTCGATTTAGATGAGCGCAGTATGCAAACCGAAGGCCGCTGGCCTTGGAGCCGCTTTAAAATCGGCAAACTGATTGAAAAAATGGCCGACGACAACGCCGCCGTTATCGCGCTCGATATCATGTTCTCTGAACCAGAACCCAACCCAGTGGAATCCGTAGTCAAGCTACTCAAACAAAACGAAGTCGATGAGTCGCTGCTTGAAACGGTATCTCAATATACCGAACAAGCCGATGCCGATATCGCTTTTTCCGAGTCCATTCAAATCGTCGATACGGTGATCAGCATGCTGTTCAATGACACCGACGAAATCAAAGCAGGTAGCCTGCCGCCGACGTCTATCGTGTTTGATACCGATGACCTTTCAGCGGTTGCCAGCCGACAATACTACGGCCATGTATCAAATATTGAGCTGTTCAACCAAACGGCCAAAGGCATCGGCTTTCTTAATGCTGACCCTGCAAGTGATGGATTTATCCGTTCGACCTCGCTATTCGCAAACTACCAAAATAAATTCTATCCATCGTTAGCGCTTGAGGCCGTCAGGTTATATACATTGGCGCCAGAAGTAGAGGTCCAAACAGCCAATATCAAAGGATTTAGAACCGTCACCGGGGTAAAACTCAATGATTTGTTCATTCCCACCAGCGCCACGGGATCAGTGCTTGTACCATATAAAGGCCCCGCCCGCAGCTACCGCTATATTTCGGCAACTGACGTACTCAATGATAGGTTACCAGAGGGGACATTTGACAGTGCCATAGTCTTTGTCGGCACATCAGCAGTTGGCAATGCCGATTTAAGAGCAACACCGGTTGGCGTGCAATATCCGGGAGTTGAGGTTCATGCCAATGTAGTAGAAGCGTTATTATATCCTGAATACTTGCCCAGTGAACCAGACGTGATGGAAGCGACACTGTGGTTCCTTTTGATTTTCCTAGGGCTATTGTTAAGTACCCTACTACCATCATTGGGACCACGAGCGATAGCCATTTTTGGCTTTGCTATTTTGGCAGGGCTCATCAGTTTTGATTATTACATGTGGGCGGTACAAAAAGTCAGCCTATCCTTGGCAACGCCGTTACTGCTTTGCTTTACTTTGACTGTTGTAAACATTGCAATGGGCTTTTTCACCGAATCAGGCAAACGTAAACAAATAAAAGGCATCTTTGACCAATACGTGCCACCGGCGCATATCGACAAAATGCTACAAAACCCTGAGTCGCTCAATACCGCCGGCGAGCGTAAAGAAATGTCCGTGCTGTTTTCGGATATTCGCAGCTTTACCACCATCTCGGAAAAACTCAGCGCCGCCGATTTGGCCAACCTGCTCAATCGTTATTTCTCCCCTATTACTCAAGCCATTTTTGAACACCAAGGTACTATCGACAAATACGTGGGCGACATGGTTATGGCCTTTTGGAATGCGCCACTGAATGACGAAGACCATGCCGAGCATTCCATTCAATGCGCCTTCAAAATGCTTGAGATCACCGAAGAACTGACCAAACAATTTGTTGCCGAGGGCTGGCCTGCCATTCGCATCGGCGTCGGCATCAACACCGGAGAAATGAATGTCGGCGACATGGGCTCGGAATATCGCAGAGCCTACACCGTACTTGGCGATGCCGTTAACTTAGGCTCTCGTCTCGAAGGCTTAACCAAGTTTTATGGTGTAGACTTATTGGTCAGTGAATTTACCGTTGCCAAATGTCCTAAACTCACCTTTAGACCAATAGACAAAGTGAGGGTTAAAGGTAAAGACACTGCGGTATCAATCTTAGAACCGGTACACCCGGACTTGGCCAATGATAAGGCCACCTTAGATGAGATTGCACAATATCACGACGCCTATGATGACTATCTGGCACAAAGCTGGTCAAAGGCTGAGCAAAAATTTCAAGCGTTATTGGCACATAACCCTAACAGGAAAGTATACTCTATATACCTAGAGCGCATCGAAATACTCAAGGAACACCCCCCAGGGGAAGACTGGGATGGCTCATTTACCCATACGAGTAAGTAACATGCAAAGCATCAAAGAACTGGCAGAATTAGCTTCAAACCCGCTGGCCCATCTCGTCGAGATCGGCATTGAACTGTCGGCGGAAAAAGACACCAATAAAATTCTCGAACATATTTTGCTCAGTGCCAAGGCCATCGGCAATGCCGATGGCGGCACCATCTATTCCATTACGGACGACAACGAGCTGAAATTTGAAACCTTGCTCAATGATACCCTAGGTATGGCGCTTGGCGGCACCACCGGCAATCCGATCAACTTTCCCACCATTCCTATCTTTATCAATGACGAACCCAATTCTTCGGCCATCGTCGCCCTTGCCGCTGCAACCAAAGCCCTAGTCAATATCAAAGATGCCTATGATACTCAGTACGATATGACCGGCGCACGTAATATGGATGCCAAAACCGGCTATCGTACCAAATCGGTTTTGACGATACCGATGACCAATCACGAAGGTGAACTCAATGGCGTAATGCAGTTGATCAACGCCCAAGACAAAGATGGCAATGTGATCCCGTTTTCAGAAGACATTGAGGCACTGATCCGCTCATTGGCTTCTTTGGCAGCCGTTGCCCTCACCAATAGGCAACTGATTGACGGCATGGAAAACCTGTTTCAATCCATTACCCGTCTTATCGCAAAAGCCATCGATGAAAAGTCGCCATACACTGGTGGCCATTGCCGCCGGGTACCGGAGTTGACCCTGATGATAGCCGACGCAGTTCACGCAACCACATCCGGACCTTTAGCCGATTTTAATATGAGCCCGGAAGATCGCTATGAACTGTCGATAGCAGGCTGGCTACATGACTGCGGTAAAATCGCCATCCCAGAGGCGGTCATGGACAAATCGACCAAGCTAGAGATGTTGTTTGATCGCATAGAGTACGTCGATGTCAAAATAGAATTGGCCAAACGAGATATCGAATTGGCTCACCAAAAGCGGCTGGTAGCGGCGCTGAAGGCCGGTGATATGGCATTGGTCGCCGAGCTGGAAAAAGGCTGTGAGCAGCAGCTTGCGCAGCTTGACGACGACCGCGAATTTTTGCGTAAATCCAATGTTGGTGGAGAATTTATGCCGCCTGAGATGCAGCAGCGAGTTGAAGATATCGGCCATAGCTGCACCATCGAAATCGCAGGAAACCGCACCAATCTGTTAAGCGACGGCGAAATATACAATCTAAAAATCGCCCGAGGCACCTTAACCGACGAAGAACGCGCCGTGATCAACCACCATATGGATATCACCATCGATATGCTCGAAGCGCTGCCCTTTCCCAAACATCTACAAAGAGTGCCGGAATATGCCGGTGGTCACCATGAGAAGATGGACGGCAGCGGTTACCCTCGTGGCCTGACGCGAGAGCAAATGTCGGTGCAGGCAAGACTTATGGCCATTGCCGATATCTTTGAAGCCCTTACCGCCTCCGACAGACCATACAAAAAGGCCAAACCGATTAGTGAGTGCTTACGAATTATGGGCTTCATGAAAAAAGATGCCCACATAGACCCCGACCTATTTGATGTCTTTATCGACAAACAAGTGTATATGACCTTTGCCAACGAGTTTTTAGATGCAAGCCAAATTGATGAAGTCGATGTCAGTAAAATCCCCGGCTACGTACCGCCTGAGCAGCGCGGCTGATAAGCCCTGTTGCTTACCACAAGGCTTGATTAGAACAAAAAAGATGAAAGTCAGATAGGCCGCAACAAAGTAGTACGAGAACAATATGTATTATGGAGGGTAAGTTTAGTCTGCCACAGGCAGTAAATGCATAGACGGTTAGTGAAAGGACAGTTAGTGAAAGCGCTTTCTATTTTTGCCTTTTTCATCTTCGCTGGGGCGCAGATCACACCCAGATGAAACAAAAACCGCAAATATCCTAACGTGGATACTCTACCGACGACTTTAAAATAGCCACTTCCAAATCAATGTCAGATAAAGCTTCTTTAACCAATGAGCGATAGGCGGCTGAGTCTTTTTGTTTTTCCAACAACTCGTCAAGATTAGAGATCGATTGTTTCAAATATCTCAAATCAATGGCGGCTTGTTGATCGGTGTGGGCCGGTTGCATCTCACTTCTCCTCGTTTGAGCGGATCTTAGGCAAATCGAACAACTATCATAATAGAACTATAGCAATATAGGCACAACTTGGCTGTAAGCAATATCTGCAATTTACTTCAGTTTTTGTCTTACCCCAGTGACGCAGTACAGCCGCTTCAGACGCAATTTTTACCTACCGGGTATTTCAACAATGAACAAAGTGCGCTATATAACATCAATATAGACACAATACCCATCTTTTTTTTGCAATGTGAATTGAGGTCAAAAATGAGTGATGTAGCCCAAACCATAAAATCGATGATCATCGAAGAATTAGGTGTAGAAGAAGAAAATGTTGCCGATAACGCCCGCTTTGTCGATGACTTGGTTATCGATTCGCTTAGTTCTGTCGCGCTGGCAGTCAGCTTTGAAGACAAGTTTAATGTCGAATTTCCAGAAGAAGCATTGGATAGCATTAAGACCGTCGGCGAGCTTATCCGGTATATCAAAGACCGAATGTAGGCTAAACGGTGGTTGTTGTCATGCAATAAGCCGCATACTGCGGCTTTAATATTGGCATAAACGCGCCGTAGCCGACCTCTAGACTCAGTATACGGCTTGTGGTGTGCCCTACCTCGTCTCAGGCACTAGAACTTCAGTGGGTAACGCCCTTGGCTGTCGGCTTGACCCAATACTCTCACTGCGTTATGAACTTGCGTCGGCATCGTGCCATCTGGCTTAACAAACCCATCGACTGAAAACTTGTTGTTGGCTCCGATAAGCGATGTCATTTGCAGCCCCAAAGGATTTTCTTTGGTAACTTTGAGTTCGACTTCACCTTTTTGACAAGCAAGGTCGGCTTCAAGAGTACCCAGCGGAATATCCGCGCCCATATTGACCGAAGCCTTAAGCCACTTCACTTTGCCACTTAACACTTCACAATACGGCGTCCCTTTATCATATTCGGCGACGTTTAAGATCACTCTGCCACTTACTGTCGCAGGCAAATTCATGCGCATACGTTGCATCACCTCGGCAGCCGGCAGACGTAGCGTCAAATTTTCAGCGCTGTAATCATCCATAGCAAAGTTGCTACGAACAAAGCCACTGCCTGAAATATCGTTGCTGTCGCGCGACTTACCAAAGCTGACATCCGCAGCCAAATTGCCGCCAAGTAAAGATAACGGTTTTAGCTGCCACTTCACATTGGTAAATACGTCGTTGCGATATTGCACCGCACTCAGCTGGCCTTGCCACAATGTGCCACTGGCTTCACCCAGCTGCACACCCGCAGGCAAACTCACCATGCTCAGTGCCGTTGCGGCCGGTAACTTAACCAGCATAAATACAAAGTAGGCTATGAAAAATACCGCGATATTGAGTTTCAAATTCTTCATTTAATGGCTCTATCAGCTTTTTTCGAGTAACAGACGCGAAACCCTGACCTTACCCGGTTGTTCCAGCTCGGAAACGTCAAGGTTGATGATTTTAACCCCTTGGCTTTGCTCAAGGTGCGCTATCCACTTAAGCAGATCATTAAACACTATCTCTTCAACCAACAGGTTCAATTGATCGCCCTTAGGGTTCATACGACCAATCTGCACATTAAAGCGTCTGGCCGTGCTATTAATGATTTGTGATAACGAAGCGCCGTTTTGGCTTGTGCCACTTGAAGACTTCAGCTTAACGACCGCCTCTTTGGCCCAATTGTTGGTTGCCTGCTGTTTTTGCAACAGCTTTTGGCTGCGCGCCATCGAGTCGCCCAGCGGCTGCCATAATCCCCAATAAAAAATGGCCACCAATAACGCAGTGCCGCCGATACCGACCAGACGCTGCTCACGTTCATTGAGACTTTCCCATTTGGCTTTTAACATCTTAACCACCCTTTCTAACCGAGACACTTCCAAGCACTTTATCGCCATCGTTGCTCAGCGAGCCTTGGGTCACGCTAAAGCCTTGTTGCTGCGCTACGGTTTTGAACTTTTCAAAGTCTTGGAAGCCATTGGCACTGGCTTCCATTCGCAATTCACTGCGTTTGGCATCGTATCTAAAGCTACTTGGGACAAAGCTACCACTTTGGCTAAATAGCGGCGCCACTTGCTCCAACATCGCCAAAAAGCCGACATCACCGCCATCGCTACCATTTAACGCTTTCATCTTACGTCGTAAATCGCGCTCCATCAGGTTCGGTCGCATACGCGAACCCGGAAATGCTTGTTTATACAGCTCGGTAAAGGCTGCCTTTTCCTGTTCAACCTGACCGGATAAGTACCAAGCCATGCCGCCACGATAGCCAAGCTGCATCACCACGGCAATACCGGCAACCATTGCGGCGGTGCGCCATGTGCGCCAAACCTTTGAGCCTTCTTTTTTGAAAGCAAACTCACCTTGCAACAAATTAAAAGAGGTTGCCTTAAGGTTACCGGCAAGCAGTTTCAACGGCAATTCAGGTGTCCCGTCTTCAACCTGCACATTCTCAACCTCAGCGGTAAAAGGGCTATAGGCAACAAAACTGTAAGGTTCATCCGTTTCATCTTTATGATGCAAGCCAGCCAACTGCAAATACTGCTCAAACCAGCTATCATCAACCGCAGCACACTGCCAATTTCCACCACGAACCAACCACTGGCCAGCGAGTTCAATCCCGCTAGCACCGTTGTCATTGAGCGGTAAACACAAAGCATCGGGCACAAACTGTACCGCCTTCAACTGCGCCTGTTCCAGCCAGTCGCGCCAAGTGCTCATCAGTGATTTATCAACCACCGCAATATCGATAGTATGCTTGCCCTCTTGCAGGCCTTTCTCGCCAATGGCAAAAAACAGCTTATCGATATCCTGTGTCAAATCTTCTTCGAGCATAAACGGCAAAGCCGCCTGCAACTGGCGATTGAATTTACCCGGCAATACCACGGTTTTTAAAGTGACATCGCAAGCAGGCAGCAACACCCGGACTTCTCGACCGTCGCCATGCTCGCTAAGCTTAACCAGCTCTTTGGCACCATTGAGTTCACCGGCGGCAATAACATCCTGCTCGGCGTCCGACCAGACCACCCAAGGGATCAGCTCAGAGCTGCTTGAGCCTAATCGAATCAGTAATACTTCACTCACAAATCCACTCCGAATCTTCGAGCAATGACAGTGACTTGCTTGCTCTGGTTTAGTTGTAATTTAGAGTTTAAATAGAATTTGGAGTCACCATAACTTGTTTGTGCTTTGAGCTCAAAATATTGTGTAGTGACATCAAAATATTTAATGGCCTCGGATTTTACTTTATCCTCAACCCGGTTCATTTCAGATTTATCCCACATATCCTGCACAGTCTCATAACCATCAGGCTGAGCACCGGCGATCAGCGCCTCGGCATCTTGCTTCGATAATCCACTTAACATCGCCACCAACAGCTCCGAGTGTTCAGGGTCTAAGGTGTTGATATTGATCTTTAATCGGCTATCACCGGGGATAACACAAATATACGGTTTAATCTTGGTCAAAATTTGTGGCGTAAACCCTTGGACCAAACGTAATTCGCTGACACTGCTCATCATTGAATTAGAGGCTAAATAGGGGATCTCCAACCCCATATAATCATCTTCTTCCATGCCGCCAGAACCGGTCAATCGGCTATCGGCATCGATAAAATCTTTTAGTCGCTGAGCCAAATATTCAGGGGGAACATCTGAGATCTCATCAATCCCCAGCTCTTGGAGCAAACGGGTAAAGGCTTCCATGGCAAAAGGAATACCCTTACGGCGCTGTGCCGACAAATCCCCTAAGGTCTTGCGTTCTTCTTTTCTACCGTTGTTTTCTACCGGCTTTAACCCGCCACCGCTATTGGGAGTCGGGGTAGAAGCATTTTGATTATTGCTTTTGGTTTCAGCCAACGGATCTTGTGCCAACGAATTCAAATTAAAGCACGACTGCAAGTCTTTCAATTCGCCACCGATGGTGCCGCCATCGACCGGATAGTTCAGCCCTTGTTGGGACCAATCCTGCCCGGCATGGATAGTCGATGAACGATTGTCCTTTTCCGAGTTTATCCGGGCAATCATTTGCTTGGCCAACTGTTCGGCGCCGATGGCATACCAGTAAGCCTGTCTGGCACCGTTAATGTTGGTCGTTCGCAACATCTGCAATTGTAATCGGCCAGACATCTCAACGGCGATGATCACCGTCAGCGCGACCACAAACAACACAGAAATCAATGCCACACCACGTTGCTTAGCAAGTCGTTTATTCATTTACGACCTCCGCCACGATTGTTGTCACTGCCGCGACTATTGCCACCACCGCTACTTTTGCTGTCGCTGCCACCTAAAGCGTTGTCGGTCAGCAAAAAAATGCGCTCAACCACACCCATATTCTTAGTCTCAATGGTCACCTTGACCGCTGTCGGCAAACCACCATCTTCCCAAGCCTCACCCCAGCCATTGCCACCGTAAAACTCAAATTTAAGGCTCTCAAGTCCTTCGAGCAAAACTTGAACTCGCGGTTCTTCACCGGTCACCGGATCAGGGTAATTAAAATACTGTCGTTCAAGTTTGCCATCGAACATGCGATAGGCCACCCGCTGAATTTCGGCTCGAGGTAAAATCATCCCCGGATTACGCCAGCCGTCATGAGTAAAGGCAACCGCGCCGCCTTGGGACTCAAAAATCAAATCGCCGCCAACAAATATCTTATCGGTCGGCGCATCACCATCAATGCGAACCTGTCTGGTGGCGGCCTGCAAAAAATCGCGCTCCATCCAAAAAAACGCCCGCTCAAGGCCATGTAACTCTTCCGTGGCCTGCACCGACAATTCATTACTGTCGGTCACTGCCGTCAAAATCGAATGTGAGGCAATACCAATCAAGGCAAAGATCACCGTCGCCAGCAGCATTTCAATGAGGGTAAAGCCCGACTGTGGCTTTAAACGACGAGTGTTCATTTAGACTCGCCCCCTAAAAAGGTGGTCAGCTGGTACATCGGCTCTTTGTCGTCTTCTTTATAACGCACCTCAACGGTGACCTTACGCAACGACTTATCGGCAACCTTCTCAACCACCTGCTTCCAAAACCATTCTCGGCCAGCCATCTCGGTTTTGCCCTTTTTATTGTTGTCAGGCGGAAATTTACCTTCCAACTGGATCTCAACCATGCGATTTTCTGCCACCCACGAGCTGTAGGTTATATCTTTGAGCATAATCAAACTGCTGGTGTGCTCGGCACTGACTTTCATGACGGCGACACCAGCCACCGCCAATATCGCCATGGCGATAAGCACTTCGAGCAGCGTAAAACCTTTGCTTGTACGCTTTGTTTTAGCTCGCTGGCGAGTTGATTGTCTATGGCCGCAATACATCGTTAAGGTAACCCATCGAGGGGACCGGTTAGTGTCACCGGTGTGGTAAACTCGCCGCTGACCTGAAAATAAATGGTATCGGCAAAATCTGGTTTATAACTGAATGTCAGTCGAAACGGTGTAATATCACCACTCGATAAAATAAAGACCTGAGGGCTGAGCATTTCTTTTGAGTCATTGTCATCGTCTTCTTCAACCTCAAAAGTCACCTCAGACAACAGGTTATGCACGGCCCACTCAAGTCCTTCAAGCTCTAACTCCAGTTCGACACCTTCTTCAAGATCAGAAGGTTCAAAATACTGCTCGGGGGAAAAATCCACCCACTTGGTGCCGTCGAATGAAACAAAGCGATAATTGTTGTCTTTGAATATGACACCCAGCTCAGTGTTGTTGAGCATGGCAAACTCAGACGCCAAATCAAATACCGCTTTGAACCGCTCGGCGCTTTGCTGTAGGCGTTCTTCATCACCGCCCCAAGAAACGCTCGGCACCACTATCCTGGCCATCATGCCTATCAGCAAGACCACCAGCAAAACCTCCAGCAGGGTAAATCCTTTCGCGCGTTTGCTCTTTAATGTCTGCACAGTCTACGCCCTACCTACCTCGCCGGAGTCAAACAACATTAGCGATCTTGCTCTTCGGTTTTCCAGTTGCCGATATCATCTTCGGTTTCCGGCTGCATGTCCGGTCCCATAGAATAGATATCATAGATGCCGTTGTCGCCCGGGCTAACCAAGATGTATTCATTGTCCCAAGGGTCTCTTGGTACTTCCGGCAAAAAGCCTTCTTCCGGGAAAGAGCGTGGAATAGGCTCAATATCGGTTTTGGTTACCAACGCTTCCAACCCTTGCTCGGTCGTTGGATAGAAGTTGTTTTTGAGTTTGTACATCTTCATCGCGTTTTCGATAGATTTGATCTCGATGGCCGCCGCATCTTTGTTGGCCTGCTCAACATTACCCATCAAATTAGGCACCACCATGCCGGCCAAAACGCCGAGAATGACGATAACCACCATGACTTCCAATAACGTAAAACCTTGTTGCTTAAGTGTGCGTTTTTTCATATCGCCTCCTTATAAACCTACCATATTGTTCATATTCAAAATCGGCTGAAGTACCGCCATAACGATAAACAGTACCATCCCCGCCATTACAGCCACCAAGACAGGTTCAAATATCTTCAATGAAATACTCACGCGCATTTCAAAGTCCCGGTCTTGATTATCTGCTGCTCTACCGAGCATTTCTTCTAACTCACCACTTTTTTCACCGGAGGCGATCATATGTAGCATCATCGGTGGAAAAATCTTGGTATTTTCCAAAGAAACTTTAAGCCCAGCCCCTTCACGGACCCGTGCTGCCGCCTCTTTGATCGTGCCCTTGATATATTCATTCTCAAGTACCTTACCGGAGATCTGCATACCTTCTAGCAGTGGTACGGCACTTGAGGTCAGAATGCTTAGCGTACGGGCAAAGCGCGCCGTATTAATGCCTTTAGATACCTTACCGATAAGTGGCAGGGTTAAGATCCAGCGGTCCCAAGCAAGACGTATCTTGGGTTTTTTCAGTAGCCGTTTGATAAGCACAATCAAACCGATAAAAAACAGCACCACAAAAATGCCGTAATCTCTCACAAAGTCACTGGCCGAGATCAAAAACTGTGTCGTACCCGGTAAGTCTTGGCCCATGCGCTCGAACTGGCCGACGATTTTTGGCACCACGGTTGCCAACAACGCAGCGATAACCGCAACAGCAAAGACGGTCAACGTCATCGGATACATCAAAGCAGTAGTCATTTGACTGCGCATTTGCTGACGCTGCTCGGTATAGTCGGCAAGACGCTCAAGCACCTGATCTAGGTGACCCGATTTTTCACCAGCAGCCACCATCGAGCAAAACAGATTATCGAACGTAGTGGGAAACTCCCCTAGCCCTTCAGCCAAAGAATACCCTTCAACAACTTTGGCTCGAACCGACATCATCATCGATTTAAGCCGTGGTTTTTCACACTGTTCGGCCACCGCTAAAATCGCCGCCTCAATCGGTAACGCCGAACCGACCAAGGTTGAAAGCTGACGCGTGATCAAAGCCAAATCGGTTGCCGATATTTTTGGCGCAAACAGACCGCCGGCGTTTTTATGCTCCTTTTGCGCCGTAGGCTCAACTGCCACCGGCACCATACCCTTTTCTCGTATTGCCTGTCTTGCCGCCTTAATCGTATCGGCTTCAATGATGCCTTTTTTGTTTTTGCCCTTGGCATCGATGGCTTTGTATTCAAACGCTGCCATAATTAACCGTCCTCGCGTGTCACTCGCAACACTTCTTCAAGAGTGGTTAAACCGGCAACCACTTTGGCGAAACCATCGTGACGAATACTTGGGGTATGCTTGCGAATATACTTCTCAATAGCCTGTTCGCCTTTACCGTTATGGATCATCTCGCGAACTTTCTCATCGACTATCAACAACTCGTGAATACCCGTTCGTCCGCGATAACCTGTAAAGTTACATTTTTCACACCCTTTGGCGTGATAAATGTGCTTGGTCTGGTCATCGGCAATACCCAACATGACACATTCTTCGTGATCTGGACGATGTTCTTCACGACACTCGACACACAAGGTTCTCACCAAGCGTTGCGCCAATACCGCCAATAAACTGCTCGAAAGCAAGAACGGTTCAATCCCCATATCTTCCATCCGGGTCAGCGCACCGGCCGCCGTGTTGGTATGCAGGGTTGATAACACCAAGTGACCGGTCAAACTGGCCTGAACACCGATATGCCCGGTCTCAAGGTCACGTATCTCACCGACCATCACCACATCCGGGTCTTGACGCAATATGGCTTTTAAGCCACGGGCAAAGGTCATATCGACCTTTGGGTTGACCTGAGTCTGACCGATACCGTCGAGTTCATACTCCACCGGATCTTCCACCGTCAGAATATTGCGGTCTTTAGAATTGATAGAACTCAGCGCGGCATAAAGGGTGGTCGATTTACCCGAACCAGTCGGACCGGTGACCAAAATAATGCCGTGAGGCTTACGCACCAACTCAGCAAAATAATTACGGTTGGCCACCGTCATGCCCAAATCTTCGAGGTTTAAGCGGGCATTGTTTTTGTCTAATAAACGCAATACCACCCGTTCGCCATAGCTCGATGGCATGGTCGAGACACGCACATCGACACCACGACCGGCAATACGCAAAGAAATACGACCATCTTGCGGCACACGTTTTTCTGCGATATCGAGCTTGGCCATAACCTTGACACGAGAAACCAGCAACGATGCCAATTTGCGGTTCGGTCGCAACACTTCTCTAAGCACACCATCTACACGGAAGCGGATCATCAAAACCGTTTCAAAGGTCTCGATGTGTATATCCGATGCCCCCTCTTTGATGGCCTCAGAGAACATCGCGTTAATCAACTTGATGATCGGTGCATCATCGTCAGACTCAAGCAAGTCTTCGGTTTCTGGCATTTCATCGGCCAAGGTGAACAAGTCCACTTCATTACCGATGTCTTCCATCATTTGTTTTGCTTCACTTGAGTCGCGTTGGAAGCTGGCTTCAAGTAGCAGTTCAAACTCATCATCGGCCATCAGCTTTACGCTAAAAGGCGCGCGTAAAAACCGTCTAGCTTCGACTAAGGCCAAGGTCGAAGTCGTCGCTTTGACATTGGCGATATAGCTTTCATCTTCCAGTGTGATCAACACGCCCTGGCGTTTGGCAAAGCCAAAAGGCAAGCGGTGTCTAAACAGGTTCTCCGCCTGCTCGTCGCTGTCGAACTGTTCGCCGTCTAGCTCAGGCTCAACTGCCTCAAGTGCTTCATCGACGACACTTTCTGTGAGGCTATCAGTCATCGTTTTCTTCACTCTTTTGCTGTTTTTGCTCGAAATACTCTTCAAATGTCGGCGGTAATGCCAACGAGCTATCCCAAGGCGGCATAACAGGTGTCTCGGCTGAAGGCATAAGATTAATACCATCGGCTTGACGGGCCAGCTGCTTGGCACGGAAGAAGTTGTATTTACGATGGCTCAGCTCGCCCATTGTCGCGGCATCACGCACGATAGAAGCGCGGATAAACACCATCAGGTTACGTTTTTTCTTGGTGGTAGAGGTCGATTTGAACAGGTGACCCAAGATTGGAATATCACCTAACACCGGCACCTTCGAAATGCTTTCTTGTACGTCTTCGTCAATCAAACCACCAAGCACGACCACGCCGCCGTCATCAGCCATAACCGTCGTTTCAAGCTCACGTTTATTGATGGTGATATCTACTGCGGTAGTACCGCTAACACTCGACACCTCTTGTTTGATGGTCAACTGAATCGCGTCACCTTCATTGATTTGCGGTGTGACCTTAAGCTTAATACCGACATCTTCACGAGAGACCGTTTGGAACGGGTTGTTATTGGCGCCGTTACTCGCGGACGTACCTGTGATGGTAGGCACCGATTGACCAACTAAGAAAGACGCTTCTTCGTTATCCAAGGTGGTAATACTTGGAGTTGCCAATACGTTGGAGTTGGTATCTGAGCTCACCATGTTCACCACGGCGCCCCAATCATTCTTAATAATACCGAACATCATACCGTTAACCGTACCAAGCAAGTTGGCCAACAGGCTGACATCGCCTCGGGTTTCCGGTTCACTTTCGGTAATTGGCACACCAGCATCGTTGGTTCTGGTATAGGTAGCACCTGGGGTCGGCTGCGCGGCATACAATCCTGCGGCAACAGAAGCGATACCTGGACCGCCATTGGTGAACTGGGTAAAGCCACCGTCTTGGCTCATCCACTGCACGCCGAGGCTAACACCATCACCTTCAAACACTTCAACAATAATGGCTTCAACCAATACCTGAGCACGGCGTACGTCAAGCTTGGCGATAACATCGGCCAATGAACGCATCATGTCCGGTTGCGCGGTGATCACCAAAGCATTGGAGTCGGCATGGAAGTTAATTGAAATATCACGGCCTGCCGAGCTGCTGCGGGCACGCGTATTGGTGGCACCTTTTTGCTCCGCTGCGGCCAAAGAGTCAGACACACCTTTGAGCACTTTCACCAAGTCTTCGGCTTTGGCATAGCGAATATTGAACACCCGGGTGTTGCCGCTATCTTCTAAATCTTTATCTAGCCGTTCAATCAGTTTTTTCACCTTATTGCGGGCCAATGGCTCACCCGAAACAATAATGCTGTTGGTACGCTCGTCGGCGGTCACGTTGGGAATAAGAAAATCCGGCTGGTCCGGCTTACCGCTTTTCCCTTTGGTTAGGCTATCGACAATTCGAACGATCTCAGAGGCTGTGGCAAATCTAAGTTTGATGATCTCAACTTCCTGATCCCCCGCATGGTCAACCAATTCGATGATTTTAACCAAACGGGCAACGGTGGCAGCAGAACCCGTCATCATGATGACGTTGGCAGGGTCGTAGTGAACCACGTGACCACCACCGGCTTGATGTGAGAACTGACGCAACAACGATGACAAATCGCGCACAGGCACATTTTTAACCTCAACGACTCGGGTAACCATTTCATCGCCATTGCCCGGGGCGTCGTCGCCAACCACCGGAATAGCCATTTGTTTCGAGTCTTTGTCTCGTACCACTTTAAGTACATTGTTATCCATTTCAACAATGGCGTAACCGTAGACTTCCAACACATTGAGGAAAAACTGATAGTATTGTTCTTCAGTCAACATTTCGTAACTGCGGACATTGATTTTGCCACGCACGTTAGGGTTGATGATTATGGTCTTTTTCAGGTTTTTACCGACGATATTGATAAACTCAGTGATATCGGTGTTTTTGAAATTCGGCGAGTATTCCGTCGCGTAGGCAGATACAGACAGGCAGGCTGCCATGGTGAATACAGACGCTTTGGTCAGGAGTTTTTTCATCATCGTTGCAGTACCACAGTTCTTTTTAGTTCTCAATTCGTTATTCATCATCGTTGCTCAATCAATCCATGTTGGCGCGTTTGCGGCGGTTCATCTCTGGCCTCTTTGGCGTCGTCACCGCCGCTGTCGAGACTAAACAAAATTTCCGTACGAACGCCATCGCGTTCAACCACAATGTTCGCTTCGGTCATTTCTCGAAATTCACTAAGCACTTCCATCGCCGCTTTGATGTCATTTAAAGGTTTGCCGTTGACTTCAACGGCCAAATCATTGGCATGAAACCCGGCGCGCTTAAACAGATCCGGTTCTTTACCCGGATTCAAACGGTATCCCACCAATTCGCCATCACGGCGAAAAGGAGAAAAGCGCACCAAGTCGTACAATTTGGTTGGATTGTCGTTAATGTCCTGCTTGGTTTGTTCCAAACGTTGCGTTAAGCGTGGATCATCACGCATATCGATTTGATGACCCTCGTCTTCATCTAGGCTCAACTGTTCCTCGCGGTCATCGCTTTCAACCGGATGCGGCACATTCATGCGGTCATACTCGACCCCATCAAGCATCAGCGTTTCACGACGCATCCCATTTTGAATGATCACCCGGTCATGATAAACCAGCTTCAACGTTGCCGTAGTACCATCGATTTTGTCATCTAAACCGTAGGTGCTTTGCGTACCACCACTTTGAATAATGGCATTACCTTCACCACTATTGTTATTGATGGCGACGGTGGCTGTGAGCGTGAGATTAAGTGAGGTTTCTGGGATTTCTTCGTCGGGTTGGATCACCTCAACGGCTTTTGGTGCATCTTGCGGTCTGACATAGGCACCAAAGATATTCATTGATGTCAGCGCACTGATATTGACGCTATCGCCTGATTGATTTTGTCCACCGCCCGCTTGTCGAGCCGCCGAGGCAATTGGCGCTCCAGCTTGATTTGATGGGATGACCAAATAGCTGAGGTTTGCCAAAATCGAAGCGATATAGCAGATCAGAACCACTACCGTCAGTTGCGCGAGCTTATCTTGCGGCAGTTTCTTCAACTTGTCTAAATAAGGAGTTAAGGAAGACAAAAGAATACCTTTTCAACTTTAGAATTTATATGGATCTTGGCCGTGCTACGCACGCAGATCCACTGTTTTTCGCCTGATGATACCCGAAATCAGACGCTTACAACAAGCAAAGGCACCAATTATTTACAGCTTATTTACATCAATTCTGTCGAGTTTACTGTCGGTTTTACGGCGAAAGCCCCGGCTGGTGCCTAATGTGCAAATCTCACCAACCCATTATCAGCCTAATTACAGCTGTTGGCAAATGTGTACAATTACTGAGCAAAAAAATTTTCAATTTAAAAACAAATGGTTACCAAAAACAATAAAGCCTAAGCGACCACTTTACGACAGCATTTGTCCAATCACAAACAACATTTTTTGACGCTTTTTGCGCAGGTTTAGCATCGAGCCTATACACAAACTTGATACCTTTAGTTGTCGGTCAAATAAGAAAGAATTGGCTGAGTATACCTCTACCATTCCATATTTTCGCAGTAATAGCTGGAGCACCGAGTAGTTTGAGTGTACGCACCAGTGGGAGATCAGTCTAGGCATCCCCCAAACAGCACGATTTTTAAGCCATATATTAATAGCACTCAATGACCATCGCTTAACTGGTACAAGCCCAGCGTTTCTAGCCGCATTTCAATGCTAAAAGCCACTTAAAAAACGTCACATTTTAAGTAAAATTGGCCATAAAACCTCTACATATAACCACTACCCTTTTGAGAACTTGTGGCCCTCATGCAAATATGGCCAGTAGATGGTATGTATAGTAACCAAGAGGAATAGCCGCTTTCGACGTAGGCGCCATGGAACTTAGTAGAGCGTTCTGTTTTACGATGATTTTTAAGCCATTAGCGAAATTGGCAGGTTTATCCAAACAAAACCTATCAAGCCACTTAGCCATTTTTACCGCTTGCTACAATTGCGTAAGAACACACGAAAACCTGAATGGCCGAACGCCAAAAGAAGCATGGATTGGAAAATTAGACAAAAAGACCAAGCGGCCAATTTTAGTGAGTGATTGGGATGGCCTGCTAACCGGTTATTATTTACCCGACTAAAACAGATTAGTTGTATCGTCATACAATTTTTGAGCGTTTCGACCAAACGGCGCATGTTGTCGTTCACAATTTAGCCAATATATCGACAGCATGCTCCCGGCGTAGTCTACTCCTTATGTCCCTATAAGGAAAAGGCGAAAAAACGCCGCGATACGCAACATTTTTTCGCCATTTGATAATATGATCGACACCTCATGACGCTATTTTGGTTAAATTTACGTCATATCCAAGCAGCCAAGATCGTCCAAACGGTTAGCACGGGACAACACAGAATTATGAACAGCCTCCTTGACCCCTGGCTCTGTCAGATCAAGTCTAAACTTCTACATTTTATAAAACCCATTTTTCAGGCCCTATATAAGCATATGAGTTCCCTATATCACTAAAGATCAGTTTAACTTCAGGATAAATGACCTCCCATTCTAGAATGTCTGATATCGTCATATTACCGTCTTTATCAATATTAACTTTTGCATTCACCACAACCAAAGCACTGTAAAACCCAGGGCAGTTAGAATCTCCATAAAAATGTTCACTAACAACATCCTGAATATTCGGCATCGTTACAGTTAGAGCAATATTTTCAGGTGATGTGTAATCTTCCTGTGAATTTAGTGTTACAGCCCCATTTTCATCCAAGACGAGGAAGCCAACTAAGCTTTCTATCACTTTACCATTTTCAGTAATATGGCTTTGAGCAATTTCCAAATTTGTACTGTAGTTCCTAATGTCAAGCTCTGGTTCTAAATGGTAAATCAATCTATCTCTTTTAATTTCAAGCATTGAAATAACAATATTTCGACTATCAAAGACTTCCAAGCTCACTTTACAATCATCATGATAAGCCCAAGGGCCTCCACCGAGTGGAGGCACGTTATATTCAAGACAATCCCAAACCCAAGAATTTGATATATCTAAAGCATTATCCAAATCTGACGCCTCTTCATCGTCAAGCAAGTAAACCTTTTCGCTAGCAGCAACAATAAAACAGTTCAATTCAACTTTAGAGCCTAGACTAGTGTCACCTTTCAAAATATCTTTAATTTTCATATTAGCAACTCCCACTACTCTTTAGTTGAAATGAACAGGCCATTTTTCCATAGCTGTTCAAAGTCAGTCTGTTTTAGCCCGTAATTTAAACCCTGCCACGGATCTCGAATCTTGAAGAGCAATTCTTCGTTACTTTTTACAATATTGTCCAGTACTACAAAATGCCCAGTCCCATCCAAATCGAGACGAACAATTGCAGGAGCTTGAGGAGACACCAGTTTTTGCAGGCTCGCTACTGTGTTATTTCTAGTGTAAACCTGTGCATTAATACCTTGCCCCTTCAGAACTCGCGCAATATCAAGAATGTTGGTACCATTTGGCGTATACCGCCTCATTAAAACTCGACTGATATCATCGGCTGTGTACTTGGTTATATTTTTGGAAT
The DNA here is from genome assembly GCA_041583135.1 of Alteromonadaceae bacterium. Lineage (GTDB taxonomy): Bacteria > Pseudomonadota > Gammaproteobacteria > Enterobacterales > Alteromonadaceae > JABSOG01. The sequence continues at coordinate 86 of JBFHGJ010000028.1, read as the reverse complement.
GGAATACCATCTCACCACAAGTTGGCCCACAGGATATTTTGGGATGTATCTTATTATCCAACTGATTTCTCAACACCCCAGTATTT
>JBFHGJ010000027.1:0-58871 GCA_041583135.1 Alteromonadaceae bacterium | reverse complement strand
CAGCGACCCACGGCACGCTGGGTATTTCAATGCTTCGCAGGCATCGACTTATTGACCATCAACGAGCAGCAGACCTTGCTACTAAATATTCAGGACAGGCAATCTGTCATCATTGATTGTCTTGGCGATGTGTACCGTAAATTTTATTCCTGATTTGCTGCGGAATGTCGGCTGGAAGTCACGGCAGTACTGATTGCCTATATTTACCAGCCGAAAAAGCCAAGCTTAAATCTCAGCGATTCAGAGCTAAATCAGCTGGTTGCTACACAGATCTGAGGTTAATTATTTACAGGGTCTATAAATCCCACGTTTCCTGTAACCTTTTTTTTATCCTTTTCTTGAAGAAGCATTCTGCCCCCAGGATCGCTCCCTTTATTGAAACCCCAAACCAAATATTTAAGAACGTTAGCATAGCCATGAAGAAGCTTAACCCAATCAAAATACAAGCATAATTCTCTGACAAAGTATCAATGATAGTTCTAGACAGTAAACTAATTGCCAGCCCACTAATAATGAAGAGAAATAAAATAACTTTTAGCACCAAAATGATTCGCTTAGCCTTTCGACTTGCTTCCTGGTCTATTATTAAATAATGTTTAGTCTTAAGTTCATCAATACTATGGCTAGTTTGTAATTGTTGTAGTAATGCCTCATCACGTTCGGCTTGAGCTTTTTCCTTCTTTAGGCGCTCATCGTCAAGCTCTACTTGATGTTCCTCTTCTATTTTCTTTACCACTTCTTTTCGAGCAATTGAAAGTAGTTCAGGCACTGTAGCATTGACAAAAGTACACTCATCATCAAAAACGTCTTCATCACCTTTAGTAGACTCCATTACCTGTTTTCTAACAGACATATCATATCGCAAAATGAAATATAGCTCCTCGGTAAGGCAATCCTCATTTTTTAGTTTATCTAACTCCAATAAGTACTTTTCCCAAAAATTCTCGGTAGGTTGAATCGCGGCGAAACAATCCGCAACTAGCCTTTTACGAGAAACTGTAGGAGCTTGAGTTGGAGACTTAAGCCACACGTGAGCTGTGAGTCTATAATCAGTAATGCATGGGGGAACTTGATAGTCACTTTTATTTAAAGCGAAAAAATCTTTTGAGACCTTTGCCAATTTGAGGTTTGTGGTGATAAACACAGCTTTACAATCTTCCAAATATCTTGCATTTTTACCTTCTCGAATCCGCATTATTGCAGAAAGAGACGCGATATCTTTTCTCTTTGCTTCCTCGTGTCTGTAATCAATGTACTTATTGAGTGCTTCATCTAATTCGACCTCATCAATGGTCCATTCACCATGGTTTGGAATATCGCAAATATCAATTCTAAGCTTTCGTGGAATATCATCCTTCACTGTTGCTCTAAAGCGTAAGACATCTGCTTCAGTGATTGATTCGGCTAAAAAATACTCTCCAGTAGGGCCATAAGGTACATAATTATTTAACGGCGATAAACATTGAGCACTAGCACTAAGCGCAGCTTCTATTTCCAAAACGGTATGCTCGAAGCAGTATAAGTTGGCATTATTATTTCTAAGTAGTTGAAGAAGCTCTAGACAAGCATCAGCACGTGATTGTCCAGCATACCCAAGAGCATAAATAATAAACGTTGTATCGAAGTAAAAATCTGTTGAATCTAACTTCTTACGCAACTTTCCGGTATCTGTAAGGTAAACAGAACTCGCCAATATGTTTCCTTGAACAATAGATTCTAAATACTCAAAATCTTCCCCACTTTCTTGTTCACAATACAAAATAAAACTTGCAACCACATAGTGCCATCCCTTCCCTTTTTGTTTTTCTATAGCTGTATGCTTAAGTTTGATTCCTGATACGAGAGAACTTATTATCGTTACTCCATGAAGATCAAGATACTCAAACAAATAGTCTTCCGCCAATTTGAAGACCCAATCCTCATTCTTATTTTTTGCGAAGTCAATTAATGATATAATTAATAATTCGTACCGCCTTGTTACACTTTCTTTGTTTTGTATAAACTGAGTCTTTTTTTCAAATTCGCTTATTTTATTCCAGTCGGGCATCAAAATTTTGTGTTCAGCAATAAGCAACTTTCGTTTTTGTGCTCTCTTTAATAAATTAGTAATGATATCTTGAGGAAGGCTAAGTCCATAACTTTGACTTAGAAGGCGTTGTATCTTGGGAGAAGAAATAACCCTGTCATTAGATTGCCTGATACAACTCATCACAAATGGCATAAAGATATCAACATAGTCTTTTTGCGTCGGCAGGAGATAATTTGTGTTCAGTAGAGCCATTGTTTGTAAAATGTTGATATTAATGCTCATAAGTCCTCACTAATTAGAATTTATTTTAATGTAAGAAAACAAAGTTAAGATTTCGTCTAATTCTCCACAAAAATCTTATCTACTTTTCATGCAAAGAACTCTTACTCGACTCATCGTACCTTAAAACATTTATTCCGTAAAACTGGATATGTCCCGTTAGTAATACTTTATTCCAATAATAATACAAGTTCACCTCTCTTATTCCAATTAAGCACATTGTTTGCAAGCCCCCCTTTTTTATTGGAACAATTCAGATACATTTAGCTCACTTGAGACCAGTCTAAGAATGGTATCCTGAAGCTAAACCCGGCTTTTAAAAACACAAAACCCCGGGTGTTTTCCAACCCGGGGTTTTGTGTTTTTCATAAATCTGTGGTGCCGAGGGCCGGACCAAAAATGTCAGGAACATTTTGGCACTGCGAAGCAGGCCCGCAGGGTGAAAGCCAGGGATGGCTTTCATACTTGAACACGCCTCTGCGCTTTCAGGTGTCCCCCGAAACCCAGCTTTTAAAAACACAAAACCCCGGGTGTTTTTCAACCCGGGGTTTTGTGTTTTTCATAAATTCGATGGTGCCGAGGGCCGGACTTGAACCGGCACGGGCTTTCGCCCACTAGCACCTGAAGCTAGCGTGTCTACCAATTTCACCACCTCGGCAAGTGGGGCGTAATATATCTTGCCCTGCGCTTTGGTGTCAATGGATTATTTCGGCCCTATCTAGCAACTGCGGCTTAAATAAGCAAAAAGCCGACAATAGCCGACTTTTCACTGCATCGTTAGCGTACGTGGCTTAGCGCCCGTGTTTCTTTACATAACGTGCAATCACACCCGCCGCCTTTTTGACCGACCTGGCATTTGGATGCAATCCATCGGCCTCAACCGGAATGTAGTCCTTCCACACATCAAGCTGCACCGCTTGCGGCACCAGTGCGCTGATACGGTCATATCTAATTTGCGCCATTTGCTCGTAGTCCGCTTGACTTTGCACCCACGCAAGACCAGATACGGTTTTGAATTTATTCATGTCAAATGCATCATAACGGGGTGATTTTAAGAAAATAGGCGTCAATCCTGCGGCAACAATCTGCTGTCCCAACGCCACCATTCTGTCAGCGTGTTCTTCCATTTGGGCTAATTCACATGGCGCCGTTTGTGCCATCGGCACGCCAAAAGCATCTGAGTGTAAACAATCGTTTGAAAATGAAATCAATACAAATTGCGCATTGATATCTCCTGTAACCGGGTTGGTTACACGCATCAACGCTTTTGTGAACTGAACGTCATAACCTTGCCATATGGCATTGGTTAAACATGCGGGGTTACAGGAGCTTCGGGTAAAAGTTGTTGCGCCCGCTTGTGCTTCGTTGACGACATGCCCCGACAGCCGTCGATCGCGAATTAACGCGTCACCTAGCGATACATAGCTGCCAAGTCCAACCGAATATCCCCCAAGTGGGCCATTTAGATTATCGTCAATAGGTGTGTTGCCATTGGCAAAAGATGCGCCGATGATTATGATGGGTGATTCTGCAAAAGCAGAAAAAGACAAGGTAAAAAATAATGCTGCAATAAATGATTTCATACCAAACTCCTAATTTCCTAAAATACCGTTTCACTTCCCGCCGCCGGTATCGCTACTTGATGTAACACGACAGGATAACAACTTTGTCGAAATCTGTTGGCGTTACGTCATTATCTTGCCACCGGGTTTCAACAATAATCATTAAACAGTAACGTCTTTGGTCTAACAATAGGGTTACAACCGTCGCAGCCCTCTTGTTTGTATTAATCTGAGAATTCCTTTTTTGCCACCTTCGATAAGGTTTTGACACATTATTGATACTAATGGTTCTACTTTTAGCACTAAAGGGGTGGTTTTTAGAACAAACAGGTAAAATCATATATTTGGTTACAAAGTTAAGTTTTATAAGTCTTTTTCTTTCAACCGCCTTTTATTCAAAGCGGTATTTAAGGTAAATTGTCCATTATTGAAAGTTTGCTTAAAATAAATGTGCTATGAAACCAATTCTGTCGGTCTTTGTCTTATGTCTACTGCTCAATGGCTGCGGAAACGATCAGCTTGAGCAAGCTCGTGATCGGTTAAAAATCGCACAAAAAGAGGGTCGGTTATCTGCACAAGAATCGGCCCTCAAAGCGTTGATAAGCGAAGACCAAGACAATAAACAGCAGTGGCAGCAGTTGTTAGATGAACTAACCGAAGTACAAGCGCTCAACCAACAGGCTCAGACGTTACTGGCAAACGACCCAATCGAAGCCCTCAAACTCGCGGCTAAAGCCGACCAAATGCGCTCTAATCAGCGATCTCGCCAGATGATCGCCGGCATCCTCAAACCTTATGTTGATTTCATCGATATATTTAAGCCCCTAAGAGAGTGGGCCTACCCTACTTTTGAAAAAGTGGTCACCCCCAATATCTTGGCACCGGGTATGGAGAAGTGGCAAACGGCAGCCCAGCGCCCTAGCATGTGGCCAGAAAACCACCTCAGCCAGCTTATCGCCGGGCAATACAGCAACAGCAAAAATCTGTTTTACGGGCTAGCCGCTGAATACAAGCAATTCTATGAGTTTTTTGTCGTCATCAAACGTATGTCTGGCCAGTCACCGAACAACGACAGGCTGCTGTCTTTGCTTGAGGATGCCACTGTGGTCAACCAAATGTATAACGCTGGCCTCAGTGACTTATTGTGGTATTACTGCAAGCAATCTTTAACCCACGCAGCCAATGCCAATCAGGCGCTACTTGAGCAGGCGCAAAAAGCGCAAAGCAACCGAGCAGCAAAATTGGAATGGCCAAACGACCACTACTACCTAGTGATAGATACGCAGCCCAAAGCTTATGAGTTTTTAAGTCGCAAAAAAAACTTCCTTGAGTTCTTTACCTTTGTCGATAGCCCCAGTGATTTTGACCGCGCCTTGAGAGAACTTGCCGACAATATCGATACCTTGATAGACAACACCTTTGTCAAACAATCGACCCCATCGCAGCAGGCCAGCTACCTTAAACGTCATCAACAACAGCTTACCGCCACCATCACTCAGGTCGAAGCGCTCGCCAACGCGATTGATCGCGCAGATATTGCCGCTAAATATTTGTACATTACCTATAGCTGGCAAAACAACAATCTTTATGAGCTGGAGCAGCTGGTGCCATATATCAAACATTACAAAGACATAATTCACCGCTGAAGTCGGCCAAGTGTTCGAGCGACAACCGCGCTTCGGTGAGCATGTTCAGCGTAGCGACAGGTATGGTAGCGTGCCCAACAATGAATATGACCATTGAGTGCGCTATCGAACTTGACCAATATCAATTCTTGGTTGACTCTTTATATGTAACCAAAACGCGGGCCGACAGGCACATCAGGCGATTCAATTTTTTCACCAATGGACGAGCATGAACACTATGCCACATCAAGATTTATCCCAAGAAGCGCAGCTGATTGAGCTTGGCCGCATTGAAGGCATAGATCCTGTAAAGGCGCTCAAAGCCATGAGTGGGCAAACACAACTGTATTTAAAGTTGGTCAAGGGATTTGCGCAAGAGCACGCAACCCGTGCAGACGAAATAAAAACATTACTGCAAAGTAATGATATCGCTACCTTAGAGCGTCGTTGTCATTCATTGAAATCCTACTGCGCCTATATCGGTGCCTACGAGTTTGCCGAGCGCTGCGCTCAGGCCGAGGCATTGCTTCATGAAGGAAACGCCCCACCACAGCTACTTGCCGAGATTGCCGATGGGGTTGACTATTTTGTCCAAAACCTATCGCAGCGGTTTGAACACAACCGACAAATCTCAGACGCCCAGCACAAATCCTTTGATAGCTACCAGTTCAAAAAGGCCCTCATTGCCGTGCTACCTTTACTTCAGCGTTCAGATTTTGCTGCCGAAGATGCCATGCAACAGTTGCAGTCGCTCTCTCAAGGGAGTTGTTATGACGAAATCGTTGGCCAAATAAGCGCGTTGGTTGACGATGTGGAGTATGAAGCAGCCACCGAGCAAGTGCTAAACCTGCTTGAAGATTTATTGTAATGTGCCTGTTTAAAAATAATGCAGCCATCGATTTGCAGTACAAATAAAGTTTGTTCATCACAGACACAGCAAAAATAAAGTGATATAAATAACCAGAAAATAATGAGTACGGCTAGGAAGCCGACAAACGGGAGTTCCACTAACCATGGCGTTATCAGATGACGTTAATAGCCGTCCACTGGTGTTATTGGTAGACGATGAAAAGGTCAGCCTCAAGATTTTGAGCGATTTGCTCAAACAAGACGTTGATATTGCGTTGGCCAAAAATGGCTTGCAGGCACTAGAAAAAATCAAACAAAACCGCCCTGATCTTATCTTGATGGATGTCTTGATGCCCGGTATGGATGGCTTTGAAGTCATCAATATCTTAAAGGCCGATAAAGCATATGAAGCCATTCCAGTGATCTTTATTACCGGTCTGAACTCCGCCGGTGAGGAAGAACGCGGCCTGACCCTAGGCGCGCAAGATTATATTCATAAACCTTTCAGCCCTGAAGTCGTCAAAGCCCGGGTCGCCACCCAACTCAAAATCGTACGCCAACGTCTGCAGTTGCAAAAACTCTCTGACGAACTCAGTGAAGCCAGTGAAGCCAAGAGTCGCTTTTTGGCCAACATGAGCCATGAAATACGCACGCCGCTCACCTCTATCATCGGTTATGCCGAAGGGATAACCCAAGGCGATTTCGACGAGCGTTTTATCAACGACGCTGTCGGGATTATTGCGCAAAATGGCCAGCACCTGTTAAATGTGGTCAATGAGATCCTCGACTTGTCTAAAATCGAAGCGAACAAGCTAGAAATTGAGCTACTTGATATGGACCTGTTAGCCCTGCTCGGCAGTATCGAATCACTGGTGCAGCAGCAGGCAAGTGCCAAAGGCTTGGGGTTTTCTATCGACTATGAGTTTCCGCTGCCGTCGATGATCAACTCCGACCCCACTCGGCTTAAGCAGATCTTGTTAAACCTGATCAACAACGCCATCAAATTCACCGAACAAGGTGAGGTCAAAGTGGTCGTCAGTCAAACCGACGATAAGCAATTGGCTTTTAGCGTCATCGATACTGGCATCGGGCTAACCCCAGAACAGATCACCAAGCTCTTTAACGACTTCTCTCAGGTTGACAGCTCCGTTGCCCGTAAATATGGTGGAACCGGATTAGGTTTGAGTATTGCCCGCTCACTTGCCAATAAACTCGGGGGCGATGTTTCAGTCAGTAGTGTCCATCAAGTCGGCAGTCAATTTACCGTGACAATAAACCTGGTTTTACCGGCACATGCCAAATGGCTGCAAAATGCCGAAGCCTTAGAACAAAAACGCTCCAAAGACGCCACGCCTAAACAGGAGGTGATCCCCAGTTTATCGGGCAAAGTGTTGCTGGCTGAAGATCACAAACATAATCGCGCCCTTTTCACACAATTACTCAAACGGATGGGGCTGGAGGTCACCGCAGTTGAGAACGGCGAGCAAGCCGTCGAGCAATCGATGATTGGCGATCATGACCTGATCTTCTTAGACATTCAAATGCCGGTAATGGATGGTATTAGTGCGATGAAAATCATCAAATCTACCGCTCCGGGCGTCCCCTTAATCGCCCTTACCGCCAATGCCATGACCACCGAAATTGAAAAATACCTCGCAATGGGGTTTACCGGACATATTTCCAAACCCATCGACCGTCAGGTCTTTATCTCCTTGGTGCAGCATTATTTCGACAGCGAAGATACGCTTAATTTTGATCTGGACGAGCACGAATTAAACGCCCTTAAATCACAGTTTATCGAAAGTTTAGAGCAGGCCGTAGGCGACATAAAAGTGGCGCTGGCCAGTGGCGATTGGCCAAGTCTTGGCGCGCAAGCGCACGCCATTAAAGGTGCGGCACCAATGTACGGCTTTAGTGAGTTGGGCCATATTGCCGATCAATTGGAACTGGCAGTCAAACAAGACAAACAAGCCCCTTTGCCGCAACTTAGCCGCCAATTGATAGCAACAATAAACGACATCACTCAGCGCAAATAAACTAAAGCGGGCCAATAGACTGCCGGTTTTGACAAAAGCTGACCAAATGGCCATAAAAAACATTAACTGAACCACCACACAGCAGTATTCACTAGCGAGATTCGGGCGGCATTTGCTATACTCTCGCCAATTGGGCCAATTCACTTAGGCCCACCGCAATAATCAGATAAACAAAAGCATATGACTTCAACTGTTACGGAAACAATCAAGCAGGATCTCGCCAGCCAAATTAAAACCAGAGCCAACCTGCCGTTTAAACTAACCCTAGGTGCCATCGCTGCCCATTATAAAGTCAGCCTCACCCCTGTCCGTCAGGTGGTAGAAGAGCTGGTCGAACAATCGCTATTGATCAGAAAGCCCAACGGCCGACTGGAAAGAGGACAAACCCCCAGTCAAGATCAGATTGATGCAGCCGCAGAACCATTTAGTGTTGATGCCCCTAATCTCAATTCAGACTTAGATTCGCTACTGACCAACGATATTGTCAAACTCAGCCTGCAAGGTCACGAAGAATACCTGCGTGAGGAGGCCACGGCGAAAAAATACAATACAGGGCGCACAGTTATGCGTCAGGTACTTTCGCGCTTAGCCGGTGCGGGATTAATCGAGCATGTACCGCGCTGCGGCTGGAAGGTCCGCCGTTTTCGCGAAAAAGACATGGTCGATTACCTAGAAACTCGCGAACTGCTAGAAACCAAAGCCATGAAACTGGCTCGCCCTAGGTTTGTCAAAGCCGAGCTGGAACAACTGCTGCGTGGCAATATTCCGGGTGACGCGGCAAAATCAGCAAGCCTCGACAACGACCTTCATGCCTATTGGATCAGTCGCTGCGACAACTGGTATATTCAAGACTTCTTCAATCGTCATGGCGCATTTTACACCGCGCTGTTTGACTACGCCGCTCTAGGTGATGACGTGAAAGCCGAAATGGCCCAAGAGCACAGAGACATTCTTGAAGCGATGATAGCCGAAGACTGGGATGGCGCGGAAAAAGCGCTGGTCAAACACATTCGCGATCAGGTCACCAACGTATTACAGGTGATGAAAAAGCTTTAACCAGCACAGGCTTCAAACCAAAATTGCAGTGGTGCGTGCGCACCACTGCGCTCGCTAAAACCTATCCACTCGAAATGGCGTCATATCCACCTGATGGGGCTGATTGAATACCGCCTCGTAAATCAAATCGGCGGTCACCGCCGCCTGAGTCAACCCCAAATGCTGATGACCAAAAGCAAACAATACCTGATGATGTTTCGGCGAACGCCCAATCACCGGCAAAGAATCCGGTAACGACGGCCGATGACCCATCCACTTTTGCGCCCCTTGGCGGTCTACTCTCGGCAATAGCGCTTTGGCGTGCTCAAACAAAATATCCGCCCTTTGAAAATGCTCAGGCGCCTCAAGACCTGCCAGCTCAACAGTACCAGCAAGACGCAGCCCCTGCTCCATCGGCGTCAAGACGAATGAGCGCTCAAAAGAAACCACCGGCCGAGTCAGCTTAACCTCAGGCTCAGGCAGCATCAAATGATAACCCCGCTCAGTCTCTAACGGTACCTTATGACCTACTTTCGCTGCTAGCGTTTTAGACCAAGCGCCGCAAGCAATCACCACTTCTTTGGCCCGAATGTCTGCGCTAGGGGTTTTGAGCTTGACCACTGCGGCATCCGTCAAATCAATATCCACCACTTCTTGGTTCATTAAGGTACCGCCATTGACCGTAAAGCACTGAGCCAATGAGGTTACCAAGCGATAAGGGTTGATGGTGTGAGAGGTATCAGGGTAATACAAGCCTCCGTAAATCGACTTATCAAGCGCAGGCTCTAGCGCTCTAACCTCATCCCCAGACAGTTGTTCGACATTGACGCCATGGGCTTTCACAAACTCGGCATGTTTGGCATTTTTGCTGGCGGCCTTTGCCGACTGATATACAGTTAACGCGCCGCGCTTTGACATTAACTCAGACAATCCGGTGCGCTTGAGCAACACCTCAAAGCGTTCAATCGACGGGCGATTAAGCACTTTAATCGCCTCGATGGAGCGCTTGGTATTGTGAGGCATTGCCGCCCAGCCATAGCGCAATAGCCAAGGCAACAATTTAGGAAAATAGCGAGCGCCGATGGTCAAAGGCCCCATAGGATCAAGCATCAATTTAGGCACGCTGAGCAGGTTTTGCAGATTGGCCAAAGGCAAAATGATGTCGGTTGCAAAATGCCCGGCATTGCCTTTAGAACAGCCCTCCCCCGGCCCTTGCCGGTCAATTAGAGCCACTTTTTTGCCTTCGTGCTGCAAACGCTCCGCGACGCAGGTGCCGATAATTCCGGCGCCAATCACAGCTACGTCATAGACGGTCTCAGTCATAAGCCCCGCCTCACTTTTGATAACCAAAGGGGTCGTCTATGCTGTGCGCCGGTTCGGTAAACCATTTTGGCCCCTGCTCGGTCATATAAAAGTGATCTTCTAAACGGACGCCAAACTCATTGGGTATAACCAACATCGGCTCATTGCTAAAGCACATCCCCGGTGCCAGCGGTGTGCGATCGTTGCGCACCAAATAAGGCCATTCGTGAATGTCTAAGCCAATGCCATGCCCGGTGCGATGAGGTAAACCCGGCAGATCATACTCAGGCCCCAAACCGGCGGACGTCAAATAATGGCGCGCTGCCATATCGACATCGCCACATGGCACGCCAAGCTGGGCCTGCTCAAAAGCGGCGGCTTGCGCCTGCTTTTCGATTTGCCAGATCTCCCGCTGCCGTTGATTCGGCTCACCAAAAACATAGGTGCGGGTGATATCTGAATTGTAACCGTGCAACAAACAGCCGGTATCAATTAAAACAATATCGTTCTTTTCAAGGGCTTTGGGCGAACGCACACCGTGAGGAAAAGACGAATCGACACCAAAGAGCACTATCACAAACGAATTGCCACTGGCGCCGACTCGCTTATGGGCTTCATTGATAAAAGCGGCAACCTCGGCCGTTGTGATCCCTTCATGAAGGATCTTAGCTGCGGCCTTATGCACCTCTAAAGTCATGTCCATCGCCCGTTGCATTAAGGCCAACTCATTCTTTGATTTTTGTGCACGACAACCGGCAGTCACGGCTTTGGCACCAACAAACTCATATTGAGCACTTGCTTGGCTTAGCCCTTCATAGGTAAAAAAGGCCGTGGATTCATCCACCCCGATTTTACCTTGAGCTATCCCCATCTGAGCCAGTACCTCGCCCACCAACTGATAAGGCGACTCATGCTCATGCCATCCTTTCACCTCAGCGGGCACCGTCATAAAATCATTGAGCGTATTGACCTCGAAAAACGGCGCAATATAAACCAGCTCACCTTTGGCCGGTAAAATGGCCCCCACCATACGCTCAGAAGCATACCAACGGGTGCCGGTAAAATAATACAAATTGGTGCCGGCATTTAGATACAGTGCATCTAAACCCTGTTGCATCATTAACTGCTGCGCTTTAGCGATTCGCTGACGATACTCTTGTAAAGTGATCGGTTCAACGTCTTGCGTCATGTCACTCAGCGCTGCAAGCGCGTCATTTTTTGTGTATCCACCTACACCTATTGTCATATTTACCCCCTGATTGGCCTCATGCGAACGACAGTCAAAGCACTGTATTGCTTCGCTGACAAAATACAATAACAAGAAAATTGCCATTTAGTGTAATTTATTATTCCATTGTACACAATAACATGTTATCGTTCGTTACAAGTTTTTCAGATATAGTCGTTTTATTCGCTTTCATACGAGGTAATAGTTATGCAAATCAATTGGCGTGGAGTCTATCCGGCAGTAACCACTCAATTCAATGAAGATGAGTCGATTAACCACGAGGCCAATGCCCGAATGCTCAATCAACTGATTGACGAAGGGGTTCATGGCATTATCGTCAACGGCACAGTCGGTGAAAACTGCTCACTGAGCGCCGAAGAAAAACGCGCAGTGATGGCCAATGCCGTCAAGACCGTCAACGGCCGCGTACCGGTGCTCTCAGGTGTAGCTGAAACCACCACTACTTTGGCGGCGCAATACGCCGTCGATGCCGAAGCCATTGGCATTGATGGTTTAATGGTGCTGCCGGGTATGGTGTATCGCTCAACCGAAAACGAAGCCATCTACCACTATCAAAAAGTGGCCCGCGCCACCAAATTGCCAATCATGATCTACAATAACCCGGTGACCTATGGTGTTGACGTATCGATTGAAGGCATGAAGACCTTAGCGGCAGAAGCAAACATTGTGGCGGTTAAAGAAGCCACCGAAGACACCCGCCGTATCAGCGAGCTGTTTCGTGAATTTGGCGACCGTTTCATTGTCTTTGGCGGCGTAGACGACATCGCACTTGAGTCTTTGATGCTTGGCGCCACCGGTTGGATCTCAGGTTTGACCAACGTGTTTCCCAAGCAGTCGGTGGCTATTTTCAACCTTGCTGCCGAAGGCCGCTATGACGAAGCCCGTGAGATCTGGCGTTGGTTCCTGCCTTTGTTGCGCTTAGATACCATCCCAACCTTAGTTCAGTGCATCAAATTGGCCGAACAGCTTGCCGGTCGTGGCTCTGAGCGCTGCCGCGCGCCGCGCTTGCCACTGCAAGGAGAGCAACGTGCCTATGTTGAACGCCTCTACCGTGAAGCGGTAGAAACCGAACCCAAACTTTAATCCGTGTTTGCTTGTCAGGAGAAACGCCCCATGGCTGAACATAAGATCCTCATCAACGGCGTATGGCGAGTTGCCGACGCCGAGCGTTACATTCAAGCCAACAACCCGACCACGGGTGAGGCCATTGCTGTAGATTACCCGGTATCGAGCTGGAATGACTGCGATGCGGCGCTCAGTGCAGCCACCGGCGCCTGGCAGCAGCTCCAAACCTTGGAGCGGGAAGTCATCGCCCGCTTTTTAGAAGCCTACGCCGAGCGCATTGAACACAATGCGCCAGCGCTGGTGGAGATGGCTCACTTAGAAACCGGCCTGCCAACCAGCCCGCGCCTTAGTGACGTTGAATTGCCGCGCACCACCGGACAATTGCGACAAGCCGCACAAGCGGCACGCCAAGCGAGCTGGACCATGCCCACTATCGACACGCAAAACAATATCCGTTCAATGTTGCAAGGCATTGGCCCGGTAGCCGTCTTTGGCCCCAACAACTTCCCCTTCGCTTTTGGTAGCGCCTCTGGCGGCGACTTTGCAGCGGCCATTGCAGCAGGAAATCCGGTAATAGCCAAAGCCAATTCGTCACACCCGGGCACCACTCGCCTGTTTGCCGAGTTGGCTCAACAAGCCGCCGAACAGGTGGGAATGCCCAAAGCCACCGTCCAGTTGATCTATGCCACCTCCCGCGAAACCGGCTATAAGCTGGTGAGCGATCATCGCTTAGGGGCGACCGGATTTACCGGCTCACGCAATGCCGGATTGGCCCTTAAAAAGGCCGCCGATGAAGCAGGCAGAGCCATTTTCTTAGAGCTATCGAGCGTCAATCCGGTGCTGGTACTCAACGGCGCTGCGCAAAATCATGGTCAAACCATCATCGACGAGTTCACCATGAGCTGCACCGCATCAGCGGGTCAGTTGTGCACCAAGCCCGGCCTTTTGATTGTGCCGACAGGCCAAGCCGGCGACAGCCTCGTCGCCGCGATTGCCGATAAATTTGATTGTGCACCCGCAGGCACCTTGTTGGGCCGTTATAGCGCCGAGCAAATAGCAGAAACCGCCGCCAAACTGCAAAGTATCGGCGCTCAACGTCTCACCCCGCAAAGCGAATTGTCTCGCGGCCGCTTCTGCCATCCAACCACGCTTTTGAGTGTCACCGGCGAGCAGTTTATTGCCCAGCCTCAGATCTGCCAAAGCGAAATGTTTGGCAACGCCTCTTTGGTGATCCGCTCTGAATCAATCGAGCAAACGGCCGCCATCATAAGTCAACTCGAAGGCAACCTCACCGGCACCATCTATTCTGACCAATCGGGATTGGACGATGCCGACTATAGTGTCCTTGAGCGTTTGTTGCGTGAGAAAGTCGGCCGTTTGATCAACGATAAAATGCCCACCGGGGTTGCCGTATCCAGTGCGATGAATCATGGTGGCCCATTCCCTTCAACGGGCAATGCCGGTGTGACAGCCGTCGGTTTTCCGGCGGCGTCCAAGCGCTTTGGGGCATTAAAATGCTTCGACAACGTACGTGAGCATCGGCTACCGGATGTGCTGCGCGACAAAAACCCAGGTGAGATCTGGCGTTTGGTTGATGGCCAATGGACGATGGCTGATCTGTAGAGCTTGAGGTGAACCACACATGCGTATCATTGATTCACATACCGGCGGCGAGCCAACCCGGATCATTGTAGAGAACGGCCCAGATTTAGGCCAAGGCACCATGGCCCAAAGACGTGCTCGCTTTGTCGAGCAATTCAGCCACATTCGCACCACCTTAACCGGTGAGCCGCGAGGCTCACTGTTCATGGTTGGCGCCTTGTTGTGCGAACCTCACGACCCAAACAATGCCGCTGGCGTAATCTTCTTTAACAACGCTGGTGTATTGGGGATGTGCGGCCATGGCATGATTGGCCTTATCGTCACACTCTATCATTTGGGTAAAGTAGGCTTAGGGCTGCATCGTGTAGAAACCCCGGTGGGCGTCGTAGAAGTGGAGTTGCTGTCGCCAAACCGCGCCAGAATTGAAAATGTCCCAAGCTACCGTTTTGCCAAAGACGTTAGCGTCGATATACCCAACTTTGGCAGCATCACCGGCGATATCGCTTGGGGCGGTAACTGGTTCTATTTGGTCAAGCAGCATCACCAAGTGTTAAGCCAAGACAATACCCTCGCGTTGGTCAACTATTGTGCCAGCATCCAACAGGCACTGAACGATGCCGGGATCACCGGAGACGACGGCAGTGCCGTAGACCACATCGAATTGTTCGGCGAGCCGAGCGACAGTCAACTGGCCGACAGTCGTAACTTTGTGTTGTGTCCCGGCAGAGAATATGACCGTTCGCCCTGCGGCACCGGCACTTCGGCCAAAATGGCCTGCCTGTACGAAGATGGCTTACTCAAACCCGGTCAACTGTGGCGACAACAAAGCATCATCGGCAGTATTTTTGAAGGTTTTGTGAAGTGTAAAGACGATAAACTCATTCCCATTATCACCGGCAATGCCTACGTGACAATGGATTCACGGGTTTTACAGGATGTGTCCGATCCTTTTGTCAACGGCTTTTAATACCATTTGTTGACACCATGAACTAAACTGAAAGAAGTGGTTGTGACATGCCGTAAGACGGCTAAAACGAAGCTCAGGTGTAATGCCCTTGTGCCAACTGTTGTCCACTACTGCGACGAACTTTCGTCAACGAGCCGCCCTGCCGACAAAGCCCTATGTCGGCAGGGCATTTATTTATTCAACGCTGTTGTTTTTCGTCATTGCGCTGACCTGCTGCGCAATGCTTGTTGCCCAACGTTGCGACTCAGTTTCCATCGCAATACGCGTGCCTTGCAACAATACCTTGGCAAATTTCTGACACGCCGGCGTACTTAAGAAATCACCGTACGCTTTGAGTTTATCTTCACCTATATCCTTATAGGCATAAACCATCATCACTGTGATCATCGTCTTCATGTTATCTCGCATCGGCTCCATGCTTTGTGCCACATGCTGTCGCATGGCTGCACTGTCTTGTGCCAATTGAGGTTGTGTGAGAGAGGTCATTCCCTGAGCGATGGCAACCGCAGTGCCGACTTGCAAGTCCAACATCATATTGGTTAAGCCCAGGGTTTCATCCATTTTTTGTGCAAACGCTACCCGCATCTGATCGCTGAAAAGCTGCTGTGCCTGCTGCTGAATAGACTCAATCGCCTGAGGCGTGCCGGCAGACTTTTCTGCAGCAACAATTTCTTTACCCAGCGCCGAGTTATACCAGTTCAACAGCGCCTTAGCCTCATCGGCCGAAATGCGCTTACCAACATAATCGTTTAGGTTTTGCTGTAGGTTGGCAACGGAAAAATGTTGGTCGATACTGTTGGTGAGAAACGTCAACATATCTTGATTAAAGCCCGGCGTGCTTTGCGCCGCTTGGACAAAACCAGCCTTCATAGAATCCGGAATGCTTGTCAGTGAAGCACTACTGCCAGAGGCATCAAGTAGTTGCTGGTGAACATTCTGCGCTTGTGCCTGCACTGTAAAGAGCTGCACCACCAAGCACATCAGTAAAGAGAGTTTCAAGTAGCCTTTTTTCATATAAGCGTCCTTTTTAAAATCATTAGATAAATTCAAGCAGACGCCAATGGCTTTCACTGTACGCTTTGCTCGGATAAAACCCAAGTCTGAGACCTAAGCAGGCTCAATCTAACACCAATTGGTAGGACAAACAATTGTCGCCCACAACAACTGGCAAATATTCAGTTTCACACTAGGATTAACTCATCAATCCCTTTAAGCGGCAATAAACATCAAAGCTTCAATAAACCAATTGCTGAGTTTGAAAATCCTGCTACCGATGCTGGTAGGCGCACTGTCGTTGATGAGCGTGCTGTCATCCTATCTGGTCAGTCGCTCCGTGGTACTTACCACCGCCAAACAAAGCGTCATCGAACATTTGCAAAGAAGACTGACCGACAGTCAGGGGTTGTTGGAATTGTTATTGCTAAAAGAACAACTGGGACCCATTCGTAAATTGGTTGCCGCAAACAGCGCCCAACCTGACAACATCTTGACTTTGGTGGTAAACCAACAAGGCATTATCATCGCCACGACCAACTACGAGTATATGGGCGAGCCTTGGGATAGCCTAGCGCTAGGCACCAACGCTACCATCGTCAACCGCGTACGCAATAGTCAAACGTTCGAAATCGACCAAGCAAATGAAGACATTGTAGACGGCTTTATCAGTCTGTGTCCCAACACCCCTCTAGGGCACAAACTGCGTAACCAGAATTGCGGTTTTTTGCTGACGAGGCTGGACGTTACCCAAGATATCGCAAAATCCACCACGCTGATACAACAACAGGCCATATACAACGCCATCGGCACATTTGTCATCGCCCTGTTGGTGAGCATGTTACTTCACCTGTTTCTGGTAAAACGTGCCGATAGACTAAGCCACACCCTAAACGCCTTCGGTCAGGGACAACGTAACCAGCGCAGTCACCTTAATGGCCGTGATGAAATTGCCAATATCGCCCGAACCGTCGATAACATGCTCGATAGGCTTGAACAAGATGAGCGCCTGCTAAAGGAAGAACGCAATCGTCTCGATACCCTGTTTAATACTATCGACGATCCAATCATCGTCACCAATCAAGACGCTCAAATTACGCAATATAACCACGCCACGCTCAAAATTTTCGGATATCGTGAAGACAAAATGCTCGGCATGAGCTTATATCAACTGATACCATCGCTGGCAGGATACATCGGCAAGCCTTTTACCAAAGGTCTTGAACTCAGTGCCCTCAACAGTCAAGGCCAAGAGTTTCCGATTGAGTTTGCTTTGGCCATCATGACCATAGATGGCCAACCAGAACAAATCGCCGTACTCAGAGACATTAGCGAACGCAAAGCTATCGAAGCCCAGCTACAGCAACATAGAGAAAGCCTGCAAATGATGGTTCATGCCGCCACCGCAGAGACCAAAGCCATTTTAGATACTGCGGCCAATGCCGTGATCACCATCGACCAACAAGGCATTATCGACACCTTCAATCCGGCTGCGGAAATCATGTTCGGCTACAAAGCCAGCGAGATCCGAGGTAAAAACGTATCGATACTGGCCCATGGCGTCAGTGTTGAGCAGCAAATGGCGCTTTTAAACAACTTATCAGTCAATGCCCCTGCCGGGATAGTTGATGCAACCCGGGAGGTGACAGCCGAGCGTAAAGACGGCAGCACATTTCCGGCGCGCTTGAGTGTCGGTCACTGCGAACTGGACTCGGGCAAACATCTTTTTGTCGGTTTTGTTGAAGACATTACCCAACAAAAGAATTTTGAACGCGAGCTGTTACGTGCCAAAGACGTGGCCGAGCAAGGCGCTCGTACCAAAGCCGTATTTTTGGCCAACATGAGCCATGAAATACGCACACCGATGAATGCCATTATCGGTTTTTCAGAAATATTGCTGCAAAAAGCCGACATTGACCCACAATATCTAGGCTTGATCAACACCATCAGAGAAAGTGGCAAAAACCTGTTGGCTATCATCAACGACATACTCGACTTCTCAAAAATAGAAGCCGGTAAAATCGACCTTGAATCAGTCTCAATGCCACTGATCGATACCATCGCAAAAGCCCTCGGCATGTTACAACTCAATGCGCAAAACAAAGGGTTGTCACTGAACTTCAGTTGCGGCAAAGATATTCCGGCGCAAGTGACCGGCGACCCGACAAGGTTGCGCCAAGTGGTAATAAACCTCGTCAGCAACGCAATAAAATTCACCGAAAAAGGCAGGGTCGATGTCTCTATTGAAACCACGGACGACCCGGATATTTTGCGCTTTAGTGTACGTGATACCGGCTGCGGCATCAGTCCCGAGCACCAAAAAGAGATCTTTGGCGCCTTTAGTCAAGGCAGTACCAGTACCACCCGAAAATATGGCGGCACCGGTCTTGGCACCACCATCAGCAAAGAGATAGTCGAGATGATGGGCGGCCGGATCTGGTTTGACTCCCACGAAGGCCAAGGCTCAACCTTTTATTTCACCGCCAGACTACCCAAAGCCAGCTCAGAGAATGCACAAGACAGTGAAGCAAGCGTATACGAAATCCCCCCTCGCAAAACGCTAAATATTCTGTTTGCCGAAGACAATGACGTCAACGCCAAACTGGTATCCCAATGGTTTGAACACCTCGACCATAACCTGACCCGAGTAACGGACGGGCTACAAGCAATTGAAGCGTTTAAGCGCGGCGGTTTTGATCTCATTATGATGGATATACAAATGCCCCACATGGACGGCATTAGTGCGACCAAGGTCATACGTCAATACGAGCGAGAACATCAGCTGCAACCAATCGCCATTTTGGCGCAAACGGCCAGTATGCTCGAAACTCAACAGCAGAGCTATTTTGACGCCGGCTTTGATTTGGTGGTTGGAAAACCTATCAATTTCAGTGAATTACTGGTAACCATTGCGGAGCTATCAGAGGCAAAGGGACGCCAAGCGCAGCAGCAAAACCAGCACAAGCCCCAAAGTACGACGCCAGCCCTGAGCACCGAACAAAAAAGCCAAGTCTTGGCTCTCATTGCGCAATTGCACAACGCCTTGGCCGAGTTAAATCCCGATGTCGCCTATCCCTATCTTGAACAACTGCTACAATTGATTGAAAAGCCACGGCTAAAAGCGCTGACAAAAGCCCTTGACGGCTTTGATTTCGACGGCGCCAAGGCCGCCCTAGAGCAGCTAAAACATGCCATTGATGACTAAGAGGCCGTTTACACAATGACAATCGAAGCAAAATTATTACTGGTCGATGATGAGCCTAACAACCTCAAACTGCTCCAGCAGATATTAAAGCCTCATTATCAATTGATGTTTGCCAACTGTGGGGAAAAGGCGCTGGAGGCGGCTAAAACCCATTTGCCACAATTGATTTTACTCGATGTCATGATGCCCGATATTCACGGTTTTGAAGTCTGTCGCCGCCTCAAAGCCGACCCCGCAACCGCCGATATTCCCGTGATCTTTGTGACAGCCATGGGCGAGATTGAAAATGAGGCTGAAGGTTTCGATGTCGGTGCGGTAGACTATTTGCGTAAGCCGGTTTCAGCGCCCATAGTCTTGCGCCGTGTCAAGACCCACCTCTCGTTGGTACGGGCACAGACCCTTGAAGATCTGGCTCATGCGGCGATTTTGATGCTCGGTGAAGCAGGTCACTATAATGATACCGATACTGGTCATCATATATGGCGCATGTCGTCTTATGCGGCGTTATTGGCCCAAGCTGCCGGTTGGTCAGCAACACAAGCTCAAGCCCTTAAATGGGCCGCGCCAATGCACGATACCGGCAAAATCGGCATTCCTGACGAGATCTTAAAAGCACCGCGCAAGCTCACCGCCGCAGAATGGGAGATCATGAAAACCCACTCGCAGATAGGCTATGACATATTACACAAAAGTGATAATCCGGTGTTTGCGCTTGCCGCAGAAATTGCGCTGGGACACCATGAAAAATATGATGGCAGCGGCTATCCCCAAGGGCTAACCGGTGAGCAAATACCTCAGTCGGCACGCATTGTTGCCATCGCCGACGTCTTTGACGCACTTACCATGGAGCGCCCCTATAAAAAGCCTTGGTCAAATGAAGATGCCTTTGCTCTTATCGAACAAGATGCCGGTAGTCATTTTGATCCACACTTGGCGGCGCTGTTTTTGTCGATTAAAGATGAAATCATCGCGGAAAAGAATAAGTGGCTTCAACTAGAGCAACAAACGTAAACTAGTTTTCCATGCCGACATCGACCTTTAACGGTGCAGTCGAAGGTCTACTCCAAATATACCAAAGTGCGATTACGACAGTCGATATCGCGCCAATCACCGCCCACCAAGGCAACGATTTAAACAACAAAGGATAGCTG
Source organism: Alteromonadaceae bacterium (assembly GCA_041583135.1). Lineage (GTDB taxonomy): Bacteria > Pseudomonadota > Gammaproteobacteria > Enterobacterales > Alteromonadaceae > JABSOG01. The sequence continues at coordinate 37,922 of JBFHGJ010000027.1, read as the reverse complement.
ACCATAATCAACATCATGCTCGAAGACAAACACTTCACCTTAAACGGGATCACCCCGTTAGCCTCCCACTCAATGAGCATGGGACCAAACAACCGGTGATTGAGCAGCATTTGATGCAGCCGGGCAGATGACTTGGAAAAGCAATAAGCCGCAAGAATAACAAAGGGCGTGGTGGGTAATAAGGGTAACACCACACCAATCGCCCCTAACACCAGACAAAGTATACCAACTGACAGATATAGAGGTTTGCGCATAACACCGTCATTGAATTGAAACCTGTCAAAAGTCTAGCATACTCTTGAGCGCTTATTTCACTGTGGTATTGAATTTATCTTTTAAACAACGCTCATAAGCCCCTTCGCTAAGCGCAAAATAAGCGGTTTGATAAGGCACCAGCTTACATTCAAAACTTTTGCCATCGAGTCTATCTGAATGCCAGCTCCAATCTTCATCCCAATGAATATTAAGCGCACCGGCACCCTCATTGCTAAAGCTATCTTGGTCTTTACAGCCAAGCACTTCATCTGCCCCAATCGGCACACCAAGATACGCGGCAAACGCTTTATAATAGGCAATACGATTAAGTGCCTGCGGCTTATCATAGCCATGACCACACTCAATGCCACCATTGATGATATTGATGGTGGCACCAAATCCTGGGCTTATGCCTCTCGCCTTGTCGGCCTCATTAGGCACCCAAGAGCCTTCCACCACCGACAACATATCAGGCTTCGGTGGCTGTGGATAGACAAAGAAAAATACCGCTGAGGCCAAATTCAGCCAAGTATCGGCGACCTTCTCCGGATGGTTAAGCAGCACAGTCACATCATTGAACATCGCAGCGGAAAATGGTCCGTAATTATAATTGTAAGAAAGCTGCTTGGCGCCACGACCATAATATTTCAAATAGTTACCGTTGGCATCGACGCCACAAGGCCACACCTCACTTTGCCAAGTGCCCGGGCCACAGTTGTTGTTATAACCGCAGCTACTTCCCTCGTCTGAGCAGCCCGCCTCACGTATAAAATATAGGCCCTGTCGCCATTCGGGAATGCTGGCGTTACGATCATGCCCGCCGGTCTCCTGAGTGAAGTGAGCGAACATCGTTGCTAACGATTTACGGCACACTGCAAGCGCTTGCTCGGCACTTTGCTGCTCGCCACAAAAGGCAGGAAACTTGGCCACCGCCTGTAAGAATTTTCGATAGTCGTATTGTGGCGCCCTCATTGGAAACAAAAACTGCCAGCTTTGCTCTGGCAAAATGGCTTCGACCCGCAACACATTATCAGGATTAGCCAAACGACCCGGCGAAACCGCCTCGACAACCGTGTTATTTTGTTTACGGATGGTATTGCTCACCTTTACAAACAGATCGCTTGAGGTCTTCTCCCGCTCTGCGCTATCGAGTAATTCACGGGTCATAAAATACCCCCCTTGAGGGTTTTTCGATATGTCAGTGAGATAAGGGTCTTTCGGCGTCTGATCATCACCGTCTCCACCGCCGGGCGAACAGCTTGGGGCATTCGCTTTCAGTACCCAAGGTCCCCACTGTGAAGTTCCCGGCTCATCTCCAGCATTGGCCCAGTATCTGGCGTCAAATTGCTGCGAGTTATGACAAACGGCACTTCCGCTTGGATAATGTTTGTCGTTTTGCCAAGCGTCAAGCGCATGGCTTGACGTCGAAAACATTGACAACGTTGTCATTGAGAGGGTAAAAAAATTTAGGCTTTTCATGTCCATTTTTCCTGTTTTTTATTTTTGTGTAAGTTTTTGATAAATAGTTTAAATAATTCAACTAGAGTGACTAAATCAGCACATAAAGACAACACACATTTCATTCACAAGTGCGTCTTCACCTTATTCATTTAGACCAAAAAACAAGCAAAACTCAAGCCTGATCGCTAAAAAATAATACAAAAAAAACGTTGAACATTGATTATTTGTTAACTAGTTTAGAAAAGGACGCGCCAGTGACAGCGTTATCTTTTTGTCCTAGAAGATCCGACTCAAACAATAAAAAGGCGCGATATAGCCAAGCCTAAAGGACCGATAAAATGAAACTTAAAAAGAACAAGAAATACCTCTTACCAGCGTCATTGCTGCTGGCCTTGAGTGCTCAAGGCAGTGCGATGGCAGCGGCAGTTAGCTGTGACGGCGTATCACCGTGGCAAGCCGCTGAAATCTATACCGCCGACGACCAAGTCACCCATAGCCAGCAGCTTTATCAAGCCAAGTGGTGGACTCAAGGTGAAGACCCCACCACCACCGGCCAATGGGGCGTTTGGGCGCTACAGGGGGATTGCAGCGACGGCAATCAACCACCAACGGTGCGCTTTGTCTCGCCCACTGACAACAGTCAATTCAACCTTGGCGATGCGGTGCTTTTTGACATTGCGGCGGCCGATGCCGACGGTACCATTGTCAGCACCGAATTTTTGCTCAACAACTCGCCAGTATCATCGCCTTGGACCGCAGCCAGTGCGGGCAATAAGCAAGTTAAAGTCATAGTCACCGACGATGACGGTGCCAGCGCCGAAGCCGTCGTCAATATTCAAGTTAACGATGTCGCGCTGGAACTGCCAAACGTCGCTATCGACAGCCCCACCTCACCGGTCTCGCTCAATCAAGGTGAAACCCTTGCGATCAGCGTTTCTGCCAGCGTAACGGATGACACCAACGGCAACTATGTGGCTAAAGTCGAGCTTCTAGTTGACAACGCTGTCGTTGCTGTGGCCGATGGTGCTAACAGCCCTTACCAGTTCAACTGGATAGCAACGGAAGCGGGCGAGTATAGCCTTAACGCTCGTGCTTTCAACCGCAAAAATGACAGCGTTGTCTCCACTTCATTGACCGTTACGGTACTCGGCAATAAAGCGCCGACAGTGAGCTTAACCGCGCCCGGCGATAACAGTCAGTTTGATGAAAATGCCCTTGTCGATATCGCGGCCAGTGCGACAGACGTCGATGGCACAGTCAAGAGCGTCGAGTTTTTTGTCGATACTCAATCTGTCGGTGTCGATAGTAGCGTCCCATACACCGCTCAGTGGACAGCCACAGGTGATGGCAATCATACCATCAGTGCCATCGCCACCGACGACAAAGGCAAAACCAGCACCGCTGCACTAGCCACGGTCATGGTCAAAGGCGCTAACCCAACCGACCACGAGGCCTGTCGCCCCGACGGCTTGGTTGGCGATTCGGTTTACTGTGATGTCTACGACCAGCAAGGCCGTGAGAAAATGGGCACCGACCACGCCCGTCGTGTTATCGGATATTTCACTTCATGGCGCACCGGCCACAATGGCAAACCACGCTACATTGCCAGTGACATTCCATGGGATAAGATCACCCACATCAACTACGCCTTCGCCCATATCGACGGGCAAAACAAGATCTCTATCGGCGATATAACCGATCCGAACAATACTGCGCTAGGCATTGACTGGCCGGGTGTTGCGGGCGCGGAAATGGATCCATCCTACAACTACAAGGGCCACTTCAACCTGCTCAACAAATACAAAAAACAATACCCACAAGTGAAAACCCTGATCTCCGTCGGTGGCTGGGCCGAAACCGGTGGTTTTTTCGATAAAAACGGCAATCGCGTCGCCTCAGGCGGTTTTTACAGCATGACCGAGTCGCAAGCCAATATCGACACCTTTGCCGACTCAGCCGTGGCGTTCTTGCGCCAATATGGTTTTGATGGTCTTGATATCGACTATGAGTACGCCACATCAAACAATGGCGCAGGCAATCCAATGGACGAATGGATAGCCGGGCCAAATCGCGGCAAACTGTGGGCAGGCTATGAAGCGCTGATGAAAACCCTGCGTGCAAAACTCGACGCAGCGTCAAAACAAGATGGCAAACACTACATGCTCACCATCGCCGCCCCGGCTTCAGGTTGGCTGTTGCGTGGCCAAGAATTTTATCAGGTCAGCAAATACCTCGATTATGTCAACATCATGTCTTATGACCTACACGGGGCGTGGAACAACTATGTTGGTCCTAACTCAGCACTGTTCGACAACCAAAACGATCCTGAACTTAAGCCGGTATACGATACCGCGCAATACGGCTCTATCGGCTACCTCAATACCGACTGGGCATTCCACTACTTTCGTGGCTCTATGCCCGCAGGACGCATCAATATTGGCTTGCCCTACTACACCCGTGGCTGGAAAGACGTTGAAGGTGGCGGAGTAAACGGTCTTTGGGGGATCTCAAAACTAGCCGACCAAAAACAGTGTCCGTTAGGCACAGGCACCGATAAAGAGCGCAACCCTTATGCCAACCAAAACACCGCGCCTTGCGGCTCTGGTGCCACCGGTATCGACAACATCTGGCATGACAAAAACGCCAATGGTGAAGAAGAACCGGCAGGCTTCAACCCCATGTGGCACATCAAAAACATGCTGGCGGGCATTGAAGGCAGCTATATCGGCGCCTATGGTCTTGATCCGGTCAACGACCCGGACGACCGTCTTGGCAGCTATGTTTATGCCTTTGACGAGGGTACTCAAACCGCCTCAATCTACAGCGCCGAGCGCAAAGTTTACCTGTCGATTGAAGATGAAAAAGTAATGCAGCGCAAAGTCGATTATGTCATCGAAAAGGGCATAGGCGGCGTGATGTTTTGGGAGCTGGCTGGCGACTTTGCTTGGCATCAAGACCGTGGCGAATATTACTTCGGTGACACCCTCACCGCCATCGCCTATCAAGGCTTTAAGACAGCCACGCCTTATGGCAACAAAAAAGCCGAAATCGACATGCCGCTACGCAACTTAGACATTCAAGTACGCGTTTACGGGTTCAAACTGGGCGATAACAACTATCCTATCAATCCAAAAATGCAATTTATCAATCACTCGGATATTGAGATCCCCGGCGGTTCGACCATTGAGTTTGATGTTGCCACGACAACACCGGGCACTGTCGCCGATACCTCTGGTTTGGGAATGAAAGTGATCAAAGATGGCTCAAATGCCGCAGGGCATAACGGTGGCGGACTAGAAAACACCTTTCACCGCGTCCAGTTGACCGTGCCAAGCTGGAAGTCAATCAAGCCGGGCGAAACCTTAGACGGCGACATCAAGGTCTACCTGCCTATCTCCAGCCCGTCAAACTTCACTATCGAGATCAACGGCGTGAAGTATGGTTTTAGTGAAGAGCATGGCAGCGGCACACCGTTTTGTGAATTGAACCCGGACGATCCGGCCTGTAAAGAAGTGCCGCCGCCGAGCAATCTGTGTGTTGACAAAAACATCGACCCGGCCACCATACCTGCCTACCCGGACTTTCCACAGACCGACTGGCAAGGCAATCCATCACATGCAGCCCAAGGCGATATGATGAAAGACGACAGCTCAGTCTATCAAGCCAAATGGTGGACTCAATCGCAGCCCGGCGGTGCCGACTGGACATTCGTCTGTAATATTTAACCAAATTGTCGGGTTTTGGGTGCTTCGCTCAGTGTGTGGATCCATTGGGGCGAGCGAAGCGCCTGAAGCTCAACAATCACCAACCAACAACGCAACAACAACAAAAAAGAGCACAACAATGAAAACAAAAACCGCAAAAATCGCTGCGGCGATCGCGCTGGCCTGCGCCATGGGTAACAGCGCCTACGCCAACACCACCAGCGAGCACAACAAAGAGATCATCGGCTACATTACCAATTGGGATCCGTGGAAAGACACCAATGCCGGTTTTGCCGTCAAAGGCGTCGCCAATCACCTCAACGTCGATATGCAAAAGTTCACCATTTTGAACTATTCATTTTTCGGCGTTGCCGTTGACGGCTCGCTACACTCAGGGGATCACCGCAACAAAAACATCTACAAAGAAGGCGAAGTACAACAGCCCAAAGAACTGTTGATGTCAGACATCTACTCAAGCTGGGACTATCACTTGGTTTTTGGTGAACTAAGCCCTGCCTATACGCTGACCGACGAAGCCAAAGCCCAAGGGTTTAGCGCCGAAGGCAACACTTGGCGCCACGAAGCCTACGGCTTATCGGGCGCCTTTCCTATTCCAGTCAAGAAAACCGGCGGCAGACCGGGCATTCTAGCCCACGCCCATGACAATGGCGTCAAAGTCATGGCCTCTATCGGTGGCTGGAGCATGTGTAAGCATTTCCCGGAAATGGCCGCAGATCCGGTCAAACGGGCCAAATTTATGGCCGACGTCAAACGCCTAATGGCCATTGGCTTTGATGGCATCGACTTAGACTGGGAATATCCCGGCCCGTACTCGGGCATGAACTTTACCGGCTCAGAGGCCGACTATGGCAACTTCTTAACCTTGGTCAAAGAAATTCGTCAAGCGATAGGCCCTGATAAACTGATCACCGCCGCGTTTTCAGCCGACATCAACAAGCTCGAAGGGTTTGACTGGCCTGAGCTGGATAAGTACATGGATCACTACAACATGATGACCTATGACTTTAACGGCGGCTGGTCGGGCGTGGCCGGTCACAACGCGCCGATGAGCGATTATCCCGGTGCAGAGATCCCCCGCTTTAACTGGGATACCGTGGGTCAGTGGATGCAAGATAAGGGGATCAAGCGCAGCAAAATCAATATGGGGATCCCATTTTATGGTCGCGGCGTAGTTACCGAGGCGCCAGCCGATATCGGCACCAATACCATAAAAACCGATATTGTCATTCAGCCGGACGGCCCAATCTCAAGTGCAGCAGACTACGACCACTGGAAAAAGGACGTCTACAACGGCACACCGAATTATTTCTATGTCGAACAGCACCGCGCCGGGTGGGAAAAAAAGTATGATGCGGCAGCGCAGGTGCCCTACCTCACCAAATCGGCCAACGGTAAGAACTATGTACTATCTTATGACGATGTCGAATCGGTGGGTAAGAAAGCCCAGTATATTGTCGATCACGACTTTGGCGGCACTATTGTTTGGACCGTCGCAGGCGACCTTGAATGTAGCGGCGGCGTCACGGTGCATAGCGGCAAATTAGCCGAATGTGGCAAGGTCAATCAGCCACTGGCCAACAAGATCAATGAAGTCTTCGCCACAGGCGGTATAGGCAATCCAAGGGCCAGCATTAGCTCACCCCAAAATGGCGATAGCTTTTTGCCCGGCAGCGATATTTCGGTAGCCGTATCGGCATCAGACCCAGACGGTCAAATAGCTCAAGTCGAGTTCTTTGCCAACGGTCAATCTATCGGTGTAGACTACAGCGCACCTTATGGCATCAATTGGGCCAATGTGGCCGCTGGCAACTATGAATTGAGTGCCACGGCAATGGACAATGACGGCAACCGAGGTGAAGCGCTCAAGATCAACATCTCAGTCAGTGACGACGTGTTGAAACCCGACGTCAGCTATACCGGCCCCAACGGCAACGTGGTGATGGACCCACTAGGGACTTTGACCCTAACCGCAACCGCCAGTTCAGCGGCCAGCCGTATAACAGCGGTAGATTTCACCGTTAACGGTCAGTTGCTGCAAGGTAATAACACCCAAGGCGACAGTTATGCGGTGAACTACCAGCCGACAGACTACGGCACCGTTACCGTGAGCGTGGTTGCCAGCAATGAAGCAGGCTTTAGCGCCTTGGCCGAAGGCAGCTTTAACCTCACCAAATGTGACGCGCCACTGTGGAATGCCGATACCGTGTATACCAATGAGCAGGTCACCTATGATAATAAACTGTATCAGTCAAAATGGTGGAACCGCAATCAGCGCCCCGATACCGGCCAGGCCTGGAGCTATATCAAAGACTGTGGTGCCGGAGAGCCACCGGTTAACCTGCCGCCAGTCGTCAGCAACCTGTTACCAAACGGCGGAGTGTTTGAAACCAATAGTGACATTACCTTGTCAGTAGATGCCTCAGATAGTGATGGCACAGTCACCAGCGTGGCGTTTTACGTTAACGACCAACTCGTTACCACCGATACCAGTACTCCGTTTGCAGTGAACTTTAACACAGACAGAGCAGGCACCATGGCGCTGCGTGCGATCGCAACCGACGACGACAACGCAACCACTGAAGTCGTTGGTCAGTTCACAATGCAGCATCGCGATCAAGATACGCCGCCGGTGGTGGTGATCACAAGCCCCGGCAATGCCCAAGAAATTGAACTTGGCAGCGTGGTTACCTTTGCCGCCAATGTCACCGACGATAACGCCATTGCTGAAGTTGCGTTTCAACTCGATGGTGTCGTGCTAGGCAAACCTACTACACCTTATCAAGTACAATGGACAGCAGCGCGTGTTGGCAACTACAAACTTGTTGTCAGCGCCGATGACAACACCGGCAACACCACAGTGCAGGAGGTAAACTTCAAAGTGGTAGACCCAAATGTGGTTTGTCGCGCAGATGCTTGGCAAGCCGGTAAAGTTTATGTTGCAGGCGATAGAGCCAGTGTTGAGGGCCAAGTCTATCAAGCCAAATGGTGGACTCAGGGTGAAGACCCAACCAAATCAGGTCAATGGGGCGTATGGTTTATCCCTGATGACTGCCAATAAAACCCATTAAGGACGCCATTGTCACCCGCTCCCCCTATTGAGCCTGTGACAATGGCCGCATGGATGCGGCCCTAATAAATCAAAACCTCAGCCGCGAGCCGAATTTCTGTTCATCCATTGCCGCCACTCTTAGCCAGTCACGCTCAGCAAAATATCGCTTTCTCAGGGCTGCCACTTCAACCGCCAAGTCTTCCCCGTCAAGCTGCTCGGACAGTAACAGTCGCTCAACTTCTTGCTGATAAAGGCTGAAACTTTGCCGCCACTGCCGACGCTTTTGTTCAAGCTGCACCAGCCTGTCAGCCGCTTCGATACCAAAAGCTTGAACGGTTTCGTCAAAATCGACCTCCCCTTTCGCTGCGCTTTCTCGGTAGCGGTTAAGCTGGTCACTCTCACGCTGTTGCTGCAATAGCCAGCTTGGCGCATTGGCATTCAGTTGCGCCAAGGCTTTGGCTTGTTGCGCTTTATCAAGCGGCTGTTCGGCCAGTTTTCGCCGTGCCAACATATAGTTGTCATAGGCCATTTGCTTGGCAAAAAATGCCTCAACGGCATTAGAGGAAAACAGCTCAAAACTCAAAGCATTAATGGCATCGTTAAGCTCAGATAAGCGTTCTACAGAAGATGAGCCTATATCTATCGCCTGTTGTTCTTTCATCAGCTCAGCCAGTTGGTTGCGGTATGTTAAGTAGCTTTGCATCACGCTCAGCGCCTGTGATAGCGCAGGCTCAGGCAATTGCCTACTCAGCTGATATTTCATTCTCGCCACCATGGCTTCGAGAGATTGCTCACCGACCGCGGTTAAATAAAAGTCAAACCAGTTTCTAACCGACTCGTTCATCTGTAGCTCACCGTTGTCATCCACCTCCAGCGCCCTGGGTAAAGGCACGCCCTGTAATGAACGCGGTAAATGCTCTAGGGCTTCACGCTGCGCTGGTGGCAAAGGCTGGCGCACCAGCTGAGCTATCTGCGATTGCGGCAAACTGACGCTCGCGGCCTGTTTGGTTGTCGATTTAATCTCGGCAAAACGCTGCTGGGCATTTAGCGGCGTATCTTGCGACCACGAAAGTAGCAACCAACTGAGCAAACCAAGGGCGCATAAAGCGCCCAATACTTTAGCGTACATTGAAACCGACCTTATAAACCGGCCTGTTTAAGACGGCGCACATGCTCACGGAAAAGCGGCAGCGGATCGGTAGTAAACAAACCGCCAAGCCCAAATACATGATTGACTTCATCGATATGATTTAAGGTGTAATCATCACGGATCACCTTGCCTAAATGACTAGAACAGCGCCCCACCAAACCATCGTTTTGCTCAAAACCAAAGGTTAACGTCGTTACCCCAAGGAGCGCATCGCCGACATCCAAAATGTTAGAGTTGGTTACAAAGTTATAGGTGCCGCTCCAGCTGTAATAACGCACGCCGTTTACTTCGTGCTGACCGTCGTTCACCGAGTAATCCCACTCCCATTGCGGCCAATACCAAGTACCGACGTTCACCAAAGGCACTTCTTTACATGCGCCCTGCCTAAGGCCTTGTGGGTATTTTTGGTTAAAGCGCTCTGCGCCATCAGAGTTAAGCGATTCAATTGCCCCGACAGTGCTTTGCTCTAGTGATGCATCACCGCCCAAGGCGCCGATAAAACTCCCGATAGCATCGCCAATGGCCAAGGCCAGAGACTCAAACGGTGTGCCCTTAACCACATCGGCGGTTTTAGAGCCAAAATGCGGCGATCCGACCGAGGTGACGGACGCTACCAAATCAGGTCTAACGGCGGCAACATAGCGGGAATCAATACCACCTTGAGAATGGCCGATAAGGTTGAATTTGTCAGCGCCGGTAATGGCCTGCAACTGCTCAAGGTAATCGAGCAATTGCTCGCCGCGCACCTCAGAGTAGTTAACGGCACTTAATTGCGGGGTATAGACATCAACGGCGCCAACGCGGGCAAGCTCATGCTTAACGCCGTAAAAATAGTCCACCAAAATGCTATCGAAACCGGCAAGACCGTGCACCAGAACCACCGGATAACGGGTTTTACCTGAGGTATCCGCGGCATTGGCGTTTTGACTGAAACCGGCGAAGGCTGCCAGTAGCAACCAAAGGCTAACAACGACCGTTTGTAGCGGCAATTGACGGGAATGATTTGACTTCAACATGGGTAACTCCTGCTTTCTTGTTATTCGTTTTCTTTTCGTTTTTGAGTTTTCGCCCTCCAGTCTCAACACAACTGGTTGGACCAAGAGGTCATACCAGATGTTAGCCACAGTTCAATCAAATAACAAGCAATCTGTGGGTGTTTTTTTAGCAATTTTGCCACTATTGAATTCGAATTCAGCTTAAACAGTACTATGTAGGCGATGGAAAAGGCGTTTCGCGGCTTGTTTTGCCGTCGCAGGTAAAAGCACAATGAATCAATCGTGGCATGTATAGAAATGCTTGAGGCTGGTATTGAGCAATACCAGCGCAATAGTGCTAAGGTTAGGCTGCGTAATCATTAAAGCTGTTGGATCAACGCATTTAACTCATTATTGGAATAGCTTAATATCAGGGCACTGATCGCTACTCTCTGACGCGAATGAGCTACCAAAGCTGAGAAATACCAATACACAAAGAGACTTTATTATTCTTTCGAGTCGCAAATATATCATTCTAATTTACTCCTACTCTATTACTCTGGTCCTGGCGTATCATTGATCACTTGGCAATATAATCCCGTTACCGCTGAGCCATCAGTGTAATCAATTCTAACGCAGTGTTCGCCAATTGTGTCGGTATCATCGAAGAAAAACTCATACATATACACAATACAGTCTCGATAAATACCACAGATTTCATTTTCAATAACTTCTCCCTCATCTGGCGTCAAGTTATACCCCCAACTAACATAGCCTTGCCAATCATATGACCCGCCATAACTTGCACCACCATCGGCAAGAATTTGCTCAATATGGTAGTAGCAGTCAAGACAATAAGTTGATGAACCGTCAGGTAAAAGCGTATTGCCATTGCTATCAAAGTAGTCCACTTTGCCTTGGCCGCTAATCACCCACTTTTTCATCGCTGGTGGTCAACATAGCCCATACAAGGTTGTATCGGGCGGTAATGCCACTGGCCTCATTGGTTGTGAGTTTGGGCGCTTTTGTGTTGTATCCGAGTTTGTCTTTATAGCCAACACAGTAATGTGGCGAGCTAAAAACCGCTGAATCTTCGGGGGTTAGGTTACCGGTGCGTTGCTGTGGCGTGAGTTCTTTGAACTGAACTGTGGTATTACTGCATTGTTGCTGAAGCTCAGCAAAGGATGGCGCGGTAAAGAGGTTAGCAGCCAAAGCTGCTGCTACCAGCACCACTGTTTTTAAGTATCTGATTTTCATATATTAAAGTCTTTTATTGATTGTTATTCTTTGAACCGTAGATTAAAAAGGCACACGAAATTGTAGTCTAATTAAATACACAATACAACCCTAAAATACAGACTAAAATATCGAGTGAGCGTGTGCCCTTAAACATATAGAAATCTGATACGCGTTTTTCTAAAAAACGCGTTTATCTCCACAAGCAACAATCTCACTCCCCCTTCTGACGCCCTTTTATCGTTCAACCGTACAATTTGATACAAACTATAATAACTTTTGTTTTTATAAGCTTACCTTTGGTTTTCACTCCAATTGATGTGTTTTATGGAAAAAACACATCAATTATATTGCGCACAATATCAACAAAGTGATAACTTAATAAACAATTCATTGTGCACAATAAAAACAACACAGTGAATTGTCAGTCAAAGACGACTGTTTTGGGGTTTATTTTTAACAAATAAACATCGTTCATTCTGATCTGAATTGAAGGCATATCAGAATAAATCAGTACCACCATACACAATAAATCCAAGGTACAAATCTAATGAGATATAACAAAATATTTACCGCACTATCGGCAGTAGCCCTGATCTCAGGTGCTCAAGCAGCCTCTTTGCAAAGTAACGAAACCAATGCCCTAGTGACCAACAATCTTCAGTTGCAACGCTTAACTGAACAGCATCGGCACCACGGCGTAGAAGATCACAAACGCGCAACTCCTGAGCAAAAAAACGTGCCTCAGGCGCAAAGCAAAATCAAACCAACTAACGCTAAAACGCTCAACCCTCTAGCCAACGCACAAACCCAAGCGCTCGCCGGTTGTGACTTAAACGCCTTTACCACCAACAACACCACAACGCTCATCAACGAGATAAAGACCCAGGGCACCAGCTGTGTCAACGAGCTGTTCAGTGCCACCTCAAGCACCCAACAAGCGGTGTACAATTCAAGTAAAATGGTGGCTGTTGCCAATGCAGCACAATCTCAATCGCAAAACTACCAAGGCGGTGGCGACGATGAGTTGCAAGCGCTGTTTTTGTGGTTGCGTGCCGGTCTGTATGTTGAGTTTTATAATGATGCCGTCACCTTTGACAGCTCTGCCTACAACGCAGTCAAAGCCGCTATAGACGCGTTTGTCGCCAACAGCCATTTCTACGACAACAATGATGCCCATGGTAAAACCCTCTCTGAGGTGGTGATCACCATGGACAGTGTTGAAGGTCAAGACATCTACCTGCCGATTGCCAAACAATGGCTCTCTCGCTGGGATCAAACCTACGCCGACAAATGGTATATGCGCAATGCCGTCAACAACTTCTTCACCTTGTTGTTCCGTGGACAGTGGAATGCCAACTACCCAACTTTGGTTGCCAACGACGCGGAATTGGTGAGCATCTTACGTAACTTCGCCCTTGATAGCTGGATGCTTGGTAGCGAATCTGAGTTTATGATAGCCAACGCCGGTCGCGAACTCGGTCGCTTAAAAGCCTACGGCGGCTCAATTCAAACCGCAGTCGATGCGGCCCTCAACACCATTTTTTCAACCTATCAGGTTTATGGTTATGGCGATGCGGTTTACATCGGCGCAGCCGATACCGCCAGCTACCACGGCAATTGCAACGATTACAACATCTGTAACTTCAAGACCGAATTGGAAACCAACGTGCTCTCACAAGTTCATGTGTGTAGCCCAACGATTAAAATTCGCTCGCAAAACATGACCGCAGTGCAGCAAGCGGCCGCCTGTAGCAAAATGGAATATGAAGAAAGTTACTTCCACGGCAAACTGCAAACCAACAACGCCCCAGTACCTGACGACAATAACACTCAGTTGCAGGTCAATATCTTCGATTCAAGCGACGACTATCAAAAATATGCCGGTCCTATTTTTGATATCAACACCAATAATGGCGGTATGTACTTAGAAGGCGACCCGTCAGCTTCTGGCAATATACCTAACTTTGTTGCCTATGAAGCCTCATACGCCAACCCTGATCATTACGTCTGGAACCTAGAGCACGAATATGTGCACTATCTCGATGGTCGTTTTGATCTGTACGGCGGCTTCAATGCCCCGACCGAAACCATCGTATGGTGGACCGAAGGGGTTGCGGAATACGTCGCCAATCAAGATGACAACCAAGCCGCCATCGACACCATCAACGATGGTTCGACCTACGATTTGGCCACCGTATTTGCCACCACCTATGACGGTTTCGACCAAGACCGTATCTACCGCTGGGGTTATCTCGCGGTGCGTTATATGTTCGAAAGGCACAACAGCGAAGTCAACCTCATGTTGGCCGACACCCGTGCAGGTAACTGGAGCAACTATAAATCGCGCATCGACCAGTGGGCGACCAATTACGCCAGTGACTTTACCCAGTGGACCATCGACCTTGCCAACCAAAGCGGCAACAATGTCGCCCCAACGGCCAATGCCAATGGCCCATACAGTGGTGCGACAGGAGCATCGATTGCCTTCTCAAGCGCAGGCTCAAGCGACACTGACGGAACCATCGCCAGCTACAGCTGGAATTTTGGCGACGGCAGCTCCAGCAGCTCGGCCAACCCAACTCACAGCTACAGCGTTGCAGGCACCTACACCGTTACCTTAACGGTCACCGACAACGACAATGCAACCGACAGCGCAACGGCTAGCGTCACGGTCAGCGATGGACCGACCTCCACGGCTCTGAGCAACGGCGTTGCCGTCAGCGTAGCCGGCGCACAAGGCGCCGAGAACTTCTACACCTTGAACGTACCGGCTGGCGCGACCGACCTAAGCTTTGTGATCACCGGCGGCACCGGCGATGCCGACCTGTATGTCAAACAAGGCTCAGCACCAACCACCAGCAGCTACGACTGTCGCCCATGGTTAAACGGTAACGAAGAAACCTGCAACATCAATGACGCCGATGTTCAAGCAGGCACCTACCACGTCATGTTACGTGCTTACAATACCTATAGTGGTGTTAGCCTTACCGGCAGCTACACAGGTAGCGGCAGCAACGTGCCTGATGCCTGCGCCAGCTCAAGCCCAATCACTGGCGGCTCATTGGATGCAGGTGTTGTAACCTGCCTCGGCAGCGCCGACCCGATTTGGCTAAGCATTGCCGATGTCAACAGCCACACCAGCATGGCCATCACCATCGGTAACGGCTCAGGTGATGTGAATGTCGATTATAAAACCGGCGGCTGGCCAAGTGCTTCTGATAATGACGGCAGCTCACACAACAGTGGCACCAGCGAGTGTATTTACATCAACAACTTAAGCAGCGCAATGGATTACTGGGGTTACTTCAAGATCACAGGTGGCGGCTCTGGCGCTTCAATTGTGGTTGACTTTGATACCGCAGGCTGCCGTTAACAATTTATTAAGCACACCAAGGAAGGTATGCTCCTGCACTTTATGTTCCTTATAGATAAAACGCGTCGTTTGGCGCGTTTTTTACGTCCTTTCCAGCGCAGCAACGAATTGATCTTTTACCAGTCAATAAAAGCGTTGGGCAAATGTCGGCGAACTTAAGATAAACTCGGCCACTTGCTGTTCGTTGGCAAAGTCGCGTTGATGAAATGATGCCAGCCCTTGTGGATCCAAAATCGCCAGCAACGCCGCCATATCTTCAAACCCATAGGCACCGGCGACGACTTGCAGCCATTTGGCGCGGCTTTGCAACACATTGAGTTTACCCAGATGATACTGGATCTCAGCAAAAGACACTCCAGCGCGATGCACATCTCTTAAAACTTGACTGACAAATGCCTTGTCATTACCCAATACGTCATTGTCTTTGCGAAAGGGCATGGTGCCATCAATAAACTCATGGCCGTCGCTTTTGCCATCGTGATCGCTGTCGATACTGGCTTTGCGTCCACTACGATTGAATGAAAAAGCGTCCGAGGACAAAATATCGGCCAAAATACTGCGGTAGCTCCCCTCTTTTTGCAGCCATTGGCGGTAACGTTGTGTCTGACGGTTTTGCGGCACTTTTGCACTGAGCAGCACGGTAAGCACATCGATGCGGTTCGGCAAATCAAATGCGGCGATATAGTCCGGCGAATCGATTAGCATCAACATGATCTGTGCACGGCTCACCCCTTGAGTATTTAAAACAGACAAAAAGAAATCAACATCATCAGGCTCGGCACGACGTCCAATCAGGTTAACAAAAAGAAGGTTGATAAAGGCACTATCACTGAGCTGAGTGTTATTGCGCTCAAACTCCTTTGAACTAAGAAACTGTTGTACCATCTGCAACTTACTCATGCCCTGCATCAACATATGGTAATAATAACGGGCACCGTCAATGTCGGGTTGACGCACTAAGATACCTTGATACACCCTGCCGACAAACCCCATCACCTGAAGATGTTGTTCATCCAACAAGTGCAGATATAACTCCAGTGGTGATTGAAATTGCGCCATCAACGCTTCGACCTGCTGTTCTTCAGCGCTGATAGAGTAGATATCGGCCAATGCGCCAATGACAAGTAGACGTTTACTGGCGTAAATATCATTGTCCTTGGAGTCATTATCTAAACCCAGTATAAACTCTTGAATGTCAGGGAGGTGATCGCCATCGTTGTCACGCCAAACATCATAGGGTTTATGCGGATCTAGGCCATGTCGATTTTCTGTCGCATCGCTAACGCCATCGCCATCAGAGTCGAAAGCTACGCCAGCGTTAGCGCCTAGCGCGGCACCACATAGTACAGTTACCACGATTGTTCGAGCCAGTCTTGTCAGCATTTTGCCTCTTTCCTCAATTACGATTTGAAGCCAACACCATAATCATAGCTTCAAACGCCGCCAATGATAAATAATAAACCATAGAATAAGCGCCATCGATCCGCTAAAATGCGCAGCTGACAGTATCACAGGTGCGGCTCACAACCCTTAGAGCTTGGCTACACCAAAGCGTAATTACGGAAAGCGAGTTTAAACGATGTCCCTAAACCTATCTAATCTTCAGAGTGACACAAAGCTCATCACAATGAGCAAATTTAAGCCTCTAGTTCAAGCAACGTTGCTGAGTGTATTACTTAGTGCCTGTGGTGGGGGTTCTGGTACGCCTCCTCCAGACACCTCAACACCGACACCACAACCTGAAGTCAACTTGCCACCAACAGTCGATGCCGGCACGTCTCAGCAAGTCAATGAACAGACAACCGTACAATTATCAGCGACTGCCCAAGATAGCGACGGCCAAATCGTCAGCTATTTATGGCAACAGCTATCTGGCGATAGTGTTGAGTTGGCCTCTACCACACAAGCCAGCACCAGCTTTGTTGCGCCAACGGTAACTACACAACAGCTGCTGACCTTCAAACTCACCGTGACCGACAACGAAGGGGCCAGCGCATCCGATACCATCGAGATCAATGTTCTACCAGTCAACTTATCACCCACGGTCAACAGTGGCGACGACCAGCAGGTAAACGAGCAAACGACGGTTGTGTTAAACCCAATAGCGCAAGATAGCGACGGCCAAATCGTCAGCTATTTATGGCAACAGCTATCTGGTGATAGTGTTGAGCTGGCCTCTACCACACAAGCCAGCACCAGCTTTGTCGCGCCAACGGTAACTACACAGCAGCTGCTGACCTTCAAAATCACCGTATCCGACAACGAAGGGGCCAGTGCATCCGATACGGTTGATATTCGCGTTGTGCCGGTCAATAACGCACCGCTTGCCAATGCAGGGGAAGACCAAATTGTCTACGCAGGCAGTGAGATCACACTCAGCGGCGAGCAAAGTCACGATGTAGATGGCCAAATTGCCAGTTATCAGTGGCAACAGCTCTCTGGTGAATCGGTCACGTTAACCGGACAAGACACCGCAGCGCCAAGCTTCAGCGCCCCGGTAAACCACCCTGAACAGATTTACCGCTTTGAATTGACCGTCACCGACAACGAAGGGGCCAGTGCCACTGATGAAGTGGCTATCACCGCCAAAGCGGCACATACCATCGCCTCGGTGACGGCAAGTATGCCAGATACCCGCCTTGCGCAATGTATTGAAAGCGCCATTAGATATAGCGACATCAACTACGCCCATGAGCTAACCTCGCTGACTTGTGGTCGTGAACCCGACTCAGATATAGAGCCGCCAAACTTAGGCATTGCAGACCTTAGCGGTCTTGAATACTTTAGTGAATTGAATGAACTGCACTTTGGCTTTTGGCACGCGTTTTCCGACCTTTCCGCCATCAGTGGCTTAACTCAACTTAAAAAGCTAACGCTGTCCTCAGGTCAGCTTAGCGACATCAGCGTCCTTAGTGGTTTTGAGCATTTGACTTATTTAAGCATCAGGCGCAGTAAAGTCACTGACCTAACCCCTATTTCATCGTTGTCTGAGCTTGAGCAATTGGTCATCAGCGACACCGAGATCACCGACCTAAGCCCAGTATCAGGATTGAGCAAGTTGCAATATTTTTATGCTGAGAACAGCCAGTTGCAAACCCTAGCACCATTGGCCAATGCCAAAGGGCTATTGACCCTAAACGCCGCCAACAACCAAATTGAGGACATCGGGGTTCTTGCCGATATGACAGCGCTCAATTGGGTCGAGTTAAAATCAAACCAAATCAGCGATATCAGTGCTTTGGCCGATAAGAGCGCTATCACCCACCTTGCGCTGTCAAACAATCTAATCAGCGATTTCACCCCACTGCAAGCGTTGAAGAAACTCACCAGTTTGAACCTATCAGACAACCAGATTGACACCATCATTCCAGCCCAAAGTGAGCAAAAAGCACAAGCAAGGGGTAATGCAATCGACTTTAGTCATCTACAACACCTCAACCTCAGCAACAATGACATTAAAGAGCTAACGTCACTTGCCGAGGCTGATTTTGGTGGCTTAACCACGCTGTCGCTAGAGGGAAATCAGCTCTCGACATTAGCTGGCATTGAACAAGTAAGACAAATCGATTCGCTGTTGCTGAGCAAGAACAATCTAACCACCTTAGAGGGCATTGAACCCTTAACCGCCCTCACCCGATTATTCGCCAGTCACAACCAACTCAGCAACATAGAAGGGCTTGAAGCACTCACCAATTTGACCAACTTTTATGCGCCACACAACCAGATCGCCGACCTTGCCCCACTGTTTGAGTTAAGTCAGTTAAAACAACTCACCATTTACAACAATCCCATACGAGATTGTCAGCAGCTAGACACCCTTGCACAAGATCGCCCACTAAGTATCTCCCACAGCTGTGGTAAGGCCACCATACAAATCGATGCAGGGGAAGATCAATTCGTCTATGAAGGCGATATCGTTAACCTCAGCGGACAAGTCTATCAATCCTTAGAGCGGCCAATTATCCAATGGCAGCAACTCTCTGGCCCAGCGGTGGAAATGACCGGCACGACAATCCGTTCGTTCGTAGCGCCAGCAGTGACAGAGCCAACCGCTCTAACCCTGCAAATGAGCGTCCGAGGCAGCTTCGGCATGACCATTAGCGATGAGGTGATGATCACGGTTTTGCCGCAAAACCAAGCGCCAATGATCTCAGTGAATGATACCTTTATCATCAATGCACAAAGTGTTGAACTGAGCGCAGATATCACCGATAGCGATGGCCAAATATCCAGCGTGCAATGGCAGCAAACCCAAGGACCCAGTGTTACGCTCAAGGTTATCGACGATGAGCATATTCGCTTTGACGCGCCGACATTTGAAGGCGCCAGTGTCACATTGCAATTTACCATTACCGCAAGCGACAACGAAAATGCGCAAACCAGCCAAAGCTTTAGCGTCACCCTACTGGCTCAGTCGGATACCATTCGTGTCGATGCCGGAACGGATCAAACTGCCATCGGTGGGCAAACTGTTTCGCTCAGCGCAAGTGCGCAAAGTAGCACAGGCAATATTACCAGTGTCACCTGGCAACAGCTGACAGGACAAACCGTTAGCTTAACTTCCGCCAATACCGAGCAGAGCCAATTTGTCGCCCCATATGTCACTGAAGATACCCAGCTACACTTTGCTTTTATCGCCAAAGACGACCAAGGCAACACCAGCTCCGACGTTGTTGCCATCACCTTGGCAAAAAGCAACAGCCTGCCTCAACTGGCCACCAATGGCGACCAGCAAGTCGGTGCATTGCAGCAGGTATCACTCAAAGCCTTTGCCAGCGACGCAGATTCAAAGCTGAGCTACAACTGGCAACAAAGCGCCGGTAGTTCGGTCTCTTTACAAAATGCCCAAACGGCCGAAGCCAGCTTTACCGCGCCAGATGTGACGCAAAATCAACGCTTGAGCTTTACCGTAACAGTCACCGATAGTCACGGTGCCAGCTCACAGGCCGCTATCAATGTCGATATCATCCCAAGGTTGCGTATTGTCGATATTCCTTTCGAAGATACCTACCTGCGCAGCTGCGTGTTATCACTTGCCGAGACCAATCAATGGGTGTATCCGCAGGATGTGACGTCAATTGCGTGCGATAACCTCTATATTAAGCAGCTATTCGGCATTCAATATTTGACCGAACTGGAGTCGATTTCCCTTATCGGCAATGACATCGCCAACATTGATGCCCTTAGCTTCAACTCAATGAGCAAACTCACGACCTTAGACCTTAGCAACAACCGTATTGAATCGCTCCAGCATTTTGATGTCGCCAAGTTAAGTGCGCTTACCAGCCTAGACCTTAGCAACAACAAGCTGTCGAATATTTCTGGCCTACAACAAGGCGCTAGCCTTGTTAGGCTAAATTTGACAAACAATGCGCTAACGGCCGTTTCGCCCCTGTTTTATCTTAAACACATCGAGTGGTTGGACTTAAGCCAAAATACACAAGTCTATTGCCGTGACGCCAACATGCTCAAAGCCCTGCACAACAATGCTCAGATCATGACTGAAAGCAGCTGCTGGCGCGCTGTGCAAGACAGCATCGATAACCTATACATGATAAAAGATCACGGGTTAGCGAACTGTATCAGAGACAATGCCGCCGAAAACGACTGGTATTACCTTGACGAATTTGTCAGCTTAAGCTGTCAGAATCAGTCCATCACCAACATTGACGGGCTAGATTCTTTTTACTCATTGACTGCGCTAAACTTCGCTGGCAACCAAATCAGCGATATCGGTAAGTTAAAGTCGCTACGCTACCTCTCCAGCATCGATTTATCCAACAACCAAATCAATGATATCAGTCCGTTGATGTTTAACGAGATAACCCTGAAATCATTGAACTTGAGCGCAAATTTGATGAAAGATATTGGCCCGCTGTTCTACCTCAGCGCCAGCAAGATAGACCTATCGGTGAACGACCAGGTCTATTGTCAGCAACTTGAGTTTTTAACCAAGCAAATGAGCGAGTCAACCTTGGTCGCACCACAAAGTTGTCAACAACAACCTGAGGGCACCTTCAGTTGGCTCTCGACAACCACGCTTGGCCAAAATGCGACATTGGCCTTAGACAGCCAAGACAACCTGTACTTTAGCGGCGCAGATGGATATTTCTATTCGTTGGATAGCAGTGGTGCACTACGCTGGCAAGCAGATGTCGGCGGCTCAGTGCTAAAACCAATGGTTAGTGCACAAGGGCAGGTTTTTGCCCCCTCAAGCGACGGATATATCTATAGCTTTAATAGCCAAGGTGACTTGTTGTGGCGCTATAAAGCGCTCGTCAATCAATCCTATGGCGGCGCAGTAGACAACCAGCAGAACCTTTACTTGCCTTTGTACGGCGGGCTTATCTCCTTAAGCCGCACAGGGCAAAAACGCTGGCAGAACAACCTTGGTCAATACTATAGCAAGCTCACCATACTTAGCGATGGCAAGTTGTTGGCCACTTCAACCGTAGCCACTGCCTTTGACAGCGCCAGTGGCGCTATTCAATGGCAGAGCGATCACAGTATCCATTCGTTTGTCATCGATAGCGACAATGTGATCCATGATTTTGACTCCGACTATCTTAGCCAAGGCACCTATAGAGCCATCAACGGCAATAACGGCGAGTTGATCACGCACAACAGCGAATGGGGTTCGTGGGCGTATGATGCGCCAATTCTCAGCCCTGAAGGTAACGCGATCGTTTTGGAGTGGCCGGGCAAGGTATATCAATATGGCAATGAAAGCGATCCGCTTTTAGACAACAACGACATCGCACTCTACAGCGCCAGCCTCAGCGCAAACGGTATTGTGTATCTGGCCGGAGGCGAAAAGTTTGCCAGCGCGCCATATGGTCAGTTGTTGGCCCTCGATATCAATAACAAACAGATATTGTGGCAAGTACAAAGCAAAAACCGCCTCTCAAATACCGTTGCCATCGCTCAAGACGGCACCCTTTATACCGTAGATGCGCAAGGTAACCTGTTGGCATTTAAAGCCAATGGCGGCGCTTTGGCACAAAGCCAATGGCCAAAACGCGATGTCGATAACGGCAATACCCGCAATCTACAATAATTGGTTTTGATGCCAATATTGCCAGTGTCTGTGCCAGATATCTTCTTTAAGATAGGACGGTTGCAGATACTGGCGATAGCTATAGCGATACAGTTGACGTGGCTTGTGGCGACCTTTGCTGTTTTGCGCGACTTCACTTTGGCCTTTCATCTGCGTTAACCAATCGGCAAAAGCCTGCTCATGCTCCTTACCGGTTTGCTCAAGCAAGCTTTTGTAACCCTCAAAATAGTCGGTTTTCAAATAGTGGGCGAGCTTGTGATAGCGCGGTTTTGCCTGCTCATACATAAAACGCACCGCGAGATATCCCCATTGGTAAACCTGCTTGGTGCCATCTTTATACTCGGTATCAAACACCTGTTGCAGGGTTAAAAAGTCGTCCACTGCGGTTTCTGCCAGCAATTTGGTGGTTTTGTGATTGTCATCACCAAAGGCAATATACTCGGCCAAACCTTCCGACCACCACACCATATGGGAAGGAAAATGCCCATAGGTATCATATTTGATAAAACGACCATCTAAATAGTGCACATATTCGTGGTTGAGGTTCCACACCTTAAACGCCGGCTGCGCCCAAAACTGCTCATAGGAATAGAAAGTCGCGATGTTGTCGGGATCTTGTGGCGTCCCTTCAATGTACATGCCGCCGTTGTCGGTGTAGATATCAAACACCAACTGACCATAAATGTTGTATTGCGCCTGATCGTTAAAGATAACCACTCTCAAGCTGTCGTTGAAATCATTGGCCACCGGTTGCTTGGCCGTTGCCAACTTCTGATGAAAACTCGCCTCTTGCGAAGTCAATCGCTGACAGCTTTGCGCCAGCTGTTGTGCAGTCATTTGCTGGGCCAGAATATACAAGCTGTCTGAGCAGACATGTTTGATAGGTAAGGCCTGCTCAATGGTCGGGGCAATACAGCGGCCTTTTAACTCCCCCTCGTTACACTCACTTTTACCGCGAAAAGTGTTGACCACATAGGGCACGCTATAGAGGGACTTGCGCTCATCTGCACTTTGTTCAAGGCCACTCAATGCTTGCCAAACCTGTTCATCTAGCGCCTTCATCTTTTGCTCGACCGGCAAGCTGGTTTGCTCCTCATCAAGCCGCTTACGCTCATCTTCACTTAGTTGGTAGTAACGGTTCCAGTATTGTTTGTTAAATAGATTGTAATGATGCGCCAAGGCCCAAAGTGCATGGCTGCGTGGCCATTGCTCCGCTTTTCTCACGGCATTGCGGGCACTGATAAATTCAACCAAGGCTTTTGCAACAATACCGTCTGCGGCGAGATCGCTGAGCATTTGCTCGGCATTCTTTTGCCTTGCCTCATATGGCAATAAAGCCGCCGCTCTCAATACTTCCCACATTGCCCAGTCATAGGCCACTTCATCACCAAGCTCACTGCTGGCATACAGACGTAATAACTGAGCCAATGTAGCTATGTGATTTTTGACAAAACCGCGCATTGGCTCAAGCGCATATAAGCGATATAAAGCGGCGGCGTAGTTCTCATGGAGTCTTGCGGAGTGTTCGCTTATGGTAAAAAAATCAGGCATATGTGTCATCGCCACTAGGGCCGCATCTAACATTTCGGCACTTTGTGGTAGCCAATCTTTCTCAGGGCCAAAGCTGGCATAAATACGAAGGTAATAGCTGAGCTTATCAAGCGCCTTGTCATCGGTTGACGACGTTTGGCTCAGTAGTAACATTTTAGAGGCCACCTGCTTTAGCAAGCCCGGTCTGTAATGCCCAAAGCCTTGTTGCCACAACAGTTCAATGTCAGTATCGACAACGGCTTGCGCCAATGGCGTTGCGGTCAAAGGCTGAAGCTGTGGGGATGTGTCATGTTTTACGGTGGGTTGAATTGCACAACCCGCACTTAAGGTGGCAATCATTACAGCAGATAGCATCATTTTATACATCAAGCATTAACCCTCTATTGCTTTACTCTGAAAATTGCCAACCAATATAATGCATATCGCATACAATAACAATTAAACCAAACATGATCCATACACCAGTGGCTCGCGTATTTGCAGCTAAAGATGAATAAACCCATTTAACCGTTATGTATTTGGTTAAGCGAGAACACACTCGAAGCGAAGGAGTCAACATTATGAAAGTCAGTGGTTTTATTGTTGCCATAGCGCTGAGCTTTGCAAGCCTAGCGGCCCCGCCCTACCAAGATTGGCCTGAAGTTGGTAGCGCAACCCTGACTTGGGGCTTTTGGACTGTGTATCACTCAAAGCTTAAAAGCCCTAGTGGGCACTATGAACAAGACCAATGGCCTTTGGCGCTGAGCATCGACTACCAAATGGATATCGACAAAGACGACCTGCTCGATGAAACAGACGACCAATGGCGCTATCTACAATACGATAAAGCCACAAGACAACAGTGGCTTGCCAAACTCAGCGAGCTTTGGCCTGATGTCAAAGAAAACGACAACCTGACATTTTTGGTCAGACACAACAGCGGCCTATTTTTCCACAATGGTCATCTACTTGGGGAGATCACCGATGAAGCCCTTAATCGTGCCTTTTTGGCGATCTGGTTGTCGGAAAAAACCCGCTATCCGAAGCTGAGGAAACAATTGATAGCGGGGCGTTAAGGATAGAGAACTACAAGTAGCTTCGCTCCGTCAGCTCAACCGGCTCGCCATCGATTTCAACCACAAAGCTGACATCGAGAGCAAAAGGCGGCTCAGACTGTCCGGGCTTAAGTGTAAAGCTGCTGGTAAACTGCCTAATCTCATAAGGCTTAATTTCCACCGGTATTTCAAGCTGTGGCTGTTCAAACACATGGCTAGGATAAGCGCTAACCACCAACTTACCTTTGGTCGGCCCTGCGTGTGGGCCTCTAAACTCAGAAACCACTTGCACCTTGCCATCGGCCACCTTAGCTTGTTCGACAATCGCCATCGACGACCAAGGGTAAGGTTTTGAAGCGCTTTGGGCGGCTAGCTCAAGCTCAGCGCCAAACCATGACACCTTAGCCTTTGCTCTCACTAACTCACCACTTGCACGAAAATCCTCGTCGGTGCGAGCCATCACTTGCTCGACTTGGCCTGCATTTAAAATACGGCTAATATTTTGCTCAGCATCACCTAATGCCAATGACAACGCCGCTTGGGCTTCGCCTAAACCCTGATGATACAACTTCGCCAGCAAAGGCTTGTTGCCGCTCTCATCGGTTTTTTGCCATTCAAGGCGCAGGTTCAGGCCGCTGAGCGCCACCAATGCCTGATTGACCTTCTCACGATTCTGACCAGAGCCAGTAATCGCACTGACCAGCTGTGGTAATTGCTTTTCAAACGCTGCCAAAGAGGCTTGCTGCGCCGCCGGTCCTTGGGTGGTCGCCGCTATCATGTTTTGCTGCAAGGTTTTAAGCGGCGCAGGCGCTTTATCGGCCAAGCGCCAAATCGCCCGCGTTAAGCGGCCAATGGCCTTATCGGCTGGATTGCGCCACGGATTGACCGCTGCACTTTGGCTCAAATCTGCCGGATAAGGCGCCAAGTCTCTGCCATCGTCAAAGTAAGGCGTGATGCGATGCTCGGCATTCTCCGCTAAAATGGCTAACGCTCTGTCTAGCAGCAACCCTCTCGTGTTTCGGCTGATAGGATAGACCGCTTCATAACGTTGCTGCTCAGTTCGCAGTGTCACCCGCAATAACCGAGACTCAATGGTCGCTTGAAGCCCAAGTTTGGGTTTATCTTGCGCCGCCAAGGCGGCGATAAACCCTTGTGGTAAGGCAAAGCTGCGATCTTCAAGACCAAGCCTTTGTCCCTCTATTTTTAGTGTCTGACACCGAATCAACTTGATGTTTAGGTATTCATCATCATCTGGGTTATAACTTTTTTGGTCGAACGCGCCGACCTTTTTATCTGCTTCAACCAGCGCCTGTTGCGCCTTTGGCACGGCAATGGCCATGGCGATGCCGACGTGACCGCGATGGAGATGGTCGCGCTGATATTCAACTTCAATACCAACACTTGGGGTATCGGAACCTCTATTGATACCTTTTAGTAGTGTGGCTTTATCGGGCAGCGGCTGGTCGAACCGAAAGGTTTCATAACTCGGCTTGTCGCCGGGCTTTAGGTCGATATCCATACGCGGCGAACCATGCTCATAGCTGTTGTTGAGCACTCTCACCCAATAGCGATTACCATCTTGCTCCCACGGACCGGCCGCGACGTTAAAGGTTTTTTCAACATTGGCCACATAGGCGGCAAAGTCTCGCTCAACCTTGTCCCAGTCGCCGAAGATCTCACTCATCACCCGGCGCGACTGCGCTTTACCGTCGTTATCTTCCGAGCGGCGAATACTGGCCATCTCATCGCGATACGCTTTAAACAGGTGAGAACGCTCGGGATCATCAAGCATAAAGTGCACAATTAAGAAATTGATGCCACGATACAAATTAGGATTATCGGTCATATCTAAAATGCTCGGTTGATTGAGCTGCTGATATTGCTTCAGCCCAAGACGGACATAATCCATTGGTGAGCCTCTATCAAACACCATCACCTGCAATTGTTTTTTCGCCGGATCGTAATAATGATGGGCCAACGCATCGGCGGTGCCTTCGGTAAACCAAGTCGGCAACCAGCCGGGATAATCCATAAGCGCCATCTGAAAGGCATGGCCCTGTTCGTGCACGACAATATAACGCTGGTGTTGTTCTCGGGCGCTGGGATAACTGTAACCGGCAAGATTGTAATACATCGCCTCGCCACCGGCGCTAATGCCACGGCGCAGGCCATCGTCGGTCACAAATACTTTGGTCGCACTTTTACTCGAACCATAAACCGCAGCAATACGCTGCTGTGACATATTGGCAGGTTCGGCGCCAAACAATTCAATATAATGCGGATAGGCCATCTCAAGCAGCTCCATATAAAGCTGAACTTGGTTGACCGGTCGGTCGCTTTTGAGCGCAAAATGTTTTGAAACATACCAGTTAAAGCCTGGTGAATTGGTTATTTTGCCGTGGCTGTAGGTATAGGGAATTTGTTTGCCGACATTGACGATATCAATGTGTTTGAGCGTCGATACCCGTCCGCTGGCGATCACATCGACAGCCAAGTCGGCAGGCTCAGGGATAACCTCGGCAATGTGTGTTAAATCATTGTATTGCGCCTGTTCACTGACGCTTTGTTGTCGGCTTTGCAACTGTGTATCAGTGCTCGGTTCAGTAGCCGATTTTTGACAGCCAGCTAAACCGAAAGCCAGCGTCAATGCGAGTGTAAGTTGTTTTTTTATCATCAAATCACCAATTACTTAAGGCCCATAGGGCCTGATTGTTCTACTTTTCCTATCAATAAAAGTCCCCGGGCGACTAAGGGGAGTTCACCCGGGGTGGTTGCAAAAAACCAATGATCCCGCTCACTCCAGCAGAAAAATGGGGCAACCTCCCTGTTCAGTTCAAAAGGTGAGAACGAACCTTTTGAATAACATGCAACCCAAATCCTAGTGTCTGGGAAGTATCGACCTAGAAAACGTAACGCGCGCTTAGCGTAACGTAGCGCGAACCTAAGCGGCCCGTGGTACGGCCCCATTCAGGATTTTCAACAATTTCATCACCTTGCCAGATGGCATTGACCTGATCGACCTTAACCGTTTCATCAGAGTTAAAGACGTTATAAACCTTACCGGTAAACGACAATTCATTACCCAACAAGTCGGTTTTGTAAGTCAAAGACAGATCAAGTTGCTTAGTCCAAGGCGTACGTCCAGCGGTGCCGCGTGGTGCCGGGTTACCTTGCCAGTCGTAGAACGAATAAGCGCCATACCAGTAGCTGATACAGTCTTCCCATGGCGAGCCAGATGCACAACTATCGACCCCTTGCGGGTGAATCCCAAACTTGTTGATTGGCGTACCTGAAGCGATTTGCGCATTGAAGCCTAAAGTCAGGTCATCAGTGAGGTTGTAAGTACCGGCAAACTTGAACGAGTGACGACGGTCATTAGGTAAATTACCGTTACCGTGGTCCATCAAATCGGCATAGTCATATGAGGTTGTCCAACCCGGTGCTGCGCGATCGGTATCGGATTTAACCAAACCTTCGGTCATGCCCCAGCTGTGTGACCAAGTATAAGAAGCGTTGACATGCAACGAGTCGCTTGCCTGACCTTTTAAGGTGAACTCCACTGAGCTGTATTTGCGCTCCGGCTCAGGAATTTGCAGCTCCTCGTTGCTCATGCTGATGACATCAGCCGTGCCGTCGCCATCGAAATCGTATGACATTTCAACATCGCGACCTGGGTTGTACAGCACATAGTAGCTGCCTTGACCGACGTTATCGTCAATCCCCATTTCGTTCAGTTTTTTCGACAGCACAGGTCCCATATCGGTATCTTCGAGCGATGCGCCAAGCTCACGATAAATCAAGCGCACGCCAGCACTCATATCGCCGTCAAAGACTTCTTGCTCATAACCCAAAGTAAACTCATCTGAGTACATGCCCTCTAAGTTGCTCGAGGCAATCAAACCTGGCTCGGTAATCCCTTGTTGACGAACACGCTGATCACGTACCGCACCGCCGCGAGAGGGCGAACCATTGCCAAGCAGCACAGGCGTGCCGTCGCCATTGACATCACCCATGGCGTAATAGTCAAAGGTTTCACGCTGGGCCGAGCCTTGAGTGATGTTCATATTGGCAGAAACCGGCTGGAAATAGCGGCCGAAAGTAAAGAAAGCCTTTTTAGAACCATCATTGTTGATGTCGTAAATGGCCTGTAAACGTGGCGCCAGCTGACCTTTTAAATCAACATATTTACGACCGTCAGACACGGTGTTTGACTGATTGGAATAACGTAAACCTAAGTTCAACACCAACTGATCGTTCACTTGCCAAGAGTCTTGGGCGTAAATGGCAGAAGACGTCACTTCGGAGTTCACAAAGCGGCCTCGAATACGACGCTCGATATAGTCGGTGCCCGCCGGCAACAGGGAATAATCATCGCCGGTAGCAGTGCGGATAGACCACCAACCCCGGGCATCGTCTAAGCCGTTTTGGACAAAGGTATAATCCACATCGATTTTGTAGTGATCAACACCAAACTTCAATGAATGGTCATCAAGCTCCCAAATCAAATCGGCGCGGAACTGATCGCGGGTATACTTACCGTCCTCAATGCTCGAAGCGGTATGATTGCTCAAAGTCACAGTCGAGTCGCCGCGCTCATCCCAAACACCAGGTAAATCATCGAGTGCCGTGTTGTAGTCTTGCTCGGTCGTACGACCGAATATCACATCCAACGAAACATCATCGCTAAGCAGGCCGGTATATTTGACACCAAAGACTTCACCACCGGTTTTGGAGCGGTAGTCTGTGCGGTAATCGCCTAGCACATTGCCATTTTCATACGGGTTGTAATCATAGGTTTTACCGTCGTTCTTGGTTTCAAAACCAATGCCGGTCAGCTCAACGCTGTGCTCATCGGTGATAAACCAATCAAACTTGGCAAACCAGCTGTTGGTTTTGCGCTCGCCGTCAGAGGCTGAAAACTCACTGCGAGCCTTATAGTCATTGCGCTCAGGCTGCAACAACACATAGGCAAATAGAGAATCTTCAATGATAGGGCCACTGCCCCACACACGATACTCGGTGTAATCGGACTCATCGTCTTTAGAAACCAGAATCGGTCTTCCGTTTAGGCGATACACATCATCATGGCGGCTGCGCAACGCTTCCAAATCAAAGCGCGCACTGACGCCGAAATCAAAATCATTCGAGCCAGACTTAGACACCGCATTGACGATACCACCGAGGGCGCCGCCAAATTCAGGGTCGATACCACCGCTTTTCACTTGGGTTTGGGCAATCGCTTCAAACGGCAGGTCAATCTCCCCCATCCCTTTGCGGATGTTGGTTACATTCAAGCCATTGAGATAATAGCCGTTTTCCGCAGATGAACCGCCGCCGATTGAGTTGGGGCCAAAGGACGAGCTGGCACTGACGCCGGGCGATAAAACCGCAATATTGGCAAACCCATCGTTGACAGGTAAAAGCGACAACTCCTCAGAGGTCACGGTCACACCAGCATTAGAAGTGGCGGTATCGACACGAGAGATAACACTACCGCGTACATCGATGCGCTCGACATTGCTACCTGGCTTATTAAGCTCAGCATCATAGACAAACGCATTACCGATGCGGACTAAAATATTCTGTTCGGTTTTACCGACATAGCCGGCTTTTTCAATGGTTAAGGTATAACTGCCGATAGGCAACTTGCGAGCGGAGAATTGACCATGCTCATCGGTTGTCACGGTACGGGTAAATCCTTTGTCGTTATGCTTCAAAGTAATGGTGACATTACTGAGGGCTTGCGTTCCTTCACTGGTAATATGTCCTTTGACAACGCCGCCAAAAGAGTCGGCTGCCATCGCTGGCGTTGCCGCATAGAGTAACGTCGCCAATGTGGACGCGACAACAGATCTTTTAAAATTAAACTGGTTCATGGTGTTTATACGCCTTTGAATTTGATGTTCATCCGGTACAAAAGTGTCTGTCTGCGTCAGGTGATGTTAGATTTTACTTGAGCGCACAATAACAATATTTTGTACGCAATGTAATTTATTGCAATTTTTGAGCAATGTAAAGGGCTAATTTTGTTTTGCGGAAAACCCAGCGGGGTCTGACCCCTTGATTTAGCTTCGGATAGAGAAAATATCAACAACAATTGACATCGACACTTTTTTCTAGCAACTTACCAATAAGGTCCAATATCAACGACATTGGTATGCAATTAAGCCATTCGCCAATGTCGTGTGCACACAGAGTCAATGGCTTGCCTATTCAGCTCTATGAAAAATAAGAGAAGTTTAATTACTTTAAACGTTGAGTCCGCCACTATTAGTGCATTGACGTTGTTTTCTTGGACGAAAATGAAGTAGAGAAAGTCGCCTTGAACATTGAAAATCAAAATAAAGAACAGGCCATTCGCATTTTGCGTAGTTGGCATATGGTTGAATTTTTCCAGCCTTACAACTTGCCGGACTATTCTTCATCAGGTCACAAGTTAGTCAATTTAACTTCTGCCGAGATTGCGAAATTGGGCGATAGACTTTTGCCTTGGCTTAGCCCTAGCAGCTGCAAAGAGTTGGGGATCAACGACCACCGTAACTATTGCTATATCCTTTACCTCAGGATCTTCGACAAGTCGTTGGTCAACGACATTTGCGATAAGATGTTTCATAGCAACAGCGCTATCGCTCAAATGGAGTTCGAGCAACGCTCTACACTCGAAGGTAGCAGTTGCTTTGCCAAGCTATATCTCAATTGTTGGGGGACACCAAACTTTGAGACATTCTCAGTCAGCACGCTGCCATGGGCACTAGGTCACTTAGAAAACGACCGTTTAGATCACCTGACCAAATCAGCCTTCGATGAACGTTGCAGCCAGTTGGCCGAAGCCCTCAATCGTATTGCGCTGAAACTGCCTAGGCACCAAAATAATGCTGCGGAACAAGTGCTCAATGGCGACGCACTTTTGATTTTATTGAGAGAATTGGATCACTGGGCTGAGTTATCTCCCAACCACCCTTTCGCCGTCACCTTAGACTGGTACCCAGCCAACAAAAACAATAAGGCGTTACCCCCGGCTCAGACCAACTCCGCCGCATCATCGGCAAGGTCCAGTCAGGAACATACAGATCCTCATGAAAGTGAAGAGCAAGTATCCTCTGATGACAATAACACATTGCCTATCCTCAATAGCTTTTATATTCATGACATTGAGCGGGTCATCAACAGTCTCTACAGCGGTGTAGAAAATCCGGCGTTGATGCAGTATTTGAGTGTTCGCACGCGAAAACACGCAGACTTGTATACAGATGAAGGCTTAGCACTAATTAAAGACAAGCTCAGCCCTGAGAAAATGCCACAGGGTCGATGGTTAAGTGATCCAAAACACAATATGACATTGATGCAACAGTTCGCCATCAATACAGTGTTCGACGATTTAAAACACCATGGATTACTGTCAGTCAATGGACCGCCTGGCACTGGAAAAACAACCATTTTACGCGATATTGTTGCGAACAATATTGTCAATCGCGGTAAAGTCCTAGCGACACTTGATCACGCCTATGAAGGTCTCACCCAAGACGGTTTTTTAATCGATGCGCTGTGTGGCTTTGAAATGGTTGTTGCCTCTTCCAATAATGCTGCGGTAGAAAATATCTCCAAGGAATTGCCACTAAGGTCAGCTGTAGCAGATGAGTTTACCGATCTCGATCACTTCAAGCCCATCGCCAATATGCTCAACGCCAGTAAAACCAGAAAAGGATTTCAACCTCTCTCAGACGAACAACAATGTTGGGGGGTAATATCAGCAGTACTGGGCAAGCAAGGCAATCGTAAAGCGTTTGTCGAATCTTATTTTTTCGATACTCATTTTGAGAAAGGCTCAACTGACGAATTGAATCGTCCAGAAGACTTTAATATTCTTAACTTTTATCGTTGGCGCGACCTTCACAAACACGAGGTTATTGATTTTTTTAGTGCCAAAAGCGAATTTATAAGGCAACTTGAGCAATATGAAGAGCATCTCGAAGAGCTCAAACAGATAGCTCATTTGACCTCACAAATAGAAAAGTCGGATTCAGTAACTCAACAAGAGAATATTGCTCTATTGTCCAAGCTACTGATTAAACATCCCAACAAGGCAATTCCTTGTTCGGATATGGGCGTCTCTGATAGTGAGCTTCAACGAAACGCCTTTTGGCAGGATGAAAAACTTAACCGATTACGCTCAAGTTTATTTGTAGCAGCTCTAAAACTACATCAATCATGGCTTACACAAGCCATGGAAAATCGCGCTTTTCAACAAGCGGTTTATGGTGTCAGGAATGTAATAAAAGGAATTGAATCGAGCAATCCCGTATCATCTTGGCAATTATTATTCATGTTAGTGCCGCTCATCTCCACCACATTCGCTTCTGTCGGTCGAATGTTTAAGGATTTAGATCAAAGCACCGTCGGCTATCTATTGATTGACGAAGCCGGACAAGCACTGCCTCAGGCGGCGGTTGGTGCCATCTGGCGGTCAAAACGCGTACTTGTGGTTGGCGACCCGCTCCAAATAGAGCCTGTGTTTATTACGCCACCGCGTTTGACCCACTGCTTGAGCAGTATGGTGCTGTCAGATGATGCCCCACAGTGGGACCCCCAGAAGTGGTCTTTACAACAAATTGCCGACAGAGCCAATCCCTATGGCTGTTCGCTGAACATAATGCAGCAACCGACTTGGGTCGGTATTCCCTTATGGGTGCACCGCCGATGCATGGAACCGATGTTTTCGATAGCCAATGCAATCGCCTATGAAGGTCGCATGATCCATGGCCTAGAATCAAATCAGATCATGCCGCTAGCGCATAAAAGTCTCGGTCATAGTCAATGGGTTGACGCGAAAGGCAGTTGCAGTGAAAAACAATTTGTACCTGCGATTGCCGAACAGACGATAGCGCTTTTGTTAAAAGTTACACAAAGCAATACAGACCTTTTCAGCATCTATATCATTACCCCCTTTCGCGCAGTCAAGCGCAAGCTGCTTGAGCAAATAGAGCGTCACGCAAAAGAACTATTGAGCGCATGTACAGTGAAAAAATCTGACCTAAACAGATGGAAAAACGGCAACATAGGCACGGTACATACCTTTCAAGGTAAAGAGAATGATACGGTTATTTTGGTTTTAGGTGGTGACCAAAAAACTCAAGGTAGTATCAAGTGGGCTTCAAGCAAGCCCAATTTACTCAATGTTGCGCTTACTAGGGCCAAGCGCAATGTATATGTCATTGGTGATGCTGACTTGTGGCAAAGAGAAATGTATTTCGATTGTCTAGCCAAAATGCTACGGCAATTGGAATGACAACAGAGAAAAAGACGGCATTTTTTACAGCAATACAAACGAGGAAAGCCGCCAAATAAACTACTCGTCACAGTATATTTGGCGGCGGAGCAATGATTGAAGTCCCTTCAAAGCCAAACGCTGAACAGCCCTAAAAATTCTCAGCGTTTGCAGGTTTCCCTGACCACGTTGATAGAATAGCAAAGCTAGGATTGAAAACTGTGAACTCGCTCACAAAAGTCAAAACAAAAGTATTTTTTTCTTAAATTCAAGCGCCTAGAGTGTATTCATGTTTTGCCCAATCGACCAGCGCCCAAAATAAAACAGCCACACGGTCATCATAAAATTGTCATATGCCCCGCCTATACTGCGCCCATCTTTAGGGGGGAATGTTGCAATGCATCAGTTGTTACATCAAATTATTACAGAAAAAAAAATCCAAACCGTATTTCAGCCCATTTTTAATATTAGTGAACGGCGCATAATCGGTTTTGAAGCATTAAGTCGCGGGCCACAAGGGTCGCCACTGCATACCCCACAGCGATTGTTCGATGCCGCCATCCAATGCGGCTATCTTTATGAGCTTGAGATCCTCTGTCGTAAATTGGCAGTCAAAACCTTCGCCAAATTAAAATTACCCGGTTATCTGTTTTTGAACCTGAACCCAATGGTGCTGACCAACCTCAATTATCCTGAAGGTTCAACGTTAAAAATGCTCGATAAAGCCGGTATTGAAAACGACCGCGTGATCATCGAGATCAGTGAAAACTACCCCATAGATTCCCCGGGCTTGCTGCGCACTACCATTGAGAAATATCGCAACTATGGTTTTAAGGTCGCCATCGACAATTTTGGCGCCGGTTACTATGGCCTAAGACAATGGTCAGAGTTGCGTCCAGACTGGATAAAAATAGATCGCAGCTTTGTCGAGAACTGCTTCTCAGACATGGTGAAAAGAGAATTCCTACGTACCGTCATTGAACTGGGCAAAGCCACCAATGTTCGTGTTATCGTTCAAGGTGTTGAGAGTATTGCCGAATTTGAACAATTGATTGAGCTGGGCGTTGGCCATGTGCAGGGTAATTTACTGGCCCCGCCAAACGCCCAACCCGAACAAGGTTTTCCAAGTTCATTAAAAGTAGCGCTAAAACATCAAGCGCCGGTAGGCATCAACGGCAATGTCTCAGGACTTGTCACCCAAACCCCAACTTGCGATAGCAAAGCCAAAGCCGGTCAAATCTATAAGCTGTTGTCATCTAAGCCCAAGCTACAATGTTTGCCGGTACTCGAAGGCAGTCAGGTGGTGGGTATGGTCATGCGTCATCAGTTTATGGAAAAATTCTCGGATATCTATAGCCACGCGTTATTCGATGGCCACAACATCTCATTTTTCATGGATAAAAACCCGCTGGTACTGGACAGCGAAACCAGCTTGGACCAAGCCAGCTTATATATCACCGAACGTGATGACGAAGACTTCAGCCGCTACTTTATCGTCACCCGCAACGGCGATTACATCGGCCTTGCTTCATGTCGTGAATTGTTGCGCCGCATCACCGCCAGCAAGTTGGAAAAAGCCCGCTACGCCAACCCCCTCACCTTGTTGCCGGGCAATGTGCCAATCGACCGTGAAATCGACTTTTTACTGGAGAAGAAGATCCCGTTTCAATTGGCCTATGTCGATATCGACCACTTCAAACCTTTTAACGATGTTTTCGGGTATGCCAAAGGCGATCAGCTGATCATTTTACTTGCCCGAATCATTCAAAATTGTTGTAAAAACGCGCAAACCTTTGTCGGCCATATTGGCGGCGATGACTTTATTGTGCTGTTTAAAAACACCCCGTCAGAGCAGATCTGCGATAACATTCTGGTCGATTT
Organism: Alteromonadaceae bacterium; assembly: GCA_041583135.1. Lineage (GTDB taxonomy): Bacteria > Pseudomonadota > Gammaproteobacteria > Enterobacterales > Alteromonadaceae > JABSOG01. The sequence continues at coordinate 1,908 of JBFHGJ010000027.1, read as the reverse complement.
TGCCGAACAATCTCTGGCATTTTTTGCCGAAGAAGACGTCAAAGCCAAAGGCTATTACGCCACCAATCGCAATGGCGAGCAAACCCACTTTCATTTGCCCAGCATCTCTATTGGTGTGGTTTCCCCAGATGTCGATGTGTGTCAAAGTCACAATGACATTTCAACCATGGCAACCGAAGCGAAAAAACAGGCAAAGAAGCTACCGGGAAATCAGGTGTTTTACTGCCGCAGAGCCAATCCCTATCACATGGCAACGACAGATATAGACGAGGATAATTCAGTACAAGTGGCTTAAATGCTTGGTAGCGACAAGGACGCCGCCACCACCAATAGCACCTTTTTCACCCGCAATTTAAATGTTTTGGCAAGCTTGGGTTCATCCACATCAAGCGCCATCACGCCACTCACTTTAAGCTGCGGAACATTCAATCGCAGGGCAAAGCCGTGCTGCTCAACCACCAATGACTGTTCGTTTTGATAATCCTTGAGTAAGGTGTCAAAACGCTCAGGGCTCACCACTTCGATTTCAATGTCGGCCACTTTTTCCTCATCACCATACCAATTGGCCTTGAGGGTTTCAAAGTTGGCCCATGCCGTGGTTCTGGCTAAGGTTTGCGGCGGGAGCGCAGGAGCGATTAAGCGAATCGGCAGTTCATTAGACATAGATAGGATAAAGCGAAAATAAAATCGATTAGACGTCAATCAAATAACGATTGCAAGTGATCTGTGCCCGATTGTACTGCGTATAGTGCAGTAATTGTCACACTGTGAGGCTTAAGATCATGCCATTTGATACGCTGAGTGAAAAAATTCCTGTTGGAGTCAGCAGCTGTCTGCTGGGAGAGAAGGTGCGTTTTGACGCCAGTCACAAACGTCAGCCTTTTATTGTCAACGAACTGAGTCGTTACTTTGAGTTCATGCCGTTTTGTCCTGAAATGGCCATTGGCCTAGGTGTTCCTCGTCCAACCATACGCTTGGTAAAACAGGGCGAGCAAACCCGCTGCGTGCAAAGCAGCAATGAAACCATTGACGTAACCGATGCCTTGGTTGCAGCAGCTGAAAAGCAAAAGGCGCGGCAAGCGAAAATGTGTGGCTACATTGTCAAAAAAGACTCACCAAGTTGCGGCATGGAACGGGTCAAACTGTATCGCAACGACCACCCGCAACGCGATGGCGTCGGTATTTTTACCGAGCGGTTGATGGCCAACTATCCTCACTTACCGGTAGAGGAAGAAGGTCGCCTCAATGATTCGGTTTTGCGAGAGAACTTTCTGCACCGGGTATTTATCTATCACCGCTGGCAAAAGCTGCTCGACAGCGCGCCTGACTGGTCACAAATAGTCACCTTTCATGCCCAGCATAAATACATCTTTATGAGCCGCAGTCCACACCTGACCAAACAGCTCGGCCGCTGGCTGGCGAACAGTCACGAGCTTGACTTAGACAGTCTCAGAAATGACTATTTGGCACAAATGATGGCGCTGCTTAAGCAAAGGCCGACGGTCAAAACCCACGTCAACACCTTGTCTCACCTGCAAGGCTATTTGAAAAAACGCCTTGAGAGCACAGACCGACAAGAACTCAGTGAGGTGATTGAACAATACCGTTTAGGCCATGTGCCTTTGGTGGTGCCGGTGACGTTACTCAATCACCATTTTAAGCATCACCCTCATCAGTACATCACCGACTCATATTACCTCGAACCCTACCCGGGTGATTTGAGATTGATGAATCAGTTGTAACAGCCCCTCAGGGATGAGTTTTTTCATGACTTAAATCAGGTCTAACAATGCGCGTAATAGAAGTCCACGATAAAATGCAACGGGGCTACAGCTATGAGCTGGTAGCGCCGATGGGTGAAGATTTTGACCCAGAGTTTGAGCCGCAACTGACGCCAAAGCAAATGCT
>JBFHGJ010000026.1:0-60730 GCA_041583135.1 Alteromonadaceae bacterium | reverse complement strand
CCGCGACCCCCGGCGTGACAGGCCGGTATTCTAACCAACTGAACTACCACTCCGCAGTAAATCTCATTTTCATTTTGGTCTTAAGCTTAAATTTAGCCTTTAACACTTTAACAGCTTAGCTGTTGAAGTCGGTCAAGTGGCGGAGTGGACGGGACTCGAACCCGCGACCCCCGGCGTGACAGGCCGGTATTCTAACCAACTGAACTACCACTCCGCATATCCAAGTCGTAATGTGACCGTTTCGTTAAATTTGCTTAAGTCCTTAACGCGGCGGGAATAATACGGTTATGACCTAAGTGAGTCAACTCTTTTTTTAGGATTTTTTTATCTTTTTAGCCTTGTTTAGTTATCGGGCAAGGAAAGGTCCAAAATATCATCATCTTCCGATTGAATTTTGTCTCTTCCCTTATTTTCCGGGTCGTCTGGGGCTTTTTCCTGTTTGGTCTTTCGCTTAAAAGAGAACTTCGGCAAGGCCAGTTTGAACTTGGGTTTAAAGCTAAAACCACTGCCATAGACGAAAAACTTCACAAACAGCCAGCCAAACACAATCATCAGTATATTGCCCGCAATTATCAGGGCGATGAGCATGGTGTGATCTTCAGGTTCGGGTTCACTTTGTGCGGCCATTTGCTCCGACGCCATTAATCCACCTTCTTCTATCATAGCGCCATCTGCCGGTATGCCGGTTTCTTCTACCGGCGGTGGGTCGATTGAAAAGCTAAACTCAGGAATATCGAGCATAAACTCTCGCCCATTGGCGTTAACGCCAAAACCGGATATTTCTACTCTATATAAGCCATAGTCGTAGTTGATGATGTTAAAAAAGCGTGGCCCCGGTATGGTATCGGTGATCGCAAAGCTCTGTATATCTTGGTTGGGATAATAAACTTTGCCCTGAAATACCATCGATTCGGGTTTGACGTAATCGCCGACGATATCAATTTTGAGCTTATGGAACTCGTCGGCTTTTTCTGTCTTTTCAATGCTCAAATGCACAGGATTGGGATTGATGATCACTGGATCATTTTCCAGCTCTCGGGTCATCAATGGGGTGTGTATGTAATATTTGGGTATCCACTCGCCGGAAGGAAAGTTCAGTACAAACTCGCCGGTAAAGGTGCCATCACCAGGGCGTTCATCAAACCCTTTACCGTCATCTTTAAACCGGGTGACCTGCTGTATACCGGCGCCAAAGTTGGTGTAGGTTTTGTTGTTGGTGCTGATAAAATCAACGTTTAGGGTAACGACGTCGCGAAAGTTGGTGGCTCTGATGGGCACGCCGTTATTGGTAAAATAGCCGGTGAGCTTGATGGTTTCACCCTGGATCAGTATATCAGGTAGCGGATCGACGTTAAGCTCGAAGTCGGTCACAATAAGCACTTTACTGCCTTTGGACAATTCACCTATGGCTTGCCATGGTCCGGGCATCGGGTTCTTAATGCGAATGAGATCATAGGTTTTCTCATCAAACCACTCCGCTTCGCCTATCACCGCCAAGGTCGCATACATTTTGCTGCCGTCGGGTTTGACTAAGATCACCGGCGGTGATCCTTGTTTTCTAAAGAACAATAAGGTGATCTCTTTAACCTCATGGTCCACTCTAAAGCGATTGTCGAGGATTGGGATCTGGTTGTTGTCCAATATGGCAATGCCGTCACTGCGCACTTGTTTGAGCTTGTCGGCAAGGCTGGCTTCTTCAGTGCTTAACGCCGCAAACGCTGGCACTAATGCCAGCATCACAGCAATAAGGGATTTCATCCAATTTAATTTCGCCATATCACCTCGCCACCACCTTTGGCGACGATATCCAGTCGCTGTTCGTGGGCATCCAATTGTTCAGTCGAAGCCTTAACCACTTTGAGTCGTGGTCTGTCGGCTGCCAAACGGCGAATGCTGTTATCGGTATTACCAGCCCCTGTCGAGAGGTTGAATTTTATTTGGCCACCTGACATCAACAGGTATACGTCTGCCAATATCTCGGCATCAAGTAAGGCGCCATGGAGCGTTCGGTGCGAGTTGTTGATACCGTAACGTTTACACAGAGCATCCAATGTCGCTCGCTGTCCCGGATGCTTTTTACGCGCCATCTCCAAGGTGTCGAGGATCTCACAGTGCTCGGCAGTCCCCGGCCACTGACGGTCGAGCATTTTAAATTCGTGATCCATAAAGCCGACGTCAAACGCGGCGTTGTGAATGACCAATTCGGCGCCTTTTATGTAGTTAAAAAAGTCTTCGGCAATTTGGTGATATTTGGGTTTGTCGGCCAAAAATTCATTGGTAATACCATGAACATCAATGGCTTCTTGTTCAACAATACGATCAGGGTTGATGTATACGTGGTAGTTGTTGCCGGTAAAGCGGCGGTTGATCAGCTCGACACAGCCTATCTCGATAATACGATGGCCTTGCTTGGGGTCGATACCTGTGGTTTCCGTATCAAGCACTAATTGGCGTTTGAACATATATAGTTGAACTTTGTTGTGGCAATTGGTTTCATTATAAACGCTGTTAAAGCAAGAATGAAACCAACTGCTAAATTAGTGCAATGCGTGATGCTGCGAGCAATTAACGCTCAAGGGGCAAATTCGCCTGCTCCCAGGCCATCATGCCACCTGCCAGCGAATAGACTTTGGCACGGTTAAACCCCATGCGGATCAAGGATTCTGCGGCCAGCGCCGAACGCCCACCACTACGGCAAATCAGGTAGATATCCTGCTGCGCCAATAACCCCACGGCATTTTCTTTGCCCGCCACGCTAGGGTAATTGGCCAACTGCATCTCAAGTACACCTCTGGGCATGCAAACAGCCCCGGGAATACGACCTGCGGCAAATTCTGCCGGTTCACGCACATCAATCAAACATAAATTGTCATCGAGTTTTTGTGAAAGTGATGTCACATCAATCTCTTGGACATTGTTACGTGCCTGCGCAACCAGTTCATTGCTTGAAATTATCATGTAAAAATGGTTCCCTTAGCTTATTCACTTTAAAGGTGAATGTTAATCAGTTAATAACTAAAAACTATATCTTATAATTAAAAATTAGGCTATTTTATTTCGTGCCATAGCACAAGTCTTAGCGGAGCAACCATGGACCCGACAATTAAGGCGTTTTTTCACGCCAATTCTTCAACCTTGACTTATGTTCTTAGTGATCCGGGCTCAGGCGAGGCCGCCGTAATTGATCCGGTAATGAATTTTGATGCCAGCTCAGGTCAAGTCAGCTGGCCCAATGCCGAGCAAATCATTGAATATGTTAAAAGCCAACGCCTAGAGGTAAAGTGGATTTTAGAAACCCACGCCCATGCCGACCATATTTCCGGGGCGCAGTACATCAAGCAGCATTTGGGTGGCGAAATTGCGATTGGTAGAGGTATCTGTCAGGTACAGAAAACCTTTAAGAACGTGTTTAACTTAGAGGCCGATTTCGCCGTTGATGGTTCTCAATTCGACCATCTGCTTGATGATGGTGAAACCTTGGCATTAGGCAGCTTGACCATTGAAGTGCTCAATACGCCGGGGCATACCAACGATAGTGTGACTTATGTTGTCGGCAAAAATGCCTTTGTTGGTGATACGTTGTTTATGCCAGACTCCGGCACAGCCCGTTGTGATTTTCCCGGTGGCGACGCTGAGCTGTTGTATGATTCGGTGCAGCGCATTTATGCCCTTGGCGATGATGTCACCATTTGGGTTTGTCATGACTATCAGCCAAATGATAGAGCCTTGAACTACAAAGCCACGGTGGCCGAGCATAAGGCGGCCAATATTCATGTCAATCAAAACACTGGTAAAAACGCTTTTGTTGAAGTACGCCAAACCCGTGATGCCACTTTGGCAGTACCAAAGCTGCTCTACCCGTCGGTGCAGGTCAATATCAGAGCCGGTCATTTGCCTAAGCCTGAAGCCAACGGCAGTACTTACATAAAATTGCCCATCAAGCTCTAACCGCGTGATTTAACCACGTAATGCGCTTTTCGCTGCGGCGGGATTGAACTGAGGTTTGGCCCGCCATTTTGGTCTTATCGGCGTCAGCGGCAATTCGCGTTTTTTCGCCACCAATACAAACACCGATCCGAAGCTCGCCAAATGTTGCTCACAAAAACGTTGCCACAGGTCGTAGCGGCTAATGCTCTTTTTGCGGGTCAACGAAGAATAAATAAAACGTTTGTCTTCAAGCACTTCAAAGCCAAGTAGGTTGAGCCAGTCTTTGATCCGCGCCGGAGTAAAAAAACGGCCGTTCCATGGATATTTGTCACTGCGAAAATACAATGGTTTGGCTAAACCCAAAAAGCTGTAGGGATTAAACCCGGTGATCACGAGGTAGCCATCGGGAATAAGCACTCTGTCACATTCGCGTATAAGATGATGTGGGTCGGGATAAAACTCTAGACAGTGACTTAAAATGGTGACATCGACGCAATGCTGTTTAAAAGGCAATTCGTCGATATCGGCAATGACGCCTGTGCATTCGGGCGTTTCAGCGACGCTCACTTGGTGATTGATGGCACATTCGGTGCTATCTAACTCACAACTTAAATTGCCGATTTTAAGGAGGTGATAACCGAAAAACTTAGGCCACCACTGCTTGAGAAAGTCATTGATTTTGGCTCTGATCTCCTCGCCGTGGGCAATGTCCTGCCAGCTTTGCGGTGGCGCTTGGTGTTGGTATCTGAGTGCCGGTTTCATCTGTCCTTTGCTGAGTTTGTTCGCAGATTGTTGTTATCTTAAAACATATTCACCGCTAAGTCCTTTTATTTGTGCTGTCACCACGGTAGAATCGGGCGCTGTCAGCATTGAATTTTCAGTCGAATACGAGTTAGGTAGTTTATGCATTTTTCAGGATCTCGATTAAGCGCAGTAGCGGTAGCATTATTGGCTGTCAGTGGCTGTCAAACCACAAAGGACAATACGGTTGACGTTGGTGATACAACCAACACCATTGTCGTAGCCAACACCGCAAGCCCAGCCGAGATCTTCGAAGCCCTCACCATTAGTGCCCTAACCCCCGATCCGCAAGACGATATTGAGCCTCAGGCCATAGTGCACGACAACCTATGGATGCATATTCAAAGTCAGCTGAGCTTCAAAGTGCCACAAAATCGTGCCGTTATCGCCCAGCGCAACTGGTATGCCAAGCATCAAGAATACCTCGATCGCATTTCCGACAGAGCCAGACCGTTTTTGTTCTTCATCGTGCAAGAAATTGAAAAGCGTAAAATGCCTATCGAGCTGGCGCTGTTGCCGATTGTTGAAAGTGCCTTCGATCCGTTCGCCTACTCCCATGGCAGAGCGTCCGGCATGTGGCAATTTATTCCCGGCACTGCCAAGCGCTTCGGTCTGCGCCACAACTGGTGGTATGACGGCCGTCGTGACGTCATCGCATCAACCCGCTCGGCGTTGGATTACTTGTCGTTTTTACACAAGACCTTAGAAGGTGACTGGCTCAATGCCATTGCCGCCTACAATTCAGGTGAAGGGCGTGTTTTAAGAGCCATTAAGCGTAATAAGCGCAAGCATTTACCAACTGACTTTTGGTCGCTGGATTTACCTAAAGAGACTGCCGCTTACGTGCCAAAACTCTTAGCTTTGGCCGATCTGTTAAAGCGCCCAGAAGAATTTGGTTTGGTATGGAAGTCGATACCCAACGAAGCGCAAATAGCCATTGTCGATGCCCAAAGCCAAATCGATATCGCCCTTGCAGCAAAAATGACCGACCTTGATGTTGGTGAGCTACACGGCTTAAATCCGGGTTACAGTCAATGGGCCACTTCGCCTCAAGGGCCTCATACTTTTATTGTGCCGCTGGAAAAGGCTGAACAATTTAAGCAAAAACTGGCAGAAACCTCGGAAAAAGACCGTTTGAGCTGGCAACGCTATAAAATTCGTGCCGGTGACTCTTTGCTGAAAATTGCGAAAAAATTCAATACCACGGTTGCGACCATACGCAGTGTCAACAACATCAGTGGCAATATGATCCGTCAAGGCCAGCACTTACTTATTCCGATGGCGTCACAAGAGTTAAGTAAGTACGAGCTTTCTGAAGACCAGCGCCTATTGGCCAAGCAATCGCAAAAATCGGGCGCCTATAAAATTGAGCATAAGGTTAAACGGGGCGATACCTTATGGGATATCAGCCGCCAATATAAAGTGAATATCCGCAGCCTAGCCAAGTGGAATTCAATGGCGCCGAAAGATACCTTGCGTCCGGGCCAAACGTTGGCCATTTGGAAAAAGAACACTGTCGCCCCAACAGCGGCGGTAGCCACTTCAACTTTGCCAGCCAATGCAGCGATGCGCTCTATTACCTACAAAGTACGCTCAGGGGACTCGTTGGCACGCATTGCCAATAAGTTCAGCGTTAAGATCAAAGATATTTTGAAATGGAACAGCATTGATGCCAAAAAGTATCTGCAACCCGGGCAGATGCTGAAACTCTATGTTGATGTCACCAAAGTCTAAGACAGCTCGGTAGCTCGCCCGGTTATGGGCGCTCTATGCTGCTCTGGCAACATGCGAGTATAAATACTCTGACTACGACTTCGTCTATTTATGGGCGCTCGATGCCGCTCTGGCAACATGCGAGTATAAATACTCTGACTACGAGTTCGTTCATTTATGGGCGTTCAATGCTGGCGTGGCAACATGCGAGTATAAATACTCTGACTACGAGCTCGTTCATTTATGGGCGCTCGATGCTGGCGTGGCAACATGCGAGTATAAATACTCTGACTACGAGTTCGTCTATTTATGGGCGTTCAATGCCTGTGTGGCAACATGCGAGTATAAATACTCTGACTACGAGTTCGTCTATTTATGGGCGTTCAATGCCTGTGTGGCAACATGCGAGTCTGTAGTTAGCATATTCATATGCGCAGGAGCGGTGAGCAGATGTAATTGCTAAAGACACTATAAGAGGTAGTGCATCATAGGTGTTCTTACACCCATGATGCATCAAAGGTAGGGCTTATAAGAAACCGGAACCGGTTATTTTGGTCAATACGGTATTGATGAAGATCATCAATAACAGCACTGGAATAAAGGTCGCCAACGCAACATCGGTGTATTTTTGCCACAAAGAGCCGTGAAAGCCCTCACAACCGAGTTCAAACTCTTTGTTGAAGTTGTACTTCTTCCAGCTGTAAATACAAAATACGCACACTAAGAAGCCGTTCAAAGGCAAGATGGTGTCGTAGAAGACATCATAAATCAGGTCGAAGAATGATTTTTCACTGCCGCCATAGCTAACGAAATTGGTAAAGAATTCAACCATACCAAATGCCATGGTTGAGAATACGGCAAAAATACCAATACAAACAGTCAAGATCCCTAACGCCTTTTTACGGCTGCAACCTTTTTCGTCGATGATACTCGCGACCGGCACCTCAATAATTGAAACCAAAGAAGTAATGGCGGCAAAGAACACCAATAAGAAGAATACCGTGGCGACGATGCTGGCACCGATATAACCGATTGAGCCTTGCATTTCTAAGAAGATCTGTGGCAAGAAGCTAAATATCATGGTAATCGATGAGTCGCTAAGCTCTGCGGTATTGATGTTTGGATCAAATGAAAATATCGCTGGCATCAACATCAAGCCTGCCGAAAACGCAACAAAGGTATCGGTGATGGCAACCATTTTGGCACTCGATGGAATATTGTCCTTTTTCGACAAGTATGAACCGTAAGTGATCATAATGCCCATACCTAGCGACAGCGAGAAGAAGGCTTGTGAAAGCGCGTCGTTTATCACATCACTGGTGATCTTGGTAAAGTCCGGTACCAAATAGTATTCAACCCCTGCCATCGCGTTATCTAGCGTCAGCACGTAAATGACCATGCCAATTAACATGATTAATAACGCCGGCATCAAGATGTTGGCTGCCCTTTCAATGCCGTCTTTAACGCCACCGGCGAGGATCAACATAACGATAACACCGACCCCTATCATGTAACCAAACAGCTTATAATCGACAAGGAAGTCGCCAAAGGTCTCGGGCTTGGCCAACATGTCGAGGTTCCCCATCAACACCTGTATTAAGTAACCGAAGATCCAAACAGTCAATACGGTATAGAAAACGGCTATCATAAATGGCGTGATCACCGACAACATGCCGGCGATGCTCCACATTGGAGAGCGCTGCGATACCTTGTTGTAGGCACCTAAGGGATCTTTACGGGAAAAACGGCCTAGCGTCATTTCTGCGTACATGACCGGCAAACAGATCAAAACAACAAAAAATGCGTATATAAGCAAAAAGGCGCCACCGCCATTTTGCGCGGCTTTGACCGGAAAGCCGACTAGATTGCCAATTCCTACTGCCGACCCTGCTGCGGCTAAAATAAAGCCGAGGCGCGAGCCGAATTCTTCTCGTTGTGCTGCCATTATTACCTCAATTGGGCTGGTTCATTATATTTGCGCAAAAATCCTAGCAGGAATTTACACTAAAGTCTCCGCTGTTCGCCGCCATTGGCCGTAAAAATCGTAAAAAAGCTTTTGCAATCGAGTAAACCCAATGTTTATTTGTCTTTGTGCGGCAAATAATTGTCTACAGCTATAGACATCCCCTATGGTTGTGACTACCATAGCGCGCAACGACACTGCCTATGTTTTACCTTCTAAACTCAGAGGATCACATCTTCCATGAAAAAATTGGCCCTGTTTACAGCTCTCGCCGTTATCTGTCAACCTGTAGCTGCCGATGAGGCCGACGCAGACAAACGTAACTGGTCTGCCGCCGCCGAGCTGGGCTTTAACGTTACCTCTGGTAACTCTGACACTCAGTCACTGAAAACCCGCCTTGAATTCAATCAAGACTTGGAAAGTTGGGCAACCGCCTATAATTTCGATGCGTTGCGTAAAAAAGACAACGAAGTGGAATCGGCCAACAAATGGCTGTTGACCGCCAAAGGCAATTACAAGCTGCAAGATAAAACCGCTTATCTGACTGTCGGTGCTTCCCGTGAAGAAGACGAGTATGGGGTATACGATAACTACAACAAGGTGAATATCGGTTATGGTAAACGCCTGTATAAAACACAAGATATTGTCCTAAGCGCGGATATCGGCCCGGGTTACGCTTTTTATGAGCACAACGCGACGGGCATCAGTGATAATTCGGCGATTGTGAATATGTCGGGATTGCTGAAGTGGAAAGTCAGTCAAAATGCCAATTTCAGTCAAAAGCTCACCATTGAACAGGGCCTCAATGACGAGAAAAACACCAAGACCCGCTCAGAGTCGGCTTTGGCAGTCAGCATTAATGGTTCATTAAAGATGAAACTGGCCTACACCGTATTAAACAACACTGAAGTTCAGCCGGGTACCAAAAAAACCGATACTGAAACCTCAGTAACCTTGGTTTATGCTTTCTGATCTGACTTCGGTTGACTGCCATAAGCACTTGGCGAGCAACCGAAACGGGCTTTAAAACAGGCGCTAAAGTAGGCGTGTGATGTAAACCCAACATCATAGGTCACCACACTTGGCGCCTCGCCCTCTTTAAGCCGCAGGGCCGCCTTCTTCAAGCGATAATGGCGAATCGCCTCTCCCGGCGTCATCCCCAACAAGCCTTTCATTTTTCGGTTAAGTTGCCTTTTACTCGAATGCATCAAACTGGCCAATTGCGCCACATCAAAGCGGCTGTCGCTGATGTGCGCCGATAAGACCTTATCGATTCGCTGGAGAAAATCGGCGTGACTGTGTTGCAACGTTTTTGCTGATGGCGGTGTCTGTTGTGTCGTCACTTGCGGCTCATCTGTCCATTCAAAATGCGGTTCGCACAGCCATTTTTGCCACTGCTCACACGCTTGCTTCATCTGGCTCATCAAGCCTTCTAAGTGTGCAGTCAGCTGAGCGCAGCATTGACGGTCGAGCACGCAATCGACGGTGTGCTCACCATAATCATTGCCTGTCTGGGCTAGCAGCAGAATTGGAATATGGCTGGTCAGTACCTCTTGGTGAAGCTGCTCTATCGGCCACAGCCCATGGGCATGAAGCCAATGTTGACACACCACAATCACATCGGGAATTTGCGCCAACGCGCAGGTCGCCAACTCAGCAGGGGTCTTAGCAGTCGCCAATTGATAGTGTTCAGCCAAGTGATGACCGACAGCTTCTATGGTGACTGCACTATCGGCTGCGAGCAAAATGAGTCTGGTTTGCGTCCCATCGACTTGAAATGACGTAACGGTATCTTGGCTGGCATGTTGCTCAGTCTCAAGTAAGGCATTGGCGGCAAGTTCCAGCATCACCTCATTGACCACGGCACAATCGCGTCGCTGCACTTGTTCTGTTGATGCCCAAAGCGCAATGATAACCTGATTGTCAAACTCAAAGCAGCGCCCTTTTAACTCTGCCAACAGGGTGTTGAATTCATTTTGATGATTAAGCTCTAAACAAAAAGCCTCAGCGATACTCGGCTCGGACGTATCAACGACAATAAGCAAGTTTTCACCATGCTTACGCGCACTCAATTGCCAGGTATTGGGCTGTAGATGAAATAAAAATGCCTGCTCTAAAACGTGGTTTATCAATAACTCCACTGCATCTTCACAGGCAAAGACGATAAGGGGATTGAAATCGGGAGTAAATGTCAGCTGTTGTTTGCGGCTGTCAAACAGCGGTGCATAAATATCTTGTGCACAAGCCAACACCAACGAAACATCGACATAGACACTACCGTCAGCCCTAGCCGGTATCTGCGTTGCCCGCATATGCTGCAAGCGCTGTTTGGACCAAGTCACTTTGCCGATAAAAATCGCAATGACCAACAATAAAGCGCCTACCAGCAACACAGACCGCTCGCTCACTGCTTGGCTGTTTTGCGCCCAACAGTTTAGCGGCAAACCTATCGCCAGTAAGCCGAATATTTTGCAACTGCCAAATTGTTGGCGTAAGGAGTTGAGCATAAGCTGATGACAATTTAAATACACGTCATTTATAGATAGTAGTGCGCCGTGTGTCCCTTGGCAAAAAACAGATTAATTCATCCAATTTGTCCCTTAGGGTTGAGTTTGCCATCGAACGCTTCTATAACTGATGATGGACAATGATATCTTGGCAAAGAAGAATAAAAGGGTTTTTATGAATAGGATCTCCTCATCGCTTGAGTTTTTACAAGCGCATTACGAAGTTGTGGTCATCGGCTCAGGATACGGCGGCGGCGTCAGCGCATCACGTATGGCCAGAGCCGGTCGCAAGGTTTGCCTACTAGAACGCGGCAAAGAGATATTACCGGGCGAGTTTCCCAATACGCCAGCAGAAGCCTTAGAGCAAATGCAGTTCGACACGGCAAAAGGCAAAATTGGCAAGGCGACCGGGCTTTACAACATTCATGTCAATAAGCAACAAAACGTAGTTGTCGGTTGCGGCTTGGGCGGTACTTCTTTGATCAACGCCAATGTTGCCCTAGAGCCTGAGCCTGAGGTTTTCGACGATCCTCGCTGGCCACCTGAGGTTCGCGCGCACAAAGACACCTTACTCAATGAAGGCTACCGCCGGGCAAGAGAAATGCTTAAGCCCAACCCCTACCCCAATGACAACCCGCCGCTTGCCAAAACCGAAGCCCACCGGCGCTCTGCCCAGCATATGGGCGAGGCTGATAACTTCTATAAAGTGCCCATCAATGTGAACTTCGATACCCTTGAAGATGGTATCAATCACGTTGGCGTTGAGCAAAACCCCTGTAACAACTGCGGCGACTGCGTTTCAGGCTGTAACTACAAGGCCAAAAATACCACGCTGATGAACTATCTTCCCGACGCCCATAATCATGGCGCGGAGATCTATTGCGAAGTCTCCGTTAAGTATCTCGAGCAGAGTGACGATGGCTGGCTGGTGCACTATCAAGTGGCCGGTAAAGGTTCAGAAAAATTTGATGCTCCCACACAGTTCATTAAAGCCGACATCGTCATCGTCGCCGCTGGCACCTTGGGCAGTAATGAGATCTTGCTGCGCTCTAAACAAAAAGGCTTAACTCTGTCGAACCAGTTAGGCAAAAATTTCACCGGCAACGGAGACTTTTTAGGCTTTAGCTACAATAGCGATGAGCCAATCCACGGCATCGGTTGGGGTGATCACCCACCGGGCGCATTGCCCGATGTCGGGCCGTGTATAACCAGTATTATCGATATGCGTTACGGTGATAACTGGCAAAGCCGGATGGTCATTGAGGAAGGCTCATTGCCCGGCGCAATTGGCCCGTTGTTACCAAGCGCCTTTGCTGTCGCAGCCGGCACTATAGGCGAAGATACCGATGAGGGCTTTTTAGATGCCCTGAAAGAAAAAACCCGTCAATGGCAAAGCTATATCAAAGGCCCTTATGCCGGTGCCATCGACAACACCCAAACCTACCTCATCATGAGCCATGATGACGGCGAAGGCGAGATGTCTCTGGCCGATAACCGCCTAAGGGTCGATTGGCCGGGGTTAGGCGAGCAACAGAACTTTGACATAGCCAACGACAACCTTTACAAAGCCACCGAAGCATTGGGCGGTGAGTATGTCAAAAACCCTATTTGGACCGAACTGTTTGATGCCAGTCTGGTTACCGTACATCCTTTAGGTGGTTGCGTTTGTGCTGCAAATGCCGAACAAGGTGTCACCAATCACAAAGGACAGGTGTTCAGTCAAACGCAAGGGACAGCGGTGTACGACAACCTCTACGTATGTGACGGTGCCATTATTCCAACGTCGTTGGCGGTTAACCCACTGCTGACCATCACCGCAATGGCCGAGCGTAACTGCGCCCTGCTGGCCGAAGATAGAGGCTGGCACATCAGCTACACCCTGCCGTCAAAACCAAGAGCAGATCAGCTCCTACAAAGTAAACTCGGTATCGAATTTACCGAAACCATGCGCGGTTTTATCAGCAGTGAGTTTGACGCCAGTGATGCCCTCAGCGCTTTTGAACAAGCCTATGATAAGGGCAAACAAGCAGATGCATCGATTAAATTTACTTTAACTGTCAGCGCCGACGATCTCGATGAGCTGATCAACTCACCGGAACACCCTGCCCGTATTTACGGCACGTTAAGCGCACCGAGTCTCTCAAGCGATGCGATGACCATTCTCGATGGCGAATTCAACCTATTTGTACGTTACCCGGACACGCCTGATACCAAGCATATGAACTACAACATGCAGCTTTTATGTGAGTCGGGTAAATCGTATTACTTTAAAGGCTACAAGCAGGTATCCGATAGCAACATCACGACCTTATGGCACGACACTTCAACATTATATGTCACCATATATGAGGGCAAAGACGATACGGGCGATATCGTTGCCAAGGGCGTAATGCACATCAAACCCAGTGACTTCGCCATTCAAATGACCACGATGAAGGTTACCGGTGCAAAAACCATCGAAGAAAAACTCAAAGCGACCGCACGCTTTGGCAAGTATTTCGCCGGTAGTCTGTGGCAAAACTACGGCGGGATCTTTTATGAAGACCCTTTGTTTAACCCTGATGCGCCGCCTCGCAAAAAAAGGCCGCTAAGGACAGACGCACCTGAGGTGTATAACTTCAGTACCAAAGACGGCGTCAATTTGAAGTTGACCCGCTATCGCGGTGGCAGTAAGGGCCCGGTCATGTTGGTACACGGCTTAGGTGTAGCGTCGAGCATATTCAGCACCGACACCATACCAACCAACCTGGTCGAATACCTGTACGCCCATCAATATGATGTCTGGGCACTAGATTTAAGGGTGAGTATTGATTTACCGGCAGCCGAGGCGCAAAGCAATGCCGATGAAGTGGCTAAATATGACTTCCCGGCCGCCGTTGCGTTAATTAAAAAGGTGACCGGCGCACCATCGGTTCAAGCCTTGGTGCATTGCTATGGTGCGACCGCCTTCTTTATGTCGATGCTCGCCGGTCTTGAGGGCATTCGCTCGATTGTCTGCTCACAAATCGCCTGCGATCCGGTAGTGCCTTTATCGACCGAGTTGAAAACCGGTTTACATGTGCCGGGGATCTTAGAAAAACTCGGCTTTGGTGAAATGACCGCCTACACAGATACCACGGCCAATTGGGTTGAGAAACTCTACAACAAGGCGGTGGAAATAAACGCCTTAGGCCAAGCCCAAGGTCAGTGTGATAGCGCGGTGTGTCACCGGGTCACTTTTATGTACAGCTCGCTGTATCGTCATGAAACCTTAAATGAGCTGCTACACAACAACCTTCACGAGCTCTTTGGTCAAGCCAATATCAGTTCGCTCAAACATTTGGCTCAGATAGTCAGACATAAGAAGTTGGTTAGCGCCGATGGTGATGATATTTACATGAACCATATGGACAGGCTCAATCTGCCTATCTTGTTTATCTCAGGTGAGAAAAACGAGTGCTACCTGCCGCAAAGTACCCTCAAGACCTTTGAGCGCTTGGTCGATATGTTTGGTCCAGAGCAATATCAACGGGTAGTGATCCCTGATTATGGTCATATTGACTGTATCTTTGGCAAAAATGCGGTTGAGGATGTCTACCCACACATGGTGGCGCATTTAGATAAGACGGCAAAACCTTAGTGCAGTGCGCTTCAACTATTTAATGAGCCAGCTTTATGCTGGCTTTTGTTGATGTAAGATTTGATTTTTGCCTTGTGCTTTGGCTTGATACAGCAATTTATCGGCCATTTCAATCAACTGCTGTGGTAAGGTAATGGCGTTGTCACAACATTGTGCGACGCCACCGCTGACGGTAATACTAAAACCGTCGAAGCTCAATTTGGCGATGCGCTTGCGGATACGCTGCGCAATTTTATTGGCCTGTTTGAGATTGGTCGATGGCATGATCACCGCCAGTTCTTCTCCGCCGTAACGCGCCGCCAAATCCATTTCTCGAACCGACATATTGATACATTGTCCAACTCTCATCAACACTTCATCACCGACGACGTGACCATATTGGTCGTTGATCCGCTTGAAATCATCAATATCCAACATCAGCAAACACAGCTCGCGACTTTTTCGCTGGCTTTCATCAAACTCTTTCATCAGCATCAGATCAAAAACATCGCGCAAATAAAGCCCGGTCAGTTCATCTGTCGTCGATGCCCGACTGATATAATCGCTTTTATCTTGTTCGATAATTTTTGGCCATTTCAGCAAGCCGGCAATATTGGTCATATAATCCATCGTCGCGACACTGATACCGACATCACGGCCGAGCATGTCCTTCATCTGTTGACGATGTAACAGGATAGCCTGCCACAACTTTTGCGCCAGTGACTCATCAAAGGTTTCATGGGTCAATGTTAGTAAAATACGCCCATAAAGGGAGGGGCCGAACTGACTCAAATAGCGATTGGTTACCTGCTCGCTGGCACAGATCAATTCGATTTCTCTTACCGATAGTGGGCTGTCTTCCACCTCAACGATGGTTTGCAGTTGTTTTTGTTGTTTATTCACACGCCCTACTATTTATGGTCTGAGGTTTGAAGGCTATTCGGCAGGGAGGTCGTCTTAATAAGCCTTGTTACCGCCGAAATTCTACGCTAGTCGGCCTCAAGCAAAAGCGCCGCCAACAATGCCATTATGGCATATTACAGTAACATTAGTCCTTAAACATCGCCAGCGACTGTTCAAGCAAATTCAGTGACCGTATATCCCTATACATCGCCTAGGAAAGTTCTCGGCTTTGGCATCCTGCGTCGCCCTACCTCCTTCGTCCATGAAGTCGCCGACACCGACAGTGTGCTCCTGCACTGTCTTAGTACCGACATCCGTGTCGGCAACCTAGGCATGACCTCCACGGAAGGAGGAAACACTGAAATTTGCCGGGAGCAAATTCAGTGACCGTATATCCCTATACATAAAAACCGCCCGAAGGCGGTTTTAAAGGCAAGTGTTGTAAACGTTGTCTATTGAAATAAAGACTCGATATTTAACCCTTGATGCGTTACAACCTCTTTGAGGCGACGTAAGGCTTCAACCTGAATTTGACGCACGCGTTCGCGGGTCAAACCGATCTCTTTGCCGACATCTTCCAGCGTCGATGGCTCGTAACCGAGCAAACCAAAGCGGCGTGCCAAGACTTCACGCTGCTTGGAATTCAAATCTTCCAACCAGTGGACGATATTTTCTTTAATATCGTCATCTTGCATTTTAACCTCTGGTCCCATACCACGTTCATCAGCCAGTACATCCAATAACACCTTATCCGACTCGCCGCCGATTGGGGTATCTACCGAGCCGATACGCTCGTTGAGCCTAAGCATTTTGCTTACGGCCGATACCGGTTTATCCAATTTGGTTGCGATGTCTTCTGCTGTCGGCTCATGATCCAGCGTTTGTGCCAACTCTCTGGCAGTACGCAAATAAACATTAAGCTCTTTGACAACATGAATGGGTAAACGGATGGTACGGGTTTGATTCATGATGGCCCGTTCAATGGTTTGACGGATCCACCAAGTGGCATAGGTAGAAAAGCGAAAACCTCTTTCAGGATCGAACTTCTCGACGGCGCGAATAAGACCTAAGTTACCTTCTTCGATCAAATCCAGTAGCGCCAGACCACGGTTGTTGTAACGGCGGGCAATTTTGACCACAAGGCGCAGATTACTTTCAATCATGCGTTTGCGGGAATCTTCACAGCCTTTTAAGGCCTTGCGTGAATAAAAGACTTCTTCTTCTGCACTGAGCAAAGGTGAGAAACCGATTTCACCTAAATAAATCTGTGTCGCATCCAGCGTCTTTTGAACTTCCTCTTTACCGGTGATCTCATCGTCATCGGCACTGATAATGGCTTCTGACATGGTAAATTCACTGTCATCGCACAATTCATCATCAATTACGACATTATCAACGTTTTTTTGTTCTAATTGTTGTTTACTTTTACGCCCCATAAGCTTCTCCTATAGTTTGAACGGCATGGCACACACTACCTCAACCGCCAACTACTCCAAATGTGCTTAAATTTTACCCAAACCTACTTGCCCGGCCTGTACCTGGAGCCTCTTAAACGTCGTATAAGGCTACGACTACCTCAAGCCAGTCAATACCGGATGGTACTAACGTTTCGGTAAATACTTCAAAGGATTGACAGATTTGCCGCGAAAACGCACTTCAAAGTGCAACATCACCTGCTCACTGTCGCTATCCCCCATCTCGGCAATCTTCTGTCCTGCTTTGACGAATTCCTGTTCTTTGACCAGAACCTTACGGTTATGGGCATAAGCGCTTAAATAATCATCATTATGTTTAATAATGACCAAGTTGCCGTAACCACGAAGTGCGTTACCGTAATAAACCACCTTACCATCGGCCGCTGCAACTACCCGAGTACCTGCTTTACCGGCGATGTCGATGCCCTTGTTACCATTTTCCCTGTTAGAGAATTTTGCAATAATCTTGCCTTTGGTTGGCCACACCCAATTCCTAATCTTTTTTGAATACGAATTGTTCTCAATACCCTTATTTTGTTGCGAATTCGCCGCCATTTGCTGCGATCTTGCTAAGGGCTTTTTAGCCTTTTCATCTTGACCATACTCCCCTTGTTTTGGGGTTGCAAGTGTTTTTGCCACATTCTTTTGCGAATTTGTGTTTTTATTTTCCACAACTTCTTTAGCGGCTTTAGATTTCGCGGGCTGGCGGGATTTTACCTTTAGCCGCACCACCTGTCCCGGAAAGATTTGGTAAGGGTATTTGATATTGTTGATCTCGGCCAGCTGTCTATAGTCCAGGCCCGCCCGCCAAGCAATAGAAAACAGGGTGTCTCCCTGTTGAACTCGATGAAAACGTTTATTACCGAAACTTTTGTATAATACACCGGTTTTTTTGGCAGATTTGACG
The DNA here is from genome assembly GCA_041583135.1 of Alteromonadaceae bacterium. Lineage (GTDB taxonomy): Bacteria > Pseudomonadota > Gammaproteobacteria > Enterobacterales > Alteromonadaceae > JABSOG01. Next base: position 42,936 of record JBFHGJ010000026.1, on the reverse strand, counting down.
TAGATATTTTCTACCGGTGCGGGGTGATTTCTTGAACTACAGCCTGCCACCATCAGCACCAACAAACTAAGCAAAACCGGTAACCGCCAGTTTTGCCTTGTCATTGCGCTGTCTCTAAGCAGACTAAATTCCATTGTTTACAATCGTTACCTTAGCAATTGCTTTAGTGGCCGAGCACTATCCTCAACCATTAGAATATTTTATGTATGGCATAGGCAAGCACCGCAAGTATGATCACTCCCCAGCCAATTCTGTCGATGTAGACGCGCAACTTTTCTTCCATTGGCGCCCCGCCCCATTTCATCAGTCCTGCCACCATATAAAAGCGCAATGAGCGACTGATGGCAGAGGCTAAAACAAACGGCAAAAATGCCATTTGCATCACCCCGGCTGTGACGGTAAACAGTTTATAAGGGATTGGCGAAAAGCCCGCCAAAAACACCACCCAAATACCGTAAGACTCAAACCACTGTGCAATGGTGTCGAATTTTTGCTGATAACCCATAGCGTCGATAACCGGCTGCACGACAGGTTCAAACAACACATAACCCAACAAATACCCTACCATGCCGCCGAGGACCGAGGCAATAGAGCAGATCAAAGCAAAATGCCACGCCCTTTTAGGCTCGCCCAGCGCCATTGGCGCTAGCATCACATCCGGTGGTATTGGAAAAATAACCGACTCTGAAAAGCTTAGAACAAACAGATAGTAAGGGGCAAATTGGTGCTTTGCCCAGCTGAGCACTTTATCGTAAAGTGCGGTAAATATCTTCACGCAAGCTCCCCGGGTACTAGCGGCACAAATCGGACACTACATACATCTTCGCTGGTAAACTCATCGCCTTGACGTTTAATTACCTGCAACACTTGATTGTCCGTGCCGACCGGGATCACCAATACGCCGCCATCATTGAGCTGGGTCAACAATTTTTGCGGCACATTACCAGGGGCTGCGGTAACAATAATGCCGTCAAACGGGCCTTTATTTTCCCAGCCTTCCCAGCCATCGCCATAACGCATTGAAATATTGTATAAATCCAACCCCTTCAAACGCATTTTGGCTTGATATTGCAGCTTTTGAATACGTTCGATACTAAACACCTTATCGACCAACTGAGCCAACACCGCAGTTTGATAACCGCAACCGGTGCCAATTTCAAGCACCTTACCGGTCGCCCCATGCGCCAACAGAAGCTCCGTCATGCGCGCGACAATCAAAGGTTGTGAAATGGTTTGGCCATCACCGATAGGCAAAGCCGTGTTGTCGTATGCTTTATGGGCCAATGCCGCTCCGACAAACTCATGACGGGGAACAGCAGCAATGGCGTTTAGCACCTGAGCGTCTTTGATCCCTTCATTCATCAATTCTTGAGCCAGCTTTTCTCCGGCCCCGCGATAGGAGTTTCTCATGTCAGTTTCACTTCATTTATCCATTGGGTTAAACCTGCCATCGACTGATAAGCGGTCATATCAATGCTCAAAGGCGTCACCGACGCATAACCATTGGCTACCGCATAAAAGTCAGTATCCTGCGCCGCGTCCAAGGCTTTGCCCATCGGGCCATACCAATAGATCTCCCGGCCCCAGGGATCGGTTTGGCATGTCATGGTGTCGGCCTGATGACGACGACCTAGGCGAGTGACTTTAATTCCCTTTAGCTCATCTAGTGGCACATCTGGCACATTGATATTGAGAATTTGATCTGCCGGCAGCGGATGCGTAGCCAATTGCTTGAGTATCGTTAAGGCGACTTTGGCTGCGGTGGGATAATTGTTTTCTTCCTTACCGACCAGCGACACGGCAATGGCTGGTAGCCCTAAGTGCCGACCTTCAGTCGCCGCTGCAACCGTGCCCGAGTAGATCACATCGTCACCCATGTTGGCACCGTTGTTGATGCCGGTGATCACCAATGCGGGTGTAGGCTTGACCAAATGGCTAATACCAATATGGACACAGTCGGTGGGCGTGCCGTTGATGGCCATAAACCCGTTGTCCAAGGTGGTAACCCTTAGCGGATTGACCAAAGTCAAAGAATTGCTGGCGCCACTGCAATTTCGGTCAGGGGCCACTACGGTGATATCGTCAAATTCACGACTTAAGGTGTGATATAGCGCCGCAAGTCCCGGCGCACTGACCCCATCGTCGTTGCTCATTAGTAATTTCATGGTCAAAACAATTATGTCGCAATATTATTAGTAACAACCCATTCGCGCAAAACCGCAGTAGCAAAGCTACCGACCGGTAACTCAAAACTGATTTTTGCGCAGTTTTGGTCAAACGCCTCAACACTTAAGTGCTCGGCAAACAATGCCATTGGCCTGTAGTCGGCCTTTACTCGCATCGCACACAAACCATCGGCCCATGCTTGATACTCGCGCAATGCCTGATTGATGTAATTTAATGCCTCGCCTTGAGTTTGGCTCTGCTCGCCGCTCAGCAGCCCGGCAATTTGAATATCTCTGCTCGCCAGCCGCTCATGAATTTCTTCGTTGAGGGTATCGCTAAAGTACGAGCGCGAACCGGCCAGCCGAAATATATCACCATCAAGCGCTTTGGCAAACAGGCCATCTTGTAAACGCTTGGACACTTGCAGATTAAATAACCAAGAACGGGCGGCAGAGATCACCAGTGAGCGCACTTTTCTATCTCGAATGTTCTCTCCTGAGAACATTCGCTGGGCCATATAGAGGTTACTGCCGTTTTTGCCAAAACGTTGTTCGCCAAAATAGTTGGGCACGCCTTGGCGTGCGATCGGCTGAATTTTGTCTTCAAAGGCAGCCATATCTGAGATATTGCGCAGCACAATTTCAAAGCGGTTGGCCTTATGGGCGCCAATACGCAGCTTTTTATTATGACGAACGGTCTTGAGTATTTGAATGCTGTCGCTGTTGAGCACACTAAAATCGACTTTTTGGTTGAGACCGACCTGTACGCTAAACCATTGCCGAGTCACGGCATGTCTATCTTTAAGCCCGCCGTAGCTGACATCCCGAGCTCGGATACCGGCAAGTTCGGCCAGTTGCTTGGCCACATATTGCGTGTTCTCGCCACGCTTTTGGATAAATAGACAAACATGCTGTCCTTCGCCCGAGGGTTCAAAGCCAAGCACTTCTTCAACAATAAAGTCCTCTGGCACCGTGCGAAAGTCGGCGCTGATCTCGGGCTTACCGTGTAAGTACGCCAAGTCTAAGGTAGGGTTTGACCAATCCACTGACATCTATTCCCCCACTTTGACGGCATTTTGCAACAGCACCACGGCATGGACCGCAATGCCTTCTTTACGACCGACATATCCGAGTTTCTCAGTGGTCGTCGCCTTTACATTAACCTGCTCGATACTCGCTTGCAGATCTTTGGCAAGTACCGCGCGCATGGCATCGATATGAGGTGCCATTTTTGGCGCTTGGGCGGCGATGGTGACATCGAGGTTACCCAGTTCAAAGTCACGCTCTAGCGCCAGCGCAAAAACCCGGCGCAACAGGATACGGCTATCGACATTTTCAAACTCGGCTGAGGTATCTGGAAAATGTTTGCCAATATCACCTAGGGCCAGCGCCCCCAATATGGCATCGCAAACGGCATGTAGCGCAACATCGCCATCTGAGTGCGCCAATAGGCCTTGTTCATAGTCAATATTGACTCCACCAATGGTAATGGGGCCATCGCCACCAAATTTGTGCACGTCAAAACCATGACCAATTCGTATCATCATTACACCTTATCAATTATGTTTGTGCGGCCGTCTGGCTCAAATAAAAGGTGGCCAACGCCAAGTCTTCCGGTTTTGTGATCTTGAGATTATCGGCGCGCCCTTCAACCAACAACACTGGCTGTGCGGCGAACTCGATGGCTGAAGCCTCATCGGTAATATTTGCCCCAGCAGTAAGACCATCGCTAAGCGCTTGGCGCAACTGTGCCAGCGGGAAAAATTGCGGCGTCAGGGCATGCCAAAGGTGCTCTCTTGGCTCGGTATGGTCGATGACCCCTTCACCACGCTTCATGGTATCTCGCACCGGGGTGGCCAAAATGCCACCACAGCCTTTATCTAGACAGTGTGCCACCAGCTTTTCAACATCGCTTTGCGTGATATTCGGCCTTGCCGCATCGTGCACCAAAACCCAAGGCGCATGATTGTCGTCTTGCTGTCGGTGTTGCTCGGTGAGAGAGTTGATGCCAGCCAATACCGAATCGACCCGCTCTTTACCACCAGCGACGGCGGTGACCCTGGCAGGTAGTTTCAGGTCTTTAAAATATTGGTCTTCGGGGCTGATGGCAACATAGATATGCGCAATAAAAGGCATGGCGCTTAAACGCTCAATGGTGTGTTCGAGCACACACTTGTCGTTGATAGGCAGATATTGCTTTGGCACATTGCTTTGCATTCTTTTGCCGACACCGGCAGCTGGAATGACACAGTAAATCACCGGACGCTCGTCAGGCACAGAAGTGGTTCGCGGCATTAGTCTTCCTTGGTAGGCACAATACGGAAAAAGGTCTCTCCCGGGGCAATCATCCCCAGCTCGTTGCGGGCCAATTCTTCTAAACTCTCCATGCCGGATTTCAAATCGGCAACATCGGCAGCCAAATGACGATTACGTTTAAGCAACAGCCCATTGTCTGCCGCGACCCGAGCCACGTGCTCGCGATTTTGATAATAATCGAAGATGCCGTTGCCACCAAACCACAAGCGGTATTGGAGGGCCAAAAAACCGAGCAATAGTAAGAGCTTAAGCAAGCGCATTGTTAAAAATTATCCCACCAAACCGTTCAATTTCTCCAAAGGGGTATTATGTCGGCTCTAAAGACGATAGAAAAGCATTATTTTTGGCAATTGTTTGGCTCAAGTCTGCCCCTTTGCTTTACCTACCCCCTTGCAAAGCACAAAGTTGCGTTGCAATTTGCAAATAAAAACGCCAATGCCTACCGCCTAATTCTAAACAGGCTTTGTAAATCAATTGGTTAATAACTGGCCCGACATCTGCAATTTGACCATATCACAGAATTTTTGTTGTTGTAGTGGAGTAATTGCATGACACCTTGTGAAATGAGCCAAACCAAGCCCTTAGAGCTATGCTTTGTTGGCCCCAACAATCTGTTGGTAGTACAACAGGACGATTTTGCCGCCGTAGTGCAAAAGCAGCCGGTAAGATACATCAAACACCTGACAAGCTGTGCCCGCACCATGATCAGCGGCACCCGAAAAGGGCTCAGCAGCGCTCGCTTTGTCGCCAAAGAGTTTTTGCTCGGTCCGGGCGAACACTCTAACGCCTTAATGGAATATACCTGCGACAAATATTGGATTGTGCTCTCGGGCATTGCCTCGATCACGGTCGCAGCAACAAGCTACTTGGTGGCACCACGACAAGGACTGTTAATCGCCCCCATGCAGGAGCACCAAATCGTCAATAATAGCGATAAAACCGTACGTTTTGTCGAGGTCGCGGCAAATGACCTACTTAAAGGCAACGAGGCGATCCGCTTTATCGACAGCCCGATTTATCGCTAAGTAAGTGAGCCTCGGCAAGTGCTCCATGCAAAACCTAAGTACCATCATCCTTATAGGCAAATCCTCGGCCTACAGGTTAAATCGCTTCAGCGACACATGGGGATAAAAAATCCATCATTTGAAATGGCCATTTAGCTCAATTGAGAATATCGGTCAGCGCCAAGCCCAAACCAAAACGGGTTTGGCGATGATTGTAATCAATCAAACTCTCACCATAACCGTTGAATACCTTGGCATAACCATTAAGCCGCCCCCACAAAGGAAAGGTAAAGCCGACTTCTATTGCGCCTTTATCGGTGGCGAAATTGCGCCGCGTCATAAAGTTAACTTCAAAGTCATATCCGCCACCTTCCCATGTGTAGGCACCAGATAGCTCAAAATGCCCCATGTAGTCGATGATCTCGGGATTATCATCACCTTTGGGGTCACCAACATATTGTTTGTCATCTTCGGGTAGCCGCCACCACGGCTGAAAAATGAGGGCCAAGTTGTCTTTTTCCCATAACAAACCACCATAAATTCGATTCCAACTACGAGAGAGTATCTGTGAGCGGCCATTAGATTGATGCTCGCCGCCTATCACCAAGCCGGTATTGCCGCCAAACAGTTTAAACGGCAAGGGCCTGATATAAAACAGCTCAGGTCGGTAGTTGGTTTCTCTAAAGGGCTTTGAGATCTGATCGGAATATATCTGCCACCAAGCCTCAATGGTAAAACCAAAATACAAACCATCGCCGGTGGTGAATATAGATGACTCATTGAGCGGCACCTTAAGACTCAACTGAAACTTAGACTCAAATTCAGCCAAGTTGTCTGGCCAATCATCCACCGCCGAATAGGCCTGGCGATGCATACGATTTGAGCTGTATACCGGCAGAATATAATTCATGCGATGAGGGATCAGCACAAAAGGTTCTAGTTCATTTAATCTTTCATTGAAAAAACGGCTGCTAAGGGCGCCAAATTGATGGTCTTTAAGCAGTGCTACCTCTTGCTCTTGTGCCCTCACCTTTGCCTGCTCGGCACAGAGGGCTTTAAGCGCCCCCACCGATTGGCTTTCATTGGCAATTTTGATTTGCCTAAGCAGACACAAGTCTCCGTCCGAAAGTGTCGGGGCCGTGTTGGCATAGGCTTGCTGCGAGATAAAACCTGCACACAGCAGCAGTAAAGATAGTGGCTTCATGAGAGGGGCTTATTTTTATCTTTATCTAAAGCAAAGACCCATCTCTGGCCCTTTGCACCTTTAAAGCATATCGCGCTTTTTTAGCATATTCGTACCCAGTATAGCCGAGATATTCAATCTCCGCCTGTTCAGGCCGCATCCTCCAGCCACCAATATAAAGTATTTAAATTCAAATAGATAACTTTTTATCGGCTTTATTTTGACAAAAAAACAGGCTTCAAATCTAGAGTTTTCGGCTTCAAATTGATAACGCCGTACAAGGTTACTCAGTACAGTTTAGTGCATCCTCAAAGTACAGGTGCAGCCTGACTTAATTCATAAGACCAGAAAGGAAATATGCAATGAAATTGATCACCAAATACACCCGACAAGGGGCATTGTTAGCTAGCATTCTTTTGACTGGACAGGCAAACGCCGAGTCCTTTATCGTCGTCGGCAACAATCCTCATCGTACTGACGAACTGGTCGCTCAACTCAATCAAGTGGGTGCGACGGTGAAATCGTCTTTAGATCACATCGGCGTCGTTCTGGCCGATGCCAGCGCAAGTGACTTTGCGCAAATCGCCAGAGGACTGCGAAGCGTCAAGTCCATCACCCAAGACATTGTTTTGGGGCGCGAGCAACTATTTGCACAGACAGAGCATCCATTACCAGCTAGCCAATCGAGCGTCGCTCCCGGCGATATGCTGTTCGAGTTTCAATGGAACCTAAGAGCATTAGAGGCCCCCAAGGCATGGTCAATGGGTTATCGCGGACAAGGCGTTCGCGTCGCCCTACTCGACACCGGTGTCGATGGCGACAATTTTGAGTTATACGGTCGCATCAATAGCGATTTGGCCACCTCCTTTATTGCAGGTGAAAGCTGGGATGCCAGTAGCGACGTCACTTTTCATCACGGAACCATCATAGCAACAGCCTTAGCCGCCGCCGACAACGGTTACGGCATGGTCGGGGTCGCACCTGATGTTGAATTGCTGCCAATAAAAGTGGCCAGTGACGATGGCAGCTTTGGTCGAGCATCGGCTTTGCTCCAAGGCATGTACTATGCCACTGAGCACGACGCCGACATTATTAATATGAGCTTGGGTATGCACATCGACAAATCGAGTAAAGGACTGCAAACCATTAAGACAGCCTTTTCCAGAGCGGCCAAATATGCCTGGCAAAGCGGTTCGCTGATTATCGCGGCGGCCGGTAATGACGGACGCAACGTTGACGAAGACGACAACGATGTCCACTTCCCGGCACAGCTGAAAAATGTCGTCACAATATCTGCCACAGGCCCTGTGGGTTATGGTTATGACCAAACGGTTGAATTGGCTCAGGTGCCACAGTTTAGCAACTATGGCAAACACTATATCGACTTTGCTGCGCCCGGTGGCAACGACACTTTATATCGTCAAGGGAATATGGACATGTGTCAGGTCAGCTTTTTGGCTTTTCCTTGCTACATGTTTGACGAAGTCATCGCCATTGACAACAACGGTCAACCGCTCACCATCCACGGCACCAGCATCGCCACGGCTCAAGCCTCTGGTGTTGCCGCTTTGGTTATCGGCAAAACCGGTAAAGACCAACCGCGCAAGCTACTCAAGCGTTTAATTAGGGGCGCTGAGGATGCTCAAGATAACACTACAGCTGACCATTTTGGCTATGGCCGACTCAATGCCTATAACTCAGTCAAGTAACCCTAACTGAAGTCGGCAAACAACCAGCGGCACCTGTTAGTGCCGCATTCACCAATAGGCGGCTTATCAATGCAACAAAGCCCTTGGTGACAGTAACATGTTATGATTGGCACACTAAGCACACAGAACCCCTCACCATTATTGAGTATTTTTCGATGAGCCTCTCAATCTGTTTTCGTCTCATTCTGATCTTACTATTGTTACCCGAGTTCGCTTTTGCCAAAGGCGAGCAGCGCGAACTCGCCCCTGCTGGCGGCATTTTTGCCAACTACCGGAAATTAAACCAGATTGAACTTGGTCGCGCGCGACAAACATTGCAGGATGAACGAGGGTTTATATGGCTGGTCGGCGACAATGGCGTATTGCGTTTCGATGGCAGTCAAACCTTAGCCATCGACTTCACCCAGCAATTTCTTAAAGGGGCAAAACCCCCACGAATCGAATCCATGGTTATAGACGACAATCAGCAGCTTTGGCTCATGAGTGCAGAGCAAGGGCTCTTCAAATACCGCCAGCGAACTCGGCAGCTACAACAATTCACACTGGCGGAACTCGGTATGGATGGCCCGGCGATCAGTTTGGTCAAGGACCGTGATGGCGCGCTGTGGTTAGCAGGCAAAACTCAGCTGGCTCGTTTGGAAAACCCATCTGGTCAATGGCAACGACTCACACAACTCTATGGCCATACCATCCCACCGGATATACACATTAAACGAATTTTTGTCGATAGCCGTATGCGGGTTTGGCTGATCAGTGAAAACCAAGGACTCTTTCGCTTCTCACCAACCCAAGAACCAAACCACTACACCATGCATGATGGCACACTGGCCAGCAATGGCATCTTATCGGTCTTTGAAGACGCTGAGCAACAACTGTGGTTTGGCACAACCGCAGGTATCGCCCGCTTCGACGAGTCCCGCAATCGATTTGAGATCTTTCCCATTTCAACCGGCCAACCAACGGGATACGACCAATTAATCTCAGCATTTGCCGAGCGCGACCAAACCCATTTATGGCTCGGCTCGCTATCTCACGGCGTATTGCTATTTAACCGCCAAACTCGGCAAGTAACGCCCTACTCAGGCCCTGATGACTTTTCGCTGAACACTCAAGAGGTCAATCATCTATTGGTAGACTCACAGCAATCTCTGTGGGTTTCGACAGAAGCCGGTGTGAGTGTCAGTACCACGGCGGAGCGCCACATTAAGCATTGGCCGATTGACACGCAACAAGAGTGTAATCCCGTTGGTATGGCAGCAATTGAGCCATCGGTTTACTTTGGCTGCGGAAAAGTCCTTTACCGCTGGCATCGTAGCCAACACGAGGTTAGCGAGGTTGCCCGCTTCGATCATGAGATCTTGACGTTGACCGCGACCAAAGACAAGCAACTGTGGCTGGGTATGTTAGCAGGCGGTCTAGTACGTTATGATCTCAACCTCGCGCAACGCAAGCGCTATTCGTTAGCACAAGGACAGCAGCAAACCGCCAATTCAGTTCTGTTACTCAGTATCGACAGTCATCAGCAATTATGGGGGGCGACGTTTGACTTTCAGAACCATCAGGCCCGCCACCTGTTCTATTATGACCGTACAACCGATGCTTTGGTACGCTTTCCAGTCAGCATAAACCCAACAACCCTAACCGAACAAGATGAAGATCAATGGCTACTCAGTGGCTTTATGGACGACAGTCTTTATTTATTCGACAAGACTAACGGTAGTTTAACCACACTGCAACTTAACACCGGTACTATCTATAGTGCCTTAAACGATGGCAGTCATATTTGGTTAGGCACTGACCGCCTAGGACTGGTACGCTATGAGCCGAATACACAAGCACTCATCCCTCAAGATAATAGTGCCAGTGCACCGTTTGGCCTGATCAGCGACAATAACGGCGGCGTGTTCTTTCACGACAAAGACAAGCTTTATCATTTCGATGGCAAAGACAAACAATGCTTAAGTTGTCGTCAACACTTTTTGCCGCTCACACGACTGTATCGCGGCTCATTAGGCTGGTTTGACGGACAACTGCTTATCGGTTCGCAAAATCGCTTTATTACCTTAGCGCAAGACATCTTTGACGAAAAGCTGCCACCGCCGCAAGTTTACTTTAGTGACTTAAGCCTGTTTAACCGCAAGGTTTTGCCTCGGCCACTAACGGCCGACTCGCCGCTGCCCCAAGCGATGGAATATCTTCAACAGTTACTGGTATTAAGTCATCGCGATGAACTGTTTTCCATTCACTTCGGCGCCTTGTCATTACAAGAAGCTCAGCACATAACCTACTTCTATCGCCTAGCAGGCATAGAACGTCTTCAGCAGGACTGGCTTGCAGCCCCCAAACAATTACCAGCGGCGACCTTTTCAACTCTGCCTGCCGGTCGCTATCGGCTTGAGGTCAAGGCCATTAACCAGCTTGATGGCCAAACCGGACAGCAACAGCTCAAGTTTCGCATCGAACCTGCACCTTGGTTATCTGGACCGGCCAAACTAGGCTACCTGATGATTGCCTTAGCTGGCATTTATGCTTTTTATCGCTGGCGGACGCGCTCGCTCCAACGCCGAGCCACACAGTTGCAGCGTGGCATTGAAGCACGCACTTTTGAGCTCAACCAGAGCAACCAATTGTTGTCTGAAAAAAATGCTACTATCTCTTTGTTGCTATCGCAAAAGCGACAAATGTTTGCCAATATGTCCCACGAGTTTCGCACCCCTTTAACCTTGATCTTGTCGCCACTCGAACGATTGCTAAAAGCCACCTTGAGCCAAACTCACCACAAATATTTGACCATTATCGAGCGCAATACCCGGCTGCTAGTGAACATGGTCGAACAACTGCTGCAACTAGCTCAACTGGAATCGAGCAATTCGCAACAAAGGCGTCGCTACCAAGTTAACCGCTGTATTAAGTATGTGATCTCAAGTTTTGAGACATTGGCGCTGGATAAAAACCTCTCAGTCAGTACCCACTTCGAAGCTGAATGTTATGCCGACTTGGTGGCCGATTCCTTAGAGACCATAACCGCAAATCTGCTGTCCAACGCCATCAAATACACGCCAAATGGCGGCAATATTGTTCTCACCGTGAGCCATCAAGAGCAGCAATTTACCTTAGAGGTCTGCGATAGTGGATATGGTATAGACCAAGACGCGCAACGGCGGATCTTTGAGCCCTTTAGTCGCGACCTATCCGGCGGCAAAAACACAGCTGTCGGCAGCGGTATTGGGCTGGCTTTGGTCAAGCAGCTAGTCGAAGTTAACGAAGGACATATTGTACTGAACAGTGCGTTAAAACGAGGCAGTTGCTTTAGTGTAACATTACCGCTGGCGCCATCAGCCAAAGCCTCGAGCGCACCAGACGCCGAAATGACTCTGTCAGGTCCTTCTAAAGCGACCCTATACGATCACTTCGATGCGCAAAACGACAACTCGACTAATACACCACAGCCAATCATTCAATTGCAGAGCACTGTTGAACAAAAACCTCAATTGGTGCTCATCGAAGACAATCAGGACATGCGCGAATATCTGTTTGAAATTTTAAGTGACGAGTTTCACTGTTTACCGGCTAGCGCTGGCATTGAAGGGATCAATTTGGTCACCGAACAGATCCCCGATCTGGTCATGTGTGATTTGATGATGCCGGATATCGATGGTCTGCAAGTGTGTCGCCGGTTAAAATCGGACGAGCGTACCAGCCATATCCCCATACTGCTGTTAACGGCCAAAAGCGATGTAGAAACCCGCATTTCGGGGTGGCGACACAACATCGACGACTTTGTAGCCAAGCCCTTCGTCGAAGCAGAATTAAGGGCGAAGTTACTTAATTTACTCAGTATTCGCCGCATTTTAGCCAAGCGCTACGCCGCCGATCGGCAAACCCCGTTCCCTAGCAAGCAACCTTGCTCACTAAATGAAAAAGATGCGGCATTTCTGGCGAGGTTTAGTAACGTGGTAAACGAGCATTTATGTGACGAGCGATTTAACCGTGCTAAAGCAGCCGGGCTATTGGCGGTTAGCGAGCGCCAACTGCAAAGAAAGCTGGCAGCGTTGACCGACTATAACTTTACCGATTTCGTTCGCTCCGAGCGGCTAAATCAAGCGCAACAACTGTTGGCTGAAGGTTTCCAAGTAAGTCAGATTGTTGAAAAAACTGGCTTTTCTTCCATATCTTATTTTGGTACCTGCTTTAAAGCAGAATTTGGGATGACACCAAAACAATATCAGATGCGGCAACGTACTCAGCCACAAAGCCCTAATTTGTGAAGCTCTAGCGACGGTCACTCAAACCCAGTGCCATCGCTAAAGCTGGCTTTAGCCTGTTGGTCGAGACTATCCCACCAATGCCAGCAAGATACCGGCAGCGACTGCTGAGCCGAGTACGCCTGCGACATTTGGCCCCATTGCGTGCATCAACAAGAAGTTGTGCGGGTTAGCCTGTAGGCCCACCTTATTTACAACCCTTGCCGCCATCGGCACTGCCGATACGCCAGCGGCGCCAATCAGCGGATTGATGTTGTCGCTGCTGAACCGATTCATTATCTTAGCCATGATCACACCTGAAGCAGTACCAATACTAAAGGCAATGGCGCCCAGCCCCAAAATGCCCAAGGTTTCAAAGGTTAAGAACTTCTCAGCGCTTAACTTTGAACCAACCCCAAGGCCCAAGAAAATGGTCACAATGTTGATAAGCTCATTGGCAGCGGTCTTACTTAAGCGCTCAACCACACCGCACTCTTTCATCAGGTTGCCCAAGCAAAACATCCCCACCAAAGGCGTCGAAGCGGGCAAGAATAAAATGGTCAACAGCAATACCGCCAGCGGAAATAGGATCTTCTCTGTTCGACTGACTTCTCGCAGCTGCGCCATTTCTATATTCCGCTCTTGCTCACTGGTGAGGGCTTTCATGATCGGCGGCTGGATGATAGGCACCAGTGCCATATATGAATAAGCGGCCACGGCAATTGCCCCCAACAGTTCAGGGGCCAGCTTTGAGGCAAGGAATATCGCCGTCGGGCCGTCGGCACCACCGATAATGGCAATGGCCGAAGCGTCTTGTAGGCTAAACTCAAAACCCGGCACAAAGTTAAGGGCAATGGCGCCAAACAGTGTGGCAAAAATACCAAACTGCGCCGCCGCTCCCAGCAGCAGCATCTTGGGATTGGCGATGAGCGCGCCAAAGTCGGTCATCGCACCGACCCCCATAAAGATGATGAGCGGGAAAACCCCAGTTGAAATACCGGCTTCGTAGATGTAATACAACATCCCACCGACTTCGGTAAATCCGCCACCGGGAATGTTTGTCAAAATCGCACCAAACCCAATCGGCACCAGCAATAAAGGCTCAAAGTTCTTAGCAATGGCAAGGTAGAGCAGCAAACCGCCGACTGCCATCATCAAGACTTGCCCAAGCGCAAAGTTGGCAAGTCCGGTGGACTGCCATAACGTCATTAATCCATCCATGTCAACTCCTAGGCAAAGCGCAACAGTGATTGACCGACTTTAACGCTATCGCCCTCTTTGACATCTATCGAGGTGACTTGACCGCTAGCATTGGCACGCACTTCGGTTTCCATCTTCATCGCTTCTAAGATCACGACCACTTGACCCGATTCGATTTTATCGCCGGGTTTGACATTGACCTTAAAGATATTGCCCGCCAGCGGCGCTTTTAACGACTGTGCTGCGCCGCCTTGCACGGCTTGAGTCGCTGCGCTTGGCGCACTACCGGCGCCACTAAGCTGAACATCGCTCAATTGGCCATCGGGGGCAACCACAACGTTATACACCTGACCATCGACAGCAACAGAATATTTCTCTGGGGCGCCACTGACCGCAGCCGTTGCTTGATTGGCCACAGGTGCACAATCGTCTTTTGACGGCGCCTTTTCAAAGGCATCGGCATTACCGCGATTGCGTAAGAACTTCCAGCCAACCTGTGGAAACAGCGCATAAGTCAGCACGTCATCAATGACGTTTTCCGCCAATTTCACCTCGGTGCCTTTAACCAACTCGTTGAGTTCCGCGCTGAGCTTATCAACCTCAGGGCTGAGCATGTCAGCGGGGCGACACGTAATCGGTTCAGCACCTTCAAGCACTCTTTCTTGTAAGGCTTTATTGACCGGTGCCGCCGTTGCACCGTATTCGCCTTTGAGTACGCCTGCGGTTTCTTTGGTGATGGATTTATAACGCTCACCGTGGATCACGTTGAACACGGCCTGAGTACCAACGATTTGCGACGTCGGGGTTACCAGTGGAATGTAGCCTAAATCTTCCCGGACTTTAGGGATCTCATTGAGTACCGCGTCGAGTTTGTCCGCTGCGCCCTGCTCTTTGAGTTGGCTTTCCATATTGGTCAACATGCCACCGGGTACCTGGGCGGTCAAAATGCGGGCATCAATGCCTTTTAAAGACCCTTCAAACTGGGCATATTTGGCCCTTACATCACGGAAATACGCGGCAACTTCATCCAGCTTAGGGAGTTCAATTCCAGTATCACGCTCAGTACCTTCCACCAAGGCTATCAAGGTTTCGGTGGCACTATGGCCATAGGTCATACTCATCGATGAAATGGCGCCATCGAGCATATCGATACCGGCATCAATCGCACGCTGACAAGTCGCAACACTCAAGCCGGTGGTGGCATGACTGTGCAGTGCAATTGGCAAGCGAATGTTTTCTTTGAGTCTAGACACCAACTCAAACGCAACATGCGGTTTTAGCAAGCCTGCCATGTCTTTGATACAGATGGAATGACAGCCCATATCTTCAAGCTGTTTGGCCATATCGAGCCACATATCGATGGTGTGAACCGGACTGACGGTATAAGACATGGTGCCTTGTGCATGGGCGCCGACCTTAACCGCTGCGGCTACAGCCGTTTGCAGGTTGCGAATATCGTTCATCGCATCGAAGATACGAAAAACGTCAACGCCGCTGATGTGGGCTCTTTCAACAAATTTTTCTACCACATCGTCGGCATAATGACGATAGCCAAGCAGGTTTTGGCCACGTAGCAACATTTGTTGCTTGGTATTGGGCATCGCTTGTTTGAATGCCCGAATGCGCTCCCAAGGATCCTCACCGAGATATCGGATACAGGCGTCAAAGGTTGCTCCCCCCCAAGATTCAATTGACCAATACCCCATCTTGTCGAGCTTGCTCGCAATCGGCAACATATCTTCAATCCGAAGACGTGTCGCCAATAAAGACTGATGTGCGTCGCGAAGTACCACTTCTGTCAGTTTTAATGGATTAGACATATTCTTATTCTCCGGTATTGGTTTTGTCTTTACGGTACTGAACAATGGCTGCTGATATGGCGGCAACCGTTTGTGGGCTGATTTGCCCCTCACTCGCTGGTAATTCTGCTGCCGGCTCTGGTGCAAGCGGCTGGTATTTCAGCACTAGGCTTGAGAGTAGTTTGGTACAAAACACCAAAATACTCAAAAAGCCGAATACCACCAGCATACCCACAGCCATCAACTGGCCAGATCTTACCAATAGGTCGGTTATTTCCATACTCGCTCCAAGTTGGTCAATCAAATGATGACGTTCGCCACACACGCGAACGCCGCGCTTTTCAAAGCTTAGCGCAAGACCGCTTAAGGTTTGCGATAAACCTGAACATTGTTGAAACCACTTTCGTGCAACAGCAGTGCCTGTAGCTTACTCATGACGCCACGGTCACAATACAACAGGTAGTTCTTTGTCTGATCCAAATCGCCAAAGGCGCCAGATAAACGATAAAACGGTAAGTGAATCACCTCGACCCCTTCGATATCTAACGGACTTTCATCTTCTTCTTCCGGGCTTCGAATATCGATAACCACATCATTGGCTGAAATGGCCGATATCGATTCGACTTGTGCCACCTCGGCTTGCGCCTGTTCTTCAATCTTGCGGATGTCGATAACTTCGGCGTTTTCTACCACCCGGGTCAACACCTCAAAATCAAAGTTTTGTTCTTCTTGCTCAATGCGTTGCAAGTTGGCTTTTACCGTCGGCTTTTTCGAAATAACGCCACAATACTCAGGCATGGTTTTGGCAAAATCTTCGGTGCCGATTTGCGTCGCGATGTCGATGATCTCCTGCTTATCGTGCTGTATAAGCGGCCTTAAGATTAGCGTCGGCGTCACTCGGTCTATCACATTCAAGTTAGCCAACGTCTGGCTCGATACCTGCCCTAGGCTCTCGCCGGTGACCAAAGCGGCAATATTTAGACGCTCTGCCACTTTGGACGCAGCGCGCATCATCATGCGCTTGAGCACCACCCCCATTTGGCTGTTTTCGATGTTCTCTAAGATCTCAGCCACCACCGGTTCAAAGTCAACCGTGACAAACTTCACCTTATGGGTCGAACCAAAGCGCTGCCACAAGTAATAGGCCACCTGCTTAACGCCAATCTCGTGGGACGCACCACCTAGATTGAAAAAGCAATAGTGGGTTCTAGCCCCTTTGCGGATCATCATATAGCTGGCAACGCCAGAGTCAAAACCACCTGAGATCAGCGACAATACGTCTTCTTGAGTCGGCAAAGGGAAGCCACCGATACCTCGGTAGTTTTGCTTGATGATATAAACCAGGTCATCTTTGATCTCAATTCTGACGGTCATTTGCGGGTTTTTCAGCTTCACCCGAGCGGATTCGATGTTTTGATTTAAACCACCACCGACATATTGCTCGACATCTCGTGATGAGAAGTCGTGGTTGCCCACCCTTTTGACGCGCACGCAGAAGGTTTTACCTTCGAGCTGTTCACGGTATATGGCAAAAACTTGTTGGTAAATGTCATCAATTGTGGTGAAACGATATTCTTCAACATAATTGAATTGCACAATGCCTGGGGTACGAGTGAGAACATCAATGATCTCTTGGCACTGTTTTTCGGTGGCATCTGCGGGATTGACGACCAGCTTGTCGTAAAGGTTTTGCACTTTGACTTCGTCGTGGATACGTCTTAGGGCAATGCGGATATTGGATTCAAGCAGTTTGGTGAAACGTTTTCTGACCGAACGACTTTTGATGGAAATTTCAGGATGCAGCTTAACTATCAGCTTCATTATTAAACTAGGCCAAATGTATAACAAAATTGACGGCCATTATACATGAGCAGTCTAAGCGGCCACAACCGAATTACTTTCACATCTTATAGTCAAATGCTATAACCGCTATAAAAAAGATGAATAGTTTTGCACCTTTACCAAATAAACACTCACCAGTCGTTTGAGGCTTTAGCCTCGACCATGACTTTGCCACTTATCGCTATTTTAATTTTGCTTCCGTTCGCGTTATGTATAGATGAAAGCTAATTAAACACAAATTTGATATTGCCTGCGTTACGTTGCGGCCATAAATGTTCCATCGGCACGCAGTCACAAAGTTGTGGCTCACGACGTAGCTTATCGAGAAAATCGATAATCGGCTGTATGTCGTCAAATAACAGCTCAACAATGCACATTTTCTCTCGGCACAAAACATGATTGAGCGCATAACTATCCGAAGATAATTGCTGGCTAAATAACTGACGAATACGCGTCTGTGAGGTATAAGACCAGTCGCCGTGTTCCTCAGTTTGGTTGATTTCATCAATAAGTCGGTTGTACGCTTGACCCCAGTCAAGGGCGTCTTCAGAAAGCATGTCCTCAGTGAAAAGAATAAACTCAACCTCAAATACAACTTTCCTTGTGCCCGATTGTAAATCAAGGGGCTGACCCCTTGATATTAAGTGTTAATTGTCATCTTCACCTGTCAGTCCTATGGGGTTGGACTCTTTGGCTTTACCTTGCATGATGGATATTTCAACTCGGCGATTACGCCTGCGGTTTAAATTGGTTTCGTTTGGCACCAAGGGTTTGGTATCGGCCCTGCCTTCGACAACAATGCGGTCTTTGTTAAAGCCCGGTACCTTGACCATCACGGAGGCTACCGCCACGGCGCGCTTGGCTGACAGATCCCAGTTGTTGGAATATAGCTCTGAACTAATTTGAATATCATCGGTATGACCTGATACGGTGACCTCACCGGGTACGTCCTTCAACAGCTTGGCGACATCGGCAATGATGGGTTCAAACTGCGGCTGTAAATTGGCAGAGCCTGATGGGAATGAGCCGTTTTCGCGAATACGAATGATGATCTGTTGACCGAGTGACTCGAGTTCAATCGCACCGTCGATGATTTGTTGCTCCAGCTGTTCGGCGATTTTTTTCACCATTTCGTTGGTCTGTTCTTGCATCGCCGCCTTTTGCATCGCCTCTTGCGCTTTTTTGGTCTCGGTACTTTGCGACATACCGCCGCGCTGATCGCCCCTTTGTTTACGCTTACCACCGGCAGAGTCGTCGTCACCGGCCTGGAACTCCAGCATTTGTTGTGTCATTTCAAAGGTTTGCTGCTGAATGGTTTCAATCGGCGTGGGGTCGGGTTTACCTGGCCTAAACTCCATGGCGATCACACTGGTGCCTTTGGGAATATCTTTAACTTCCAGTTTGTTTTGCACCCCAAAGGCAAATTTCATCGAGCCGGCAATTTGCTTGAACTTCAATACGTCCATCTCGGAAAACGCCAATAGCAGAATAAAAAAGCACATCAAAAGCGACATTAAATCGGCAAAGGTGCCCATCCAAGGCGGTAAACCTACCGGCGGGCATTTGGGACATTCTTCGGCATCAGACATAAGTTACTCTTCAGTATCCACTTCACGCTTCGATTCAGACAGGTAGTTTTTCAAGATGCCTTCAATCACTTTGGGGTTTTGACCATCTTGTATGCCTAAAATGGCATCGAGGATCAACAATTGGTTGTTACGTTCTTCACCGCCACGATTGCGCAATTTAGATTCAATGGGAATGGCAACAACGTTGGCCAAAAAGGCGCCATATAAAGTCGTCAGCAATGCTACCGCCATCGACGGTCCGATGGATTTAGGGTCGTCCATGTTTGACAACATCGCCACCAAACCGATTAACGTACCGATCATTCCCATCGCCGGAGCCACATCACCTATGGCCTTAAAGATATTGGCACCATCATCATGTCGCGCGGTGGTTAAGGCAATGTCTTTTTGCAGTGTGGCTCGAACCACCTCGGCGTCGTGACCGTCAACAAGCATATTGACGCCTTTTTGCATAAAGGCATTGGGAATATCCGCCTCCTCTAGCGCCAAAAATCCGCCTTTTCTTGCCGCATCGGCCAATTCTACCGACTTTTCGATCAATTCTTCCGGAGACTCGATTTTAAACATAAAGGCTTTAACGATAACCTTACCCATGCCGAAATACTGCCCTAGGGTAAAATGCGCCAAGGCAACGAATATCGAACCACAGAAAACGATCAACACCGAAGGCACATCGACAAACATGCCGATATCGCCACCTAAGACCATTGCCATCACAATGAACCCGATGCCGCCTACGATCCCGATTAACGTCGCTAAATCCACATTAGTCTCCTAATTGATTGCTAATATTTCCAATAGATAACCCGAACTTGACAGTGGCAGGCCCATCATATCTCGCGTTATTTAAAAAGCCGCGTCACATCTATCGGCAGACAATGACAAAATGTTAAGGCAATTTTTGCCGCTAAACCAGTTAAATTGTAGTGTCATTTGCATCCTAGTGCATTGTTTTTACCAATAATTAGCGGCAATTGGCGCCTTGTTGGGCAATAAAAGGCAATTATAATGCCACATAGACTTTTGATTATCACAGCAATTGGTTAAACTACGCGACAAAGTAACATACCACAGATGTAATTATGGCCTCACAAGAGCAACAACCACAGTCATTCGAAGCAGCCATGTCGGAGCTGCAAACCATAGTACAAAATATGGAGCATGGTGAGTTATCGCTAGAAGACTCGCTCAAAGCGTTCGAACGCGGTGTGCAATTGGTTGCCTCGAGTCAGGCCAAACTACAAAGTGCCGAGCAAAAAGTACAGATCTTGATGCAGCAGCAAGGGCAACAAAATGGCGAACTTGCGCCATTTGAAGAAGGCGGCCAATAAGTGCCAGATCACGCGCCAAACAGTTTGACTGCAATGCTCGATACCTATAAAAAACGGGTTGAAGCCTATCTGCTCAATCATTTGAGCAACATGCAGGTCAACGACCCTAAGCTGCTTGATGCCATGCATCACGGGCTGCTGCAAGGCGGCAAACGGATGCGACCGTTTTTGGTCTATGCCACCGGTACTTTGGTCGGTGCAGAGCAAGCCGATTTAGATGCGCCAGCAGCGGCCATTGAATGTATTCACTCTTATTCGCTTATTCATGATGACCTACCTGCGATGGACGATGACGACCTGCGTCGCGGCAAGCCGACAGTCCATAAAGCGTTTGACGAGGCGACCGCCATTTTGGCCGGCGACAGCCTTCAGGCAATGGCCTTTGATATTCTCGCCAAGCACAACTATCGCCAAACTCAGCCCAAAGATGTGCTGAACATGGTCGCTCTGCTGGCTGATAACAGCGGTTATAATGGCATGTGCGGCGGCCAAGCGTTAGATCTGTCCTATACTGATAAGGCGGTGGATATCGCCAGCCTTGAAACCATGCATCAGCTGAAAACCGGCGCCTTGATCACCACCGCAGTTATACTGGCCAGCTACAGTAACGATAAATTCAGCGATAATGACCGTCTGCATTTGACTCAGTTCGCCAAAGCCATTGGTTTGGCTTTCCAAGTACAAGATGACATTTTGGATGTGGTCGGCGATACCGCCGTGTTGGGAAAACCCAAAGGCTCGGATTTGGCCGCCAACAAATCGACTTATGTCGCGTTACTTGGCCTCGAACAAGCCAAGCAAAAAGCGCAGCAGTTATATAACGACTCTCTTGAGGCCCTTGATAAGCTGCCCTACAATACTGAACTTTTGCAAGCTTTTGCTCACTTTGTCGTCCAAAGAAATCACTAAAAGAGACAAGCACCAGCCCTATGACTGAACAAGATTATTCATTACTGACACAAGTGAACCTGCCTCACCAACTCAGAGAACTCTCACAAGACCAGTTGGGAGAAGTTTGTCGGCAATTGCGCGGGTATCTCCTGAGCAGTGTCAGTCAAAGCAGCGGTCATTTGGCATCGGGCTTAGGCACCGTTGAGTTGACCGTCGCACTGCATTATGTCTATAACACGCCGTTTGATCGCTTGATTTGGGATGTGGGCCACCAAGCCTATCCTCATAAAATTCTCACCGGCAGACGCGATAGAATGACCACCATTCGACAAAAGGAAGGCTTACACCCCTTCCCTTGGCGTGAAGAAAGTGAATACGATACCCTGTCGGTCGGCCACTCAAGCACGTCTATCAGTGCCGCCACCGCCATGGCCATTGCCGCGAAAAAAGAAAACAACGACCGAAAAGTCGCCGCCATCATCGGTGATGGTGCGGTCACAGCCGGTATGGCTTTTGAAGCGATGAATCACGCCGGTAGCCTCGATATCGACATGCTGGTCATTCTCAATGACAACGATATGTCCATTTCTGAGAATGTTGGCGCTCTGAACAAGCATTTTGCCCGCATTCTTTCAGGCAGCTTTTATACTGGTATTCGTGAAGGTTCCAAGCAGCTACTGAAAAACCTGCCGCCAATCAAAGAACTGGCCAGCCGCATGGAAGAACATATTAAAGGTATGGTCGTCCCCGGCACCTTTTTCGAGGAGCTAGGCTTTAATTATATCGGCCCAATAGACGGCCATGATGTCGATTCGCTGGTCGATACCTTGCGCAATATGCGCAACCTCAAAGGCCCGCAACTGTTGCACATTGTTACCACCAAAGGTAAAGGTTACGAGCCGGCGGAAAAAGACCCCATCGGCTATCATGGCGTGCCATGTTTTAACCCCAATGAAACCTCTTTGCCATCTTCTAAGGCCTCATCGCCGAGTTACTCGAAGATCTTCGGTCAGTGGCTGTGTGATATGGCCGCCGAAGACGACAAGTTGATGGCCATCACCCCAGCGATGCGCGAAGGCTCGGGTATGGTGGAGTTTTCAAAAAAATTCCCCGAACAATACTTTGATGTCGCCATTGCCGAACAACACGCAGTGACGCTTGGCGCCGGTTTTGCCTGTGAAGGCTTCAACCCGGTCGTGGCCATTTACTCGACCTTTTTACAACGGGGTTATGATCAGCTCATTCACGATGTTGCGCTGCAAAATTTGCCAGTCTTGTTTGCAGTAGACCGCGCCGGTATCGTCGGCGCCGATGGCCCGACCCATCAAGGTGCGTTTGATATCAGCTATGCCCGTTGTATTCCAAATATGATCTTGATGGCCCCGGCCAATGAAAACGAGTGTCGGCAAATGCTCTACACCGGCCATATCGCCAAAAAGCCGGCCATCGTCCGCTATCCTCGCGGTAATGGCCCGGGCGTGGCCATCGAGAGTAAAATGAGCGCCATTGAGATCGGCAAAGCCCAGTACGTGCGGCAGTTGCAAAGCGATGATCAAAGCCAGAAGGTCGCCATTTTGTCCTTTGGTACTTTGCTCAATTACGCCGAGCAAGCCGCACAGACCTTGGACGCCACCTTGGTCAACATGCGCTTTATCAAGCCCCTTGATAAGCAGATGATTGACGAGGTGATTGTTCAGCACGATGTGATTGTGACCGTTGAAGACAATGCCATTATGGGTGGTGCTGGCTCTGCGGTTGTCGAATACATGATGAGCAGCAAACAGCTCAAGCCGGTGCTCAATATCGGCCTGCCGGATGAGTTCATCAAGCATGGCAGTCAATCTGAGATTTACGCCGAGCTTAAGCTCGACGGTCCGGGCTTGGTTGCACAAATCAACGCCTTTTTGGCGCAATAGACGCCCTATGCAGTGGCTGTTTTCCCTTTTCGATATCGCCCCGTTTGATTGGGGCGCTATCGCCGCGGCGTTATTTTGTGGTGGACTGATTGGCCTTGAGCGTCAACTCAGAGGTAAGCCGGTCGGTATTCGTACCGCCTCTCTGATCACCCTAGGCACTTATATTTTCATCACCACCGCCTTTTTACTGCAAGGGAACAATGTGATGGACCCCTCACGTATCGTTGGGCAGGTGATCACAGGTATCGGTTTTCTAGGTGCCGGCGTAATGCTGGCCAAAGATGGCGCTGTGGTTGGCGTGACTTCCGCAGCCACGATTTGGGGTTTGGCCTCATTGGGCGTGATGATAGCCTCTCACTATGAGATACAGGCGATCAAGTTGGCGATGTTGATGGTGGCGATTTTATATGGCGTCGATTTACTTGAAGACAAGCTGACCAGACTGACCCGAGGCGTACATCAAAAAGTGCAGACCAGTCTCAGCAACCGCCGCCAAAAGAAACAAAAAGACGACTTATAGCCGTCCTTTATGGTTAACTTTTTCTCGCCAGCAAATGCACTGTACTGGTAGCCCGTGCTAAAAACGCCCCTTCGCAATATTGCAGGTAAAACAGCCACAGGCGCTTAAAGCGCAGATCATAACCTAGCTCAGATAATTCAGCCCAATTGGCCTCAAAGCGTTGACGCCAATGTTTAAGCGTTGTGGCATAATCTAACCCGATGTCATTGAGTTGTTCAATGACCATGTCGGTATGCTCGGCGATATGTTTACTTAAAATATGTACGCTCGGCAGACAGCCGCCGGGAAAGATATAACGCTGAATAAAATCAACGCTGTTTTTGTATGAATCATAGCGTTGGTCGGCAATCGTAATGGCTTGGATCAGCATCTTGCCACCGGCTTTGAGCAAGGAATTACACTGCTTAAAGAAAGTCTCGAAATACTCGTGACCGACCGCTTCTATCATCTCAATCGACACCAGTTTATCAAACTGACCGGTGAGTTCACGATAATCTTTTTTCAACAAGGTTATGCTGCCTGACAAACCCAGCTGTGCTATTTTCGCCTTAGCATAATCATACTGGGCGTCGGAGATGGTCGTTGTGGTCACCTTTACGCCGTAATGACTGGCAGCGTGAATTGCCAAGCCCCCCCAGCCCGAACCGATCTCAATCAAGTGTTCACCGGGCTTCAGTTCAAGGCGGCGACAGATGGTGTCGAGCTTCAATGTTTGCGCCGCTTCCAAGCTTTGCGCTTGGTCGGAATAAATCGCCGCCGAATACATCATACTGTCGTCTAAAAAGCGGGTATAGAGGTCATTGCCGAGATCATAGTGGGCCAGAATGTTTTGCTTGGCTTGCGCCTTAGAGTTTTTGTTACCGCGATGGGCCAACTTGTTCTTAAACTTGCTCAGCCAGTTCATCTTGCGCTCTAAGGCATCAAGCTGACGCTGATTATGGGCAAATATTTGGATAAGAGCGGTCAGATCGGGGCTTGACCATTTATTGCCAATAAATGCCTCTGCCGCGCCGATACTGCCACCTTTGATAAAATCTTCATAGGTGCTTTGACAATGAATATCCATAACTGCCGATAAGCACTCATCAGGGTTGCCAAAGACATAGACCTTGCCCTGATCGTGAACCTCAACACAGCCAATGCTTAACTGCTTGAGTACGCTAAAAACCAGTTGTCTGGCAAGGTCACTTTTGACCTGTCCAAACCAAGATCTCGTTACAATGGCATTGGTCGTCTGCACCTGTTCCATTTAGCACCTCTAGATTAAGTTGAGTTGGGATGACTAATAAAAGGCACCCGCTTGATAAACAATTTCATCGCCTGCCAGTAAATACCTAAGGCTATTTTGGCAGTCATCCACGGCAAGTTCAGCCAAGTTTTGAGTAACGCCTTGCGCTCAAATGGGCGCTTTTCAAGCGTCATATGCGCACTAAAGAGCTTTTTCTCAGCACTGTCGTCACTGCGGTTTTCTATCACCACGCTAACTTTGTCCTGCGGCGCTTCAATACGCCATCGGTAGCGCATATCCAGTGACATAAAAGGCGAGACATGAAATGCTTTCTTACTGTCAGCCTGCACTGCCATATCCACCAGATAGTAATGACGCTCGTTCCAAGGTGTATTGCTTACCTCCGCCAGCATGTATCGGCATTGCCCATCCACGTCATAGCAAAAATAAAAATTCACCGGACTGAAGTACCAACCAAGACAACGCACTTGGGCCAGCAAAGTCACTCGCTGTTGCTTGAGGTTATCCCCCCACTGGCCGCCTAAGCGCTGCACTTTACTGGCAATACGGGCCTTAAGGCTCCCCGGTTCACTTAACAAATAATCTTTTTGTAGAAATCTTAGCGGATTGTACCAGTTATTGCCAAACAACCAACTGACCTGATGCAATTGTTCAAGCTCGTCGAGGCACAGACCGAGCATGTAAATCTGATAATCAAACTGGTGCTTTGTCGGCGCAAAGCGCGTATGCCCCACTCGACCAACGTAGATACCGCTGCGCATTATTGCCATCCGTCAAAACAATCGAGGCGCTTTGCCACATCAAGTGCGCTCTTTACGCCATCTTCATGAAAGCCGTTATACCAATAGGCACCGGTGAAGTGGGTGTGATTGTGACCACAGATCTCATCGCGGCGCGCACGGGCTTTTTGGCTGGCCAAATCGTACACAGGGTGGGCATAGCGAAATTGTCTGAGGATCTTGTCGGGACGAATGCTGGCAGTCTGATTTAAGGTCACGCAAAAGGTGATATCACTGTCAATTGACTGCAAAATATTCATGTTGTAGGTAACCGCCGAGGGCCTATCAAGACGCGCATCTAAACGATAGTTCCAGCTCGCCCAAGCCCTACGGTTACTCGGTAGCATTGCTTCATCTGTATGTAAGACCACTTCGTTTTCGCAATAGGGCAAGGCACCGAGTACACTTTGTTCTGCCTCACAGGGGTCGGCTAACAAAGCCAAAGCTTGGTCTGAATGACAGGCAAAGATCACCTCGTCAAAATCTTCACGGTTGCCATCGGCAAACTGTAAGGTGACGCCATGGTCATGGCGGCTGACACTAGAGAGTTGACTGTTTAAGACGATGTCGTCTTTAAAAGGTGCAATCAACGGCGCGATGTAACTACGTGAGCCACCGGGGATCACATACCATTGCGGCCTGTCGGTAATATTGAGCAAACCATGATTATGGAAAAAGCGAATAAAGAACTTCAGCTGAAATTGCGCCATTTGCGCGATTGAGGTAGACCAAATGGCAGCCCCCATCGGCAAGATATAGTGCTCGGCAAAAAACGCACTAAAGTGATGCTCGGCCAAAAACTGCCCCAGTGTGGTTTGCTCGTCTATCTCGCCTGTAGCCGCTATCTTGCACAATTTGTTAAACCGCATGATCTGTCTGAGTAATGACCAGAACTTTGGGCTAACAAGATTGCGCCTTTGAGCAAACAAGGTATTGAGATCGTGCCCATTGTATTGCAAACCACTATCAACGTTATCGACACTAAAGCTCATTTCACTTGCTTGCTTGTCGATGCCAAGCTTATCGAGCAACGCCAAAAAGTTGGGATAGGTTTTGTCGTTAAACACTATAAAGCCCGTATCCACAGCATATTGTCTGCCGCCAACTTCTACATCGACCGTAGCGGTATGGCCACCGATATAGTCATTTTGCTCAAACACCTTCACTTGGTGTTTTTGGCTGAGCAGATGGGCGCAGGTCATCCCGCTGATCCCACTGCCGATAATCGCAATTCGCGTCATGATTTATTTTCCCTTACCAGATGTTGCGCCAAATTTATCCACCAACGCTGGGGTAGCCAGCTTAGTATTTGCATGAGTCCCAACAAGCGCCGAGGAAAGCGAATATGTGGCTGTCGTTTGTCGATACCTTTTTTTATTCGCACCGCCGCCTGCTCAGACGTCATTAAAAACGGCATCGCAAAATCGTTCTTGTCAGTCAGTGGCGTTGCCACAAAGCCGGGGCTAACCAGTGATACGGCGATATCGTGGGGTTTAAGGTCTAGCGCCAAGGTTTTCGCCAAATAGGCCAGTCCCGCTTTAGAAGCGCCGTAAGCTTCTGCCCTCGGCAGTGGCAAAATGGTCACCGATGAGCCGACCAACACCAGCTGACCGCCCTTTTTAAGCTTGGGTAACATTGCTTGCAGCTGATAGCCGATCGCCACGAGGTTAACATTGACTATTTCAGCAAACAGTTGAGCGTCAAAATGCTTGGCGTCATCGATATAGCGGCAGTCTCCGGCATTGAGCACAATGATATCAAGCGCGTCGATATTGCTTAGCACTTGGTCTACTTGTGAGGGGTTGGTGACATCAAAACTCAGCCCTTTGATGTTGTCACCGCAATGTTCAAGCGCGGCCAAACGCTCGGCATTACGGCCACAAGCGTAAACTTGATGGGTTTGGCTGAGCAGCTCGGCAAGCGCCTTACCGATCCCCGATGAGGCACCCGTGATCAACACCGATTTCATGCCGCAAGCCTGCTTTTGACATAGCGGATCACTCGTCCAAGCAGTGGGATCTGCTCATACAGCATAGTGCCCGCATCAAAATAGTCTCGGTGATAAACCACCTTGTCCTCTTGGCATTGGAGCAAGCTGTTACCCTTCACTTCAATCTTTTGTCCGCCGTTGAGTTTGGGGTGGGCAAAAGACATCAGCCAATAAAGGGCGGCTTGCTGCTCTGAGGCGATCACTTTTTCAATCGTAAAGTGACAATAGCTCAGGTTTTGATAGAGATTGGCAAAGTAGCTTTCCAAGGCGCTAAGCCCGGTGACTTTGTGCATTGGGTCTTCAAACACCACTTGCCGGTGATAGACCTGCTCAAGCAGTGCCAAATTGCTGTTATCGAGCACTTGATACATCTCGATAAAGCGCGTCAGCCACTGCGGTTGGGCATTGAAAGTCTGCTGTGTCATTGGCTCACACCAATCAGTAAAGAAACTTGCCGATAGGATTGAGCAAACGACTCAAACCAGAGGTAAAGGTCAACGCATCACTGACAACAGTCAAGCACACGCAACCTTGTGATGATACCGGTGTATGGGTATATTCGGCATCGAGCATAATAAAATCGCCCGGGCCATACTCCCCCATTTCATCGGCAAAGGTGCCTTGCAGCAACAAGGTCACCTCGAAGCCCTGATGAGTATGCTCAGGCACTTCACCACCGGCGCCCATGCGCAGCAAATGGGTGTGAATTGCGCCTTCTTCAAGCTCAATTTTGGCCCGAGTGATCTTGCCAAAACCGACCGCTTTGTTTACCGCCATCGACTGTAGCGCCTTAGGCAATTTAAAATCGATGTCGCCCAGTTGAACTTTGACTTCAGGTTTGTCTTGAACATAGTCGCGACTTTCATCGGCGGTGATCTTATTGAGCATCTGGTCAAAATCGACATCACCGAAGCCAATATCGTCGATGCCGGAATCTGGCGCGGCAAGCTCAAAATTGCACAGCTGCTCAGTTTGAGCCTGTTGCAACGCAATGACTTGTTGACGACACTGCGTACACATGTCGGTATGAATCGACACGGCGGCAGCCAGTGAAGCCGGTAACAAACCTTGAGCAAATTGCGCCAACATGTCGTTGGGAACATGGTGTTTAATCATGGTCATCTCCTATTTGAGCTTTGAGCTTAGACAGGGCTAAGCGCAGACGAGACTTGACCGTTCCTAACGGTATATTGAGTTGCTCTGCCAGTTGTTCGTGCGTCAATTCTTGATAGTAGACACCTTTGACCACTTGTTGCTGAGCAACCGGTAGCTGCTCCACCATATCGGCAAGGCGCTTTTCGTTAATGCTTTGTGCCACGGTTTCATGTACATCTTCAACCACTTCCACCGCTTCGTACAGCGGGTAAATGTCTTCGCTCAAGATGCACTTGCTGTTGGTTTTGATTTTACGTAGCGTATCGAAAATAACATTCCGCATCACTGTGTAAATCCAAGTGCTGGCACTCCCTTTTTCCTGATGAAACAGGTGAGCCTTTCGCCACACATTGCTCATACAATCTTGCACCACCTCTTTGGCCAGCGCCTCATTGTTGAGCTTGCCTCTGGCGATACCGTAGATGCGCGGGGCAAAATACTTAAACAGGTTGGCAAAGGCCTGCTTGTCGCGGCTAAATGCGACGGCCTCAAGCCACTGTGCAAATGGCAATGTCGCACTGGTGCCATCGACCGTTTTATGCCATTCGTTGTTACCGGGTGAGTCACCGGTCATATGGTTGCCTATGTTCGGAGTCATCTTTTGCTCTTAATCATCAACATTAACGCAACAATACGAAAGAGGAAAGTATTGCGATCACATAAGGACCTATTTTTTTTCGACGTCGCACCGAAGCTAACAGATAGACAGGACCTAATTGCATATTTTGTCCAACAGGTTGGTGGCTTTGGTGAAGCTGTCGGGTTGAAAAAACACCAGCTTTTGCTCAGCGGCGATCGGCAACACTTCAAGCCAGCGGGCGCAAACCCACGCTGCATCGTCAAGTTTTGGTTCAGGATAGAGCGACTTAAGCTCAACACAGTCGGTCATCAGCCGTTGGTACTTGTCGGCCAGCACCAAGGTGGTTTCATTGTGTGCACATGTATCCCAGTGACCTATCATCGTTGCTTGTGCACGACATAGGCGGTCTGGCTCAATCTCGAAGTCGCTCAAGACCACACTGTGCTGCGCTTCGATATCGATACCCAGCATACCATCGTCGAGAGTTTCAAAATCAATGACTTTGACCCAACTGCCAAGTCGGCTGGATTGATGCACCAGATTGGGCATGTGAGTGGAGAGCACAAACCCCTTGTCGCCTGCGGACTCTCTGACCATACGCAAGTAACGCTGCTCAAAGATACGCAAACGGGTAACACCGCCGGGAAAGAGCACTAAGGGTAATGGGAATACGGGCAAATTCATTATAGATTTCCAACACTTGAACTTGCTCGGTAATACGCATAGGCTGGGAGGTTAGATCACCACCGACAGCACTTTGGCCGGCCTATGCGCAGGAGATTGCCGCCTACTTGTCCGCAAGGCGAACATTAAAGCGTGCGGCACTGGTCGCAAAGAGCTGTTCGACAAACGCTTCTAAGGCATCGTTGTCTTCAAACTCAAAGGCATCGACCTGATCGTCAAACTCAACCGTCGCCCAGCCGTTGCGACCGGCATTTTTCACTTGATGGAGCGCCATATCGGCAAGGCTCAAAGACACTTCCCAGTTGATCAGCTGACCACCGATCAGCGGCAGTGGATAAAGTGCATAGCCAATCGAACAGGTGACATTGATGCTTTGACCATCTGGCAGAAAGAACTCTCCGTTAGACACCGCCAGATTTAATTCATAAATAAAACTTTCAATTTGATTGGCCTGAGAATCCCTCAGCACAATCAAAAATTCATCGCCCCCCCAGCGCACCACATAGTCCGACCCACGAGTTTCACGGGTCAGCAACACGGCAAACTGCGTCAACACCGAGTCACCGGCAATCGGCCCATGGCTGTCGTTGACATGCTTAAAGCCGTCGATGTTGATAACGATTAGGGCAAAAGATTTACCTTGAGAGATCATCGACTCGCGATTGCGCTGATAATGTTCAATGTCTTTA
The DNA here is from genome assembly GCA_041583135.1 of Alteromonadaceae bacterium. GTDB lineage: Bacteria > Pseudomonadota > Gammaproteobacteria > Enterobacterales > Alteromonadaceae > JABSOG01. The sequence continues at coordinate 12,101 of JBFHGJ010000026.1, read as the reverse complement.
GGCAACTGCTCGAACACAAAATGGCGATTTCTCAAACCACTGAGTTCATCTTTGTGGCTCAGTTGTTTAAGCTGCTGATTGGCTTCGTTGAGCTGTTCGTTTACCTGCTGCAATTCCAAAGTCCGTTGATCAACCTGCTGTTTCAGCAGTTCGCGCTTGCGCCTTTCACGGTTACGAATGAGCAACATGATGCCATAGAGCACCAATAAGATCAGCGCCCCCATCAAGATACGATACAGCGGCGTTTCTGAAAACTGCATTGGTATTTTCAGATTGATTGAGGTTTCTCTGGCATGATCCCAGTTCTGATTGACGAATTTGCTTTGTACCGTGAAGGTGAAGTTGCCCGAAGGCAGATTGGTAAAGACCGCTTCGCGACGCTTATCGACCTGTTGCCAGCTATCGACATACCCTTGCAGCTTGTATCTGAACATTTCTGCTCTGGGTTGCTTAAAGTTAAGGGTGCTGTAAACCACGGTGACATCGCGCTCATTGAGATCAAACTGAAAATCGTCTTGACCTCCGACGACAATCTGGCGATTGGGGGTGATGATCCGCTGGATCAGTGGTGCGCTGCGGCTATCGGCACCGCCATAAGGGTCGATATCAATCGGCACCTCGACGACGCCCTTGTTTGATGGAAACCATAGGCTACCGTTGAACTCAGCAATTTTTTGATGCCCGGTGCCGTTACAGCAGCGGCCATCACGGGTGCCTAAGCGGCGATCGAAAGGCGATAAGATACTTTCGATACGAATATTGCCACCGGCACGTTCAAACTCGGTAGTTTTAAAGCGGTAAACACCGTTTAAGGTGCTAACCCAAATCATTTTCTCATTTTTGCGATAATGCAGTGCCACAATGACACCATTGGCCAAGCCGTTAGACTCATCGTATTGGGTCCAGCTACCGTGCTTTGATTTGTAAAACAGGCCATCATCAAGGGTACTGACCAAAACGCCGGCATCTTGCATATCCAAGATTGATGTAATGTAGCTGCGATACAACGCCGTGCCCTGCCCTAGGCGCACTAGAGTGTTGCCCTCGAAGCTGTATACGCCCCGTGTTGTGCCCACCCAACTGGTTTTGTCCTGATGGATAAAATAGGTAATACTGCGCGAATCAAACTGACCGTTCATGGGAAACGGAATTAGCCGGTTCTCGTGATATTGATACAGTCCTTGCGAGGTGCCTATCCAAAGGCCGTCTTTGCGATCATATGACAGCACTTTGATGGTGGACCACTGAATCGGCTCAAGCACCCTTGGCATGGTGATCTTATTGTCATCCCATACCATCACCCCACCTTCGGTGGCCAAATATACCTTGCCTTGATGAAACTCAATGGCATAGATGTTTTGCCGGTGTAGCACGTTGGCAGGGATCGCCAACTCAAAATTGCCTTTTTCGTCTAGAGTCCCAACACCGCGCTGAGTACCGAGCCACAATCGCCCTTTTGGCCCACGGTTAACCGTCAACACGGTACTTGAAGGCAAGTTGTCCGGCACATGACGGGAAATGTCACTGACACTGGCCCGCCACAAACCGTCGGAATTACTGGCCAGCCAAATATTGGCATCACGATCTTCATAGATGTCGGTAAACCACGGGCTATGGCCGAGCTGATCGGCAACCACCGGCTGCCAGCGACCATTGCCAGTGCGCAAATACAAGGTGCCGAAGGTCGATAGCCACATGCCGCCACGGCTGTCTTGATGAATTTTATACACCGGGATCTCTTGACCTACCGGTAACGCCTCTTTGGTGATCTGATCATGTTCATCTATGCGATAGGCGCCCATTTCGGTGGCCAGATATAAGCCTTCTTGTTCTGAATAATATAAGTCGTTGATTAAAGGCTGGCCGATTTTGGCCGCAAGGGCAATGGATTTACTGACTTGGGCGTCATTATCGAGCAAATACAAGGTGCTGTCGGTGATCACCCAAGTGCCCTTGGACGAGCTTTCTATTTTTCTGACCTCGCCTTTGACCTCTTTGATTTTATTGACTCTTTTATCGACAATGCGAAATAGTCCACCAGCAGCAACCAGCACTTCTTTTTGCGGCGTTTCAACAATATCGGTGACTTCATCTAAGATGGTGTAGTAGGCAAAACTTAAGGTCGAGGGGTCTACGCCTGACAAGCCGGATTTGGTACCGACCCAGAGGTAGCCGGTAGAATCGACAAACACCTTGTTGATGGCGTTGCTGACCAGAGATTTGTTGTTTTGGGTGTTGAAGACTTCAAATTGATTGCCGTCGAAACGGTTGAGGCCAAACAGCGAGCCTATCCAAATATAGCCGAGTCTATCTTGTGCGATGGTTCTGACCGACTGCGAAGACAAGCCATCTTGCGCTGTCCACTGCTTGACGTCGTAGTCATACATAGATACCGTTTGCGGTTCGGCCGCAACGCCCGATACCGCCGACAGCATCAGCCATGTCAACAGCGCCAGATACGCTCTCATACGCCCTTTGGTGACCAAGCCTAGACCTCCTTTAATTTATTATTGCTTGTAGTAAGTGTAGCGATGCGAAGGCGAAAACCCCAGCGAGAATATCATCAAACATAATACCGAAACCGCCACGCACTTTGCGATCAAAATAGCCTATCGGCCAAGGTTTGGCGATATCAAATAAACGAAACAGTAAAAATCCGGCAATGATATTTTGCCAAGTGGGTTCGATAAACGCCATGGTGAGCAAATAACCGGCAAATTCATCCCATACGATGGCCGGATGATCATGCACCCCGACATCTTCTGCGCATTTACCGCAGATCCAAATGCCTGCAAGGCTCAACAAAACCAGCACCGACAAATAGCCTTCGATACTCAATTCGCTCAACAACAAATACAGCGGCACTGCCGCTAATGTCCCCCACGTCCCCGGGGCCGGCTTGATCAGCCCTGAGCCAAAACCCAGCGCCAAAAAGTGCACCGGTTTTGCTAGGTTGAATTTGGCTTCGATGGTTTCACCGGACATGACTATTGCTCGCTAAAGTGCTGGTAGCCTTTACCGGCAAAGACATAAGGTTCGCCTTTGTGCTTGAGATCGATCTTGCCGCTTTGCCCTAAGATCTGGCCGATACAGGTAAGTTTGATGCCATAGTGGGCCATGGTGACATCTAAGGCACCGCGCTTATCTTCAGGCACGGTAAAGAGCAGCTCATAATCATCACCTCCGGCAAGGGCAAAGGCGATGCGTTGCTCCAACTCAGAGGAACCGACCAACGCATCGGAAAACGGCAGCGCATCGACATTGACTACCGCACCGACATTGGAGCGTTCTAAAATATGGCCTAAATCGGCCAGCAGACCATCGGAGATATCGATGGCACTGGTTGCAACTTCACGTAGCCCTTGGGCAACCGCTACTCGTGGGGTTGGGTATTCAAAACGGTTTTTGATAAATGCCTGATATTTCATCGGCAAGGTTTTGCGATTATTGATGGCGTCGATGGCGGCTGCTGCGTCGCCTAAGGTACCGGTGACATAAATCCAGTCGCCGGGTTTAGCACCGCTTCTTCTGAGCGCCTTATTTTGCGGTACCAAGCCTTTGGCACTGATGGTAATAGACATCGGCCCTTGGGTGGTGTCGCCGCCAACCACCTCAACATTGTAATACTCGCAGATCTCAAAAATGCTGGCGCTAAAGGCGCGCATCCATTGTTCATCCACAGACGGTAAGGTCAGAGCAATGGAGATCCACGCAGGCTCGGCGCCCATCGCAGCAATATCGCTTAGATTGACCGCTACCGCGCGATGACCGAGAGCTCTTGGGTCCATATCGGCAAAAAAATGGATGCCTTCAACCAGTGTGTCGGTGGTGACGACCAGTTGTTTGTTTGCCGGCACATTGATGATCGCAGCGTCATCGCCAATCCCCAACTCGACGTCTTTTCGTCTTGAGCCGGGCTGTTGGAAAAAACGCCTTATCAATTCAAATTCTTTCATGCATGAAACCCTCAGACGAGAACAGCGATACCATCAGCCTTGCGAAGCCAAAGTGCCAACAAGGCCAGATAGTAGACCAATGTGGTCGATTAAAGTTCGCGTTTGATAAATTTTAGTGCTTTGTCCAACACGCCGTTGACAAATTTGTGACTGTCTTCGGCACCATAAATCTTGGCAAGCTCTATAGATTCGTTGATTGCGACCTTGGCAGGCACATCCAAACGATACTTCAATTCGTAGGCGCCCAAACGACATATTGCCTTCTCGACCATATCGATGTCTTTAAAGGGCCTATCGATATGCGGGCGAATGATGTCATCGAGTTTGTCGGATTGACTGAAGACGCCCTGGATCAAATCTTTGAAATATTCGACATCGACTTTACTGACGTTGTTCTCAAGCAACATCTGCTGCTCGATTTCGGCCATATGATTGCCGCTCATCTGCCACGAATAAATCGCTTGAAGCGCCAGTTTGCGTGATTTGCGTCGCGCTGCCGGTTTTACTTTCATCATCTTTAGATTTGTTCCAACACGTTAACCATTTCGAGTGCACCTAAAGCCGCTTCCGCGCCCTTATTGCCAGCTTTAGTGCCTGAGCGTTCAATTGCCTGTTCGATAGTATCGACAGTCAATACGCCAAAAGACACAGGCAAATCATACTCTAACGAGATTTGCGCCAACCCTTTGTTACATTCACCGGCAACGTATTCAAAGTGTGGTGTACCGCCACGAATAACAGCGCCTAAGGCGATAACCGCGTCAAAGTCGCCTTTGGCAGCGGCACGTTTGGCGGCAACGGGAATTTCATAGGCACCTGGGACACGAATGACGGTGATGTTTTGATCCTGCACCATACCGTGACGTTTAAGGGCATCAACGGCACCTTCGAGCAGGCTTTCAACGACAAAGCTGTTGAAACGGGAAACGACGATTGCAAATTTCTTCTGTTCGGCAGCAAAATTGCCTTCAATTACATTCATTTATGGCCCTTAATCAAGTTTTTACGGCAATTGATGGTAAAAAAACGGCGGCTATAATACCACAACTGATCGCACCTCGCACATAAGAATTTGCCCCGAGGAACGCTCAATTTCTGCGCCGTTGAAATAAAAACTTCATATAATCATTTCTTTGCCTACACTTTTCTGGCAGGTTAATACAATCCTCAGTGTTTAGGTGATTCATATGTCCGAACAATTACAGATCCTCCCATTCGATACCAGCCACTTTGATGATGTGATCAAACTCGGTAATGACGTTCACGGCGACAACTATTTGTGTCATGACAGCCTCAAGGTGATGCTCAAACAAGGGATCAAAGATGGCATCAACGCCAGCCTAGTCGGCTATATTGGCGATACATTGGTTGGCTTTCGCATTACTTGGGCGGCTGGCAACTGGACCATTGACAAATGGTGCACCCCACAAAAGTGGGGCCATAAGCCGGAAAATGTCGTCTATTTCAAGTGCAATACCGTTGATGAGCGCTTTCGTGGTCAAGGCATCGGCGGCAAGCTGCTAAGCGCATCGATTGATCTGTGTAAAAAACAAGGCGCCACCGCCGGTCTTGCCCATATCTGGCTGCAAAGCCCCGGTAACAGCGCGTTTAGGTATATGTCCAGAGCGGGCGGCAAAGTGATCAAAGAACATCCCGATCGCTGGTATGAATCCTCAGTGAAAGATGGCTACTACTGCATCGTCTGTAAAGGCATTTGCCACTGTACCGCGGCGGAAATGCTGTTGGAATTTAATTGATCTTCTGGTTTTTCGTTCGCGAGGTAATCTCAGTTTATGTACGACCCTTTGGTAAGTCCGACGATAGACAACCACCAGCCCTACCCAGACTCTTACTGGGCCAACACGGTAGGCGACCTCCCAAAAGACAACCCGTTATGCCAAGACATTGAAGTAGATACCGCAATTATCGGCGGCGGCTATGCCGGGTTGAGCTGCGCCTACCATTTGGCCAAGACCTTTAACGTCGAGACGGTCGTGTTGGAAGCCAATGGTATCGGCTTTGGCGCCTCTGGTCGCAACGCCGGATTTGTTTTGCCATTGAGCGGACGACTCGGCTATGAAGCGCTGAGCAAGCGCTTTGGACTGGAACAGGCTCAGCGGATCCACCGCGAATTTTTAACCGGGGTTGAACTGGTAGAGTCATTGATTGAACAAAGTGGCGCCGATGTCCAGAGGCAACCCAACGGTTACCTAAAGATAGCCCACCGCCCCAAATACTACGACATTCTACGCCGCCAAGCGGACTATATGGCCAAGCACTTCGGCTATGAAGTCGAGCCGGTTTCACAGCAAAGGCTGCGCGATGAGTTTGTCGATCACCATCAAGCCCACGGCGCGCTGCTGTACCAACAGGGCTATGGAATTCATCCGTTTAAACTGTGTTTGGCCTATCATCGGTTGGCGCTTGATGCTGGCGCCAAGGTCTACTCACAAACGCCGGCAAACCTGATAACCATGCAAGACGGTTATCATATCATTACCACCCCTCAGGCAAGAGTGAAGGCGAAAAATCTGGTGCTGGCCTCGAACGGTTTTACCCCCAACACGCTGCACCCGAGCATCGACAAGCGTTTTTTGCCGGTACTGACCTCTGTCATCGTCACTCGGCCGTTAAGTGACACCGAAATCGCTCAGTCGCGCTTTTTCACCAATCAGGTGATGATGGATACCAGACAGCTCAAATATTACTACCGTAAACTTGCCGACAACCGCATCTTATTTGGTGGTCGCGGCGCCATCAGCGGCGCTCAGGCCAAAAGCCCAATCTATCACGAGCGACTTTTGGCCGGGCTGAAAAAAAGCTTCCCGGCCCTCGACGACGTCACCATCGATTATCGTTGGAACGGTTGGATCAGTGTCTCTTTGGATGATATTCCACATATTTATCAACCGCAGCCAAACCTGGTTTATGCCACCGGCTATTGTGGTGCCGGTTTAAGCTTCAGTGCCCTTGCGGGTAAACGTTTGGCAGAAAAAGTCGTCGGCCAAGACCGCCACCATCAAATTCCAATGCTCACCACCGCATTGCCCAAATTCCCCATGGCACCGTTTCGACGTGTCGGTCAAAGACTGTTTTATGAGGTTGGGCGAATACGGGATCTGTGGTTTTAGCACTGCACGGGCGAGCCACCTCGCCCTTTCATTTTCAGCCACTTATGTCTATGCTGTGATCAGTGGAGGGCCAAATCGAGCGGTCATATCCACCTCGCCTTTTAGATAATGAACTTAGATATAAGGATTGAATCAATGTCAGATCACAGACGGTTTACCCGAGTGGTGTTTAGTGCCCCTGCAACTATCGTTGCCACGGCCACAGAGCAAGTTTGGACATCGGAGTTGATCGATCTGTCGTTACAAGGTGCCTTGGTGAAAAAACCACCCGGGTGGCAACATCAAGTCAACGAGCAGTTCAAGCTGACGTTCAGACTGGTCGGTAGCGATATCGACATTCATATGCTGACCCATAAGGCGCACGAACATCAAGACAGTATTGGTTTTGCCTGCGATGCCATCGATTTGGACAGCGCCAGTCATTTACGGCGGTTGATAGAGTTGAATGTCGGCAGTGATGAATTACTGCATCGAGAGCTGGAGCATCTGGCGATACCACAAGATTGAAGATAAAAAGTGAAAACGACACCATTAAAACAACAATAACACAAGCAAGAAACTTGCTTGTGTTATCCATTGTCCAGCCGCGTTTTAGCGCGTACTGGTGATGATTTTTGGGGATGGGTCCTCTGCTGCCGATGCTTGAGTAAACATCGCCGATATCCCTAAGATAACCACTACCATTGCAATCGAAGCCAATCCAAATCCTCTATTTGAAGATCTGTTCATTTTTAAGCAATCCACACACTAGGTTGATTCGATTTTTTGCGCCTTCCAAATTAGCAAAATTATACTGTTTATTGTCGGTTCCCGTGACTCATACCCGCAGTCTAGTCAATAAATGAAGAAGAAACAATAAAATAGCAAACCAAATGCGTACTTTTTTACATTTTTGCTTGACTTCGAGCAATTCTACGTCATTGTTTGACTAAAAATCGCTAAGATATTGGCCGTTAAAGTTTTTCCAAACCGATAGATCCCACCGAGTATCCCGCGCCGAATGAACACAACAACCCCCGTTCTCCTGGAACAAAATCGGCCTTATTGCGATGTAACGCAATAATCGACCCGGCAGAGGCCGTATTTCCAAATTCATCCAGTACCAAAGGCGCCACATCCAGGTCTACTTCCTCGACATTGAGCACTTTTCTCGCCGCAAACAAATTCATGTTGAGGTTCGCCTGATGCAGCCATAATCGCTTGAGTTCACTGGGTTTGATGTTCATCTTCTCAAGGTGTTCAAGCATGTGAGAAGAAGCAATCGGCAGCAGCTCTTTAAACACTTTCCTGCCCTCTTGCACAAAATACGAATTTTCTTCACTCAAACCCGAAAAGCAATGGTCGGTGTAACTCACCTGACAATGAATGTTGGTAGAATATTTGGTCTGCATCGCACACCCTAAGATCTTAAAGGCGTTCTTAGGATTGCAGCCGGCCTGCGCTTCGATAACCAGCGCAGTACAAACATCGCCAAAAATAAAATGCGAATCACGGCTTTTGTAATTAAGCTGAGGTGAGGCAAATTCAGGATTGACCACCAACACCACTTTCGCCATACCCGAATCGATAGCGCTTTGGGCATTGGCAATGGCAAAGGTTGCAGACGAACAGGCCACATTCATATCATAGGCGTAACCACCAGCCCCTAAAACATGTTGCAACTCAACGGCAATGGCAGGATAAGGCCTTTGCATGTTTGATGCCGCACAGATGACCAAGTCAACCTCATGGCCTTCTCTACCGGCTTGCGCAAGCGCCTCACGGGCCGCCTGCTCGGCCATTTCAACCGTTTCAGGCACCTGATCAAAGGGCCGCTTGGCAAACACCGGCTTTAAGATCTCCGGGTCTACGACGCCCTCTTTATACATCACGTAGCGAGACTTGATACCTGAGGCTTTTTCAATAAAAGCGCAGCTCGAATGCGCCAAGGCCTCTACTTCACCAGCCTCTATGGCTTGTGCATGTTGCTGGTTGTAGTTATCGACATAGGCGTTATAGGATGCTACCAATTCTTCATTGCTTACTGTATGGGGTGGTACGAACAGCCCCGTTCCTGAAATTACCGCTGAGGTCATTTTGTTCTCTCTATATGTTACTTTGCGACTCGTCTTTCTTTTGCCCGTCTGTCGCTGTTGTATCAGATACACTGTGATGTTTTTGTGAAAGCTGTCCTAAAATCACCACTGTTGCACTAATTTTGTCATGAATGGCCTGCCGATTGGGATCCCAGTAAATTTGCGCAAACCCCAACAGACCGGTGGCAAATCCGGCGCCATAACCGCCATAGCGGCCAAAGGCGTCCCACAAACTGATGGGGTTACCGTCGAGTTTGATCACCGATATCCCGACCATTCTTTTGCCCGGTGTCTGCCCACCCCACCAGGCGGTGAACACGGTAAAATAAAGCGCCGCCCAACCAAATCCAAAGCCTAAGTCTTTTTCGATGATGCCTTTTAGCCAATCGGTCAAACTGGCGCCCTGTGGGGCGTCATCAGTGGCTTGTTGCTGTGGTTCGTCAGTCGATGTCTCAATCACCAAATTCGGCGCTGACTGACCTGCGGCTTTTTGCGATACCACCTCAACCTGCGCGTCTGCTTGGGTATATTTATCAATTGTACTGTCCAACAAAGAGTAGGCGAGCAGTGCCATCATCGCAATGCCCAGACCACGCAGAAATGTTCTCGTTCTGCGCCATTTCTGATAGCTCGGCTTAGCTTTTCCGGCACGAAAAAACGTCGCTGCCGCCAAAATCACCAACAGCGCAACATCCTGCTGGGCCAGCATCCCGACAATAATAAAATCAATAAACATCGCCACCGCACGCCTGTTCGGTGTCGCCAGGGCAAGCCCAAACAGGCTTTGCTCGACCGAAAACGCATATGGGGTGATGATCTCTTTGGTTTCGGCCGCGCTCAGCGGCCTATCGGTAGGTTGTGTCATATTAACTCAACTGTTTAATCGCCGCGCTCAGGCCATCTAAAGTCAATGGATACATCTGCTCTTTCATGATGGCTTTAATGATGCCGATGGAATAATGATAAGACCAATACTGCTCAGGCTGTGGATTAAGCCAGACCGCTTTGTCAAAGTGATTAAGTACACGCTCCATCCACACCTGCCCTGATTCTTGGTTGAAATGCTCAACCGACCCCCCGGGATAGGTTATCTCATAAGGCCCCATCGTCGCGTCGCCGACAAAGATCACCTTATACCCTCGGCCATAATGATTAAGTACTTCTTTGACATCGAGCGTTTCTTGATAGCGCCTGCTGTTGTCTTTCCACACCGACTCATAGATGCAATTGTGGAAATAGAAGAATTCCATGTGTTTGAATTCAGTTTGCATTGCGCTAAAGAGCTGTTCGACAATCTGAACATGCTCATCCATCGAGCCACCAACGTCGAAAAATACCAACACATTGACGGCATTATGACGCTCGGGGCGCATATGAATATCCAACATACCGGCATTTTTGGCAGTATTGGCGATGGTGTTTTCCAGATCCAATTCATCAGAGGCGCCGCTTCTGGCAAATTTTCGCAATTTCTTCAGCGCCAGTTTCATGTTACGGGTGCCTAGCTCAACATCGGCATCAAGGTTGCGAAACTCACGTTTATCCCATACCTTCACCGCCCGAAAGTTGCGATTGCCGTCTTGGCCGATACGGATGCCCTCAGGATTATAGCCATAGGCACCAAAAGGCGATGTGCCTCCGGTGCCTATCCACTTGTTACCCCCGGCATGACGCTCTTTTTGTTCTTCAAGCCGTTTTTTCAGTGTCTCCAGCAGCTTATCCAGCCCGCCCATGGCCTGTAGCTGCGCTTTTTCTTCTTCGCTTAAGTATTTTTCAAATGCTTTTTGCAGCCAGTTCTCGGGGATGGTCTTATCAAACAAATCGACCTGCTCGACCTTATCAAAATACTCGGCAAAGGCGCGGTCAAACTTGTCAAAGTGCACCTCGTCTTTAACCAAAACAATGCGGCACAGGCTATAAAAGGCTTCGACATCAAATTGCACCACCTGATGTTTGAGTGCACTGATCAAGTCCAGCAGTTCACGCAAGGTGCAAGGCACCCGATGTTTTTTTAAGGTGAGAAAAAATTCTACCAACATAGTGGACCGGCCCTTAACGGCGCGTCATAAACGCCAGTTTTTCAATCAGGCTGACATCTTGCTCATTTTTCAACAACGCGCCAAACATCGGCATCAAGCCGCCTTTGGATTGCTTGTCCTTTAAAAACTCTGGTGAAATGTCTTCTGCCATCAACAGTTTCAGCCAATCAAGTAGCTCTGAGGTCGAAGGCTTTTTCTTAAGACCGTTGATTTCACGGGTATTAAAGAAGATCTCTAATGCTTGTTGCACCAGCGCCTGCTTCACCCCTGGGTAGTGAACATCGATAATGGCCTGCATTTCTTCGGCAGTTGGGAAATTGATGTAATGGAAAAAACAGCGTCTAAGAAATGCGTCGGGTAACTCTTTTTCATTGTTTGAGGTAATGATCACAATCGGACGATGCTTAGCAACAATACGCTCGCGGGTTTCATTGACAAAAAACTCCATTTTATCGAGTTCCAGCAACAGATCGTTGGGAAACTCAATGTCGGCTTTGTCGATTTCATCAATCAACAACACCGAAGGTTTGTCGCTGCTAAAGGCTTCCCACATCTTACCTTTGATGATGTAGTTGCCGATGTCATAGACTTTCTCATCACCAAGCTGGCTGTCTCTCAGGCGTGAAACCGCATCATATTCATAAAGGCCCTGCTGCGCTTTGGTGGTGGATTTAATGTGCCACTGGATAAGCTCGGTACCCAGCACTTTGGCCAATTCTTCGGCCAACATGGTTTTGCCGGTGCCCGGCTCACCTTTGATCAACAACGGCTTTTGTAAGGTAATGGCGGCATTGACTGCCAGTTGAAGGGATTGATTGGCGATATAGGTATCTGAACCGGTAAACTGCATGACTCTATTTCCGATAGCAAAATTTGCCGCCATTGTAGCATTTATTGCTT
>JBFHGJ010000025.1:0-60771 GCA_041583135.1 Alteromonadaceae bacterium | reverse complement strand
CGCAGGCGATGTACAGGATGTACGGTGCACTAGTTTTGCTCCCGGCAAAACTCAGTATTTCCTCCTTCCGTGGAGGTCATGCCTGCGTAGTCGGCGACTTCATGGACGAAGGAGGTAGAGCGACGCAGGATGCCAAAGCCGGGAACATTCGCAGGCGATGTACAGGATGTTGAGCGCTTTGTTACAGCACGTAAACAAAGAAGAACAACAAGATCCACACCACATCGACAAAGTGCCAATACCAGCTCGCCGCTTCAAAGGCAAAATGGTTGTCGGCAGTGAAATGGCCTTTAAGAATACGCCCAAACATCACTATCAGCATAACGGTACCCAAGGTGACATGCATACCGTGGAAGCCGGTCAGCATAAAGAACGTATTACCGTAAATACCCGCATCTAAGGTCAGCCCCATTTTGGTATAGGCCATGATGTATTCTTCAATCTGTAACCCCAAAAAGGCTAAGCCCAACGCTATGGTGATAGCCATCAGGATTTTGACTTTGGCGCGATCCCCTTGACGTAAAAATACATGGGCATAGTGTAAAGTCACAGATGAAACCAACAACAATATGGTATTGATCAATGGTAAACCGAACCATTCCATTGCCGTTGTGGTTGTGCCGCCAGGGGTTTTCAGCAACGGCCAAATGGCTTCAAAGCCTTGCCATAAAACTTCGTGGGTTGAGGCTTTGTCGCCTTCACCACCAAGCCATGGCACTGAAAGAATACGGGCATAGAACAACGCGCCGAAAAAGGCGGCAAAGAACATGACCTCAGAGAAGATAAACCAAGCCATGCCTTGGCGATAGGAAACGCCGAGCTGCTTGGAATACATGCCGGACATCGACTCTCGTATCTGGTCTTTAAACCAGCCGGTGACCATATACAAGATCACTACGATACCGGCGATGAGGACATAGCTACCCCAGCCATCAGGTCTGGATTTGGCTACATCGTTTACAAAGGTTCCTGCACCAAAAGCAATTAAAAACAGCCCGACTGCACCAATAATGGGCCATTTGCTTTGTTCAGGAACATAATAACTCTCGTACTCGTTGGATGACATAATTATTATTCCCCAGTTTGAGTGGTTGACGCAGACTCGGCGTTAACGGCGTCGGTTATATCGTACATGGTATACGATAAGGTTAGCGTACCGACATCGAGCGGCAAGTCTTGGTCAATATAAAAAGTCAGTGGCATTAAGGTTTCTTCACCGGCGGCCAAAGGCTGACGGTTAAAGCAGAAACACTCAATTTTATTAAAGTAAGCAGCGCCTTTGCCCGGCGATACCGAAGGTACCGCCTGGCCGACCGTGTCTTTTGAACTCAAGCTTTTTGCGTAGAAGTTCACCATCTTCACTTCACCCGGGTAAACCGTGACCTGTTTTTCAACAGGTTTAAATGCCCACGGCATACCTTGATTGTTGATGGCGATAAACTGGATGTTTATCTGACGCGATTTATCGATTTGTACATTCTCAGCTGAAGCGGCGACATCACTGGTTTTACCGTTAAGGCCGGTAATGTCACAAAATACGTCGTATAACGGCACTAAGGCAAAACCAAAGCCAAACATACCGATAACGATCACCACCAGTTTTTTCACCAGCTTGATATTTTGTTGTGTAATGTCGCTGTTCATCGTTAAACCTGCTGCTTAATTACTAAAAAACCAATGGATTATTTCACTTCAGGTGGTGTTGAAAAGGTGTGGTACGGGGCAGGTGATGGCACCTCCCATTCCAGACCTTCGGCACCTTCCCAAGGTTTGGCCGGCGCTTTTTCGCCACCTTTGACGCACTTGATGACAACCGCCAAAAAGATCAGTTGTGACAAGCCAAAGGCAAAGCCACCTATACTGATGATTTGGTTGAAATCGGCAAACTGCAATGAGTAGTCAGGGATACGACGTGGCATACCGGCCAGACCAACAAAGTGCATTGGGAAGAACAACACGTTGACTGAAATCAATGAACACCAGAAGTGGGTTTTGCCCAATTTCTCGTCGTACATATGGCCAGTCCATTTCGGTAACCAGTAATAGCAGCCTGCCATAATCGAGAAGATGGCGCCGCTGACCAGAACATAGTGGAAGTGAGCGACAACGAAGTAGGTGTCGTGATATTGGAAGTCCACCGGCGTGATGGCCAACATCAGGCCAGATAAACCACCTATGGTAAATAACACCACAAAGGCAATGGCGAACAACATTGGGGTTTCAAAGGTCATGGCGCCTTTCCACATGGTGGCAACCCAGTTGAACACTTTTACCCCGGTAGGCACAGAGATAAGCATTGTGGCGTACATGAAAAACAGCTCGGATGCCAGTGGCATACCTGTGGTAAACATGTGATGCGCCCAGACGATAAACGACAACAGTGCGATTGAGGCCGTGGCGTATACCATTGAAGAATAACCAAACAAAGGTTTGCGGGCGAAGGTTGGAATAATCGCCGATACGATACCGAAGGCTGGTAAGATCATGATATATACCTCGGGATGACCGAAGAACCAGAAAATGTGCTGGAACATCACCGGATCACCACCACCGGCGGCATCAAAGAAGCTGGTGCCGAAGTATTTGTCGGTCAATACCATTGTAACCGTACCGGCCAGTACCGGCATAACCGCGATCAGCAAGAAGGCCGTGATCAACCAAGTCCATACGAACAGAGGCATTTTCATAAAAGTCATGCCCGGTGCGCGTAAGTTGAAGATGGTAACGATAACGTTAATGGCACCCATGATAGATGAGATACCCATGATATGAACCGAAAATACAAATAACGCTGTAGTATCGTTACTATAGGTAGTTGATAACGGCGCATAGAAAGTCCAACCAAAGTTAGGACCGCCACCTTCCATGAACAAGGAGCTGATCAAGATTGCAAAAGCAAAAGGCAAGATCCAAAAACTCCAGTTGTTCATTCGCGGCAATGCCATATCTGGCGCACCAATCATCATCGGCACCATCCAGTTGGCAAGACCAACAAAGGCCGGCATAACTGCGCCAAATACCATCACGAGCCCGTGGACCGTGGTCATTTGGTTAAAGAAGTTTGGGTCTACTATCTGTAGGCCCGGCTGGTAAAGCTCTGCGCGAATAACCATAGCCATCGCGCCGCCGACCAAAAACATGATAAACGAGAACCACAGATACATCGAACCGATGTCTTTGTGGTTGGTCGTGTATAACCAGCGGGTAATACCGGCCGGTTTGTGATCGTGATGATCGTGATCGTGAGCGTGTGTATCTGTCATTGTACTCATGATTATTGCCCCTTCATCACAGCGTTAACATCTTTGGCCTGCACCGCATCACCGGTGTTGTTGCCCCAGGCGTTACGCTCGTAAGTGATTACCGCAGCCAGCTCTTTAAGACCAAGCTGTTTGCCATATGCCTGCATTGCTGTGCCTGAAACGCCGTTTACTACCGTGTCGATATGTTTTCTCATATCGCCAAGGGCTACCGGTGAGCCTTTAAGACCCGGGAAGACACCTTGTAAGCCTTCACCGTTAGGCTGGTGACAGGCGGCGCAGCTGGCGAGATAGGTTTTTTCACCCAATGCCATCAACTCGCTCATGTCCATTTGCATGCTCAGCAGCTTTTGTTCTTCGGCTTTGGCTTTGGCGGCAATGGCGACCTGCTCATTCATCCACGCATCGAATTCTGCCTGTTCTTTGACGATAACGACCACCGGCATAAAGCCGTGATCTTTACCGCAAAGCTCAGTACATTTACCGCGATAAATGCCTGGCTTGTCTACCTTAGTCCACGCTTCATTGATAAAGCCCGGGTTGGCGTCTTGCTTGATGGCAAACTCAGGTACCCACCAAGAGTGAATAACGTCGTCTGAGGTCATCAAGAACTTGACTTTTTTACCGGCGGGGATCACTAAAGGACGGTCAACTTCTAGTAAGTAATTCTCGCCTTTTTCTTGCGGGATCTCACTGTTGCCGTTGAACATGCCGTTGTAGTTCTCGTATTGTGCACGAGGAGTGGCTAAAACCGAATAATATTCGAGGTCGTAATCGTGGTATTTATAATGCCATTTCCACTGCGAACCGGTAACCAGCACCGTCACGTCTGCGTTGGAATTGTCTTCGACTTCGGTTAACACGGCGGTGGCCGGAATGGCCATACCGATGAGGATTAAAAACGGTATTGCCGTCCAAATAACCTCAATTGTGGTACTTTCGTGAAAGGTTGCTGGGGTAACGCCTCTGGATTTGCGATGAAGCAGGATTGAGATAAACATCATCCCGAATACGACTACGGCAATTACGCAACAGATATAGAATATGGTCATGTGCAGGTCATAAGTCCTTTGACTAATGTCCGTCACCCCTTGAGTCATATTCAATGGCATCTCTGTTGCCATAACATTGCCAGTCGCCAGAAGTGCTGGAATAGCCCAGCCTGTACTACGTGTTAGTTTCACGTGACATCTCCTCGTACTTTTGTCATAGCGAGAAACGACACCGCGACCAGCGCGCTTTGTGTACAGCTTGATTGTGGCAGATCAGCAGTGGTTTCTTATTTTTTAATTATGTTTTTACTGATTCAGCGCAACCATTGAGTGGCTATTTCTTGATTTAGATCAAGCAAATATCAATCAATTCAAAATTACGCTTCGATGCTAGGGTCGCTCAAAATTGAGCAATAGTCCATCTTTTTCCATAAAAAACAGGCCAGCACCGTAAAATAAAGGCACTTATACAAAAATTATCCACAGATGGTCAAAAAGTGACATGTTGGTTCTGCTTGGTTTTTGTTCTATCCTGCGCATTATACGAACAGCAAAAATTATCGGCTCTATTTAAGAACCTGCTCAAAGTATAGCTAAGTTGTTTAAGAACGTGAGTTTTTTTTCAGTTAGTTGATTGAAAATATTACACTCGAGCGTTTTTTGAACTGAGTGTTGCAAATTCCCAGGGACAAAACCCCATTTGGCTGCGTTTGGCGCGCTGGCATAAAAAATATTCACTTTGGCTTGAATTTATTCAGTCTTGTGGTCTACGGTTATAGCTGTATCGTTTGAAAAATGAACGTTGCAAATTTGCCTTAGTCAGCTTGTGCTGAGTAAAGAATGTGCTGCTGTCGGCTGCTTTACAAACTGAGGTCATGGAAGAATGCCACCGTATTCGAACAGTGAAAAACTGAAGGTGAGATCAGGATATGATCAAACAAGATTATTTGACGAAAATCACAAAAAGCACACCATCGGCAGGGGAGTCATTGCGAAAAACTCCTCACTTTATGTCGATGGTTTTTTTGTGTTTGTGTAAAAACATCAACGGATAAGGAGGTTAATTGGCGAAAACTCGGTTTTCATTTTTAGTTGGGAGCGTGCGTATCTCAACAAAACAGTGAAAACATAACCACAATGGCGGTATGGAATCGCCAATCATCAGCCCTTGTTCGTCGTACCGCTTGGCGCTGATATCATTAGATAAAGGACAAGCAAATGGAATTTAAACAAAGATTAAGGACATTGTGGCGCGATACCACCCTTGCCGAGCAAACTTTGTGGCAAGCGTTGCACAATCCTCAGCAGATCCCCGAACTTCTGGCCCACCGCTTTGAGCGTCATGTTGTGATCAACGATTTTTTTGTTGACTTTGTCTGCTTTAAATTAAAGCTGGTGATCGAACTGCAAAGTAATCGAGGTACTGCACAAGTTCACAGCAAATCTGCTAATGAACGCTGCACATTACTGCAATATCAAGGTTATTTGGTGGTAAGGGTGTGGCAGCACGACATTCTTAACAGCCTAGATACTGTGCTGGAACGTTTGGCGCTGATTGTTGGTCAGCGTCATCGAGCCCAAAGCCAGCGATGGGGAGGTTAGCTCATGAACTGCCACTATAATCCGAGTATTTATCGCCAAAATGCGGCAAAAGCTGAAGCCTTGTTGTTGCGGGAGATCAGCAAAAGACAACTGCGCGGCTATAAGTTTCGCAGGCAATCGGGCAAAACACCGATGTCGGTGGAGTTCATCTGTGCGGAGCTTAAATTGGTGATCCAGCTATATAGTGAACACTTTTACGATGACAATCTGGCCCGTAGCCCAGAACAATTGGCCAACGACACTGAGTTTAAGGGGTTTCAGGTTGCACGAATTTGCCACAGTGAAGTGTTGACCAATTTGATTGGCGTGATTGAGTCTTTAAGTGCGGTGATCCGGCAGTGTAAACAGGCGATGCAAATGAGTCGCATGGCCTGTCAGTATTTGTCGCAAGGTATTGGCAGAGGCTAAAAGGAGAGGGTCATGTCATTAGAAACGTTGCAATTGGTTGCCCAACCGGCGGCACAAAGACGATTTTGGGAAGTCGTTCGCAATCGCCAGCTTGACGGTATTCATTTTACTAGGCAGGTATTAATCGCGCCGTTTATTGTCGATTTTGCCTGCCTTGAGCGGCAATTGGTGATTGAGCTGGATGTTGCGCCCAACAGCGAACAGCACTATTACGAGCTGCGGCGAAGCGATTATTTGCGCAGTAAAGGCTTTGTGGTGATGCGCTTTTTTCACACTGAAGTGCTGACCAATATGCCCAAGGTTATTGCCAGTATTCGGCGGGCGTTAAATCAGTAGGGAGCTTGGACAATAATGTTAACGACAGGCGGCCAATGGGTCGCCTTTTTCTTGGCTATTGTTGGGCAACGTCCGACAGATTGTTATTTGTTTATTCGGGGCTGAAACGGAGCATTGCCACCGTTAGGGAGAAAGCCAAAAGATCGTATTCGGCACGTTTTGAAAGCTCCGCTTTAAGCCGTTCAATTTGCGCTATGCTTTAATCAATACCAGATTTTCGATATGACTTATGAAAACCAAACTTTTAGCGTTATTAATTTGCGGCTTCTTTATCGTTATCGGCTTTTTATTGTTTTGGCATGAGCATCAAAGTCAGCAAGAACAAGCACAAGCGAAGGTACAGCCCAGTCGTCAATATCCTGAGCGTCAAACGGCGAGCTATGATGCAGAAAGTGGCAAGGTGACAGGGCAAAAGAAGGTTGTCGCTGAGGTTGCCGATGTCGCAGATGATGACTCCAGCTCAGCACAAGCCGTTATCATTGGCGGTATTGAACAAAGGCGTTTTATCGACACTCAATTGCAGCAACCGTTGGCTCAGCATTTGGGTGGGTTGATGGCGAGATTCGAGCAAGGTGATTTTGACGCCGGTTATATTCTGTCGGTCAACTTAAGCCAATGCCAAGCGGCGCCTTTAAGCGAAGATGAGCTGAATAAGTCTTTGGTCGAAGGGGAGAAAACCCTCAAATTGCTCAAAGGGGTGATCAAAGATATGAATGCATCAGACGCTTATAGGCGTCAGCAATTGATGGAAAAATATGAGTTTTGTAAAGGTACACCCAAGGCCCTTATCGAACAGAGCTTCGATATTTTGGAAAAGTCGGCACTAGGCGGGTCGCTTGCGGCGCAATCTCGCTATGTAATGTTGGTGACGCCGATGACCAATCCTGAAAACCCCGTCCACAAACTCAATGAACAACAAATAAAAAAAGCAAAGGAGGTTGCACTGCATCATCAACGCTTTTTAAAGCAGGCTATTGCCAAAGGCAGTATGACAGCCTTTAGAGTGATGACTTATCAAACCATGCCAACTGCCAGTGGTCGCAATGATCCGGTCACGGCACTTGCCTACAATCAAGCGGCGATGGCGTTACTGAACGATGATAAATTTTTGGCTCATCATCAGCAAATGCAAGAAAGGCTGACAAAGGATATGACGGGTGAAGAAATTGCCGCAGCTACTGAGCTTGCAGCGCAGATAGCCGATAAGGTGCTAAAACAAGGGGTGATTTATATCGACTAAAGGGCGCTTATTGTAAGCGCCCTTTATCCGTTTTACCTTTATGGTAAGGTGATGCTCCAAGCATCGATTCTACCGGTATCGCCGCCGTAAGCATCGTAGACTTTCAAAGTCCAGTTACCGTTATAGGCTTCGCCGCTGGCGTTGACGCTGTAGGTTTTTAGCAGGTCATCGCTTGAATCGTTTGAGGTGTCTTTCAAACGGAAGCTCTTACCGCTTGGCGCTACTAGGTCAATGCGTAAATCGCCAATATAGGTGTGCTTGATATCGACCTTAACCGAGATAGTACCGCCGGAACCGCTGTTGGCGACGCTGATCACGCTTTGTGAAGTCGCGCGGTCGTTGATGGCAACATCCGTGGTATTCTCAAAGAACTTGGTTTGGGTGTTACCGCCGCCGCTAGTATCGAAGCTGGCAGTAAGGCTGGCACCTGAGTATGCGCTGTAGGCATTAAGCAATACATGGTAAGTACCGGCTTGAATGTTGGTCATAGTACAGGTTTCACCATTGCCTGAGTTCCATGAACGACATTCGTAGCTGCTGGTGGTTGGCTGCGCACCGAACTTAACATACAAGTCGGCATCGCCGCTGCCACCTGTGGTGACAAATTTCAAGTTGCTGGCGCCTGCCGGTACCACAAGGGTAAAGAATTGCTGGTTACCTTTGCTACCAGAGAGGTTGGTTTTGGCCACACCATTTTCAAGTGCGCTACCGCCGGTGTTACCACCGCCGCCACCGGTAGACTCCAACATGCCGTGACGTTCAAAGTGAGTGCGATAAACATCGGCATGTGGGCCAGTAGGATACAATTGGTTGGCGGCGTTGACGATGGCGTTTGCCACGTCGCGCATTTTGAGGTTTGAACCGAGACCAAAGTGCGCTTGCAAAATGATTTTATCCATTTCGCTACGGTCACGGCCTTGCGCCATCAACTCTTTCAGGGCTTGGAACAATGGAGTAGACCATAGTTCGTCGCCGTTTACGCCATTGTAGGTAGAGTGGGCGGCATAGTTGTGGTTGTGATCATATTGTGCCGTCGTACGGTTCATTACACGGCCCGGCCAGCTTGATGAGCTGTGACCATCCCACGTCATGACCCAATCAGGGTTGAAGTTTTTGCCTTTGGCAGTGCTGTAGCTGTATGAACCTGCCCAGTAGTCACCAAAACCTTCACCCATGGCGCCTGTGTCACCACCGCTCCAATTGTTGTTGATGTTGCGATGAATGGCATGGCCATATTCATGCAAAATAACGTCGGCATCTTCGTTGTCATCGACACCACCATGACCGAAGGCCAGGTAGTCGCTTGAGCCGCCATAGCTGTAGTGAGAGTTGTCGTCACCATTAACCCCATCGGTATCGACGCGTAAGGCGCGCTCGATAATACCGGTTGAACCGGTAAAGCCAAGGCTTTGAATGTAACGTTGGTTTTGGTCTAGGTGGAAGTAGGTCACTACGTCGTTAAAGGCATTGTTACCGCGCTTGCTGGTCCAGTTACCTGTGGTGCTGGTGCTTGGCGCACGAGTTGGAGATTCAATCTCTGTGATGTTGACGTACTGACCTGACAGGCTGTAGACGCCGTTATTTAGCGTGACACCTTGTAAGGTACGGCTGACGTATGCCGGGTCAAAGCTTGAAGCCGGTGAGTTGTCTTCAAGGGTCGTATCTTGCAGCTCGGTACGTGGGTCTGGGTCAAAAACCAAGGCGCTGGCACTGGCAACTGCGGTTGCGCTGGCAGGTTGGTTGTTGGTAAAAGCTTGCAGTTCGCTGATGCGGGCAGTTTCAGCCTGTCTGTCCAGCACTGGGCCTTTGCGTTGTTGCAACTGTTCAATGCTTGGCATACCGCCATGACGACGCAAAGTGGTTGAATAGTCATGTAGCAATGTGCCCATGTTGGCATCGATATACATCATGCGACCACCGGTTTCACCTTCTGCGGCGATGTGAACGCGATGGGAGAGGTGGAACTTGCCTTTTGCATCGACAAAGTAGACCAATTGACTGGTTGGCTTTGAGGTCAGCTTGTCACGCAATTGCAAGATGTTCCAAGCAGTGTCAATCGCCTTATCAGCGTTGAGTTTTGGCGCGCTGGCGATTTTGGCACGCATTTCATCTTGCGCCGTGGTGGCATAGGCATTGGAATAAACCTGTGTCACGGTATAGCCGTCGTTGCCGATAGTCACTATCACTTCGGCCTTATCGACAGGCACTTTGCCAAGATACTGTTGGAAATGGTAGTGGGTGCCTAACAAGCTCTTGCGAGTTTTAGCCAGTTTCAGACCTTTGGCATGAGACAAACCAAAACGGCCATACTGTTCACTGATAAAGCTACGTGCCAACGCTTCGTCCATATCAGCACTGTTGGCGGTGTCCGGCGCCAAGATCAGTTTTGGTGCGGTGCGAAATGATTCTGTATGAAAGGTCACTTGCTCGGCATTGGCATTGCCTGCTGCCAGTAAGGCGATAGTGGTCGCCAAAACGGCAGGGCGGAATACCCTGCTGCGTTTGTTGAAGCTCATTGGATTTACCTCATTCTCTTGTAGTAAATAGGATTGCCCCCGGCGCTGGGCTGGTTCTGGTTATTTTTGTTGGTTATTTTCTGCGCCTATTTAAAGATTTATCAACATTTTGATAACAAAACAACGCAAAATTTGTATCTCGCGTAAAGATATTGATACACACTGGATACAATGTTTTTAAGCGATTGAGATATTGACTATTCTTTTACCATTTGGCGCCGAGTTTGGAGGCTATGTTTGTAAGAGATTGACTTGTTGACTTTTGCTAAATTGGCAACATTGTTTCTGATTTATCCAGTTTTGGTTTGTTCCTTAAACACATGTCCAATAAAGGGAATTTTTTCATCGATTTCTCACGTTTTGGTCATATGGGAACGCGTACAGTGTTTTGAGAGATCAACCATTGTCTTCGTCTGGGAACGACTGTAATCTCTGCACCCGTTTTGGCAGGGTACAAAAATAACAAACCTACAAACAAAAAGTTATCTAACAAAAAACACCAAAGATTGGAGATTTAGACAATGCTATCAGCATTCAAAATGAAGAAATTTGCAGCAGCGATGACCTTTGCTTGTGCCGGCGTATTTACTATTGCTGCCCCAGCATCAGCCAACGAATTTGTCCGTAAAGACTTGAACGATATGTTTGATAATATCGAGCAAGCACAAATTCAATTACAAGAGCTTGGCTATGCCAAAGCCGACAGCGCCGTTAGCGAACAAATCAACAAAGCCAGAGAAGCGTTGGATCAAACCAGCGATGAGCAATTGGCCAGATATGAGAATGAAGTTCGCCAATTGGCCGAACTTGACGATCAGATGTTAGACGCACTTGAGGCTATTGCGGCGTCCAAGCGTGCCTTCAATGCTTTGCCTACCGGTCAAAGAAATATGCAAGTTTTGGCTTCTTTGGCACCTTCTACTGAAATGACCGATGTTGATACCGAGTCATTGGATTTGGAATGGTGTGCCAACCAAGCGGCATTCGGCTTAAGTATCGTACCATTTCGCTTAGGCTTAATCGGTGCGGAGGCCTTTGCCGAGGTCATTCCTGCCAATATCAATACTGCTGGCCAAAGTGTGCCAAACCCAGCTAAATTGATTGCCGTAACTGCGAAAGTGGTTCTTAAAGAAGCTTTGTTGGCATTGGACGAAGGCTATCGTCAAAACGGTTTGTGTACTTTGCGCAACGAACGTAAAATCGCCCGCGAATATATTCAAGCGAGCCAGGTTCGTTACACCGCCCACAAAACCTTGGAAGCTAAATTTGATGTTGTTCGCCCTGAAAATCTAGGTGGCAACAAGAAATATCGCTATTACTTCTGGATGCATGTCACCGAAGACGGCCGTGCTACAAATGCCAACATAACCAAAGTATTGGCTTCTCAATTAGACGATGAGAATGCAGAATATGTCGAAGTACCTGCGAGCCTTTACACCGTTGAGCACAAAGGCCAAGGCTTGTACAGATTGACTTTCGACACGCCAACTGACGCCGGTTTAACTTTCGTTCGTGGCTTTGTTGTTCACTTAGAAGACAGCCATACTTCTCCGGGTAACAGCACCTACAAGCACTACGGTGTCGGTCATATCCGTTCAGACGTTAACTCTGGCTCTTTCTAATCTAACTTTATCAGTTGTTTAGATTGATTGGCCGCCTTTGGGCGGCCTTGTTGTTTGTGGCCTTGTGTCAATTCAACCTGAGCGAATATGTGCATGTGGGCGACAAATTCTGTGATGCTGTCGGGCGCATGTAAAAAGCCGCCGATATTCCAACCGAGCAATTCTGCCCGGATATGATATTTAAGTTGATTTAAGGTGCTGATGGCATTGTCTTTTTTAACTATGTAGAGATCTAACGGCATCAAGTGGGGCAGCCGTAAGCTCATGGTCACGCGGGCTTTGGTGCTTTGATACATGCGCATCAGGTCTTTGAAGCTCAGTTTGATACGGTAGGCTGTTATGATCTCAAAGCCGGCTTTTTCGACGAGTTTTAACACTGCGGCTTGTTTGCCCAAAAGGTAGGTTTCAGGCTTGAGCATAAAAAAGCTGATGTCGGTCAGCTCAGGCCAACACTTGGGGCTTTGTAAAATGCTACTCATGTGTACTCCGCTAACCTTAGTCCTTTATTCAGTATAAACAAAACCTTTATAGCGCAGCCATAGGTTGGGCAAAACTTGCACAAAGGTTATGTAACCGATTATTTCTAAAGTCCTCAGCTTGAAATGAGTGCCAAATGGTTATCCCAACGAATATTTGAAAATACCTGTTCGCTTTTATCGCCAAACCATGCTTTGCCTTTGCCACTGGTGGCGACGATGCCGCTGCTGGCTCTTGCCAGTCCTGCGCCGTCACGTAGTTGTACTTGGCTGATAAAGCTGTCGGTGGTGATATCCCAAAAAGTGATCATATCGGATCTTGGGCAGCTGATGGCAAGGGTCTTGCTAGCATTATCGACACATAAGCTGGCTGTGTATTGCTGCATTTGTCGCCATAGCGCCGCAGTGGCATTGAGCGGTTGTAATGGTCCTGCGCCTTGATGGCTAAATGCCAAAGGGAGAAGCTCGGTGTTGGCGCCTTGATACTGCATACCACCATAGACTTTGCCTGAGCTATCGATGGCTAGGTGGCGGATACTGAGTTGGTGGTGGCTTGGCGTTGTACTATTGATTATTTCACCTGAACGGATGTCCATATAGCTTAAATTGGGCGCCATCGTATCGAGATTGAGCTTAGCCTTGGGTTTGTCTGGGTGGGTTAAAATGCCGCCATTGGCAATAACCAATGTGTGACCATCGGGCAAAAACAACGCTTCGTGAGGGCCAATGCCGCCACTGTCATATTGGGCGACGACTTGATAGTGTTGCGACTCTCTTATCACTATCAATCCTTGGCCTGTTGTGACATTTTGTTCTGTGGTGATGAAGTATTGGCCATCTGGACTAAACTGACCGTGGCCATAAAAATGGTGATCTTGGGCCGGGGAGAGCTGCGCGCGGATACTGCCTTGAATAAAATCGACTTCATAGGCAACGTAGCCGGGACTGCGGCCGATAACGAGGCCATGACCCGGCTTGTTTGGGTGGTCTATTACACCGTGGCCTCTTGCCGCAATGGGCACCTGGCAAATCAGTTTGCCGCTTTGGTCAAAAGCGCCGACGTAATGATTGTTTTGACTGTCGCTACAGGCGCCCGCCAGCAACTGGCCCTGCGCTGCTTTGAACCAGTGTCTGGTGCCAAAGGCACTCAACACGCCAAGGGCCGTTGCGCCAAGAATAAAACTGCGACGGTTCACCTTTAATCTCCGTCGTTTGAGTTAAAGCCGATGTTGATATCCAGTGCTTGAACAAAGTCGGCGGTCAGGACGGTTCGAAAATCTTGTATCGCTGCGATCAATTCTTTGAGTTGAGCTCTGGCGCTTTCGTCTTGCAGTGCGTCTTCCATGGTGCCTTGTATTGCCAACACATGATTTTGCAGTGACAGCAGTCGTTCATTCATGCTGGCGGCAATGTTGTCTTGTTCTAAATGCAGCTGCAAAATGTCGTCAAAACCATGGCCGCTACCCGCTTGGTAGATGTCCATGAAAAGCTGTAGATTGATCTTGATGGCCGCCAATGAGGAGTGGCTCAAGTAAAACTCACTACGCAGTAACTGTCCCGGCGCGCTATCACCCAAAGGCACTAAGATCTTCTCATCTTTAATGCGCTCTAATTGCTCCAGCCAGTTGGTGACCAATTCTTCCACCGCGTCTTGTCGTGATGAGAAGCGACCGCTACCCTGTTTGAACTCGGCAACAAAATTGCCGCCTTGTGGTGACCAAGCTTGGTTGACTTCAGCGGCAATATTGACCACGTTGGTGCTGATCGCCTGAAGGACTTCGCAGCGCTTGACGCGGTCGTCACCAGTCAGTAGCAGCGCGTTGTCAAATAGCAAGATCTCAAGCGCCGGGATCCCTTGGCCACCAACATTGTGGCTGGCGACATACTCGGCATCGACGTTCTCAACGCTGCCCAGTAGCGCGGCAAGCCCTTTGTCTACCGCATTTTGACTGTCTGGCCAAAACTCTAGGCGCAGGGCGCGGTTGTTTTGGCCGATGGCACCGACTTTGATCCATTGCATGGTTTGCCATTGCAGGCTCAATTCCAGCCAACTGAGTTGTAGTAGGTGGAGATCGACATCGCTCGGTTCGTTCAGGCCGCAAAACGTCGCAGCCTTATCATTTAAGGCTTGCGCATTTTGCAACAACAGCGCGTATCCCGGCAAAATATGACTGTCGGCCAAATCATTCAAATACTTGCCGAATTGTTCATCCATAGTCGAGGTTTGAGGTGCTGGCGTGGTATCAGGTGTCGGCGTAATTGGGCTGTCAGTGCTGCCGCCACCACCGCAGCCGGTGAGCAATAAACCTGTAAGGATAGGGGCTAAGATCTTGTTTTGAATCTTCATTAAATTGCCTTGAGAAAGTCGATTAAATGTTGTCTGTCTTGTGCGTTAAGTGCGATGAAACCTTGTTGTGAGGCCTTTGCTTCGCCGCCATGCCACAAAATGGCCTGTGCAATGGTGCGGGCGCGGCCATCGTGCAGAAATCCTGAGCGGCGGACTATTTTCTGTTGTAGACCGAGGCCCCATAAAGGCGCCGTGCGCCATTCGTTGCCTTGGGCATCAAATTCAATGACACCATCGGCGAGACCTTCACCCATGTCATGAAGTGCTAAGTCGGTATAGGGCCAAATGGTTTGTCCAGCGAGAGCCGCAATAGGGTAATGCTTATCGGTGACATAGCTCGGTTTGTGGCAGTTTTGACAGCCAAGACGGTAAAACACTTGCTGGCCCAGTTGTACCTTAGGCGTATCGATACCCCTTGCAGGCGGCACACCGATAAAACGGTTAAAGTCTACAACCCGCTTTAGCAGTTTATCGGGGATCTCTCGGCCATCGTTCAAACTGAAACCTTGGCACTGTGTTTGGCCGGTGGTGCAGCTTTCTTGGCTAAACAATGAATTGGTGATGCCGATGTCATCGCGAAAGGCGGCAGCGACCTGTTGGGTCAAGTTGGGCTGTTTGGCTTTTAGACCAAAACGGCCTATTGCTGTTTGCCCGTCAACGACGTTGGTGGTGCGGTTGTATTTGGCCGATATGCCATCGCCGTCGGCATCGCTGATGTCTTCTTGTTTGAGTAAATCTTCCGTTGCAATCGCATCGAGCAGCCCCATGCCGAAAATGTTTGGCGCGTAGCGGGGAGAAACGCCAATGTGCTTGGCAATCTCACCCTGACTCAAGCGGGTTAGTTGATAACTGGGTTTATACAACTGATAAGGTTGGCCGTCCGCGTATTGGCCCTCAATGATTTGATAGTCGAGCTGCAACCAGCTCTCGGCAGGCAAGGTTTTGTTGATGGTTCTAGGCTGAATTTGGCCGCCGTAATGGGGATCTACCTCTGCCATATTTTGCTTGGTAGCCCCAAGGCGCAATACCAGCGCTACGGGTAAATGCTCGCCCGCTTCGCTCATCGGCGCACGACCGCCTGCCTGATGACACGCGATACAAGAACGGGCATTAAACATTGGGCCTAGTCCGTCGCGGTCTTTGGTCGAGCTTGGGGCGATGACCCAAGGATCGCGAAATAAGGAAAAACCGGTCCAAAAATCGAGTTGTTGTGCTTTGCTTAAATTTGCCGCTGGTTGCACATAACTGCGTAAACTCACTCGGGAGGTGGTCGCCTCACCACCTGATTGTCGTTGTAACAATGGGTCGAAAGTGCTGTGTGGCTGTGACGAAGGTGTACAGCCTGAGAGAAGCAATAGCGCAGCGCTACAAATAAACTTCATTAGAGCGATCCTAAAAACGCTAATACTTGTTTGCGCTCTTGCTGGCTAAGCTGTTTAAAGCGATCAAGGGCACTTTGAGCCTCACCGCCATGCCATAAAATGGCTTCCTCAAGCGTTTGGGCACGGCCATCATGCAAAAAGCTGGCTTGGGGGTTGACGGTTTGTACCAAACCAACCCCCCAAAGGGCTGGGGTTTTCCACTCGCTGCCCGTCGCATTGCCCTCAGGTAGATCGTCAGCCAGTCCTTCACAGCGCTGCACATATAGGCATTGCGCGCCGCTGTCACAGTCTTCGCCGTTGTCGGTTTCCCGGGTGATTTGACAGCTGCCGCCCATATCGTGCAATAGTAGATCGGTATAGGGATAAATCACTTGCTCCGATAGCCATTGTAGCGGTTCGGGGTTGTCTTCAAGGCCAGTTAAAGTGAGCTGACCCAATACGCTGCCTTGAGCGGTTGCGGTTTTGTGACGTGGCACATGACAGCCAGCACAACCGATAGCGATAAACTGGCGACGACCATGGATGATTGGCTCATCCCAGCTTGCGCTGGCGCTATCGTATCCTCTGCGCTTTGGTACGGCTAGAGCACGATTGTAAAACTCTACCAGTGCCAGTTCGCGGTCGCTAAAATCAAGCATGACGCCACTTTGGCTTTCGCCCTCGGCAGCGGCAAGGCAAGCGGCTTGTTGTTCGGTGCACATTTCCTGTGGAAAGAGCTTGTTGGTAATACCGATATCACCGCGATAGGCCGCGGCGATCTGCTGTAATACCGAGGGATTTTGCGCCTTGTAGCTAAAGCGGCCAATGCGTTGTTCACCACTTAATACGTCGGTGCTCAGCGACAGACGCCCAGAAATGCCATTGTTGTCGGCATCGTTTTCATCGGCTAGGGCTTGTATATGTTCATCAGGTATCGCGCCTAACAGTCCGGCACCAAAAATGGCAGGGGCTACCCGAGCCGACAGTCGAACATCTAAGTTAAAAGGACCAAAGCTAAGATCTTTGACCTTATAAACCGGCCTGCGCAATTGGTAACTTTGACCATCGGAATAATGCCCTGTAACGGTTTCATACTCGACATAGGCATAGGCTTCGCCAAATAAGGCATCGCCATTGATGGAACCATCATGTTTCGGTAGTCCTGACTCAGGGTCGGATGTCGTAAAGCTTTGCACAGCAAAAGTTTGCAGCTGACCACCATATACGGGGTCTGGGTTGCCGTTACTGTCGGCAATTTTCAAAAACATGCTGGTCATCGGCTGCTGTGGTGAAGTCGGCACCTTACCTTTGCCGTCGTTAAGGTGACAGCCTTGGCAGTTGCCGGTGTTAAGTAAGGGTCCGATGTCTTTGTGGGGGGTGCGAAACAGGTGGTCGCCCGAGGTAAAGAAACCGTCGAGCTGAAAGTCTTGAGCCACCGCTTGCGGTCGTCTGCTAAAGGCATCGTTATTGGTGACCGAGGTGGTTGCCAATCCGCCTGATAAGTGCTCGCCCGGCTCTGGCGTTTCAGCGCTGATTGGCGGTAGGCCACTGTGGTCAACTACAGGCGTTGTCGGTGTTGTTGGATTGGTCGGGGTGGTTGTTGCGGGGGTCGAATTGCCACCACCGCCGCAGCCGCTAAGCAACAATAAGGTCGCGACGGCCGAAGCCGCCGCAGGAGAGAGTCGTTTGATTGAAATAAGGCACATGATCGGATGTCTTTCGTCATATAGACCGACAGGCCGTCCTTGACCTGCCTTGAGTCTAGCGTGTTGTTAAAACTCTTGAGTATCTTGTCTTAAGTCGTTGGTGGTGACGCCAAGGGCACTGATGGCCTGTTCAATGATCTCGGTTTGGTCGATAAGGGCATTGATCACTTCAACCACGTTGGCTTGATTGACGCCTTGCTGGATCAGCTGGTCAAACGGAACACCTGATTTGGCCTTGGTATCGATGACAGCAGTACCCGCTTGGGTTCTTTCCAGTGCTGCGCGCAATTGATTGGCCAGCTCATGATAGCCTTCAACCACCAATAGGTCGTGAATAGAAGCGCCTTCGACCACTTCGCCGTTTACCCGAATATAGTTGGCGTTATAGCTGTTTTGAATGCCTTTGGCATTGAGATAGATATCGCGATGGGTGTTGTCGCTAAAGCATGAATGCTCGTCTTCTTGTGAATCGGTCGTCAACGCAATGTTGATGCGCTCGCCAGCCAACTCACCAAAACTCAGGCGGCCCATGCCTTCGAGGATCTTTGCCAACGATACGTCACCGCCGGCAACAAATGCCTTGTAGTGAGCACCGACATTAGGTTCCCAGCTATTGACAACGGTGCTGAGATCTTCAATCAGTAAGTCCGCAGCGGCGAGCAGATAGGCGCCACGCCTGGCACAGATTTCATCGCTTGCGGCCACCTCGCCGGAGGTGCAGCTGGCCGGATTGCCGTTGGCAGTGGTGGCGTAATCACTGTAGGGGCGTTGTCCACCAGTGGCATCGCGAGGGCCTGAACCACTGAGATCTTGATTGAGATCTTGACCCCAGAGTAAAAATTCAATGGCATGGTAGCCGGTGGTGACGTTACGTTCGTCTTCACCATGCTCAAACAGGCCAAGTAAAACGGCTTTGTTGATCTGTGGGTAGTCGGTGGTGTTGGCAATGATGTTGCTGCTTAGGGCATTGGCCGGACTTTCCGGGTTGGCATCGCCATCAACGACGGCGGCGACATAATCGATTAGGGCTTCTCCCAAAGGCCATGCGTTGATGCGACCTTCAGGGCCGTCCCCTTCTTCACCCATAGCGCCGTCACTTTTTACGGCGTCGATGGGACCTTGACGAAAACGATAAACTTCACTTTGACCATAGGGTTCGCGAGCATCAAGCCACGCTTGTTTAGCTTCGGCAAAGGTATCGGCGCTTGGGTTGTCTACCAGTGCCTGCAAGTGGGCTTTCATGTCGATGGCAGTGATCAACGCATCAGAGTAGACAGCGTAGGCGATGTTGGCGTTGGTCGTGACCACATCGTCGGTGGTGACAAATTGGCTAACGCCGTTACTGCCGTCGGCACCATCTTGGCCATCAAGCCCCGGCACACCGTCATTTCCATCGCTGCCACAGCCGGTGAGATTGAGCGCCAACAAAAGCGCTGCGGTTAAAGTTGCAGTAGACTGAAGTTTCATGGGTTTCCCTAAAGTTAAATCGATATGCAAATGATAATGATTCGCAATTATATTAAGATTTAGCTCAATTGCAACGATAAAAGTTAAATAAACTTTTTCATGTATTTAAACACGGGCTATAATGCAGCGGTTATGGCGAAAAATATCAGTTCCGACAAAATACTCTATATCCTCAAGACCCGAGGTCCGCAGACCGCGCAAACATTGGCGCAAGAGCTGGACATGACCTCTATGGGGGCGCGTCAGCACCTGCAAATTTTGAGCGATCAGGGGTTGGTATCGACTTTTGACAAAAGTGAAAAGCGCGGCCGTCCGGCACGCTTTTGGCAGTTGACTGCCAAGGCCAATGAACGTTTTCCCGATCGTCATAACGACTTGACCTTGCATATGATTGATGCGGTAAAGAAGGTGTTTGGCGAACAAGGTATGGAAAAGCTGATCGCCGAAAGGGAAAAACAAGCCCTCAGCCTATATCGCGAGCGACTCAAAGCGTGTGAGACTGTGGAGCAAAAGGCACTTAAGTTGGCCCAAGTGCGCAGTGACGAAGGTTATATGGCGACCGTTGAAGTGACCCCCGATGGCGTCTGGTTGTTTGAAAATCATTGTCCAATTTGTGAGGCGGCATCAAGTTGTCAGAACTTTTGTCGCTCTGAGCTTGAGGTCTTTTCTCAAGTGCTGGGCGATGAGGTTGAAGTTCAGCGTAAAGAGCATATTGTCAGCGGCGCCAGACGTTGCGCTTATTGGCTGACGGTCAAAAAATAGTCTATACTGATTAAGCCTTAACAACCTGAGCTTGTGACTGAACGCATTTAAGCCGGCCGCAGCGCTTGGGTTAAATCGCTTTGGAGGTTTATGCCATGTCTATTTCCAACAGGCTTTATGACTACCTTGACCGTCATCACGTTAAATACGAGACCTTGGTTCATCAGCCCACCTTAAACTCTCACAGTAGCGCCCTTGCGGCCAATATTCCAATGCATCAAATGGCGAAAGCCGTCGTACTTGAAGATCATGAAGGCAGACGTCTATTGGCGTTGTTGCCTGCCAGCCATAAGATCAACCTCGGTAAAATCGGTGATGATCTGTGCCGTAGTTTTCATCTGGTCAAAGAGCAGCAGGTTTATGAGCTGTTTGGCGATTGTGCCAAAGGCGCGGTGCCGTCACTTGGCGAGAGCTATAATATGGAAACGGTGTTTGATGACTTATTGTCGGAGCAACATGACGTGTATTTGGAAGGGGGCGACCACAGTACCTTGGTGCACTTAACGCAGGATGAATTCAAGCGCTTGATGCAAGGACACAGACACAGCCGCTTTTCAGCTCAGGTGTTTCATTAATTAACCTGAACTTTGAATTGCCGCGAAACCTGAGGCTTCGCGGCAAAAGAGGTGCTTTAGTTGACGTTAAAACCAACGTCTTTGATATCCACTTCTTTGAGTTTGCCGTATTTGGCCACTTTGTCGCGGATCTTCTCTGCCTGACCTATCATCACAAACTGAAGGTTGTCCTTCGGAAAGTATTTGTCGATGATGGTTTTGGCTTTTTCGGCTGTCAGAGAGTTGACCTGCTGCTCGAAGCTGTTGATAAAGCGCTCGTCAAAGCCCATGGCGAACATGGTTCCGAGCAACTCGACCAAGTCGGTTGAGGTTTCGTAGCGCGGCGGGAATTGACCTTTGACATAGGCTTTGGCCGAGGCCAAGGTTTTCTCGTCGATGCCTTGTTCAAACAGTTTCTTGTAGGTTTTTAAGGCCAAATCGACCGCTTCTACCGTGGTGTCGGTTTTGGTGAAGGTTGAAATGGCAAAAGTACCGCCGCTGGCATAAGAGGTAAATCTGCTGCTGGCACCATAGGTTAAACCGGCATTGACCCTTAACGCGTCATTGAGCCAAGAGGTAAAGCGACCACCTAAAATGGTGTTTACGACACTGATGGCAACATAATCGTCATTGGCGCGGGCAACGCCGCCGCCACCGATCAAAAAGCGAGTTTCTCGGGCGTCGGATTTGTTGACCAATAATAGATTTGACTGTTTAAAGTCTTGCGCGGGGTTTGGCTTAAGCTGTGGTGGCAACTGGCCTTTCTCCCAGCCGCTAAACAGTGCTTTTAAACGAATGAGCATGGCCTTGGAGTCAAAGTCACCGGCCACGGCAATGGCTGCGTTTTGCGGGCGATACCAGCTGTTGTGAAAGGCTTTTACGTCAGCCAAATCAATTGCTTTGATGCTATTGACGTTGCCTTGGCGGGCGCTGCCGTAGCCTTGTTCACCAAACACCATTTTATTGAAGTAGGCGCCGATAACACTGCCGGGTCTTTCTTTTTCCTGTTCCAACTCTACTAAGTAACGGTCTTTGTACTTGTTGAACTCTTGCTGGTCGAAGCGTGGCGTCAGTACAATATCGCGGATCACACCGAGCACTTCGGCTTGGTCTTTGGCGGCAAAAGAAGCGACGATATTGGAATACTCCATGTTACCGTCGGTATACAATTCGGCGCCGATAAAATCGAGCGCTTCTTCTATCTCTACTTTGCTTTGTCGTGTGGTGCCAAGTTCCATTGCGCCGACAGTAATGGCGTTAAGACCGGGTTTGTCGCCATCATTGATGGCACCGGCTTTAACCACGAGATTAACATCGACCATGGGCACTTCATGTTGTTCCATCAAATAGATGGTTAAACCGTTATCAAGGGTAACCTTTTGATATTCAGGCAGTTTGTATCCAGCCGTAGCAACAAATGAACTGCACAGTGCCGCAGCCACGGCGGTGCTTTGTACGAGGCGATTAAAGATCCTGTTCATGACTGTCCTCCTGGTTTGACAAGATGCCGACGGTACGGTTTTTCTTCACCAAATAGGTTTTTGCGACGCGCTGAATGTCGGCGACGGTGACATTATTGTAGCTGTCAGTGGCGGCAAATAATTTATGGTAGTCACCAAAGAAGGTTTCGTAGGTGCCTATGGTATTGGCTTTGCCATTGATGGTGGCCATATCGCGATTAAAGCCGACGGTGCGGTTGTTTTTCGCTTTTTGTAGCTCTTTTTCACTAACCCCGTTTTTAATGATGTCGTTGACTTGTGCTATCAAAGCCTTTTCTACTTGCTCGGCACTGACGTTTTTCGACGCGATGGCATAGAGCATGAACAAATATGGGTCTAAGGTTTGCGGGCTGTCGGCGTAAATAGAGGTGGCCAACTGCTTATCGACAAGGTTTTTGTAAAGTCTTGAGCTGTTACCACGGCCAAGAATATCGGCCAAAATGTTGAGCGCGTAGTGATCAGGATGACTTGCCGCAGGCACATGGTAGCCGATCAGGACATTTGGTGTCGTCACCGAAGGCTTATGACGATATACGCGGCGCTCGCCTTTTTGCTCAGGCTCGACGGTATGTACTGCACGCGGTGGTTCTTGCGCTGGGATAGGTTCGAAGTATTTTTGGCTCAAGCCTTTAACTTGGTCGAAGGTAACGTCGCCGGCGATAACTACAACGGCATTGTTCGGGGCGTAGTAAGTTTTGTAATAGTTTTCCAAATCTTGCTGCGACCAGTTTTCAATGTCAGAGATATGGCCTATAACCGGCCAGCTGTATGGGTGAGCACGAAATGCTGCGCCGTTGACTTCTTGTGCGATGGCACGGTAGTTGGAGTTTTCCAATCGGGTGCTGCGCTCTGAGGTGACCACACCGCGCTCGCTTTCAACCATCTTAGGATCGATGGCCAGCTTGCCGATACGGTCGGCTTCGAGTTCAAACATCACTTCTAAGGCATCTGATGGGAACCAGTCGGTGTACACCGTCAGATCTTGAGTGGTATAGGCGTTGTTGGCACCACCATTGGCTTCCATCACGCGGTCAAACATCTTAGGGCCGTATTTCTCGGCGCCGTTAAACATCATATGTTCGAAGAAGTGGGAAAGTCCGGTGATCCCGGGGTGTTCGTTACGTGAACCAACCTTCCAGAAAATATACATATTGGCATTGGGGATGGAGTGGTCTGATAGCACCAGCACCTTCATGCCGTTTTTAAGGGTGAATGTTTTAATGTCGTCTGCGGTGGTCGCTTTTGCCGAGCCTTGCAACAGGCTACAACACAACGCCAACGCCAAAACCAGCGGCTTCATGTCTTTACAACTCTCTTTCGTCTATATTCGAGTAACCGCATTTTACAGTTTCTTGAAGGTAAATCTATTAATAAACTGTAAGAAGTTTTAATGTATCGTTACATAAGCGACAAATATCGGCGCTGGGTCTTTGTCGCGCCGCGACGGGCTGTCGCGACGCCTTAAATGTTATAGGTAGGCAATGATGGTCCCGCCGGTGAGATGGCACTCTTGTGCGGTGGTGGTGGCCGTCCAATACAGATAATACGCTTCTCCGTTTTTCTTACACTTGAGGTCTTCAGCCTCACACACATATTGGTTTTCAAGGCGACTATATTCGCACGTCACCATAGTGCCTTCGCCGCTGGGGTCGATATCGCCTGCTCTGAGGCTTTGATTGGTGTCTGTCTTGCCGATTTTGCTGACGGTCAATGGGGCTTTAAGCTGCTTAGGCGATGCCTCGGCTGAGGTGACGCTGAATAAAGCAACTGTGATTAGGGTAAAGGTAATTAATGTTTTATACATGCGTAAACTGTCCTATGCTGTGTTAAAAATACCGGTGCCTGTTGAAGGGTTTATTTGTCGTTGGAAATTAAACCATCCTTCGGGCGCGCTTCCGCTACAATCTGCTGAGCAGGGTTGTTGTTTTCACTAATCTACGTTTGGCCAAGCTCGAAAACTGGTCAAATGTTATCGAATTGTTGATTAAAACAGTATAAAAATGCGTACATTTTTTTGTCTTTTCAGTATTTTTAGCGCTTTTTGCCTCGCGATTACCTCTTTTTATGCCAAAGGCTTGGTGGCAACGGGACCTTATGTGGTGGCGCAGCAAGCCATCAATAATCAGCCTTTGGGGCGCATTTATGCCTTGGCACAAGATAGTCGTGGCTTTTTATGGATAGGCACCCGCAATGGTTTGTTTCGCTATGATGGCTTTAATGCCTTGCGCTTTGACAAAAGAAACAGCGCGCTCAGTTCCAATCAGATCCAAGCGTTGATGGTTGATGGTGATTATCTGTGGCTTGGCACGCCAAGTGGTTTACATCGCATGCATATGCCGACAAGGCAGATAAGCCATTATGTGTTTGATGTAAACAACCCTAACAGTATAGATGCCAATCAGGTGAATGCACTGGCTTTAGCCGGTCCGAACAAACTTTGGCTCGCCACAAGCAGAGGGATAAATTTGTTTGACGGTATTAGCGGTCGTAATCAACGTTTTAATGTGCAAATGGAACCGCGTCAGACATTATCAGGTCAAAATGTCGAAGTGCAATCATTGCTGCTCGATAGCCGGGGCAACCTATGGTATTCAACTAACGGTCAGGGGTTATATCAATATCAGTTGGCCAGCCAAACCCTTAATCACTACATTAATGAAAGTCATAATTCGCATTCTATTGATTCCAATCATCCTGATGCGATAGCTGAAGCCGGTGACGGTACCATTTGGGTTGGCACCGATGTTGGTTTAAATCGCTATCGTCGTCAAAGTGATGACTTTGAGCGTATCGAAGTGCCGATAAAGCCCGCCAACCACAATCGTCATGTTGATGTCACCAGTTTGCTTCAAGACCGTGATGGTCGCTTGTGGATCGGCAGCTCGTATAATGGTGTCAGCCTCTTGTTACCCGCAGATGATAGGGTGGTGGACGTCAACCCCGGCGGACAAGACAGTCATGATATGGCCGTGAGGTTTGTCGATGATATTTTGCAAGATGCCGATGGTACCTTATGGTTTGCAACTGCAACCCAAGGTTTGGTGCAGGTTAACCGATACGCCATGCACTTTAATCACTTGGCTTTACCTCATGACTCCGACGATAAGGTGAGGGCGGTGTTTGTTGCGGCCGATGGTGTCATTTGGGGCGCTTTGAATAAGGATTTGATGCGCTTTGAGCAAGGTCGCTGGCATAAGGTCAAGACCCTGACCGACGAGGGGATTATTATTGCTATTGCGCAAGATGTTGATGGCCAATTGGTTGTCGCCATCGGTGGGCTGGGCGTTGTTAAGTTTGATCCTGTTAGCGGGCAGCTTTTACCATATGGCCATCGCGATGGTAAAGAGCCAACTTTGCCTTCGGTGTATTTACACAGCCTGCATATCACCTCCGATGGCGAATTATGGGCAGGTTTGTTTCGAAGCCGTGGCACCCCTGCCGGGTTGTATCGCTTCAGCCGAACACATCATAAGTATCAGTTGATGTTGAGCAACACCACAGTGGAAAGTGTGCTGGCCAAAGCGCGCTATGTTTATGTCGCGACACGCCGTCGTGGTTTGATGATTTATGACCGTGACAGCGATAGTTGGCAGCGGGCGAAATTTGATGAAACCGGCGTTTCGGCTATTTGGCAGGTGTTTGAAGATAGCCAGGGGCGAATTTGGCTGGCAAGCAATGGTGCCGGACTAGGGCTGCTTGATCCCAGTGATTTTAGCGTCTCTTTTGTCAGTAGTTTAGACGGTTTACCCAGTGATTCTGTTAGAGGCATTGGTGAAGATGGGCAAGGGAATTTATGGCTGGGCACGGTATCGGGTGTTGTATGGTATAACCCACAGACGCAGGCCATGAAAATATTTGATAGCCGCCAAGGCATCAAATTAGGCGCAGTATTACCAAGAGCGGTGCTCAGTGCCAGTGATACCCAATTGCTGCTGGCGGACAATCGTCAAACCTTGATGTTTTCAAGCAGCGAGTTGCTCTCGAAGGTGTTCACACCTGTCAAACCACTGCCGTTGATGCTGTCTGACTTGCGATTGTTTAATCAACCGGTGTCGATAGCTGATGGCTCGATGCTGACTCGGCAGATAAACGATAGCGATAGCTTGGTGCTGTCGTATCAGGACTATTGGCTGTCATTGAGGTTTTCCAGTGCCTACTCAAGCCATCTTGATGATATTCGTTACGCTTACAAAGTGGATGGACTAAGTGAACGCTGGGTTGAAACCGATAAGAACAACCGTATCGCCTCGGCCATTTTGGCCAAGCCCGGTCATTATACTTTAAGAGTGAAGTCCACCGATCCGCAAGGGAAGTGGCAATCAACCAGCAGAGCGATCGCCATTACCATTACCCCGCCTTGGTGGCTGACATGGCAGGCCAAAGGGGTCTATATTGCCTTAGCGTTGCTGTTGATGGTGGCTTTTTATGTCTATCGTACCCGGGCGTTAGTTAACCGTGCCGAGACTTTATCGCAAGAGGTGGCGGCACGCACGGCGACCATCAATCGTTTGATGAGTAAGAAAGAGCAGATGTTCGCCAATATTTCTCACGAATTCAAAACCCCGTTGACGTTGATTCTGACGCCTCTTGAGGCGCTGTTGCAAACTCGTCCGGGCAAAGAGGTTGCCGATAAAGTCGCCATGGCGCTGCGTAACGGTCAAAGGTTGTTGCGCATGGTTGAGCAATTGCTGGAACTGTCAAGGCTCGATGCGATGGCACAAAAGCACGAACACTATTATTCGTTACATCAGGTGTTGACTGTCCTGTTGAGTTCATTCGATGGCCTCGCGGCGCAAAAGCAGTTGCAGATACAATGTAACGAGTTTGACGATGTAATCGTTCCTTCGACCATGGATGCGCTGGAGATAATGCTGATCAACTTGATCTCCAATGCCATCAAGTACACCCCTGAAGGTGGACGTATCAGCATTGAAGTGACCCCTGAGCCGGGCTATGTCACTATCGTCGTGAAAGACAGTGGTGTGGGTATCAGTCAAGACAATCAAAAACTGATCTTCAATCGTTTTACCCGGGCCAGTGATGCCGGTAGTGCCGGAGTTGAAGGTGCGGGTATTGGCTTGGCGCTGGTCAAAGAGTTGGTTGAGAGCCACCAAGGCACTATCACGCTACACTCTGCGCCACAGCAAGGTAGTGAGTTTATACTAAGGTTGCCAATCGCTGTTGGGACTGATGTCGAAGTTGAAGGGGTCAGCGATTTAAGTGCCATCACCCAACATGAAATCGATGTGCTTGGTCAACTGAATACAGAAGTCGCAGCGCAACCTGTTTGCTCAGAAGATACCGCCGATGAACGCAACAAAGCGACGGTATTGCTGATAGATGACAATGCCGATATGCTGCGTTTGCTCAGTGATACTTTGAGCCGGGAGTACCAGCTGTTGCTGGCCAACAATGGTGAAGCCGGGTTGGCACTGGCCATTGAGCAGGTGCCTGATTTGATCATTTGTGATGTGATGATGCCGGGTATATCCGGGTTTGAGGTGGCAGCACGACTTAAGCAAGAATCAATGACCTGTCATATTCCGACGGTGTTGTTGACTGCCAAGGGGGATGTTGACAGCCGGATGCAGGGCTGGGCGCAAGATATCGATGACTATTTGGCTAAGCCGTTCCATAGTCAAGAGCTGTTGCTGCGGGTTAAGAGTTTATTGTCGATTCGACGTATTTTGAAAAAACGCTTTACTCACTCAGACCTACAAGAAGCGCCAGATGAACAGGCGCAAAAGGCCATCAGCGACAAAGACCAAGCGTTTTTGGCGCGCTTTAACGAGGTTCTTGATAGCCATTTTGGCGATCCTGAATTCAATCGTGAGCAGGCGGCAAGCCATATGTTGATCTCAGATCACCAGCTGTATCGAAAACTCACGGCGTTACTCGATGACAACTTTACCGATCTGCTGCGGGAAAGACGATTGCAGGCGGCATTAGAAATGCTCAAAACCGGACAGCAAATTGCGCAAATAGGTGATAATGTCGGTTTTTCCTCACTGCCGTACTTCAGTAAATGCTTCAAAGCACGTTTTGGTAAAACGCCAAAGCAATATCAAAAAGAAGTGATTGTTTAAGCTTGCTTACCTATGGTTTTATCGGTCTTTATTCGATTTTAAAGTCTAAAGGCTGATTTTCTGGTTTTTCTACGCATATTTTCAGTGCGAAAATTTATACTTTGACGCGAAAGGGCAAAAACTTTTTGTACTTTGGCAACAAAGGTTATCAAATTGAGCGCAACTTTTATCATGAAAATCCTTTATTCTTTTGTTTTTAAATGTGTTTTTGCAGTTTTTAGCGGTTTTTGACAGCAACGCGGTAATCACTAAACTGGAAAACCATCAACAGGGCGAAAAGCCAACAACGCTCAAGCTAACATGGCCAATTTGACCCAGTTTGACTGAAGAAAACTTAACTTAAATAGACTCTGTAAAGGAAAAAACATGAAACTGAACAAAATCACTAAATTTGTTGCCGCCGCTACGTTAACGCTATCTGCCGCTGTGATGGCGATGCCAGATGAAGAAACCAGCAGAATTTACTATTCTGACGCGTCAAAAACCGTTGCGGTCGGCGAAAAGCAAGTGACTATTTGTGGTGTGGGTATTGTCAATGTGATGATTTGGGGCTCGACTTCTTCGCACTACACCACTATCAGTACCCCTTGTGGCGGCGGTACGGGCCCAGGTGAGGAAGATCCTATTCATTGCGACTACTTCCGTGATGTCTTTTGCTAGGTCAAGCACTTATGCATGTTTAAAGGCGCCGCTAGGGCGCCTTTGGCGTTTCTTAACCCCGGCTTGAATTGCTGGTTGTCGCTGTGAATATGTCGGAAACTTGATCAGATACAATATATTTGGTCTATTCGTCCGATTTTGCTTGAGCTTGGGCCTAGGGTTTTCTATCCTTGCAATAGTCATTTCTTTTCAGTCCAAGGGTTTAGTGGCCTTGGATCAAACGGTTACGGAGATACAATCAATGGCGTTTGAGATTAAATTCGAATTGCAAGATAGCGATTTAGATTACTTTCGCGAGGTGATGCGTAAAGCACTTGCCGGCGCGGAAAAGTTAGAAGAAGACCATATCCTGCAAAAAGCGGGTGAGTTGGCCGGTCAGGTCCAAGGGGAGGCGCCTGAGTTTGTCAGAACCCGTCTGCAAAAGCTTGAAACCTTAATTGCCATGATTAAAGATGATGAGTGGGCTATCCCAGACGAAGAACGCCGTGATGTGCTAGGCGCTTTGGCCTACTTTAGCGATCCGTTGGATTTGGTGCCGGATCACATTCCTGTGTTGGGCTTTTTAGATGATGCCATCATGATTGAGTTGGTGGTCGATGAATTGGCCAGTGACATCGAAGCGTTTGAGGAGTTTTGCGAATATCGTGTTCGTGAGGAATCTCGTCGCCGTGATGAAACCATTACCCGTGAAGAATGGCTTGAAGACAAGCGTCGCGAACTGCACTCGCGTATGCGCACCCGTCGTAAGTCTCGTCGTAGCTCTAGAGGCTCAAGCTATCGAGGCATCTTCCGTTAATCATTGCGATTGACGATGGCAGGCAGGTCTTACTAACGGCCTGCCGATAATCCTATGGTTTATTTTTGGTGGCAAAAGTGATCAGCTCGTCGGCGACTTTTTGTTTGATGGCGACTTTTTCACCTTCTTCGATACCGTAGCGTTTGGCTAGGGTACTCAATTCTTCATCGTTGAGATAAAACGTCAGTCGCTGACGGGTTTTCTTTGATTTGACTTCGAGACCTAAGATCTTGCGGATCATGTCTGATGGGGTAAGGTCGTCGTCGATGGCCGTCTTTTTAATGCTTTTTTGTACTTGAGCACTTAAATCAAAGGCCAGCTGTGTGGCCCTGATCGCGCCTTTTTGCTTTTCCCATTTTTCCAGTTGTTTTGCCACGGGATCAATTGCCTCCCGGGAACAGGTCAACGATGTCGGTCAATGGCCTGGAAATGGTCAGCGAGACGTCGGTTTCGCCATCATCCCAAATCTCGATGCCTAAAGAATACATATCATCCGGGTCGTCTAAATTGATGTATTCAAGGGGCTCGCCACCGTCTTCTAGGTATTCAGGGATCTGGCGGTTGCGATAATCCTGATTGTAGTAATAGGCTGTTGAAGGATGGGCTTTTTGCACATATCGTTCGGCAGTCCAGCGCTCAAAATCGGGCACGTCGTTAACACGTTCAATGGTGACTAAATCTTCGCTGTCGAAGATCTCGGCAAACTGGTCGAGTGTGAACAGTTCATCGACATCTTGGCGCTGAATTTTAATTGAAAAATTCGCCCACTCTTCGCCGTCGTCATTTTCACAGGTCAAGAAAATCGAGGTGCCACTGTCGCCTTTGAGCACAAACTCGGTTTCACTTTCGTATTGATATTGATAGGTGTTGACGTCTACGACGTGTAAGGTTTGACCTTTAAGTGCTTTGGGCAGGGCAAACGAGTCTATCATCTGCAACATATCGCCTTTTTGCAGATCTCTTGGGTGAGTCAGCTGGCGTTGTGGTGCGTCTTTTTTCTTAAACAGTTTACTGAACATAAGCTCTCATTACTCTAACGGCAAACCTTCAGGCGATTTGCTTGAAGTCTGCAACGAAACAATGCCGGCGGATAGGCCGGCATCTGGCACAGTCGGTAAGTATAGACTAGTTAGTGCCCATCGGGAAATGCTCTCTTTGGGCACCACATTGCGACTTAAACAGACGGTTACTTCCGGCAGAAGTGGTTAAAGGATTAACCTTTTTTGGCTTTAAGACGCTCTAAAATATCAGAGCCTTTGCTTTTGCTCTCGCCGATACCGGCTGCAGCCATCTTGGCTTTCAAATCACCACCGGTTTCTTCGTTTTCTAAGGCCTTAGCGGCGGTCAATTGGTCGGCACGGTCTGCTTGACGCTGTTTGATACGTTCAAGTGACGCTTTGGCTGAAGACATTGAAGAATTGTTGCTGGCCAAGGTCGAGTTTACCGCCATAGTGGCTTTTTGAACTGACTCAGTGGTCTTTACCATCGACAGCTGACGCTGGTTTTCCTTGATGGTCTTCTCTGCTTCTTTGACTTGGGCCTTCAATTGGGCAACCGAGTTTGAATAGGTGGCCAATACTTCATCCAATTCGACTTTCTCATTTTCGAATACGGCAATCTTTTCGGCAATTTCCAATGCCAAGGCTTCATCGCCTTTTTCTAAGGCTTGAGTTGCGTAACCTTCGTGTTCGGCAATCGACTCGCTCAAGGCGCTTTGCTTGCGCTTGGTTTGCATTTCTTTGGCCATCACTTCGGTGAGGTTTTTCTTGGCCGATTGCAAGGCGTTTTGGGCGTCGGCGATCTCTTGCTCAAAAATACGGATGCCGTTGGCATCAACAATCGCTTCGCCAACTTCTCTGGCGCCACCTTTAAAAGCTGTAAAAATTTTAGATAAAATGCTCATAACGTTACCTCGTATAAATTAAGCCAGATATTCTTCAAGGGTTTCTAACGCATCGACTGCGTTATCGGCTAAAGTGACCAGCTCATGGGCGATATCTTCAAAACTGGAATTGACCGACAATGAACCGAAAATAGAGTATTTGTCATCGATAATGGCAAATGAACTCAGTGGCATCGGTACATTTAGCTTTAACAAAGTTTCGTTCAGTTGTCCTGTAACGCCTTCTTTAAGCTCCTTTACATCAAACAGGTAGCTGATACACAACATTTGCTCGTCAGTGACGGTGACAAAAATCGGCATCTCATTAAAACCTTCAACAACGATTTGCAATACCGGCTGTTCGCCTGGTAGAAGGTAAGATTCAAAGCCCATGCCCTCGTGTACGTGAGCAGCCAATTTGATAGATAATTCTTGTAAATCCATTGTTATTCACCTTGTTGAATTGCTACATGACATACTATGTCATGTGTTTAGATTACACCAATGACATATTATGTCAACCACAAAAATTAATTTTGTTGTTGTGGTTGGGTTTGATAGTACAGCCCTTGTTCGACTCTCCACGCCTGGTAGTGATAGTCGAAAAGAACACCTGAGCCAAGATAATTGACCTTTATTTCATTGATATTGCTATAAAAACCATCTGGGAATGCAAAGCTGGCGCGCAATAACGGCAATGTGCTCCAGCCGTCTTTTAACGGCAGTTCCGAGAGGTTGTCGATTCTTTTGCTGGCACTTTGGCCGACCTTGGTGGCTATGGTCCAGCCCCACTCGCCGAATGAAGGCACGTTTTGCCGGTATTGCTCGACGTTGGCAAAGCCGGCTGCCGAGACCGTCTTGCCGATGGCTTGAAAAGCCCGTTTGGCATGAAACGGTGAGGTTGACTGAATAACCAAAGCGCCGTCGCCATTAAGTAGCGTCTTAATTCTAGCGTAGAA
Organism: Alteromonadaceae bacterium; assembly: GCA_041583135.1. Lineage (GTDB taxonomy): Bacteria > Pseudomonadota > Gammaproteobacteria > Enterobacterales > Alteromonadaceae > JABSOG01. Next base: position 28,240 of record JBFHGJ010000025.1, on the reverse strand, counting down.
AAAATCGCTGTAGAGTTTATTTAAATCCGGGTGGTTGGGGTCCGGTAAGTCGATGATGATGGTATCGAATGTTTGGCTTTGGCTGATCAGCGATTCTATTTCTAAAAAGGCATCGGCAAAAATAACCTTGACCCTTGGGTCTGAAAATGCCTGCTTATTGAGCGCGACCATGCGTTTATTGATCCGTTCTTGCGCCGGGTCTTGCCATTGTGATTGCTCGCTAAATAAGGCAACCAATTGTGGGTCGAGGTCGATTAAGGTGACTTGTTTTGGCGACCAATCCAATACGTTACGCAAGGCTAGGCCATCACCGCCGCCAATGATCAAAACCTTGTCATGACGTCTTGAAGCGGCCATCGCGGGGGTGACCAGCATGGCGTGATAGATATGTTCGTCGGCGCTGGAAAACTGTAAACGGCCATTTAAGTACAAGTCGGTGATCAATTCTTTGTCGGCTGCAACAAAGCGCTCGGTAACGGTGATGTGCTGATATTTGGTTTGGGTGGCGTAGATGACCTGATCTTTGTATAACACGTTGGTAAATTGCTTCATCCACAACTGACCTTTTTGCGCCAGCAACAAAAGCAGCCCAAGCAAGATGACATGAAAGACGATAAGCGCTCTGCGCTTGGCGATTTTGTCATAATAGCGCCACAAAAAGAGAGCACCGGCGATAACGTTTAGCAAGGCGGTGAGAATGGCTGCTTGGGTGATGTCCATCGACAACATGAAGCTGACCCAAATGGCTGCACCAACACCGGCACCGATGTAATCTGCGCCATAAATGGTGCCCGCGTTGTTTTCTAGAAATTTGCCGTAAACCTGCTGCCTAACCCGCGCAATGAGCGGGATCTCCATACCTATCATAAAGCCTAATATAAAGCCGGCGACATAAGGCGTAAGGCGGGCTGCGTCATTTAAGTTACGCAAGAGATAGCCATCGAGCACTGTGCCATCGGGCAGGTTGAATATGGCGGTGAGCGTTTGTGGCAAGGTGCCGGTGAGCGCCAAAAGCCCGGCGATGACTAAGACCGCCGACATGCCGGTCAGGGCGATAATGCCCTCAAGCCAAGCAAAGGCGGTGAAAGGTTCCTTACACCATCTGGCGGCAAATGCGCCTAATCCCATGGAGACTATCATCAGCCCTATCATGGCGTAGATGGCGGTTTCGACCGCGCCCAACACGCGCCCGGCATAATGGGAGAGTAGGTATTCGTATATCAGACCACAGGCAGCGAGTACAGCCATGATGCCGATGAGTAGCACATCATGCAGTATCAGCTGCCTGTTGGCGGGCATGACCCGTTCCACGAGCGTCGCGCTATAACAGAGTTAGGCCAATAGGGTCGCCAAAGTCAAACCAATGGCCAGCGCAACTGCCGATTCGATGGTCGCAACCCCAAGGTTTTTCTGGTTGTCTACCTCATCGGATAAATCGACGCCCGGTAAGATGAGCTTCATGGCCAACACTTTAATGAGGGTAAAGACGACACAGATCACCACAGCCACCATGCCCCAATAGGCAATCGCCAACCACACGTTTTGCGCATCGTAATGAACAAATCCGGAAGCGGCAGTGATGGCCAATGAAACACCTGCAAGGTAACCGGCGTAACGTACCGCCAAAGCGACGTTGCCATCTTCAAGTGCCTGCTGCATACAAGAGTTGTCGCCCGAGGCTTTGACTTTAAACAGCTTGACGCGGTAAACCGATGCTAGGGTCAGAACGATTTGCGACACCACAAAGCCACCTAAGATCACTGGGATGGCGCTAAAGCCTTCTGTTTCAACCCATATCATTGAAGCGCGGATCACAATCGCGACCGCAACGGCATTGCCCAAATCGACAATGGCCGCAGCAAGATTGCCTTTGGCTATCTCCTGATGCAAAGAGATCTTGTTCAGCACGATTTTATCTTGAAAAAAGCGACCGGCGGTGATCAACACCAAACCAATCACACCAAATACACTCATATTGATGGCTTCATTGAGCAATGAACTGCCAAATTCACCCATGCTGGCGCCAGAGAGCATAATGGCAAGGGCGGCAATGCCACCGGCAAAAGAAACGCCAAAAGCAAAGTTGTCTTCACTGGCTATTTCATCGGTGGCTTTGACATTGGAGACTAAGCCTTTGATCAGCCTTAAGCTGACAAAGAGGATAAAGATAATCACGAAATCTATGGCAAGGGCCTGTAGATTCCAAAGATTCATTGCATTAAATTCGATCATGGTTAAGCTTCCTGATTCATTTATTCTTTATCGCAGCGCTTACTTACCGCCGCGTCCACCACGAGAAGTACGCGAAGATGAGCTACGTACCGAGCCGCCTGAGCGAGAATAGGACGACTTTTTGGCGTAGCTGCTGCTTTTGGGCGGCGTATAACTCGAACGGCTTAACTGTGACGCACCGACACGTTTTTTCGAGTAAGGCCCGGTAAAGGATTTGCCCCGAGCGGCAAAGCTTTTCTTGGTTTTTTGATACAACTGTTGCTGCTGTGCCCTTTGCTTCGGACTGGAATAGCGATGACGGCCATAATCGCTGTAATAGCTGTAACCGCGATAACGACCCCAGTCTGAGTAATACACTCGGCTTGGGCCGCCAACGACATCACCAAGCATACGATACATGCCATACCACATCCAAAAACTGGTGCCGTTGGATTGAGTTTGCCATTGACCGTAGTTGGGATTGCCGATAAGTTGCGAGCCTGCGCCTAAATCTTGCGCCTTGTTGGCACTGATCTCGCTTTCTCTGGACATCGAGTTAACCCTTGGTAAGGCGCCGGCTGATAAATCGGCCAACACATTGATAGGGTCGGTCAAAGCGTCGTTAAACAGGCTTAACTGCGCGCCTTCTTTAACGGCTTGTAATTCATTGATGCGCTCTTGCCAGTCGGCGAAGGCGGCGGGATTGTCTTTAGCGTCTTTATAACGCGCCATTAGATTGCTGTACAACGGCCCTTGCGTCGTGGCATCTTTGGCCAACTGGTCGGCCAAAGCGGCATAGTTGGGGTGGCTTTGACTGAGCTGCTGAGCATATTGTCTGAGGATGGCGGTATTGCGAATGCGTCCGGCGTCTAGCGCACTTGCTAATTGCACTAGGCTATTGTTCGTCGCCTCTGCCTGTTGGGCAATGGCCTTGCGGATCTGTTCTTCTTTAGACGTACATGCCGAGACCATCAATAGTATAAAGACTACCGAAAAGATTCTTTTTAGCATTGTTTCTGCCTCTGTTCCATTTAGATTTCCGTGATGTGCACTATTTCCTGCGAACTGACACATTGTCAAATTCTACGTCGCTTTTCAAGCTTAATTTTGTGTACCTTTGTAAGACCTGCGCTCGTCAATTGGTGATTTGAGATTGATCTGAATCAAAAAGCGCTGACACTGGCGGGCAGCAACAGATGCAATCTTGATGGGCCTTGACTACTATTACTGACAGCAGTTGACAAAACAATAAGGAACCTAGCCATGTTAGTGTCAGAGATCATGACCGCCACACCATTTACTTTGGCGCCAGAAGCCAGTTTGTCTGAGGCCAGAGCATTGATGTATGAAAAGCGTATCCGCCATATTCCCATTTTAGCCGACGGTCAGTTGGTAGGGCTTATCTCACAGCGCGATGTGTTGGCTGCCGAGCAGTCGAGTTTATCGGCGGTGGCACCACAACAGCGTTTAGAAGAAGAAAAAACCGTTGCAGTGAGCGAGTTTATGAAAACCCGGCTGGTGACCATCGAGCCAGAGGCCAGTTTGAGACAGGCAGCGCTTTATCTGCAAAAGCATAAATTGGGTTGTTTGCCGGTTGTCGATGACAGTAAGTTGGTGGGCATTATTACCGACAGTGATTTTGTCAATGTGGCGATCAATCTTATGGAGCTGAATGAAGAACAAAGCAGCTCAGATGAGTGGTGATCTAACGGGCGTTTTTATTTCGCTGTATTAATATAGCCAGTTCAACCGATATCGCCTCTAGCATTTGCCTGGTGCGCTAGGGGCGATTTTAGCTATCATAAACCGCCATTTTTATACAGTTGTGGGCGTGCTTTTAATGCTTTGAGCAATTGCGCGTTATCGACCTGCTGGCGCTGGGCCAACTGCTTACGTTCGATAAATTGTATTAACTTGGCAAACTTGGGGTCTTGTTGCAGGGGGTCAAAGAACGCCAAGTGCTCGATGAAATAACGGCTCAACCAGCCAAGTTCTACCGCCTCGGTCAAATGGCGCAGTGCCGCCTGAGGTTTCTTTAATCCACTGGCGGCCATGGCCAGCTGCACTGAATGAAACGGCCTTTCATCATATTGCCTTGCATATTTGTCATACCACTGCTGCAAGGCTTGCGTGTCTGTTGGCGCGTCAATCATGATGGATAATAGCTGTGCATATTGGCGGCCTTCACTGCCGCTAATTAGTGCCAGCTTATGAAACCATGGCGCAGCTTGTTCGAAGCTGTCGTTGAGTAAATAATAATCCACCAGTCCTCTAACGACATTGGCGCTATCTGGCGAGCGGTTTTCTGCCTGCTTGAGTAAGGCGAGTGCCTCGTGCTCTTTGCCAGTCTGCATCAATAAATGACTATAGTGATAAGTTGCCAAGTGATAGTTGGGTTGATGTTCTTGACTGTACTGATACCAGCTTTTGGCCTTTTCGCTCAGCCCCAAACGGTGAAGGGTTAAAGCGACATGAAACCAGTTTACCGAGTATTGCCAATCCTGAGCCAACACATTCAAATGCCGGGCAAGGGCATTTTTCAGTTCGCCTCGTTCAGAATAGATATAACCCAATGATGCTTGTGCTTCGATAAAGCCGCTATCGAGCGCAACGGCCTTCAAGTTGGCACTTAAAGACTGTGACAAGTGACCATTGACATAGTGAGCGTTGCCCAGTGACTTATAGTTTTGCGCTAAGGTATCGTCGAGCATTACCGCTTCAAACGCCGCATCTAATGCTAGCTTACGCCAGCTTGGTTCACCGCTGAACTGAAAGACGCCTTGGGCATAGGCATCGGCAAGACCGGCATAGGCGAGGGCGTAATTGGGATCGAGTTCGGTTGCCTTTAAGTACGATTTGATGGCCATTTCGTTGTCCATCGGCTGATAGCGTAAATAAAAGGTTCTACCTTTGTCATAGGCGGCCTTGGCTCTATCGGTTTGTAAGACTTGGGCGCTTTTTTGAGTTGGTACTGCTGGTGTCTTATCCGCTGTTCTGAGCAAATTGACACTTAGAACGACTGCTAAGACGGTTGCGGTCATCAGCAAAAAAAATCCGGCTAAACGCCAGTATTCGCCGCTAGGCTGAAAGAAATTGATCGGCAGCCTGTCGTGCAGCTTCAAATTGATGCTATCGTCGCTTGGCTTGGTTTTGAGCCGCTGTTTGTGTACGTCGGCGACACAACGATAGCCTCTGCCTCTAACCGATTCGATATATCTGGGTGCCTGTGGGGTGTCGTTCAGGGCTTGACGCAGCAGCTTGATCCGTTGTTTTAGCGTTTCATCGCTGACGATTTGCTCACCCCAAACTCGGTTCATCAACTCATCTTGTGAGATGATGGCCGGGGCTTGCTCTACCAATTCGCACAACAACAGGTAACTAAGCTGCGGCAGGGCTATTTCTTCGTCGCCACGGCGTAGTGTCCCTAGGTGGGTATCTAAGATTAAATCGTCGATTTGATAGCGGGTCTGTGTTTGTCCGGACAAGCCGTCTTTCCTTAAAGGTGTATCAATTTGTTATCGTTTGGCTAAGGCGCCGTTGATCGGCTGGATTTATCATTGGCGGTGGTTTATTCTGCCGCTGGTTAGAAACTATTACAACAACATAGAGTGAAATGCCTGCTATGAATTTCAAAACTACCTTGGCCTGTACTTTGGCTGTGGCCGGACTTTACAGTCAAAGTGCCGATGCCACAATCGTTAAACTAGAGACAAACGTCGGTGATCTATACATCAACCTATACGATGAAACCACGCCTTTGACGGTGACCAACTTTTTGGCCTACGTCAACGACGGCCGCTACAATAACACCATCATTCATCGTTCTGTGCCGGGCTTTGTTATCCAAGGTGGTGGCTATGGTTACACCACAGGCACCAGTTTTGATCATATTGAAACCTATTCTCCAGTGGCCAATGAGCCTAAACTCTCTAACGTCAGAGCCACCATTTCAATGGCCAAAGTGGCCGGTCAGCCAAACAGCGCCACCAGCGAGTTTTTTATCAATCTAACAGACAACAACAGCGGCAGTACCAACTTGGATTCCGCCGAACAGGGTTATAGCGTATTTGGTGAACTGACCAGCGATAGCATGGCGTTGGTTGACCAAATCGCCGACTATACCGCATTTAACTTTGGTGCAGTCTATAGTAGCGGGGCCTTCGTTAGCCTGCCTCTAAGAGATTATGTCGCCACTGATTATGGCGATGGCATTATGCCGAATGAAAACAACTTCATCATTATCCATACCGCGACCATTGAAGATGCCGCAGTGGATACTGCCGCCGGTTTAAACCCAGCGGTCAATCCGAACTATGGTAACGACAATAATAATGGCGACTCTGGTGGTGATTCATCGAGCGGCAGCAGTGGTGGCGGTTCACTTGGTTTTGCTGCGCTGTTTATGCTGGGTTTGGCTGGGGTTAGACGCAAACGCTAATCTTGGCGCTTAGGTCAAATGTGCGCTTGAAGTAACGATAACTTCAAGCGCATAGTCCTTACTGTGTTGACTGCAACGCCTCAATCAATTCTTCCATCTCTACCTCGACACTACCATCTTCTAAGGTGAAGAAGATGCCCGGCAAAATGTCTTTTTCCTGTAGTTGCGGCAACAGATTGTCACGCACTTCCTCAAGGGCCAGTGCGACCGCTTTATAGTTTGCCCATTCGCCGCTGGCGCAAAGCTCGGCAAACACTTTATCTGGCCACAGTGGAAAGACCATTTTGCCCTCGGCCGTGCCGGACATCGCCCAGTTGTCGTCATACAGCGCCCACACTTTTTGCTCTTGCAGTGCCGTTTTGATGAAATGATCATAGCGATTTTGCGCCGGACCTTTTAACAGGTTGTCGATATCGATTTGGGTTAAGCTCATGGGGCTTCCTTTTAACGGTGAATGTGCTGTGGCGCAGTTTAACGGCTATTGCCGGGGGTTGCCAGATCTAGTGATGGCCGCTTTGACAAAGGTATAGACAAACAGCAAATGGGAGATCACGATTAAAGTCAGAATAAAGACAAAAGAGGTGAGGGTATGGCGCATCAACAGCCATTCATCCTGATGGGCGCGAATGGTTTTGACGTTGGCCTGCAAATGCTCGCCTAAGGCCTGTCTGTCGATGCTCGCACCACTTTCGAGTTGTTGGACATAATCCATGGTGGTGTCGATATTCTTATTGTTGCGGCTGTCGATATCATCGCGGATCTCGCCATATTGCCATATCAGCAATAGGCTACATAAACAGAATAGCCCCAACGTGGCCGAGGAGACGATCACGGTCAACAAATCGATTTTCTTCATACTTTTTCCTGTTGTAATCGGGCTTCGCCTATTGGTCAAACTCGCCAGAATTTGGTGGCGGCTGCCTTTCTAGCGCGTGCGCTTTTGGTGATGATAACTTGCTAATATTTTGAAATTAAACAATAAATAGTATTTGGCCTAAGCTTTGCCTGCAATTTTCTGCCGTAATTGGCCACACAACAACAATGTAACCTCAAATGCAAAAGAGTGACAGTGATGCTGGAAATTCAAAATCTGACTCAACAATACGGTCAAGACAAAATTGCGCTTAACCGATTTAGTCTTGAACTTAAGCCCGGTGTTATCGGTTTACTTGGCCCTAATGGCGCTGGCAAGTCATCACTAATGCGAATATTGGCAACCATCAGCAAGCCCAGTGCTGGCCAAGTGTTGTGGCAAGGGCAAGACATCATAAGAAATCCTGAAGCGTTACGCAAAACCTTAGGCTATTTACCGCAAAGTTTCGGTGTATACGAGCATTTGTCGGCACGTGAGTTTTTGCAATATTTGGCAGCTTTGAAAGGGGTTGAAGCTGGCCTTTGCGACGAGCGCATCAATCTATTGCTTGAGCAGGTTAACTTGAGCGAAGTGGCGGATAAACCATTAAAAGGTTATTCCGGTGGTATGAAACAGCGCGTTGGTATTGCCCAAGCTTTGCTCAACGACCCACAGTTGCTGATTGTCGATGAACCGACCGTTGGGTTAGACCCGCAAGAGCGAGCACGCTTTCGCGATATGTTGGCAGAGTTGGGTGGTGAGCGAGTGATCATTCTATCGACTCATATTGTCAGCGATGTTGAGTCGATTGCCGATAACATCGCTATTCTCAATCAAGGTCAGCTATTGGCGTATGATACCCCCGAGCAGCTGATGGGGCGGTTGCAAAATCGCGTTTGGTATTGTGTGCTGGCGCAAGAGGCGCTGGCCGAAATGCGCCAGCGATATTGCATTTCTCATACAGCTCGTAGAGCCGATGGCTTTCATCTGCATGTGATTGCTGATGAACAACCGATGGCTGGGGCGGTGAATGTTGAGCCGACACTTGAAGATGTTTTTCTGTATTACACCCACAGTAACGATTTAACAGCGGCGACTCACTCGGAGTGTGCGCTATGTTAAGGCCAATCTTACATACCTTTCTGGCCGACTTTAAAGACAGGGTGAGAAGGCGTAATTACATTGTCAGCTTGCTGTTGATGTGTATTGTGACTGCACTGTTTTTCCCAAGCAAAGATGATGGCTATAACACTATTTTGATCGCCGGATATCGCGGCATATACAACGCCCACTGGATGGGAGCGACCTTGGCTGTTTTGAGTGCGACGTTTTTGCCGGTGATCTGTTTTTATTTGATCAAAAATGCAGTTGAAGGCGATAGGAAAAGAGGGGCATGTGAGCTGATCGCCGCGACTGCTGTGACCAAAACACAATATATTGTGGGTAAATGGCTGGCAAATGCTGCGTTGTTGCTGGGATTGTCTTTAGCCATGACAGTGGCGCTGTTTTTTGTTCAGCAATGGCATGGGGAGTCGCGAGAAGTCGCCCTATTGCCGATTGTTACCCCGCAGATCCTGTTGGTCTTACCGATGTTGCTGGTGATAGCCAGTGCTGCCTTGTTATTTGAGAGTATTCCTTTGCTCAGAGGCGGTATTGGCAATGTGGTGTACTTTTTTGTGTGGATGTCTTTGGTGATATATGCGGTTGAAGGTGGCTCAGGCGTTGGCATGGTCGTCGAGCAAATGGCGCAAGACATTAAAGCATTCGCGCCACAAAGCGAAGGTGGCGTTTATATCGGTATAAGCACTTCTGGTGATGAAGCGCTGCGATTGTTCACTTGGCAAGGCATGGAGTATTTAGCTGTCTCTTGGGGTTATTTGCTGAGCTTGCTGGCGGTCAGTTTTGTGTTGTTGGCATTGGCCGTTGTATTTTTTGACCGCTTTAACAACAATAAAGCGGTAGTCAACACCACCGAGAATTCAGGAAAACTAAATGCACTTGCCGCTTTGCTGTTTAACCCTTTAAGTGCTTTGTTTGCCAAGGCTTCCTCAAGGTGGGCTTTTACTCGCTTGGTTAGGCAGGAATGCTTATTGCTGCTGCGCGGAGAGCCCAACTGGTGGTATCTGGCGATATTGGCACTTGCCGTTGTACAGCTCTTATTGCCCCTTGAGGTGGTACGTTTTGCCATTTTACCGACGAGTTGGCTGCTTTGTGTATTGGTCTTCTCTGGGATGGGACATCGAGAATTGAGCGAAAATGCCGAGCAACTGGTGTTCAGTAGCGCCAATGTCCTAGGTAAACCTTTTATTGCTCAGCTCAGTGCTGGTTTTGTGGTGGCGCTGATGGTGGTTAGTCCTGCGTTTGTGCGCTTTGCGGTTAGCGGTGAGTTGACCTCCGCTATGATGTTACTTAGCGGCGCGCTGTTTATCCCATCGTTTGCCATGGCTTGTGGTGCGTTGACCAATACCAGTAGAACCTTTGAGATATTATTCACTGTAGTATGGTACGCAGGGCCAGTACAAAGGAGCATGGCGGACTTTATTGGTATAAACCCTCAGTTAAGCGCCCAGCAGCAAGCGCCTATGATGTTTTTATTGACCTCTATTGCATTAATCGGGCTGGGATATCTTGGCAGGTTGAGGCAACGGCATTAGCCACTGCCTCAACATCTATAGGTTTATGGATCTGGATAAAGGGTTTGCCACCACAGCGGCTGATCTTTTAGTTTCATATCCAAATAGGCCAAAATGGTGCTCCACCAGCGCAGACGATGATCACGGCTGTTGATGTGGTGATCATCACCGGCAAACTCAACCAATTCGACATCTTTGTTCAGCAACTTAAGTGCGGTATACATCTGATGGCTTTCTGTCACCGGTACGTTGGTGTCGGAATCACCGTGGATCAACAACAGTGGCGTAGTTACCTTATCGGCGCTATACAGCGGGCTCTGTTTGACATATAAGTCAGGGTTGTTCCACGGGAAGCTACCACGGCTGGCAACACCCGAGTAGCTGTAACCCCACCAGCCATAACCCCAGTATTCCGATAGGTTAGAGATACCGGCATGTGAGATTGAAGCGGCAAACAGGTCGGTTTTGGTGGCTAGGAGCATTGTCATGAAGCCGCCGTAAGACGCGCCCATATTGGCAAGACGCTTGCCATCGACAAATTTATGCTCGGCAACAAACGCCTTGGTGGCGTCGATAATGTCATCGGCAGTATCTTTGCCCCAAGCGTTAACGTGTTTGGCTGAAAACTTCTGGCCATAACCCGGTGCACCTGAAGGTTGCAAAACATACACGACATAACCTTGTGCAGCCCACAGGCTAAAAGGCCAGCGGCCAGTGAAGGCGCGTTTGACCGACGAGGTGCCGCCATAGTAATAAACAATGGTTGGATACTGCTTACTGGCATCAAAATCAGGTGGCAAGTAGTAACGACCGTCGATCAGCTCACCTTTGCTGTTGGTGTAATCCCAATCTTTAATGGTGCTGAACTCGGTGTTGGCATATTGTGTTTTGGCGGTGTCGAGCAGTAAGCGGGCTTTTTTGCTTTGTTGAGTGATAAACACCTTTTGTGGCGAGGTTGATGTGCTGCCACGGTACAGAATGTTTGGGCGTTTTTCTTTCGATACGCTATAAGATCCAATGACATCAAGTTGAGTATTGAGTCTTTGGAACTCTTTGCGTTTTGGAATATAGCTGTAAAGCTGAGTACGGTCTTGCTCTACTACATTGAGTAACACATTGCCGTCTGCCATGACCTCAAGGCTGGAGATTGATGGGTCAAAGTCTTTAGACAGGGCTTCGACTTGACCGTTTCTATTCATAAAATAAAGTTGGGTGTCGTAATCGTTCGGTACGGTAACACCTGCGGCAAGGCCGGCATTGTTGGCAAATGAAGGACCTGCCAAGACATAAAGCCCTTGTGGACCATAAGATGCGCCGTTGAAGGTGCGATATTTGCCGATGGAAGTGGCGCTTTGTTTGACAATATCCAGTTCCAACAACTCGCTCATGGTGTGGGCTGGGGCTTGGTAATCAACCAATTCACGACCAAACAACAACTTGTTGTTGTCACGGTCGATATCGAGCAAATAAACCGACTGCTTCGATTCAGTGAGCTGTTTGATAAAGCCCGAACGCACATCGAGTAAGTATAACTGAGCGTTATCGCGCCAGCCTCCCCATCTGTCTTCTACTGCGCGATAACGTTTGGTGAACTCATGACCGGAATCATCCGAGCGGTTCCAAGTAAAGATGATGGTATTGCCATCGAGCCAATTGTAGCCGTAGGCACCTTGTAAATTACCGGCAACTTCGGTCAATTCAAGGCTTTGACGTTCCAGTAAAAACACATCGTTGCCCTTGGCAAAAACGATATGACGGTTATCCGGGCTGAAGCTTAAAGAGCCTGGTGTCATGCCTTGCCAGCGGTAAACGACATTGAGGCTTTTGCTGTCAACCAGTTCGGTGACCGACACTGACGAATTGCCGCCATCGTCGTTGTAATGACGCTTGGTCCACACAAACTGTTTGCCATCGGGGGAGAGCTTCAGGCCGTTGACGGTTTGTGCGTCAAACATCTGCTTGGCATTGAGGCGGTGCTTGGGTGAACCTTTATGAAAGGTAACCTGATGGGTTTCGTCGTCGCTGGTGTAGTCGAACTTCACCTTTTTCCAGTTATCGACCTGCTCGGTAAGCATTAATAAGCGGTGGTCGCCGTTATACAAGGTCAGTGAGTATTTACCCTCTTTGCCGCTAACCTCAACGCCGTCTAAAAACAAAGTGCCGGTTTGAACCCCTTCAACTTGCAGTGTGCCCTTGGTAAAGCGATCCGTGCTGAGCTCAACGCGCAGCAACTGAATGCCCGGCTCGGTCAATGACTTGACATCATCTAGCGATTGCCAAGTTTGATGCTTGCCGAAGACGGTGATAGGACGGCGTAGATCCAATGCGTTGTCGAATTGTTTGATCAGATTTTGTCTGACCTTGGCAGGGAAGCCACTTTGATAGGGGCGGATCAAATCGTTTTCGCCGATGGCGTTCATCACCGCAATTTTTTCTTTGTCGATAGGGTCGGCCAAAGCCGCACTCGGCAATAGGGCCGAGAGAACACAACCGGCTAAGGTTAAAGGAAGCAGCAGTTTGTTTTTCATTGAAACTCTCGTGGTTGTCTTTTATTTGCACTGGGATTATTGCTTATCTGGCGCGCCGTTGCCACGGCGCGACACAAAAAGAAACAATATATTGAACGATGCCTTGTACGGTATGGTGCGCACGGCGCCACCCTACAATGGTAAGGTGAGCGCTGCTAGGTTGTGAATGAATAGCGCTAAACTCAGTCCTGTTTTGACTGGGCTTGCAAGTTCAGCCAGGGCTGAGAAAACCAGTAAAAGCGGCCGGGTTTGGATTTTGATGGCGCGGTGCAGTTATAACGGCTGCGGCCTTCGGGCAAAGGTTCGGGGGAGACGACGCTGAACTGGCTGTTCTTATTGTGCCATTCAATGGTGGCATGGGTGGCGCCTTGGGCAAAGCAATTGAGCTGGCTTGGGTTAAAATCATCGGCTTTTAACCAAACCTCGAGCGTTGCCGGGTTTTGTTCAATCACCATATTGGCGTTTTGTAGACCTTCGATTTTAAACGGCAGGCTGTAGAGTTTGTCTTTGAGGGTGTTTAAGTTGGCATAAATGCCGGAAGCCGGAAAGCGCGGGATGCGGGTGAGGTTGGTGTAATGACCGACTGCGCCTGAGTGTTGACCAAAGGCGGTGTAGCCGTGTTGCTTCATGGCGATTTGTAATTCTTGGTCGAACTCGCCATAGGGATAGGCCAACATTTTATGGTTTTGTCCGGTCATTTGTTTGATGCGCAGTTCGGCCTGTTCGACCTCGGCCAGCATTTTTTCGCGCCATGTGCCGACCGGTGTGCCTTTTGGCGGACGCACCATATAGTCATGGGCCATGGTGTGGTTGGCAATCGTGACATTTTCTTTGGCCATTTCATTGAGTTGTTGCCAGCTGATATGGCGGGAATATTTACCGTCGATAAATTTGGGGTTGACGAAAATGGTGTAGGGCCAGCCGAGTTTTTTCAAGATAGGGCGAGCGTTGTGATAAACACTGTCATAGCCGTCATCAAAGGTGATCGCTACCGTTTTGTCGTCAATTGCCTGCTTTTTGCGGATTTTTTCCATCAATTGCGGCAAAGGTACCACATTAAATCCGTTGTCTTGTAAAAACGCCATATGCTCGGCAAACCCTTGTGGGGAAATACTGGTGATTGCCGGAGTTTCGCTACTGACGTGATGATACTGTAGAATAACCGCAGAAAAAGCAGATAGCGGCAGAAAATACAGGCTGCCCATTAATAGGATTAATACTTGTTTCAATTTGATTGGCCTTCTCATAAAGCATTGTTAGCAATTGCGATGCCGATGATTCTATCAAATATTACCGTGCCATTGTTAGGCTTGGTTGATACCGCAGTGGTTGGGCACCTCGATGCGCCTTTTTATTTGGGCGGCGTGGCCGTCGGCTCAATGATTGTCACCTTTATTTTTTGGATGGCCGGTTTTTTAAGGATGGCGACGACGGGCGTTACGGCGCAAGCCTATGGTTCAGGTGATGGCGCGCAGCAGATACAAAAGCTGGTGCATGGTATTGCCATCGCTCTCGGGCTGGCGCTATTGATTCTCGTGTTAATGTGGCCTATTCGCTATTTCGGCTTTGCGCTTGCGGGTGGCTCTGCCGAGGTGCAAAGTTATGGTCAGCAGTATTTTAGTATCAGAATTTTTAGCGCGCCTGCGGCGCTGACCAATTTGGTGCTATTGGGCTGGATGCTGGGGATGCAAAACGCCAAAGGACCGATGTGGCATTTGATTTTCACCAATATCGTCAATATCTTGCTCGACCTACTGTTTGTATTCGGCTTTGACTGGGGCGTTAAAGGTGTTGCCGCCGCCTCGGTGGTCGCAGATTATTGCGGCGTGGCCATCGGTCTGTATTTTGTTGCTCAAATCGCCCAAAGCAATGGTCTACACTTTGACCCTAAGCAGTTGGCTGTGTGGCGCCAATGGCAGGCACTTAAGCCCCTTTTGTTGATCAATCGCGACATTTTCTTGCGTACTTTCGCGCTGATGGTGTGTTTTGCCTTTATGACATTTCAAGGGGCCAAACTCGGTGACAACATCGTTGCCGCCAACGCCATTTTGCAGAACTTCTTAATGTTGGTGTCATTTGGTCTAGATGGCATTGCCTACGCGGTAGAGGCTTTAGTGGGTAAAGCGGTTGGCAAGAGATCTCGCAGTATGTTGGTTAAATCGATTCAAGATGCGCTCTTTTGGTCGGTGGTCTTTGCGTTATTCTACTGCGGCCTGTTTTGGTTTGCCGGTGAATGGCTGATAGCGCTGATGTCGGATTTGCCACAGGTAAGGGAAACAGCGCTGGTGTATTTGCCGTGGATGATGGTTTTGCCGATTGTCAGCATGTGGTGTTTTTTGTTTGATGGTATTTTTATTGGCCTGACTCGTGCCAAAGATATGCGTAACTCGATGTTCATCTCTACTGTGATCGGCTTTTTTATGGTGTGGTTTATGCTGCAAAGCTATGGCAATCATGCCCTATGGGCTGCAATGACCGGCTTTATGGCAATGCGTGGCCTCACCCTTGCGCTCAAGCTGCGCAGCTTAATGCGCAGCGAGCAACTTATATCAGGGCATTCTGTCCACCGGGGATAAGCGTGTCCGTTAGTGTGTGTTGGTTTTGAGGTAGTCGCTGGCGGCTTGGCTGCCGGCTTCAGATGCTTCGGTGATGAGTAGCAGGCCACGGCCGGGGTTGGCTTTGATGCCATTGCCGTCAATCATGTTTTTGCCTATCTCGAATTTGGCATCTGGATGATGAGCATCCATGGCTTGATAAAATAGCCGGTTGGCCAGTTTGATGTTTTGGTTGACACCAAGGCCCTGCTGGTACATTTTGCCGAGGTAGTAGCGGGATTGGCTGACGTTCGCTGCGGCACTTTTTTGAAACCAATCAAAGGCGACAAGATAATTCTGCTCAACACCTTCACCGAGGTAATACATTTCAGCGATATTGTGCGCCGATAAGATGTAGTTGGCTTTTACGCCTTTTAAATACCAGCGCTTAGCTTGTTGGTAATCAATGTCTACGCCATAGCCGTATCGATACATCTCTCCAATGTGGTTAATGGCGTTACCTGAACCTTGGTCGGCGGCGATTTGGTAATATTTGAGTGCCAGTTGATAGTCTTTATTGAAACCCCAGCCGTAAAACAGCCATTCGGCTACAGTCAGCGTCATTTCCAAAGAACCGGCGGCCATCTCGTCGAGCACTTGTTCCGCTTTGGCTTCATCGCGAATGCTCATTTGTCCTTGCAGCAGTAGCTGCGCTTGGGCTTTTTTCGCGTGTAGATAACCAAGTTCGATGGCTTTTTCAACATGGGCTAAGGCTTGCACATCATCACGGCTGACACCTTGGCTTAAATGGTACATTTGGCCGAGATAATAGGCGGCCTTTCCCATACCGAGGTTCATGCCCTTTTTCAGCATTTTCAGCGCATTTTCGTAATTTTTGTCTACATAGGGCGCAAAATAGAGCACTTCTAAGCTCTCTAGCGCTTTTTTGTCGCCTGCCCTTGCGGCGGTTTCAAGCCAGTAGGCGGCGGCTTCGTTGTCATGACGGTAATGTTGAAAAAACTCCCCGAGCCGTCTTGGACAATATTGTTCGTCATATTTAGCGCCATATTGATACCAGGCTTGAGCTGTTCCTAAGGTTTCATTCCAGTTGTCGGCATTGGGCGATTCCATTTGCAAGACGGTATCGGCAAGTTTGCAGTAGGCACTGTAGTCGCCGCCTTCTGCGGCGCGGCCAAAGTTATTGGCGGCATAGGCCAAGTTGACCTCGCGACCAATGCCATAGTAGTAAAACCGCCCGACGTTAGACAAGCCGTTGCTATCGTTCAAATTCGCCGCATTTTGATACCACTCAAATGCCTTTTGCAGATCTTCACCGCTTTTAAGCGCGCCTACCTCATATAAGATCCCAATTTGATTGGCCGCTCTGGCGTGGCCTTGGTTATAGGCTTGTTGGTAGAAGCTGAGGGCTGTGTCGCTATCTTGCGGTAAATCAACACCTAAGTGATGACGTTGAGCGAGCATGTAGAGGGCTTGAGCATGGTGTTTGGCGGCTAAACTGCGCAAGATCTCCAGCTCTTTTTGATGATCGATGGCGATTTGCTCACTACCGCTGTGTAAGGCTTCGGCGATTTCGATGGCCGCTTCGTCTATACCGAGAGAGTGGGCTTGTTCTAGCAGTGCCATCGCTTGGATGTCATGCTTTGGTTGCTCATTGTGGCTGCGATACCACCGGGCCAGCGTAAATATCGCTTTGGGGTGTTGCTGCGCCACTGCCTGCTTTAAATAATCTACCGCTTGCGTTTTAATTGGCTGTTCGCTCAAAGAGTTAAGCAAGGCGGCCAAGCGATAGGCTCCTTCTCCTGCTTTGGTATATTTATCGACACTTTGCAGCAGGGCTTTGATTTGCTCGGCGTTTTCTTGAGACTGTTCTTTGAGCTTAATCGCCGCTAGCGTGACTTTGGCATCAAGATAGCCGGACATGGCGTCTATTGCTAGGTCTTTTTCAATCGCCTTTAAGTCGATATCCTGCTGGGTATAGAGGTAAATCTGCGCTTTGAGCAGATTTTTGGTCATCGAATATTCTTCTATTTGATTGAGCGTTTCCAATGCTTGATCAAACTGATGGCGCGCAATTTGCTCTTTGGCCTGTGCCGTCAGTGCAAAGTCCATTTTTTGCTGGCGATAATGGCTGGCAAGGTGTTGTGCGGCGATATGATCGCTGACGTTGGGATTGGTCAGCATGCGCTTCATGAATTTCAAGTTGGAAAAATAGCGGGTGCTGACTTTGGTGTGAATTGGATCCAGCACATGGTAGCGGTAATATAGCCCGCCGGCCTGGGTAACCATTTCTATGTCCAGTACAGTGTAACCCATGGCTTGCAGCAGCAATTGCGCTTCCATCAGCTCGCGTATTTCGACCACATTTTCAATCGAATCGGCCGCTTTACCGGCCCTTAAGGCACGGACTAAGCCGTTGATATTCTTGAGGTAGCTTTCTTTCAATTCAAGCTGGTGCATTCGCGTTGCACAGGTGTAGCGCATCGAATAGGCAACCAAAGAGGATGGGTTGAGCAAGAGAGCTTGGTCTATCAAACCTAAGATGTTGTCGCTGCACCAGCTGTATTCTGGATGATGATTGAGGTTGGTGATCAACTGCATGTAAGGACCAAGCACTTCATCACGCGGTGCTGCGGCAAAGTCGGCAATGGCTTGTTGCCACTTTTTATCTTCGGCCTGTTGCGCCTTTGCATCTTCCACACTGCCGATGGGCTGCGCGCCGAGGGTGAAACTTAGCAGCATTAAGCTGAGGTAGAAGATCTTCATCTTAAATCTCCTTTGCGAAAGAGTTTCTGCTCTGCCTGATTGTATTGACCCTCATCGTCGGCCCAAGCGGGGGCAAAGGGTACTGGTGGTTGTTTATTGCCAAGTAGCAGTATGCGGGCATAGTTGCTGTTGACAAAATCCAACAGCAGATTGAATCCGGCGGCGCCATCATTGGGTAAAATCGTCAACAGGGCATAATCTTGATGCTCTGTCAGCGTGTAGGCGCCCTCAATTCGTTGATTGTCTCCGGTCAACAGCCCTGCTTGATTCGGGGTTATGATCAATGCCCCTTCTGGGCGTTCAAGGCCAAAGATCTCCCAGCGTCCGAGCACTTTTTGATTGAGGTCGTCGTATTTTTCGACGTCGGTGCCGCACAAACCGGCCAGACGCTCAAAGGCGCCAAGCAGGCGCTGCATGGTTTCTCTTGATGTGCTGTTGTAACCGCTAATATTAAAGGCGTCGCTGGTCGAGTCTTTTTGATGCAGGCTGTAGTTGTCGGTTTTGATGTAACTAAAGTGTGTGGGCACCATGCGATTGAACGTCAAATCGAGCATTTCCTGCCAATACTGCATCCCATCGTGGTATTTAAGGCTGTAGGCCGGGGTATTTTCAATATTGCGAATATCGTAGGCGAAACTGATGCGTTGTGCACTTTTGGCAAAGTAGTACCCCTGCTCAAGGTTTTGCCATTCGGTCGATAATTCATAGCGGCAATGGGAAATTTTTTCAAAACCATGGGTTTGACCGCTGTTGTTGCCGACGTCGGTGAGTAAGGTTTTGATCTCTTGCTCTACCATGGCAATCGGTGATGGCGGTTCACTCGGCGAGCTTGTCGGCGCTGTAGCACAGCCTGACAGTAGGCCGAGCAGCGTTAAAGCGGATAAAAAAGCGGGCAAATTGTCGTTCATGAAAATTTTTATGACCAAATAGGGTATGTAAATCGCGAAATATCGATAGCATGCGATGCCAGTTCAGCGCTCAGGTTACAACTTCTGTCAATGGATTTACAGCCCGGCGGCGGCTTTTTAAGTCATTGGAAACATTAACTAACAATTATCTCCACTGAAGGCGCTTCTTTGTTTTCGCTCGCGCTCCTTATAATGAGTGCTTTTGCTTAAGGGTCTGATGATGACAAGATTGCTGGTAATGCTGTTGGTTGTGGGATTGAGTGGTTGCACCCTAACCAAACACTCGGATGAGCAAAGCGATGTGATTTCGCCCGAAAGAATGCATACCATGTCTTCTGGCGGGCCACTTAGTCAGGCCCAGAGTGCCTTTGAACTGGCCCACGCCGATTTGTCGTTTACGCTTTATCCGCAAACTCAGTCTTTGGCGGGCATTGCTAGGCTGACGCTCAAAACACGCGCGCAAAGCGAGCGTATTGTGATTGATCTAGATAGCCTTTTTACCATTGAAAACGTCAGTTTAAACGGCGTTGAGGTAAAGCGGCCCAGCTACCGGCATGTCAATGGCCAATTGTCCATTGCGCTACGAGGCAAGACCACGTTGGGCTCTGAGCAGCTGCTAACTATCGTTTACAGTGGCGCGCCACATGTGGCGAAAAACCCGCCTTGGCAAGGAGGCATCATTTGGCAGAAGACTCCGCAAGGACAACCTTGGATTGCAACTGCGGTGCAAAGCGAAGGGTGCGACCTGTTTTGGCCTTGTATCGACAACCCGCTAAGAGAGCCGCAGTCGTTGGATATTCGTATTACCGTCCCGGCAAACCTTAGCGCAGTGTCCAACGGGCGTTTGATCAGCGATGAAACTCAAGGCGATTGGCGTACATTTCATTGGCGCAGTGAGCGGCCAGTCAATACTTATGCGGTGAGTCTAAATGTCGGGCCATTTGAATTACTCAGCGGTAAATACCAAAGCCGCTATGGCAATACCATTGATTTGATGTACTGGCATTTGCCCAGCAATGGTGAAAAGGCGCAGGGATTGTTTGATGAGTTTGCTCCTATGTTGGATTTTTTTGAAGCAATGATTGGGCCTTATCCGTTTTATGATGACAAGATGGGGGTGGTTGAAACGCCGCATTTAGGTATGGAGCATCAAACCATCAACGCCTATGGTAACGGCTACAAAGTAGGTTACTACGGTTATGATTGGCTGTTACATCATGAGTTTTCTCACGAGTGGTTCGGCAATCAGCTAACCCACAAAAATCAAGACGATATTTGGCTACACGAAGGACTAGGAACCTATATGCAGGGCTTATATGCCCAGTATTTACAGGGCGACTTGGCATATCATGCGTTTTTATATCGTCAACGTCACGCCATTCGCAATGACGGGGCGATGGTACACGCCAAGCCCCGTACTGAGAACGATTTACAGGCCGATGGCTCTGGCCAAGATGCTTATTATAAAGGGGCTTTGTTTTTGCATACCTTAAGAGCGTTGATTGGCGACAAGGCGTTTTTTGCCACGATAAGAGCGGTTGTCTACGGTACGACAGATCCCAAGCCGGGCAATTTCGCCCCGAGGTTTGCCGCTACCGACGATTTTATCGCTGCTGCCGAGCAACAAAGCGGCCAAGATTTAGGCTGGCTGTTCAAGGTATATTTATATCAAGCGAAACTGCCGGAGCTGGTGGCGACTCGCCAAGGCGACTCGATTGAGTATCGCTGGCAGACCCAAGATGACGTGCCTTTTCCCATGCCGTTAGAGGTCAGTATCGATGGTGAGGTTGTTACGCTTGCGATGTCCAACGGTAAAGGTGTCGTTAAAGCGAGCAAAAAGGCGGTGGTGATCCCTGATCCTAACAGTAAAGTGCTGCGCCACCAGCCGCATTTTGACAAATGGCGCAAAACAGGGCGCAAGCACCGCGACAATTAAAGGTCTGACGGACGGCCGAGGTCTGGTGCACTGTAGTCGCATACGCCAGTGGGAAAAATCGCTTCCAGTTCGGCTAACAGCTGTGGCTCGTCATGTGCGCCGTAAAGCCCTTTTTCCATCGCTTGTGCCACTGGCTGCAATGTGCATTTAAAGGTGCTGGCGGCCCAGTTGTCGCCGGCCTGTATTCGTGAGGTGGTGTAGATTGGGTGCAACTTGGTACACTCCCCCGCAGGTTTATCATTGTATTGACCATCCCAAACCTGTGGTCCTTTAGCCAGTAAGCGACCGTTTTCATCGGCACATTGGTCTTCAAGCTCAGCTGGCTTGTTGGCGACTACCCCTCGTTGCGGCGTCCGGCTAATATTTTCAAGCCAACGGTCCATGGCTGCAAACGCGGCATTGGTGTAGTCATAGTCTTTACGGCTCATCCAAATCAACTGGGCCTGTTCGCGACCGTATTGCTTCATTCGCAGACGACTGGCAAAAGACGCTGAGGCATGGTGCATGTCGAGCTGTTCTTCGAGGTAATGGCGCACGTCGATGACCGGTACGTCTAAGTTGCCGATAAAAATTTGACCGTAACGATAGGCTTGAGCAATTGCGGCAGTAGATGCTTTGTGTCGTGTGGCCGGTTTTGGGTCGTTTTGGGTGATATTGTGACGGCTCCACATTGAAGTCCATACCGGAAAATCGTGACTAAACGCAAAGAAAAAACGTTCTGTCTGCATATCCTTTTGCGCTTTCCAAGCGCCGACATGGCGGTTGAGGTTGATAAATTCAGCGATACTAATGCGCTTTTCTTGTAGTGCTTTTAGACCATATTGTACACCTTCGTTGTCCCAAGTGGTGCGGGCAAAACCGTCATCGTCGCGACCGTATATCTGTACCATGTCTTGCCAATAACTCCAATGCACTTGTGCGAGCAGGGTATCGTCAAAGTAGGGTTTTAAATAGCTCATGCGCGGGTTATTGATCAGGCTCGATAATCCAAACCAACCGTTGATGCATTCACTTGAACCCTTGGGGCGATGAGGCAAAACACCGGCAAGGGATTGGTTGAGCATCACCAGCCATGGGTATTTTTGGGCAAAGCCGTTGAGATGATTAAGCCCTACGATGGCCTGGCGCTCAGGCCAGTTTTGCCAACGAGGATTGTCGCTATCGACAATGGCAAAGTAGTGCTCAATCAGATCGCAATCCAAGGCATAGATGGTTTGACTGACCATATCCGGGTAGGAATATTGTGGAATAATGCCATCTAACAGAGTGGGGTGATTTTGTGCCAGCAGATAAGATTGAATGGCGCCGCCCGAGCCGCCGACGCCAACGGTGTATTGTGGTTTGCCGTAGCGCGCTTCAAATTGGCGTTTGACTCTTACGGCGGTGTCTTCCGCCAACAGCATATTGTAGGTATAGGAGGTGATGTTGCCGGTAGAGCCGATAACGGCATAACCCTGCTTTAGCTGATCTTGACGTCGTTCGAGGATCTTATGCAGCGGCAGCTTACCTTGACGAAAGCCGATGCCGGAGCCGCCACCAAATTGGTAAATCAGTTTTTGATTCCAGTAGCTGGTGTTTTGTAACTGATGGTTGGACTGCTCCCCGACAAGCATGGCAATGACATAAATGAAGCGATTGATGGTGCCACGCTCTGTGCGAATGATAAAAGGCACCTGTTTTTGCTTGATGGTCAATTGTTCGATGTCGTCGGGATTGGTGTTTGCCGTATATGGCTGATGTTTGCCGTTATGGTCGATATAGAAGTAATCGATACGAGTGTTGATTTGGCAGTCTTGACTGTAACCGGCAATGTGGTCGCTAAGCTGGCCATGGTCATCGAACTGGTAGACAGGTACTCCGATGCCTTGGTGGTTATCGATTAGCGGCTGACCCAAGCCCGACTCCCAAGTCATACAATAAAAAGGATATTGCAAAGAGCCGCTGTAGAGCGACTGTACAGGGCCATGTTGACCAACCTCAATGGGAAAATCGAAGGTTTCTTTAGGTCTTGGGGTTTGGCGAATGTGAGTGCTTACTTCAAGCATCGCGTTGTATTCGATGTGCTGCGGTATCTTGCTGATTTTAAATTGATTAGGGCGCTCATTGGCATCGCGAAAAGCGACCGTCAAAAGCAGCACGGCCAACAAGGAGAACAAACAAAACAGACGCTTTTTACGAGCAGGCATAGCCACCTCCAAGACAACTCTTTTTGTTTATTTCAGTATAGTTGAGGGTGGCGGGTTTGGTAGTAAAGCGGCGTCTAAACTTTAACTGATAGACGCCGCGAAAGCGGTTGTGAAAGGTTATTCCATTGACCAGCTTAGAGTAACGCCAAAACGGCGTTCGTTCGATAACGCGCTTTTATCATCGCTGGTAACGGCATATTCCTTGTTCAAAAGATTATCGGCCCAGAGGGTTAACTGCCAACTGTCAGACAAATAATAGTCAATATGACCTGTGACAATGTTTACCGAATCAAGTGGTTGTTCACCTGAGGCAACGCTGCGGTGTGAAAAGCGATGTTTTATTCGCAATTGTGCCTGCCATTGTTGATGGTCGTAGTTGAGTGCCAGTTGCAGCTTATTCGGGGAGATATCGGCAATAGCATCGCCGTTTATGTCACGGCCTTTGAGATGGTGGCCACTGAGTTCATAACTGAAGCTGTCACTGAGCTGGTGGTTAAAGCCAAATTCGACACCTTTGATGGTGCCCTTGTCGAGATTGCGGTAGGTGCGGGTATCGTCTGGCATATCAATGCGCTCAATATAATGGTCGATATCATTATTGAAGGCACTCATCAACCACTTAATGTTGTCGTTGTGATAGTTAAAGCCAAACTCGATGTTTTGTGCTGTTTCGCTTTGCAATTGCGGGTTGCCAAAGGTTTGCCCACGGGCGGTCATACCGTTATAAAACCGCTCGCTTACCGATGGAAAGCGAAAACCGGTTGATAGCGATGAGGTGAGCTGCCAGTTGTCGTCCAGCTGATAGGCCGCTGAGGCAAAATAGGTGGCTTTGCTGTCTGAGCGGTCTTGGTGTTGCGGCTGGTCGAAGTGGGATGATTGTTTGATGTAGCTATAGCGGCCGCCAAGACTGAAAGCCCAGTCATTGAGTTGATAGTTGGCGAAGGCAAATAGGGCTGCACTGTATTGTTCTGCGTCTAAAAATTCGCTAGTAGCAACGACATCAGATTTAAGGTTAAGCTCACGCTCACTGGCATGAATGTTGTCGCGATATTCTTGTTCAACACCCCAGCGGCCTTGAAACGCTTGCCATTGCCAGTTTTTTGAGAAGTTTAAGGAATAGTCATTCGCTTTTGCGGTAGCACTGTTGATACGCTGACCAAAGCGAATGGTTTGCGTCAGCAGATCGTGTTGATGGAGTGAAAAATTGGCTTGCCACTCATCGCGTTTTTCCAGCGCAAACTGCGCCATCAGATGATTTTCATCTGGATAGGTGGTGTATTTTTTATTGCTAAAGTCTTCGTTATTGGCCTTGCCGATATCGTTGCCGTTGCCGTAGAGCAGCATCAGACGCGATTCGATATCCTCATCGAACTGCCAGTGACCTAAAAAGCTGGTGCTGGTTTGCTCGAAGTGACTGTTGATGGCGTCACCACTTGGCGTTTGACCATTTTTCTCTGTTTGATGGCTGATACCTAAGCTGTATTGTTCGTTTCCCCAGCCAAGGTTTTCAAATTGTACATCACCGTTGCTGCTAAAGCCGGTTTGTAAGTTTAAACCGTGGAATTGACGTGGTTGGATCTGCGCAATACCGGCCAATCCGCCAGAACCATACAATGTCGATACTGGGCCTTTGACGATTTCAGTCTGTCCGACAAGCCAAGGTGAAATAAAAGAAGCGGCGGTGCCTGCACGTCTTTCCGTGTGCACGGGAACACCGGCCACTTGGGTCAAAACGCGCCAGCGCGACATGCCGCGCAGTGCGTAGACCTGAAATAGTCCCCCTTGGCCGGAAAGCTCGGCGCCGGGCGTATCGGCAATCAGCTCGCTCAAATTGCGTACGCTTGGGGAGAAGTCGCTGGCAAACAGCATTTGTGAGTTACCACTAGGTGCGCTGGTGTGTTGATGCTTATTGCCAATGACGACAATGGTTTGCAGCGCTTGAGTTTTGGTGCTGGTATCGCTTTGGCCTGACTTGGCTAAAGCGCTGGTAGAGCTAGCGGCGAGAAGGGCTGTAATGGTACTGCAAATTATGGAACGTCGAAAAAACATAGTAAAACAGCCCTTTTGAGATAAACACTCCGGCAGCATACAAAATTCTTCGCCCAACAAGTATAACGGTGTATAGCAGGCATGTAACCGCAACCTAAAACCTCAGATACAAAACAACACATAGCCCATCTTAAAAAATGTCTAGGTGTCAGACACCAAGTTCAATCATTTTGATAAAAAACAATTAAAATCATAGGGTTGTATTTTTTAGGCTGATGTTGGTGTCTGACACTTTTTTTATAGGTACTGGTGTTGCAAACGGATTTTTGGGGCGTTCGGCGGTTGAATTGTGACATTTGGCCGCTGTAGATGTATCTAAATGTTGACGGTGGCGAGTTTAGGATACGTTGGCGATACAGAACCTCACTATTTATGTGTCTTTTAATCCTTACACTGAAAATACGTGGTCAATTTAACGGGGTTCATTATGAATTCAATATTACGGTTTTTATCGGTTGGCGCTGTTTTGGTCGTTGCTTGTGGCGCACAGGCCGGCGGGGCTGTATCTCGTGCGCCGAACACCCCGGCAGTGACGCTGGAACAGTATAAGTATGTTGGCGAGCTGCCTAAGGCAAAGAAGCTAAGGGTGATTAATCCCTTTGGTAATATCACTTCACGTTCAAGTAGTTATGACAATATTGAGTTGTCTGGGGTTATTCAAACCATTGGGGATAAAGGCAAGGAGCACACAATCGATATTCGTGACGTCGATGGCGTAACCGAGGTTGTGGTGAGCTATCCCAAAGGCAATGCTGATGATTCGGGACAGCTGTCTGGACGGTTTGATTTGGGGGTGTGGATCCCGGCCTATATCGATTTAGAGCTGGTCACTGACTTTGGTGATATTAAGGTCAAAAAAAGCGGCTCGAATGTCGAGGCGCGCTCTCATACCGGCAACATCAAACTGGCTACTTCTGGTCATGCTACAGGTCATAGTGACAGTGGCAAGGTGGTGATTAAGCCCATGGCTCATAAAGAGGCCAAGCTACCAGCCAAGATCTTTCGCCGTCAGGCGCAACAAAATGCTCAGCCCTAAGGTTTAAACGTTCGGGCCGAGCTCTCAATAAATAAGATTGAATTAATCCAACACGCTATTTGGAGGAATGTGTTATGCATCCGACTTATCTCAGCCGGGCGGTGTGCGCCGCTCTGGCCAGCTCTACCTTGTTCTTTATTTCTGCCGGCACGGCGTCGGCACAAACCATCAACGATACGGTGTCCAAGTCGGTCAGCCGTGGCGCAAAGGCGGTTTCTATCGCCAACCCTGCCCATTTCGATGGTGATTTACGTCAGCTCAAGCCGGCAAAAAAATGGTTGCCGGGCGACCCGGTAAAAGTCGCCAATCCGCGCCATATTCGTGATATTCAAACGATTTTACCGGCGGTGAATAAGGTCGTCGGCGAGGATCCTTTGGTGGCCAAGCAGTTGGCCGCCAGCCACAACAAGGGTAAAAAGGCTCAAAACGTCGTCACTGAGGTGAATATTGACGGTTTGGGCTTTAATGGCGTCAATCCACCGGATACCACCGGTGATGTTGGTCTGAAGTATTACATTCAGTCTATCAATAGCCCTGAGGGCAGTGCCTTTAATGTTTATAACAAGGCAGATGGTGCATTGGTTGCAGGCCCTTTGAATATGGCGAGTATGCAAACTGGCGATTGTGCCAATACCATGGGCGACCCTGTGGTGTTGTTTGATGAGCAGGCGAAACGTTGGTTACTCACTGAATTTTCGACTCAGGGACCGAATAAGTTGTGTGTGTTGGTGTCTAAAACCGAAGATCCGGTCAGCGGCGGCTGGTATGCCTATGAGTTTCAAGCGCCGAGCTTCCCCGACTATCCCAAATACAGTCAGATCGGTGGCGTATACTATGCGACGGCCAATGAAAACCAATCGGCGGTATATGCTTTTGAACGTGAGAAAATGCTAAAAGGCGAACCTGCGGCGATGATCCGTCAGGAGGTGCCAGTGTTGGCCGGCTTTGGCTTTAACTCCATCACGCCGATTGATGTCGATGGTCCGCTTGATGCGCCGCAAGGCACGCCGGGTCTATTTATTCGTCATCGTGATGACGAGCTGCATAATTCTGGCGCCAACAATGCAGAGAAAGACTATCTTGAGCTATGGAGCTTGGCGCCAGATTTTAACAATCCAGACAACAGCAAGTTGGAAGGCCCTTTTAATATCGCTATCAGTGAAATCGATTCGAAATTTACTTGTAACGGGCCGGGTTATGGCTGTTTGGAGCAAGCCGAAGAAACGCAAACCCTTGATCCGTTGCGCGAAGTGGTGATGTACAAAGGTCAATATCGCCGCTTTAGTGGCCATGAATCGATTGTTGGCAATTTGATCACCAAGGTAGGGTCCAATACCGCTGCGGTGCGTTGGTTTGAGCTACGCCGCAGCGGCGAAAGCGATTGGGCGTTACATCAAGAAGGTACTTATACCGAAGGCGACGGCAACAACCGCTATATGGGTGGTGTGGCGATGGATGGTGACGGCAATATTGCCTTGGCCTACATGACGACCGGACCGTCACGCTTTCCGAGTATTGCCTTTAATGGCCGTCATCATGCGGATGAAGCCGGTACTTTAACCTTTGGTGAGCAGCTGCTGGTTGAAGGGACTAGTCCTATTTCATCTGATCGTGACGGTGACTACTCGCAAATGGGGGTCGATCCGGTAGATAACTGTACCTTCTGGTTTACCTCTGAGTATGGCAAGCAAGATGGCCGTTGGGGGACGCGAGTATCGAGTTTCAAGATGCCTAGTTGTGGCGACCCAAATCCGGGCTTTACGCTCTCTGCCACCAATTTAAGCCAAGAGATTTGTGTTAAGGGCGACTTGCAGCCAGTGACTATCAACGCCTCGGGTTACAACGAGTTTAACGCCGATATTCGTCTGAGCTATGGCCAATTGGCCGATGGTATCAGCGGCAGTTTCAGTGCCGATACCTTTAAACCGGGAGTGGCGACCAACGCGAATATCCAAGTCGCTGAGGGGACTGCAATTGGCGACCACAGGATTGAAATTAAAGGGCTCAGTGACGGCGCAAGAGAACGCACCATTGTTGCAAAGCTTAAAATCATGGATAAGGTTTCTGAGGTGGCACCACAAAGCCCGGCCAACAACGCCGAGCAGGTTTCATTGCAGCCGACGTTAAGTTGGAGCAACGACAAT
>JBFHGJ010000024.1:0-61533 GCA_041583135.1 Alteromonadaceae bacterium | reverse complement strand
AACTTTTAGCCAAACAGCTAACAGCCCTTTCAAGAATAAAAATGAGGACGGAACCTTCCCGGCAGCAACTGAATTCGCAGTGGTTATCGGGGTATTAAAAAAACCATTATTTTTAATACAAGTAGGAAGAAAATCCATGTCAAAAGTTAAAGCTATCATCACCACTTCTTTGTTTGCAGCCTTCGCCGTTAGCCCTGTATCTGCTGCGGTTATGAAAAACGTTGAAGTCAACAACGCACAAGGCGTTGCCAAAGCTTTCGGTCTTGATGCCAACCATAGCTTTAAAGCTCAAGGTAACTTTGCCACCAAAACTGGCGTAAACAAAACCAAATTAAATCTTTTCTATCGCGATTTGCCTGTCTATGACATGCACGCAGTCGGCAGCAAAAACGCCAATGGCGACATCGTTGCAGCCACTGGTTTTGTCAGTAAGTTAAGCGCTATCGACACCAAGTTCACGGTGACTCAAGTGGCTGCGGTTAAAGCCCTTAAAGATAAGTTTGGTGTGAGCAACATTGAAAACCTAAATATTGAGCGCATGGTCTCAAATAAACATCAAGCGGCTGTTTATAAAATCGATTTCTTGTCAAATGACAACGGCCAGCTGGTTCGTGCCTTCGGTTTGGTCGATGGCAAAACTGGTGAAGTAAAAGAATCATTCAACGCTTTGGCTCACAAAGGTAAGCCTGGCGGTAACGGTGGCGGCGGCGCTAAAACGCCAGCCGAGGCAACAGGCCCGGGCGGTAACGAAAAAACCGGTATGTATTACTACGGTAACGATTTCAGCGCATTACAGGTTTCTAAGTCAAGCGGCACCTGTTATTTAGAAAACGACAATGTATTGACCATCGACATGGGTAACAGCACCCGTTTGTCACGCTCGGCCGGTGCTTTCTCATTTACTTGTCCTGAGAATTCATATAAAGCAACCAACGGCGCGTTCTCGCCACTGAACGATGCCCATTACTTCGGTAACGTTATTTTCAACATGTACGGCGACTGGTACGGTGTACGTCCTTTGTCACAGCAACTTCAAATGCGCGTTCACTACGGTCGCGACTATGAAAATGCGTTCTGGGATGGTACTGCCATGAGCTTCGGTGACGGTAAGAACTATTTCTATCCTTTGGTTTCACTTGACGTCTCTGCCCATGAGGTTAGCCACGGTGTTACCGAGCAGCGTTCTGGCTTGCAATACAGCGGTGAGTCTGGCGGTATGAACGAAGCGTTCTCTGATATGGCCGGTGAAGCTGCCGAGAACTATATGCTTGGTGCAAACGACTGGATGGTTGGTGAGCGAATCTTCAAAAATGCCGGTGCACTGCGTTACATGGATCAGCCTTCTAAAGATGGTAAGTCTATCGACCACGCGTCACAAATGACCGCTGATTTAGATGTTCACTATAGCTCAGGTGTTTACAACAAAGCCTTCTACCACTTGGCCACAACTGCCGGTTGGGATGTACAACAAGCCTTTGGTGTTATGCTGCGTGCCAATGACTTGTACTGGAGTGCCACTTCAACCTTCAACCAAGGTGCCTGTGGTGTTGAACAAGCGGCTAATGACTTAGGTTTGAATGCCCAAGACGTGACCAATGCTTTTGCCAATGTTGGCGTTGCTTGCGGCAACTAAATAACCCAACCCCAAGGCGAGCCAAACACCTCGCCTGAAGATCTCCAAGTCTTCAAACTGAACGTTCATGCCCGGCTTTGCCGGGCTTTTATGTATTAAGACTCTGGTATAAAATCCTTGCTACACTCAACTTCAATAAAGTCATGCTGTGTTGGTGCGGTTGATGCGCCCTGCGGCTGAGGTGACAAAATAGGACAGTTCAAATGAACTCTTTGCAAGAACAATTGATGAAAGCCGGGCTTGCGACCAAGCAAGATGCGCGCAATGCCAAAGCGGAAAAGCGTAAAAAGCAAAAGCAGAAAAAGAAAAAAGGCACCGTCGAGATCAGCGAGTTAGAGCTGCAAGTGCAACAGGCCAAGGCCGAAAAGGCGCAAAAGGACAAGGCGCTGAATCGCGAGCGGCAACAAGAGGCGCAGCGCAAAGCCGATATCGCCAAAGTCAAACAAATGATCAAGCAACACGGCCTGGTGGATATTGCCGGTGAACAGTCATTTAGGTTTACTTATGACAATAAAGTCAAAGAGATAGTCGTTGATGAACGCGCCCGTGATGCATTATTGGCCGGTAAGCTGGGGGTTTGCGTGCTCGACGACGATTTTTATCTATTGGCGGATGAGACCGTACGTCGTATCAGCGCAATCGATGACTCGGTGGTCGCCTACCTCTATGAACTCAAAGAGGATGAAACCTCACAAGAGCTAGAAGAAGACGACCCATACGCGGCGTATCAAATCCCTGATGATTTGATGTGGTAGCAAATTGATATTTGGCCTCAAGCCTAACACGATTGTGCTAACGCTTGGGGCCTTTTAACATTTCAACAGCGCGCTTTTTACGCCAGCACAGTTTAAGCGCCGCAAAATGGCTGGTGGTACTTTGTGTCAACTCTCCAGTTCTAGCAGGCATTCATATCGAGCCAATCGATTTTCGCCTTATCCGTCGCCTTGATTTTGGCTGGAAACGTTATGTCAAAGCGGGTGCCTTCACTAGGCTTGCTGGTGACATTAATGTGACCTTGGAGCTTTTGTGTCACAATATTGTAGACAATATGTAAGCCCAATCCTGAGCCACCGCTTCCGCGCTTGGTGGTGTAAAACGGTTCAAAGATACGTTGGCAAACCTCAGGTGTCATACCCCGACCGTTATCTTCAATGCTTAGTTGGATCTGCTGTTGTCGCTGTGATAATCGGATCTCGATGCGTCCTTTACTTTCCGCTGAAAAAGCGTGACTTACGGCATTGAGTACCAAGTTGGTGACAAGCTGGGCAATCAATCCCGGGGCTTGTTCAATGATGATGTTGTGATGTTCCTCGAACACAATATCCAGCGGTTGGTGCTTGTACTGAGGTTTTAAGCTGTTTAATACATCGGCAACATAGTCGGTTAAATTAAACAGCAATACCTGTTCATTGCTTTGATCGACCGCAACCCGTTTAAACGAGCGGATCAGCTCTGCGCCGCGCTCCAAGTTTGCGACCACAATTGTCATGGCACTGTCGGCATTGCTGAGCAGGCGCTCAAATGCTTGCTCGGTGAGTTTTCCGTTTTTATAGTTTTGATTGACCTTGGTGACTAAGTCGCGTAAATGGCTCGATGCCCCAAGGGCAGCGCCTATCGGGGTATTGACCTCATGGGCGATACCGGCCACCAACCCCCCTAAAGCCGCCATTTTTTCCGATTCTACTAGCTGGCTTTGGGCCTGTTTGAGCTGTTCAAGTGACTGATTTAATGTCTGGTTGTTCTGTTCCAGTGCTAGGGTTCTTTGTTTGACCAGTGCTTCTAATTTGCAGTTATGCTCTTTGATGGTGGCCAGCATTTGATTGAATATTCTGGCAAGAAAATCTACTTCTTGCAGCCGGCTGCGCTTAAACACTTTGTTGAGTTCACCCCGTTCGATACACAGGGCGGTTTGCGCCATTTTTTCCAGCGGCGAGGCAATTGTACCGGCAAGCCAGATGGAGACCAGCGTCACCAACAGCAAACAGCCCGCTGCCGTAGCAAAAAACACAAAGTTCAGTTGGTACAGTGGTGCAAAGGCTTCTTCTACATCTATTTTGACGATCAGTGCCCAGCCAAATTCATCAAACAGGCGGGTGACTGCCAATACTTCCTGTCCGCGGTAGTCAATCGAGTGAATGATGCCCTGATATCCAAGCTCAAACGCTGTACTTGCCAGCGGATCGGTCAACTGATCGCTAGTCTCGCCAAATCGTAGCTGCGATAGATAGACTGTTTTGTTTGGCGATGTCAGCGAAGGTTTTATCAAGTACGCCTCTCCGGTGTCGCCTAACCCTATGCGTTGCTGCGCCAGCGAGGCGATTTGTTGCGCTGTATTTTTTACCACCAGATAGCCGACCACCTGATCGTCAAGCACTAGGTTAATACCATGAACCAGTCGCAGTTCGTTGTTTTGATTAAATTCGGTGCGGGCGGTTATCGGACCTTGCTTGAGCAACAACAGTAAAGGATCGTCGGCAAAGGGCTTGCCAACATCTTGCTCGTTGGTTGAAGCGACAACAATATGGTTTTTGCTGATCAGATAAATCTGCTCGAAGCTGTCTATCAACTGTTGGGTGCTCATAAGGATATTGTGCAATTGCAACGCCTGTTGTTTGGAAACATGGCCATCAGGGTTGTTGGCCAACATTTTGCGAATGAGCAGTCGGCTGTTAAATGCGCTCACGCGTTCTTCGACAAAGGAAAGGTAATCCTTGATCCTTGCTTGTTGTATCCGTGCATTGGCATCGAGTTTGCGCTCAAGTAAATCCGTCATATTGCTTTTGGCTACTTGTTGTACCAAAGCACCCAGCAACAGCAATGAGAATATGGTGACTGGCAAAAACGACAGCAATAAACGATGAAACAGTCGCATGTGAACCTCCAAGTCTATTTAACCTGATGTGATGGTCGGCGCAAGCTGGCCAGCATTATTGCGTGAGGCCAATAAGGCGGAATCTTGACCCAGCGGCCTAGAAAATAGATAGCCCTGTATGTGAATGGCGCTGTGCTGATTGCACAGCTGTTGCATTAATTCCAATTGCGAGAGCGTCTCGACACCTTCGGCGACCACTGTCATATCAAGGTTTTGTGCCAATTGAGTGATGGTGGTGACGATGGCTTTTTCTTGCGCTATCGTTGGCGCGTTGTCGATAAAGCTCTTGTCGATTTTTAACGTGGTAAATGGCAAGCGTTTCAAATAGTTGAGCGATGAGTAACCGGTGCCAAAATCATCCAGTGCCAAGCTGATCCCCATCTGGTTGAGTTGATTGAGCAAGTCGCAGGTGTGCTCAAAGTCATCAACCAGCGCCCCTTCGGTCAGCTCAAGCTCCAACCAATTGGGCTGGCATGCGGTCTTTTCCAAGGTCTCAGTTACCATTTCAATAAGGTTGTCTTGGCGAAACTGCCTTGATGAAAGGTTCACTGCAACTCTCATCTCGCCGCCGCAGCCGTTTAATTGCGTTGCAAATTGACAGGCCTGTTGCAGTATCCACTCGCTCACTTCGACGATAAGACCGGTCTCTTCAAGTATAGGCACAAATACTACTGGGCCGACCAAGCCTCGTCTCGGGTGTTGCCAGCGTAACAGCGCTTCAAATCCGGCGATTTTACCGCTATGAAGATTGACCTTCGGCTGATATTGCAAGAACAGTTGCTCGTCCATATGCAACACCATATTGCGAATGTCTAGCTCAAGATTGAGCTGTTCATTGGCTTTAAGATCATCTTCTTTTAAATAGAAACGAAAGTTGTTGCGGCCAGCTTTTTTCGCTTTGTACATGGCGACATCGGATTTTTTCATCAATGTTTGGGCATCGTTGCCGTCGTTGGGGCAGCGAGAAATACCGATACTTGGGGTGATGATTAACTCTCGTCCGTCAATAAGGTAGCGATCTGACACGGCAGCCATGATCTTTTCTGTCACCCGCACGATGTCCACTTCATGGGATAGGTGCGTCAACAGCACGGCGAATTCATCGCCGCCCATGCGGCTGACGGTATCCCCTTGGCGGGTGCACTTCTTTAGCCTTTTGGCAACTTCAATCAGCAGCTTATCGCCGACGGGGTGACCTAGAGTATCGTTGATCTGTTTAAATCTATCGAGATCGATAAACAGCACCGCGACATGTTTATCTTGCCAGTGAGCGCGGGAGATCACCTGTTCAAGACGGTCGATAAATAATGAGCGATTGGGCAGATTGGTGAGCACGTCGTATTGCGCCAAGCGGATCAGCTCATTTTGCGCTTCAAGGCGCTCGGTGATATCGGTGCTGATACTACAGATGCGATAGACTTCTCGGTTGTCGTCGAGCAATGGAAACTTAACACAAAGGTGAAAGTGTTCGCCTTGCTTAGTTGGCAATACTTCTTCGAACTGCATTGAGCTGCGCTGACGCAAGACTTCGCTATCGCTGTAGGCAATGGCCAAGGCGATATCTTGTGAGAACAGCTCTTGGTCGGTGCGTCCGACAACGTCGTCGCAGTTGAGTTGCAAATGTCGAGTAAAGCCTTCATTGACCATATCATAGCGGCCATCGGGCGTTTTTAACGAGATAAGCGCACCGGAGTTGTTGATGATAGATGACAGCTTTTCGTTGGTATAACTCAGCTCTTTTTGGACTTCACAGCGCTGGGTGATCTCGCTTTCTAGCTGCTGGTTCATGCGGCTTAGCTCCTGATTGCGCTTTTTGATTTTTTGCGACAGCAGCTCTCGCGAAAGCGCCAGTTGATGAATGGTTTTAATGTCTTTGTACGAGCGTAATGCTGCGGTAAGGCACGCCTGCATTTTCTCGGCGGTCAAATCCGATTTATTGCGATAATCGTTGATGTCATAATCGGCCATCACACTGACCTCTGGTGCTTGACCGGGTTGACCGGTGCGCAGCACAATTCGAACAAAGTGATTGTTCAGCTCGTTACGAATATAAGTAACCAGATCCAGTCCCGAGTGTTCGCTTTCCATCACCACATCAAGTAGTAAAACGGCAAACTCATTGGCTTGGCACAGTAAAGTTTTGGCTTGCGCTGCGCTGTAGGCATGAGTCAGCACAACCGGCCTTTGCTCGAATTGAAAGTCACTGAGAATAAGCCTAGACACCTCGTGAATCGACTCGTCGTCATCGACCACCAGAACATGCCATGGGTTTTGCGTATCGGCCTTGGGCGGTTGTTGGCTGCTGGCTGATGCAAACTTCAATAATTGACTCATAACGACTACCACCATGTTATTCGATTGACTGTGATTGACCACGACTTTGCGCCTTCATGCGTGTCTTGCGGTCTTAAGAGCGATAAAAAATAGAGCATTTTTAACGCCAATGAGTAAAAAATACACAGAGCAACCTCTGTTTTTATCTATAAATCAGACGGTTGTGGCTTATTGTGAGGGGAGGGGGAGTGCCGTGAGCGCGGTATTGATGATGAGTTGTTACGTTATCATTGCAAATTGCAACGATAATTGCGTTGGTAAGGTTGTTTTTGAGCTGGCAGACCCCCTATTGTGATGTGTTCGGTTTGAGGTGTTATTGATGGTTTGGTTATATCTTATTTCTTTTAGGAATACTGTCTTTGTGTTTTAGGATGAAATGGTTCTTTCTCGCTTATGCCTGTCCCCTACTAAGCTGAGATTAACCTTACAAAGTTCAGGTGTATCATGATTATGTTTAATCTTCACAGTAAAAAGCCTTGTGCAAAATCGCTAGTAACACTGGCGGTGCTCATGGGGTTGGCAACAACAACTGCACAAGCGCAAGTGGAGGAAGATGTTCATCTGGATGATGTTTCGCTACAAGACTTACTCGATTTTGATGGTATGGTGGTTTCAGCCTCTAAAAAAGCGGAATCGATTGACACCGCACCAGCTATCATGAGTGTTTTCACTAAACAAAGTATTCAAGACACTGGTGCTAAAAATATCGTAGAGGCGCTGGCGCTGATGACCGGCATTTTTACCTACGATACTTATTTTTCGCAATATAATTTGGCGTCTATGCGCAATAACTTCGGCGGTGAGCATTATCTGTCAAAAATTCTGTTTTTAATCAACGGCCATCCCGTGTACTCGCCAGTCAATGGCGGGGCGAAGCTAACCGCTTTACCCATCGATGCCGTTGAACGTATCGAGGTGGTCAGGGGACCGGTTTCCGTGCTTTTTGGGACCAATGCGCTGACAGGGGTGATTAATGTGATCACCGAAAAGGCTGGCAAAGTTGATAGCAATAAGGTGAAGGCCACTATTGGTTCTGGCAGTAAGCACCAGTTGGAATTCTCGATTGCTCAAGCACAGCAGGATTGGCGCTTTTATTTATCTGGTGACTATATTGAGGAGGACGGCTACCCTTTAACTGTCACCGCAGAGCAAGACGAGGCGGGACGAGGTTTTGCTGAAAAAGACTTTGGCGAAGACAAATGGTCTTTATTCGCCAACCTTGGTTACAAAGACTTTGAGGCGGATATCTTTTTTGCCGATATTGCCAAAGACCACAAATACGGCATTATTCCCAACTCCTTTTTTGCTGGGGTAGATACCTATGACGAGCAAATGTTCTATGTCGATATGCGCTATAATCATCAGCTCAGCGATACTGTGGATCTTACCTACAAGTTTTGGTATGACAGCTTAAAAATCGATTGGCGTAATGACGGGATCTTTATTCTTGAAAGCGGTCCTTTTGGCTTAGAGTCTCCACCACATATTACCGATATTACAACTGATTCTAGCAAGATCGGCGCAGAGATTTTTGCCCACGTACAAGCCTCTGAGGCACTCGATTACAGTGCCGGTTTAGTCTATACCTACTACGAGGCTGACCCTTATATCTTTGCAATCGACAAGTCTATTGTCGCCACAGGTTACTCACCGCTATCTTCTTTTACAGAGGTTAAAGATGACAGAGATTTGGCGGCATACATTAATGGGAGTTACAATCTCAGCGAAACCGCTTCACTCACCGCCGGCTTAAGATATACAGAAAACGATACCGCAGGTGGTCAGCTCAATTATCGAACTGGGTTGATTTACAAGCTCAGTGACTCACTGATCTTAAAAGGTCTTTATGCCACCTCATTCCGTTCGGCGAATTTGTTTGAACGCTATGTCTTATCGTCGCCGATTTTACAAGGTAGCGAAGATCTCGAGAACGAAGAATTAGAGGGATTTGATATCGGCCTTTATTACCGTTCAGAAAAATCTAGAGCGTCCATTAACTACTACAGCAATAAGACTGAAAACTTCATTAAACGTCGTGCCGTCAATGGCGTGCCAACTTATGTTAATCTGCCAGAAGGTGAAAAAACCACTGGGCTTGAATATGAATTTAAGTATGCCTTTTCAAAGTCGTTATCGATGTTTGTCAATGGTGCTCACAGCTTTAGCGCGGAAGATGGCGCCACAGGCGACGATTTGGTTTTCGTGGTCGATGATATGGTCAATTTTGGCGTTACCTACCGACCAGCGGACAATTTCACCATCAGCAGCTTTAACAGTTATCGCTCAGACTGGGGTAAAGCCAGTGCTTTTACTGTGGCAGGCTTAAGTATGTCTTACCACACCAAACTGGGTGATAACGAGATGAGCCTATCGTTAACGATTAATAACTTATTTGACAAAGACTACCAGTACGCTGAGTTTTCAAGGGGCCGGCTAGATACCATACCAGGTGGTGCTCCTCGCAGAGCATATGCGGCGGTAAGCTTTGAATTTTAAAGCAGCGCAGAAACGAAAGTGACTGCTCGGCGACTGAATCGATTGTTCATTGCGCTCGCAGGACAAACCTAAACGGCCACCCTATTCTTGCGATCATTTGCAAGGATAGGGGGCTGCACTGAGGCCTTTCATCCTTAGTGAATTTCAGCAGAGCGCGATTGACCCTCTATCATCTATCGAATTATTCACCTACAATGACAAGCAAAGCTTAACTCCGAGCGCTGCTCCCTAAACTGCGGATCTTGACGTGGCATGGGGTCTTCGCCGTGGCCTCATGTGAGCGTCACCAGGGTTTTAGGAGAAATCTTACAGCCTCCCGTATTTGGAAAGGTGTTGTCATATATGCTGCAAGATAATTACGGCAGACGCTTTCGTTATTTGCGTCTGTCGCTTACTGACGTGTGTAACTTTCGCTGTAATTACTGTCTGCCTGACGGTTATCAGTGCGATGAACCTCGTCAGTTTTTAACCCCAGATGAAATCAAACGACTGGTGGCAACCTTTGCACGGCTTGGCACGACTAAAATTCGTCTAACCGGCGGCGAGCCTTCGCTGCGTAAAGACCTGCCTGAGATCATTCACATCTGTAAACACACGCCTGGCATAGAGCAGGTTGCCGTGACAACCAATGGCTATAAGCTCACCAGTCAAATCAAAGATTGGGTTGATGCCGGGCTAGACGCTCTTAATGTCAGCATTGATTCGCTTGACCCGCGCATGTTTCATACCATCACCGGTCACGATAAGTTCGACGAGGTCATGCGCGGAATCGAAATGGCCCAAGCCCTTGGCCTTGGCACCATCAAGGTCAATGCGGTTTTGATGCGACAGTTCAACGCTCAAGAATTTCAGCAATATCTCAATTGGGTGAAAGACAAGAAGCTAACTTTGCGTTTTATCGAGCTGATGCAAACCGGTGATAACGCTGAGTTCTTCAATGCCAATCACGTCAGTGGTGAGGATTTAAAATCGCAGATCTTAGCGCAAGGCTGGCAGCGGACTATCCGTGAAAACAACGCTGGGCCTGCTCAAGAGTTTGAACACCCTGAGCATGTGGGCAAAGTGGGGCTTATTATGCCTTACAGCAAAGATTTTTGCGCCAGTTGTAATCGCTTACGAGTGTCAGCCAGAGGCAAGTTGCATTTGTGTTTGTTCTCTGAATACGGGCTGGATTTAAGAGACCTGTTGCAGCAGGACGACCCCGAAGGGTTGGCACAGCGAATTCGCACCTTGTTGGAAGATAAAAAAGCCAGCCACTATCTGCATGAGGGCTTAACCGGTGGCACCAAGCACTTGTCGATGCTCGGAGGCTGATTTGCTGACGGGGATCATTCTTGCCGGTGGTCAATCACGCCGGATGGGGCAAGATAAGGCGTTGCTACAGCGCGGTTCGCAGTCGATGTTGAGCTTTTGTCATGGATTGCTTAGCCGTTGCGGTATTTGTGATATTCGCCTCAGTCGCAACACCGATGACGGTATCGCCGATATCTATCCCCAGAGCGGGCCTGTAGGCGGCATATACAGTGCACTACGTCAACGCCCTTGTGTTGAGGCAATTGTCGTGCCTATCGATATGCCGTTGTTGACCGAAGCGCTGTTACAACGATTGATTGCGGCAGGTAGGGCACAACAGCGCCCGGCTTATCATCAAAACTGCTTTTTGCCGCTATACTTACCGGTCAACGATAGCGTAATAGATTACCTTGAGCGACAATTGACAATGCAAGGCAACCTGAAGGTCAAAGCGTTAGCCGATAACTTTGATGCATTGGTGTTGACGAATGTCGAAAAAACACCCATGACCAATACCAACACGCCACAGCAGTGGCAACAGATCCAACCATTAATCATCGATTGAGAATGTTATGGCACAGACAATTACAGAATTTCAACCATTGAACATTGCGGTATTAACCGTGTCCGATACCCGTGACGAACAAACCGATACTTCCGGCGCCAAGCTGGTGGACGGCCTCAATACTGCCGGTCACAACCTTGCAGCCAAATCCATTGTGATTGACGACATCTATCAGATCCGCGCTGTGGTATCACAATGGATCGCCTCAGAACACATTCACGCCATCTTAGTAACTGGCGGCACCGGTTTTAGTGGTCGCGACTCGACTCCTGAGGCGTTGTTGCCGTTAATGGATAAACAAGTTGAAGGGTTTGGTGAGCTGTTCCGTCAGATCTCTTATCAGCAGATAGGCACCTCAACCATTCAATCTCGCGCCTTTGCCGGGCTTGCCAACGGCACTGCAGTTTTTGCCATGCCCGGTTCAACCAATGCCTGCCAAACGGCTTGGCATGACATCATTGCCAAGCAGCTTGATGCCAGTCATCGTCCTTGTAACTTTGTTGCGCAGTTGAAAAAGGTTAGTGCCGATAAGTGTGCGAGCAGAGACTAACCATGACACAGTTCACCCATTTAAATGCCAAAGGCGAAGCCAATATGGTGGATGTTACCGACAAAGCGGTCACCACTAGGCAAGCCCTCGCCGAGGGCTTTGTTGAAATGGCGCCACAAACGCTGCAAATGATAGTCGATGGCGACCACAAAAAAGGAGATGTATTGGCGGTGGCGCGCATTGCCGGTATTCAGGGTGCCAAAAAGTGTGCCGACCTGATACCTTTGTGTCATCCGCTGATGTTGACCAAAGTCGCTGTCGATTTTGAGCCTCAACCGCAACACAAGCGAATGCGAATTGTCGCTATGTGCCGACTTGCCGGGCAAACTGGGGTCGAGATGGAAGCCCTGAGCGCAGTCTCTGCTGCGGCGTTAACCCTGTTTGATATGTGTAAGGCCGTGGACAAAAAGATGGTGATCGGCGGCATTAAAGTGTTGCAAAAACATGGGGGCAAGAGTGGCGATTGGTCGCTCAAAGATTGAGACATCTATGATCAAAGTGTTATTTTTTGCCAGCCTTAAAGAGGCATTGGATTGCGCGCAATTACAGCTGGATAACCCAGGTAGCGTTGCCGCCCTTAAACAGCAGTTGGCTCAGCAATCGGCCGATTGGCAGAGGTGGTTGCTCAGCGAGTCTACCTTAGTGGCAGTCAATCAGACCATGGCCAATGATGCCACGGCGCTCAATGACGGCGATGAAGTGGCGTTCTTTCCGCCGGTCACTGGAGGTTAAAGCGATG
Organism: Alteromonadaceae bacterium; assembly: GCA_041583135.1. Lineage (GTDB taxonomy): Bacteria > Pseudomonadota > Gammaproteobacteria > Enterobacterales > Alteromonadaceae > JABSOG01. The sequence continues at coordinate 49,051 of JBFHGJ010000024.1, read as the reverse complement.
ATTGCGGTGCAAACTCAGGATTTTGACTTGGCTGAGGAATATCGTCAGCTAACCTTGGACAATTGCGTCGATGGCGCGGTTGTCACCTTTGTTGGCATGGTGCGAGACTTTAACGATGGCAGTGATGTCAGCGGGCTGTTTTTGGAGCATTATCCGGGGATGACAGAAAAAGCCCTTGCGGTCATTGTCAGTGAAGCGAAAAAGCGCTGGCCGCTTGGCCGGGTGAGGCTGGTTCATCGAGTGGGGCAACTGACGCTCGGCGAACAGATTGTGTTTGTCGGGGTGAGCGCGAAACACCGAGGCGATGCCTTTGACGGCTGTGAATTTATTATGGATAAACTCAAAACCGAAGCGCCGTTTTGGAAAAAAGAAACCACCGCCGATGGCGAACGCTGGGTCGATGCCAAACAAAGCGACAACGACAAGGCAGATACATGGTCGGCTTAGTTAGAATATTCGCTTTGGTTCGGTGTTTGGCGATGCTAACATTTGGTCTGTTGGCTTTACCGGCGAGCGCTCAAGTATTGAATGTTGCGGTCGCGGCCAACTTTAAAGCGCTTTTGGTTGAACTGGGCGCTGATTTTGAGCGGCAAAGCGGCTTAACCTTGCGTTTGTCCTCTGGGTCAACCGGTGTGCTTTATGCACAGATCAGGCATGGTGCGCCATTTGATGTGCTGCTCGCTGCCGATGCCAAAAGGCCACAGTTGCTAGAACAGCAAGGGTTGGGCGTCAGTGGCACGCGATTGACCTATGCCATCGGTAAATTGGTGTTGTTCTATCGTGCAGGGCAGGCAGATGCCGAATTGTTAAAGCATTGGTCAGGTAAAATCGCCATTGCCAATCCCAAAACGGCCCCCTATGGTGAAGCCACCAAAGCGGTTTTAACGCGGCTGGGCTTGTGGCAGAACAAGCGTAAGCAATTGGTGATGGGCAACAACATCGCGCAAACACAACAATTTGTTCATTCCGGCAATGTCGATTTGGCTTTTATTGCACTCAGTCAGAGCAATATGATGACTGAGCAAAAAGTTTGGCTATTGCCGCAAGATTGGTATTCGCCGATTGAGCAGCAAGCACTGGTGCTGAGTAAGAGTCGTCAGCAGGCACAGGCGAGCACCTTTTTGACTTGGCTGATGTCGCCACCTATCCAACAAAAGATCAGGCAAGCAGGTTATGGCAGCACTCTTTAGCGATTTGACGATACAGGCGCTATGGGTGACCTTTACCTTAGCGGGCGCGACCACTGTCATATTGCTGATTATCGGCGCCCCTATGGCTTGGTGGTTGGCGCGCTTTGACGGTCGTCTAAAGCCTTTAATCGAAGCGGTGATCGCATTACCCTTAATATTGCCTCCCACAGTGCTGGGGTTTTATCTGCTGATCGCTTTTTCTCCCGATGGGCCCTTAGGGGCATTCAACTTGGCCTTTAGTTTTAGTGGGATCTTGATAGGTTCGGTGGTGTATTCTTTACCGTTTGTAGTGCAGCCGCTACAAAATGCCTTTGCCGCCCTTGGTAGGCAATATGATGAGGCTGCGGCTGTATTGGGCGCCGGGCCATTCGATCGCTTTTTTAATTTGTTGCTGCCGATGACTAAAAGAAGCTTTATCAGCGCTGCGACTTTGGGCTTTGCCCATACTGTAGGCGAGTTTGGGGTTGTGCTGATGATAGGTGGCAATATTCCCGGTCAAACCCAAGTGTTGTCGATTGCCTTGTTTGATCATGTCGAAGCGTTGGAATATGGCAAGGCACATGCATTGGCGCTCGGGTTGGTGATCTTCTCACTGGTCAGTTTAAGTTTGGTCAATCGCTTTAAAGCCAAGGATGAGCGTCATGTTATCGGTTAAAGCTTGCAGTGTTGAGTCCTCGCCTACGGCGCTTGAAGTGGCGGTTGAGATCCCCCTCGATAGGGGCATAGTGGGGATCATGGGACCTTCTGGTTGTGGGAAAACAACCCTACTTAGGCTGGTGGCCGGATTGGAGCATCGATTTTGCGGGCAAGTGACTTTGCACGGGCAAACGTTGTGGTCAAGTGATGACAAGGTCAATGTGGCACCACACCGACGTAAGATAGGCATGGTGTTTCAAGAGGCAAGGTTGTTTTTTCATTTGAATGTTAAAGACAATCTGTTGTTTGCGCAAAAACGCAATGGTGCGACTGAAAACGGCTTTAGCATTGAGCAATTGAGTGAATGGTTTGGCCTCGAAGCGCTGTTAACAAAGCCGGTGACACAGCTCTCAGGCGGCCAAAAACAGCGGGTTGCGGTGGCCCGTGCATTACTACATCAACCGGACTTATTGCTGCTTGATGAACCGTTCGTATCACTGGACCTTGCGGCCAGAAAAGCGTTGTTGCAGTGCCTTAAAACTGTATACCGGCAATGCCGCATACCGATGATACTGGTGAGTCACGAAGTCAGCGATATGCGTCAGGTGTGCGATCATCTGCTATTGATGTCCCAAGCTCGAATTGTACAACAGGGTCAATGCGCAGCACTGCTGAACGACTTAACAACCGGTCTTGCGATGGGGGCTGCTGTTAGCGCGACGTTGAGGGCAAAAGTGCTCAAGCACGATCAGCCTAATGCATTGACAGCCATCGCCGTGGATAAGCAAACGGTGCTTAGCAGCACTTCACTTGCTCAGTGTACGATGCAGCATAATGAAGTTCGTTTTGTGCTGTATGCCCACGAAGTCAGTATCAGTCAGCAGCCGGTAGATAGATGTTCAATCGCCAACTGCGTCGCGACGAGGTTAGTTGAGGTTGCCATGCTTAACCCCAACACGGTCATACTGACATTGGCGTTGGAAAGCCAGCATTTTTATGCCCAGATCACTGAGTATTCCTATCAACGCCTCGCGATAGCACCGGGACATCGGCTGTATGCCCTGTTTAAAGCCTCTGCCGTTGAGCTGATTTAGCGGCGTAATGGCAATTGTTCCTTTTTTCTTCTAAATTTATTTAAAACGCTATTTTTATTCGCATTTTTGCTCAAAATCGGCTTTACTTAAGCCAAACCTATTAAAAAACAGACCCCTTTGTTGGAGGAAAAGTTATGGCATTGATGACAGTGGCACAAGTAGCCGAATTTTTGGGCGTGCAGACTGTAAGAGTTGAAAGACTAGAGCGTGAACATTTGTTGGTCGCCAAAGATAAAGATCAAGACGGCAACGCGCTCTTTGATGAAGAAGATGTGAAGAGATATAAGGAGCTTGCAGCGCGCCTCGGTGGCATTTAGAAGGTGCTATTGTAGCCACAGCCGGGTCGTCGATGCTTCATGATCATGCTCAGACCCGGTAAAGCCTAGCTAAAACTCCAATCCTCATTATCCGTCTAATGCCTAGAACCTAGAAAGCGTGCGTTTATACGAGGCGCTGCTGGGTCAGCTTCGTTAACTTTTGATAAAACCATTTACTGCGCTGGGCAATTACCGGGTGTTTATTATCTTGCTGGATATACCAGCACCAACACACTAAGGTATAAGCCAACTGCATTAGCGAGAGTTTCAGAGGTTTTATCTGTATGCCGCTGTAATTGAAATAGCTGGTGATAAATAGTTGTTGTTGTTGTGTGCTCAAGCGCTGTTCAACCACAAAACTGGCCAAGTCGAAATAGACATCACTCAATGCCACACTTTCCCAATCGATAAGCCATATATGATCCCCCCGAACAATAATATTGAGCGGGTTTAAGTCATGATGGCACAGCCCTTTATCCAAAGGCATATCATAAAGCGGCGTTAACGCCGTCAATGCCTGCGCGACCAATCTCTGTTCTACTGCCGTTAAACCGTCAGTGATCACACATTGCTTGATATAGCTGGCAAGGGTAAGAGTGGAGACTTCATCTTTGGGTTGATATTCATGCACTCGGCGTAGTTGCTTGGCAAAAATTTCTAGTGTTGTGGCGTGCCAAAAACTTGGGGTCGGGTGGTCGCCCTCAAGATATTCAATAACGGCAGTATCTTCGTTACTATCGAGTACATTGGCGCTTAGATCAAGAGCCGCCAAGGCCTTTTGAATGCGTAGTTCACTAAAAGGGTTGGCTTGACCTAGGCTTTGACGGGTGACCACAGTACCTTGGTCGGTTGTGACCTTATGCACCACATGGTTGAGTCCGCCAGGCAGCGGCGTCATCGCAACCACCTTGGCATTTTTGAAAAATGGCAGCGCTTGCAAGCGCTGCCATTTACTCATTGGTTGTTCTGTGATATCGGCGATTGGTTTAAAGTCTCGCGCCATTGCATATAGCCCCAAACAGACATTGTGGTATAAAACATAAAGAGCACCGAGGTCAGGTAAAACCCTTTATTGACATACAAGTACACTGAAATGCCATCGATAATGACCCAATATAGCCAGTTCTCAAGCACTTTTCGCGCCACTAAAAAGGTGGCAACCACGCTAAAGCAGGTGGTAAGCGTATCAAGGTAGGCATAATCTGCTCGGGTATAGTTGTCCATTACATAACCGAGGATCAGTGAAACCACCAAAGTGATGGAGCCAATTGTGCAATGTCTTTGCCATGACCAAGCGGAAATGGGCAGTTCAGCATCTACTTCATGACTGCTAAGCGGTTGATTTCGCCAGCTATACCAGCCGTAAAACGCCATGGCCATGTAGAACACGTTGAGCATCGAGTCCATTAGCAGTGCGCCGTTGTAAAACAGCATGGTATAGATCAACGTGCTGACAAACGCCGCAGGCCAACACCACAGACTTTGTTTGGCGGCCAACAGCAAATAGCCGACCGAGAGCATTACCGCGACATATTCCCACCACGACATTGCCTGCACACTATCGAGCAGTTGAATAAAAAGATCAGTCACTGGTTTTTGGCGTCAAGTCGGCATTGATAAACTTACAAACAAATATTTGCTTGCCGAATTGTTCAAAAGACTGCTTCATTTGAGCCTTTAGTACATCCATTACCGTATCATAGTCACCAAATACCTGAGTGCTCATGGTATTGCTGGCAACCGTTAGTTCTGGATGTTGTTGTAATCGTGCAATAAAGTCTTTAATTGCGGGTTTATATTCCTCGGCCAGCGGATATTTGCTGATCTCTACTGAAATCTTCATCTAAGTTACCTTTTGTTCTTGCTCATGTGGAAGTTCACCTTCATATACGATGATCGCGGCCAAAGCCGCGATCCGTTATCTTGCGGACATCAAGGTCCGTGTTATGAGCGTGTTCTCTTAGAAATTATAGTTAAAGGTGGCGCCATAGCGAGCCGGCTCGCCGAATTGAGTGTAGGTTTTGGCTTGATAGCCATCTCTTGGGTCATTGCCGAAATAAAATCCGCGTACGGCGTAATCTTCATCGGTAACGTTGCGGCCCCATAAGGTGACCTCCCAGTTGTCGCCCTGGTAGCCAACACTCAAGTTGAGTAGGTTGAAGTTCTCTGAGCGGGCATTGTGGCTCATAGAGTAGTAAAACTCGTCTTTGCCCTCGATATTGGCGCTGATGTGCCATTGTGGTGTGATGTGGTAGGTTGTGCCGATGTTGTATTGATACTCAGGGGCGTGTGCCTGATCTCGACCTGACATATCGGTGCCGTCTTCAGCGATAAAACCATCGATTTCAGTACGCAAAATACCGACTGTGGCATAAAATTCTAAATCGCTAGAAGCGCTATAGCGCAAATCTGATTCAAAACCATAGTTGGCGCCGCTAGCACCGTTTTCAATGTAGCCGGTAAAGATAGGTGTGCTGCCGTCTTGCGCGTTTTCTTGCACGTAGCCTTTAAGCTGCACGTCTTTTCTGTCTGAATAGAACACCGCAAAGCGTAACGACAAAGTGCCCTCAGGATTGGCGCCTTTGACACCAAACTCATAGTTGAGCAAAATTTCAGGCTCGAACGTGGTGCGCTTGGCCAAAAACTCTGCCGCTTGCTGTTGACCATCAACCACGGCTTTACCCATGGCCTCGCCGTTGATGCCACCATTTTTATAACCCCGTGAGAACGAACCGTAGATCATGGTTTCAGGCGTTACCTGATAGCTGGCACTGATCTCACCGCCCCACATTAGCTCTTGTGGGCTTTCGCTAGTACCTATTGTATCTAAATATTGTTGTTCGTTGTCTTCTACGCGCAAACCGGTCGTGAGGGTAACCTCATCGTCGATGCGCCAATCTTTTTGCCCATAAATGGCAAAGTTTTCTACCCGCAACTGACTGGCAAATACCGGAGTAAAGCCGTATACCGACAGGCGGTTCAAATCAACCTCTTTGGTTTGACGGTAAATACCGGCGACCCACTGAGATTCCGCGTCGGTTTTGTTGGTGGCACGTAAATCAACCGACTTGTTGTTGTGATCTCTAAAGTAATGATCGAACGAAGTGTAACCCCAGTCGTGGAATCCTTCATAGGCCCAGTCTTCATCGTAGCCGTAGGCTAGGTCGGAATTGTTGTAGCTGGTGTTCAACTGAATGTCGGCACTGACAAAGCCGCTGTATTGAGCATTAAAACCCAAAGCGCGAGTGCGCTGGGTGTCAAAGCCCGGCTGGTCTGAGTAGGTTGTGCGGTTGTTGTCTAACGAGAACGCGTCGTAACCGTTGTCTGAATCGAAATAATGACTCACCAAGCCTAGGGTCAATTCGCTACTGGGTAACCAAGTCAACGCCAAACGGGCACCGGTTTGTTTGGTGTCGTTGGTATCGTCGCGGTTCAAATACAGGTTGTCGATAAAGCCGTTACTGGCGGAGTATTCCAAAGAGGCGCGATAAAATAGGTTATCGGCAATGCTATCGCCGTGGGCAATCGCCAACTGACGGCTATTGTAGTTGCCATAAGAAAGCTGTAGTTTGCCGCCTTCGGTGCCATCGGCATCACGACCTTTTAAGTGGATCATTCCCGCCATTGCATTGGCGCCAAAGCGTGTGCCGTGTGGGCCGCGGAAAATCTCAACCTGCTCGACATCAAACACGTTTGCAACGGTTGCAATGCCGGTGTAATCAATGCCATCAATCGACACGCCAACCGATGGGTTGACCGCATCGACAAACTCACTGCGCTCGCCGATACCGCGAACTTGGAAAAAGCGGGCTCTTGAGGCGCCCGAAGCGAAGTTGATATTGGCAGCGGTATTTAACACATCTTCTAAATGCTCGGCATTGCGATCACGCATCATTTGCTCGGTGACCACCGCAATACTCGATGGGGTTTTGGTTAGCGGCTGCTGATGAAAATCGCCGGTAACTCGAATCGTTTCAACGACTTGTGGCTTTTCTTGTGTGTTGTCTTGCTCAGCGTAGGCGCCAGAAGTGGCAAGTAAAATGGCTGCGCTCAATGCAGAAAGTTTGGCATTCATCATGGTGTTTAGACGTCCAAGTGGTTAATTGATGTCATTATTGCGCGCATTCTATCCCACAATGTAGTGGGATGCTAGGTTGGGAGCGTTTGCCTTGTTAAAGACGGTGATTACTCATATTCTACTGGTAAGCAATGATAAAGATGCAAGCCGAGTTATCGAACATTGTGAGCAATGACCTGAACCTATGCGGGGTGAAATTATGACAATTGCTGAAGTGTTAAAAGCCAAAGGTCGGGAAGAAGGCAAAGCAAAAGGCAAAGTCGAGGGTTACAAGGCCGCTCAAATTGCCTTGGGTAACTTGATCTCAATTGTCAGCCCTTGTTTTGGCTTACTGGCACAGCTAACTGAACCGTTTAACCTATGCACGATTAAGTTGTAGGCGATTAACATGCCTAGGCCGGTGCACTCTGAACCCCGCTTGGTGGTATAAAAAGGGTCGAAAATCTGATGTAGGGCCTCATCACTCAACCCTCGACCGTTGTCTGAGTAACATAAGCTGATATTGTCTCCTTCCTCGAACACTGCAATGGTGATCTCGCCGTTTTGGCGTCGTTCGAAACCATGTAACAGGCTGTTTTGCAAAAATTGCTCAAGCACTTGAGTTAGGGCGCTACGGCAGCTGTATATCGTTAACTCGCTATCGCATTGTACGCTGACGACTACACTTTTATGTTTCAGCGTCTGTGCGTGGCTTTGCAGCAAGTCATGTAGATAGCGACACAGTTTAATGTGGTATTTAGGCTCGTCGCTTTGCTCAAGGGCTAAGGCTTTAAATTGCTGTACAAGTGCGTTGAGCCTTTGCAGGTTCTTACCCAGTAAAGTCAAACCCTCATTGGTTTTACTCTCGAATTGGTCCATGGCATTGCGGGTTAAGGTGTTTTGGTTTTTTGCGGCGCAAAGTTTATCGACCAGATGCTCAATGTGAGTGTAGGCTGTGGTTGCAATGCCCAATGGGGTATTAAGCTCATGAGATATACCGACCACCAACGAGCCAAGCCCGGCGAGCTTTTCTGATTCGACCAATTGTTCTTGAGCTTGTTTGAGCTGTTCAAAGGCATCGCTGAGTTTGGCGGTGCGGTTCTGTACTCTCAGTTCAAGCTCTTGATTGAGTTTTTCCAAAGCGTTGTTGGCGCGACTGACGGCCACATATTTTTGGTATCTTTGCCAAGCGAAGCTGCCAGCAATCAGTAACAATATTAATACATATCCGCCATAAGCCCACCATGTTCGCCATGGCGGCGGGTGGATGGTAATGGCGATTTTGGCCATATTCTGGCTCCAATCACTGCCGTTGTTCTTTACTTTGACCTTAAGGGTATATTGCCCCGCAGGAATATTGGTGTAGGTGGCACGCCTGAGTTTGTGATCGGTTAATATCCATTGCTGGTCAAAATTTTCCAGCTGATAGGCAAATTGATGGCTTTTGGGGGCGCTAAAATCAAGGGCGGCAAACTCAAATGAAAACAGGCTGTCGCGGTAACTCAGCTCAATGTGCTGGGCAAAATTGACCGCTTGGTGTAGATAGGGCCGCTTATTGTGGTTTTGGCTTTGCACCGAGACGGGCTGATTGAACAAATGTAATCCGGTAAATACCAACGGCATGTTTTTGACCGGCCTTGCAATGTTTTCACCATAAAAGTGGTTATAGCCGTTGATCCCACCAAAGTACAATTCGCCGTCAGGGCTTTTAAAATAGGCCCCTGCGTTAAATTCATCACTTTGCAGTCCATCTTGCGGACCAAAGTTAATAAAGCGTTCAGTGCGTTTATCAAACATCGACAAGCCCTTGTTGGTACTGACCCAAAGATTGCCATGACCGTCGGGCAATACGGCATATAGCGAGGTACTCACCAGACCCTGTGCTTGGTCGTAAAGGCTGAATTGGTCGGTTTGCGGGTTTAGTTTATTGAGTCCACCGCCATAAGTCGCCACCCAAATATCACCTTGCTCGTCCTGATAGGTTGCCATTACGCTATTGTTGGCCAAGCTGTTGGGATCCGCTGGGTCATGCTGGTAGCGGGTAAATTTCATGGTATTGGGGTCGAGTTTATTCAACCCGCCACCATAGGTGCCTATCCACAGGTAGCCTGCGCGATCTTCGTTGATGGACAAGATGGCGTCGTTACTGAGAGATTGCGGATCTTTGGGGTCGAATACGTAGCGGGAAAACGCATCTGAATTACGTAAATAACGGTTTAACCCAATGTAGGTGCCAAGCCACAAGTTGCCTTTGCTGTCTTCAAACATTGACATGACTCGGCCGTTACTCAGCGCCAACGGATCTTGTTGGCTTGGTGGGTAGTGGGTTATCTGACCTGTCGCCAAGTGCAACTTGCTGACACCGGCGCCAAAGTTGCCTATCCATAAATAGCCAAAACTGTCTTCTTGCAAAGACCAAATTCGGTCGCTCATTAAAGAGTTGGGGTTATCTCTTTGGTGGCGGTAGACGGTATAGTGGCCGCTGGATTTATCAAATCGATTTAATCCACCACCATCGGTGCCAATCCAAAGGGTGCCGTGGCTATCTTGTGTGATGGCCCAAATTGCGTTGGCGGATAAGCTGCCTGGCGCATTGGCATCACGCTTGATGTGACCGAAGCGGGGCAATGCCGGATTGTACTTGTTTATTCCCGCAGCGTAGGCGCCCACCCAAATGATGTTGTCGCGGGTTTGATAAAGCGAATAGATGATATTGCCGCTGATCGACGATAAATCCAATGGATCGCTGATAAAGCGTTCAAACAGGCCGCTGGCTACCGACAAGCGATTAAGTCCGTGATAACTGCCGACCCAAATATGACCTTGGTTGTCTTCCATCAGTGTGCGAGCAATATTGTTGCTCAGTGAACTATCGTCGTCTTGGTCATAGCGGTAGTGAATAAAATGGCCTGTGCTGGGGTCAAAGCGATTTAGACCAGCATCTTCTGTGCCTATCCATAGGGTATTGTCTTGAGTGACGAGTAAGTCCCACAGTAAGTCGCCGCTTAAAGAGTCAGGGTCATCCGGCTGATGGCGATAAACGCTAAAATCATCAGAGCTTGCGTTGTATTTGGCCAGCCCGCCGCCGTAGGTACTTATCCAGATCTGTTGGTCTTTGTCTTCGACGATGGCCCATGCGAGATGATGAGGCAGGCTATTGGGGATATCGGGATGGGGCATATAGCGTTTAAATCGATTTTGCTCGGGCCAAAAGCGATTGACACCGCCGCCCCAGGTAGCCAACCAGACACTACCGTCACTTGCCTCTAGTACGTCTGAAATGCGATTGGCACTGGGGCTGTTAGGGTTATTGGGGTCGTGGTGCCATGCCCGAAATTGCTCGGTTTGCGGATCGAAGCGGTTAAGCCCACCTTGAAATGTCCCAACCCATATTGAGCCGTCGCGGCCTTGGCTCAAAGACAGAATATAATCGTCGCTGAGCGACGCAGGGTTGTCTGGCTGATGAAAAAAGGTTTTGAATTCGTGACCGTCATAGCGATTTAAACCGTCTTGTGTACCTAGCCACAAAAATCCTTGCGGGTCTTGCAACATGCACAAAACGGTGTTTTGTGACAGGCCCTGTTTAATGGTCAGCTTGTCAAATCGCGCCGGGGTTGCCGCTGTGCAGGCCCAAGCGATGAGTAACAACCCGAGGCTTACCAATATTCGCATCACATTCGCCTGAAAGTACCCAAACGTCGTTGGGCTTATTAGTTTTAAGTATAGGACAGCAGCGATACTTGGCAATGCGCAAACAAGGGATGTTGCCACTGGCACAAGGCAAAAGCCTATGTTAAAGTCTGTGGCGACTTGTCGGAGCGCCTGAGGTGATACACCAATGGCTGAGACCGCGAAAGCGGGATCCGTGGAACCTGACCGGGTTAATACCTGCGTAGGAAACAAGCATTGTAACGTCAGCGGCAGTGAATTTACCTTTGCCTGCGTGCGTCCAAATCATGCCTTCCACTAAAAAACTCCTGCAAGCTCTCTTAAGCGTCTAATGATCAGGAGTTAACATGACAACCAGAAGAGCCAGCAGAGCACAAGCGCAAGCCTATATCGAAAACTTGTGCGGCCAACCTTTTCCTAATTCTCAAAAAGTTTACGTTGCTGGCGATTTGCCCGGCGTTCGTGTCGCAATGCGTGAGATCAGCCTGTCTGATAGCCTCGTCGGTGGCGATAAAGATAATCCGGTATTTGAAGCCAACGAGCCGGTGCGAGTCTACGACACCTCAGGGGTTTTTACCGATCCCAATGCCCAAATCAATGTTCGCCAAGGCTTGCCAAGGCTGCGCGAGCAGTGGGTTGAACTGCGCGGTGATACCGAGCGACTCGACTCGATGACATCTCGATTTACCCAAGAGCGTATGGCCGATGAAGGGTTAGATCATTTGCGCTTTGATGTATTGCCTAAGCCTCGTCGTGCGGTCAAAGGCAAAAATGTTACGCAATTGCACTATGCCCGTAAGGGGATTATTACCCCAGAGATGGAATATATTGCCATTCGTGAAAACATGGGCCGTGCGCAACTGAGTGAAGCGCTGACCAAGACGCAACACCCGGGTCAAAGCTTTGGCGCCAATTTGCCAAAGTTTATTACCCCTGAGTTCGTGCGCGATGAAGTTGCCGCAGGTCGCGCCGTCATTCCATGCAATATCAACCATCCTGAAGCCGAGCCGATGATCATTGGCCGCAACTTTTTGGTTAAGGTCAATGCCAACATTGGTAACTCGTCGGTTGGTTCGTCGATTGAAGAAGAAGTCGAGAAACTGGTGTGGTCAACGCGTTGGGGCGCCGATACGGTGATGGATTTGTCCACCGGTCGCTATATTCACGAAACCCGTGAGTGGATCGTACGCAACTCGCCTGTGCCTATTGGCACAGTGCCGATTTATCAAGCCCTTGAAAAGGTCGGCGGGATTGCCGAAGACCTCACTTGGGAGATCTTCCGCGATACGTTGATTGAACAGGCAGAGCAGGGAGTTGATTACTTTACCATTCATGCTGGTGTGCTACTGCGCTACGTGCCGATGACCGCAAAGCGAGTAACCGGTATTGTTTCTCGCGGCGGTTCTATTATGGCGAAGTGGTGTTTGGCCCATCATAAAGAAAACTTCTTATACACGCACTTTGAAGAGATCTGTGAGATCATGAAAGCCTATGATATTTGCTTCTCACTAGGTGACGGCTTACGCCCCGGCTCCATTGCCGATGCCAATGATGAAGCGCAGTTTGCCGAACTCGAAACCTTGGGTGAGCTGACCAAAATTGCGTGGCGACACGATGTCCAGGTGTTTATCGAAGGACCGGGGCATGTGCCGATGCATTTAATCAAAGAGAACATGGATAAGCAGCTAGAGTGCTGTCATGAGGCGCCGTTTTATACCCTTGGTCCGCTGACAACCGATATTGCGCCGGGTTATGACCATATCACCTCAGGTATTGGTGCGGCAATGATTGGCTGGTATGGCTGTGCGATGTTGTGCTATGTCACGCCAAAAGAGCATTTGGGTTTGCCAAATAAAGAAGACGTTAAAGAAGGCTTGATCACCTACAAGATTGCCGCTCATGCTGCCGACCTAGCCAAAGGCCATCCGGGCGCGCAAATTCGTGACGATGCGCTGTCAAAGGCGCGCTTTGAGTTTCGCTGGGTCGATCAGTTCAATCTTGGCTTAGATCCGGATCGCGCACGAGAGTATCATGACCAGACCTTGCCGCAAGAGTCGGGCAAAATCGCTCATTTCTGTTCCATGTGTGGGCCAAAGTTCTGCTCGATGAAAATCTCTCAAGAGGTGCGTGAATACGCCAAAGGCGGGATGAACGAAAAGTCGGCCGAGTTTCGCCAAAAAGGTGGCGAGATTTATCACAGCGCGGTGTAGCCGATGAGCCGTATCGCTGTAGTAGGGGCGGGCCTGATCGGCAGGCTCGCCGCGATGCATTTACATCTTGCCGGTCACACAATCACCCTGTTCGAGCAAGGGGATAAGCGCAGTCAGGCCAGTGCGGCCTATGCCGCCGGTGGCTTGCTGACGCCTTTGGGCGAGTCATTGCACAGCCCCGATTGGTTGGTGAACATGGGGTTTGCCAGCCTAAAGCGCTGGCCTGAATTACTAGGGCAGCTTAAACAACCGGTGTTTTTTGCCAGCAGTGGCTCTGTGGCTGTCGCCCATCATCAAGATAGCGGTGATATGCTGCGCTTTTCACGTCATTTGCGCCGTCATTGGCCTGAGCATCAGGCCGATTGGCTCAACCAGCAGGCCCTGGCCGAACTTGAACCAAGCTTGGCCCATCAGTTTACCCAAGCGCTGTACTTGCCCGAAGAAGGGCAAATCGACAATCGCCAGCTACTTGACGCGTTAAGGCATGAGCTTGAATCGCTTGAGGTTGACTGGCGTTGTAACCAAAAGGTTGAATCTGCCGAAACCTTGACGGCTGAGTTCGACTGGGTGATTGATACCCGAGGTTTAGGTGCACACCGTGAGCTTGAGCAGTTGCGCGGCGTGCGTGGCGAGCTGTTTCGCCTGTTAGCACCTGAAGTGTCGCTGACCAGGCCAGTAAGGCTGATGCACCCGAGGTATCATCTGTACATTGCGCCAAAGCCAAATCACCAGTTTATTGTTGGGGCGACGGAAATCGAAAGTGATGATGAGGCGCCGATGACCGTGCGCTCGGCGTTGGAGTTATTGTCGGCTGTGTATAGTGTGCACTCGGGTTTTGCCGAGGCCAATATTCTAGAGCAGGTCAGTTGTTGCCGTCCGGCTTTTGGCGATAACCATCCAAAGATACTGCGTCAAGGTGCGGTGATCCGCGTCAATGGCCTCTATCGTCATGGCTTTTTAATTGCGCCTGTGGTGCTTGATCACTTGTTGCAACTGGTTGCGGACTTACATGGCGCGGCCAGCAACAGTTATCCATTTGCCGAGTTAATGCAGAGAATGGACCAATGAAAATTTATATCAACAACCAAGCGATTGAAATCGCTCAGCCTTTGACACTCGCCCAAGCGATAGCCGACTATGGCGATAAAGGGCCTTTTGCCGTGGCGCTTAACGGCCAATTTGTCGCCAAGCCCAATTATGACGATACTGTGGTAGGGGATGGAGACCGCTTAGAAGTGCTCTCGCCCATTGAGGGAGGTTAGTATGTGGCAGATTTATGATACACCGCTCAAAAGCCGCTTGCTGATTGGGTCAGCGCTGTATCCCTCACCTGAGGTGATGCAGCAGGCCGTTTTGGCTAGCGGCGCTGAAGTCGTCACCTTGTCGCTGCGCAGACAAAACCCGCAAGAACAGGGCGGAAGAAAAATTTGGCAGTATATACAAAGTCTTGGCTGTCACTTGCTACCGAACACTGCTGGTTGTAAAAGCGCCGAAGAAGCCTATACTTTGGCTCAAATGAGCCGAGAGATCTTCGCCACCGATTGGATCAAACTTGAAGTCATTGGCGATGATTACAACCTACAGCCTGATCCGCTGGAGCTGCACAAAGCGGCAAAGATGCTGTTGGCGGATGGCTTTAAGGTATTGCCATATTGCACCGACGATTTGGTGTTGTGCTTGAGATTGTATGATTTAGGTTGCTCGGTTATCATGCCATGGGGTAGCCCAATAGGCACAGGATTGGGTTTAATGAATCCCTATAACTTAGAAAGCATAAGAGCGCGATTACCCCAAGCGACCTTGATTGTCGATGCGGGTATTGGCAGGCCCTCAGATGCGGCAATGGCTTTAGAATTGGGCTATGACGGCATTTTGCTCAATAGTGCCGTGGCGCTGGCGGATAGCCCAGTCACCATGGCGCGCGCTTTTGCCTTGGCTGTTGAGGCAGGTGAACTCGCTTATGATGGCGGGATCATGCCCAAAAGACAAACTGCCCAAGCGAGCACCCCAACACTGGGAACCCCGTTTTGGCATCAGGAGAAAGAGACATGACAAAACCCATCGTCTGGACGATTGCAGGCTCTGATTGCGGCGGAGGTGCCGGTATTCAGGCGGATATTCAAGCCATCGCTTCGCTTGGCGGCTATGGCTGTTCGGTGATAACTGCCGTGACCGCGCAAAATTCGCAAGATGTAGAAGCGGTCAATCCAGTTTCAGATGCGGTGCTGTGCTCTCAATTGGATTGCTTGGCACAAGATATGCCGGCTAAAGTGATCAAGATAGGGCTGCTGGTCAATAAGGCCCAAGTTGAATTGGTTGCTGAGCGTATTCATCGCTTTCGCGATATGTGGCCGGATAATCCGATTGTGATCTACGACCCAGTATCGGTGGCCTCTACCGGACAGATGCTGACCGAAGAAGACATTACCGAAACGGTGATTGAAAAGCTGTTCCCACAGTTGGATATCATCACCCCCAATACGCAAGAAGTGCAGAAACTGACTGGGATCTATCTGCTTGGCGCCGAGTCGGTCAAGCAGGCGGCAACCAAGTTGATGTCGCTGGGTGTCGGGTCGGTGGTGATCAAAGGTGGGCACTGGAACTATCCAGCCGGTTATTGTGTCGATTATTGCTGTATGCATAAAGGCGTGCAGATGGAACACTACTGGCTCGCCAATAAAACTATCCAAACCCCGCATACTCATGGCACCGGCTGTTCGTTTTCGTCGGCGATGGCCACGGTGCTGGCCCTTGAATATCCTATCCGCGATGCGTTCACCCTTGCTAAAGCCTATATTAATCAAGGGCTTAAAAACGCCTTTAGAGTAGGGGAAGGGCGCGGTCCGGTCAGTCATAATGGCTGGCCAGAACGACTGGAAGATTTCCCGCAGGTGGTGGAGTTTGGTTCTACCATTGCCGAGGCGTTAGAGCTGGGCAATCACAACAACCATACATTAACCGTCGGCTTTAATCCCTGTTCGCAAACCAGTCTAGGACTCTATCCTGTGGTCGATTCCTATCAATGGATAGACAAGTTGCTCAGACTCGGGGTGAAAACCATTCAGCTCAGAGTGAAGAAAAAAGGCCATACCCCGACCTACATTGAAGAACAGGTAATAGCGGCAATTGAATTGGGGAAAAAGTATCAAGCCAAAGTGTTTATCAATGACCATTGGCAATTGGCCGTGAAGCATGGAGCCTATGGTGTCCATCTTGGACAGGAAGATTTAGATACTGCCGATTTACAGGCCATTAAATCTGCTGGGTTGCGTTTAGGACTGAGTACCCATGGCTACTATGAAATGCTCAGAGCGCACCAGTACCAACCGAGTTATCTCGCCTTTGGCGCCATTTATCCTACTAAAACCAAAGATATGAGTGGCCTGATACAAGGCGTTGAGAGACTCGAAAAATACGTCAAACTGCTGAAACGCTATCCTACCGTTGCCATCGGTGGTATTAACGAACAAAAGGCCGAAGAAGTGCTGGCCACAGGCGTTGGCTCCATCGCGGTGGTGACTGCCATTACCGAGGCTGAGTTTGTCGATGAAGTGGTAGAGCGACTACAAACCGTGTGCGCCAAATATAAAAATAAAGCCGATGCTCAGTGATCAGGAATTTGTGCGCTACAGCAGGCATATACTGCTGAAGGATATTGCAGAGCAAGGCCAAGAAAAGCTTAAAGCGGCAACGGTTCTGATTGTCGGCTTAGGTGGTCTAGGTTGTCCTGCGGCACTTTACTTGGCGGCTGCTGGCGTCGGGCGCTTGATTTTGGCCGATGGCGATAAGGTCGAAACCTCCAATCTGCAACGGCAGATCCTTTATAAGGCCAATCATGTTGGCCTTGATAAAACTCAAGGGGCGCAAAAATCCCTCTATGGGCTGAACTCACTCGTCAAGGTTGAGTGCGTCAATTCCAATGTCGATGCCGGCAATGTTGAAAGGCTTATTGCTCAAGCCGATGTGGTGCTCGATTGCAGCGACAACTTTGACACCCGCCATCTGATCAACAAACACTGTTTTGACGCGCAAAAGACCCTGATCAGCGGCGCCGCCATCCGCGCCGAAGGGCAATTTATGGTGTTTGATTTCACTCACCAGCCAGACGCCCCTTGCTATCATTGTCTTTTCCCTAAAACAGCCGAAACTCCAGCGCTTAATTGCGCCAATAGCGGCGTATTCGGTCCTGTACTTGGCATTATCGGCAGTATGCAGGCCCTAGAGGCGATGAAATTTATTATCGGCAAGCCTTTAACAAGTGCCGCTAAACTCAAAGTGCTCGATGGCATGAGTTTAACTTGGATGGACTTCAACATGAGCAAAAACCCGAAGTGTGAGGTTTGTTGCTGATCCCCCTCTATCCTGATGGATATCCAAATGGATAAATGGATATTCATTAGGATATAAATGTGATTTTTAAAGTTGTTTGAAAATTAACGTTTAATTTGTTTTTTATCAATAAAATCAATTGATTGAGATTAAATTTCAACTGTCTTCTTATTCTGGCATCCAACTTGATATATCCCTTTCGTGATTTGGCGGCGCCTAGTGTGCGCTCCGGTGCGTTCGGTGATACCAACACGTATTCCTTATCACAATACCATTAACGGTATGTCCTTCGGGACACAAGTTTTCAGACGCTTAATCTGAAATACAAACGCAAAGTAGCTCAATCGGTAGAGCAGTGGGAAAAAGGTTCCATTTGTTACAGGTTCGATTCCTGTCTTGCACATAAACACACAGCCGGGCGACCGGCAAGGCAGTTGGTTGCTAGGGCCACTGTTACGGTTTTGTCTTCAGTTGTCGTTATTCTCGCAGGCCGGATGCCACCGAGATAAACGCCATGTATGACCAAACCGGCAACAAGCTTAAACCCCAACTGCAACAATAGTAATGAGGAAACGACAATGAATTTAGCAAGTTCGAAGCAAGTCCACAGCAGGATTTACGTCAACGGCCAGCCGCTATCACAGCTATTGGCCAACCGTCATGGCATGAAAAGTCGCAGCGGATATACGTTGAAGTTTGGTGTTAAAACAGGGCTTGTCGGCAATAAGTCTGATTCATGTTCGTAGTCTATAGGGGAGAAAGTTATGTTCGGTCTATTTCAAACATTCATAATTGCGGAAAACGAAAGAGGTTTTTTGTATCGCAATCAACAATTCGACACTTTGCTGATGCCGGGTAGGCATCGGGTTTACCGAGGTCGTGATGAACTGGTGTGTCAGCGCTTTAATCTGGCTCAAATGTATTTTACTCAGCCTATGGGTCATAAGTTGCTGGTAGAGCACGCGGAGATCTCGGCACACATCCACAACTGGGTGATTGATACCTCAGAGGTCGGTATTCTTTATCTTAACGATAGAATGCATGCGCTTGTGGCGCCGGGTGAGCGAGTGATGATTTGGAAAGCGGTTGGCGATGTGCGTTTGGAACGTGTTTCGTTAAGTGGCGAACTCCAGCTTGAAGCAAAACTGTACAACGCCATCAAACTTTTGGGACTCAATAAGTTAAACCGCCTAGTGGTGGGTAAACTCAGTGAGGCGAAACTACCGATATTTGAAGTGGTCGTCGAGCGCAATCAACAAGCCATGTTGTACATTGACGGTAATTTTACACGCATGTTGGGTGCCGGGACCTACGCGTTTTGGCAGCTCAATCAAGACGTCAAGTGCGAACACTATGAGCTTAGAAGCCAAACCATGGAGATCTGTGGTCAGGAGATTTTAACCAAAGATAGAGTAAGTGTCAGATTGAACCTCTCAGCCAACATTCGGCTGACGGATATTGTGACGGTAGCAGGTTCGGTCGAAGATTATGAGGAATATGTCTACAAAACGATGCAGCTGGCGCTGCGTGAAGCCGTTGGCACCAAAACCTTGGATGATTTGCTGCTCGATAAGCTCTACATCAATGAAACGGTTAGGGAGCTGGTGACAGAAGACCTCAACAATATCGGCATTGAGCTTGAACGTGTCGGGCTTAAAGACATCATTTTGCCGGGTGATATGAAGACGATTCTCAACCAAGTGGTTGAAGCGCAAAAGACGGCAGAGGCCAACGTTATTCGCCGTCGTGAGGAAACCGCAGCGACCCGTAGCCTGCACAATACTGCCAAGCTTATGGAGAACAACCCTACGCTGATGCGGCTCAAAGAGCTGGAGGCGCTGGAAAAACTCTCAGAGCGCATTAATCAGCTCAATATCTACGGCGGTATTGAAGGTTTGATGAAAGGTACAATTAATCTCAACTAGTGCGTTTGCACAAAGGAATGTGGTATTGCAGGGAAAGGGACGCTGTACGCCAAGGAGGGCGCATCAACATTTGTTTTTAGTGGCAGCGGTGGCTGCCTTAACCATTTTTGTCTTATTAAAGAAACAACCCGAATTCACTTTAGGCTTTTTTCTTATCTGCAACTACTATTAGTAGTACCAAAACCGACAGTGAGTACAAGTCGCAACAACCATGACAATGGCAGGGCTAAAAAAAGAATTTACCACTAAGCATACGCTCGTTAAGGAATTGATGGCATGGTTTCTACTGCTGTCTTTGGTGCCTATGGCGTTGCTGGCAGGATTGCATTACAAAGAGACCGAAAGGGTATTGATGCAAAATGCCAAAACTCAGCTCAGTGAAGCCTCCGAATTAAAAATTCGCTTTATCAACAACTGGTTTGACTATCGCATTATGGATATTGGTGCATTATCGCAATCGGGCCGCAATAAAGCCTTATTGCGCATGCTGGTAAAGGATATGGCGACCTCAGACCTAACGCCGCCGCAATATACCAATAGTGACAAGTGGCAAAGCACAGTGGCGCATTATGGCGACCAGTTGCGGCTCTATGCGCGGCAATATGACTATATCAATGATGTCTTCTTGTTTGATTGGCAGGGTAACTTGCTTTATTCATTATGGGAGAGCGAGTATTTGGGACAGAACTTGCTGCAAGGGCCCCACCGCATTGATCATATCGCCAAAGTGCTGGAACAAAGCATGATGCATATGGATATTCAATTGAGCCAAATTGACAAAGGCATTAATGAGCTCGAAGAAAATACCGCACTGATGGTTGCCCCGGTATTCGACAGCGATTCTCGCCCTTTGGGGGTGATTGGGGTCGAGTTGAAGCTCAGTCGAATTTACAGCATTTTAAGAGTTGGCAGCGAAATCGGTCAAAATGAATATCACTATTTAATCGACTTAGATGGCCGCTTGTTGTCGAAAGTCGCCGGTATTGCCCAAAATACTCGGCTTAATGCCTCCGGCGAAGGGGTTGTCCTAAGGCAAATCGATGCCTATACCGGGGTGCATGGAGAGGCGGTTTACGGCATGCACAATACCGTAAGCGTGCTCAATCAAAATTGGTTGTTACGTAGCGAGTTTCAAGCGGATAAAGCCTTTGCCGAAAGCTTTGCGATTGCCAAAGTCATGGTTGCGATTTTGCTGGTGACCGCCTTTTTGGTGGTGGTGATCGCCGTATTTATTGCCCGCAAAATTACCCAACCGATTGCGACGTTGGCGAAAAACAGTATGCAGGTGGCAGCGGGCGAGCGCGAGCGCTATGTCGAGATCCCCAGTGAAAATGAGATAGGCCAGCTGGCCAATGCCTTTAACTATATGTTGCAAATGCGTCAGATTCACGAGCAAGCGCTCGAGAAAAGTACCGCAGAGATTGAGCAGACACTAAATGAACTGCGGCAGCAGAAGTTTGCACTTGACCAACATGCCATTGTGGCTATCACCGATATCAAAGGTACCATCACTTTTGCCAACGATAAGTTTTCTCAAATCAGTGGATATTCTTGTGAGCAACTGGTGGGGCAAAATCACCGACTGGTCAACTCCGGCTATCATCCCCGAGGCTTTTTCAAGCAAATGTACGACACCATTGGACAGGGCAAGGTGTGGCGTGCCGAGGTTTGCAACCGTGCCAAAAATGGCGATATCTATTGGGTCGATACCACGGTAGTGCCGTTTACGGATGATCAAGGTAAACCGACCCGATATGTTGCCATACGCACCGACATTACCGATAGAATGAAGGCCAGTGAAGCATTGATTGAGGCCAAAGAATCTGCCGAAATGGCCGCTCAGGTGAAAAGTGAATTCTTAGCCAGTATGAGTCATGAGATCCGCACCCCAATGAATGGGGTCATAGGGATGCTTGGCCTGTTGCGTAATACCGAGCTCAGTGATGTGCAGCAGCACCGATTGGAAACGGCACAAAGCAGTGCTCAGTCGTTGTTGAATTTGATCAACGATATCTTAGATTTCTCCAAAGTCGATGCGGGCAAATTGACCCTTGAACGGCTGAACTTTGATTTAAGGGCTATGCTCGGTGAGTTTGCCGAGGCCATGGGGTATTTGGCGCAGTCAAAAGGACTGGAGTTGGTGCTGGATGTGTGTGATGTCGATTATGCTCAGGTGACCGGAGATCCGGGCAGATTGAGACAGATCCTCACCAATATTGTGTCCAATGCAGTTAAGTTTACCGAGCAAGGCGAGATTGTGATCAGTGCTAAATTGGTGTCGCAAGATGAACAGCACTGGTGTCTTCAATGCGATATCAAAGACACAGGGATAGGTATTCCCACAGATAAAATCGACCATATGTTTGATTCATTTACCCAGGTCGATGCTTCAACTACCCGCAAATTTGGTGGCACAGGGCTAGGGCTTGCCATTGTTAAGAAGTTGTGCGAGCTGATGGAGGGCCATGTTAGCGTCACCAGTGAACTTCACAAAGGCAGCTGTTTTAGTGTCGAGGTGACGTTGGAGAAAAGTCCCGATGCGCAGCGGTTGTTACCTCATGAGCCAATTGACAAGCTGGCTATTTTGGTGGTGGACAACAATGAATCGACGCGAGAAGCCATTCGCGCGCAGTTAGTGCACTGGGGCGCCGGTTTTGTTGCCAGTGTCGGCAGTAGCGCTGCGGCCTTGGCATTGTGTCATGAACGCTATGAAGCGTCGGGGCAATTGCCTTTTAATATGGTCTTTATCGATATGTTGATGCCGCAAGTTGATGGTATTGAGTTGAGTCAGTCTTTTAAAGCCGACAGTCGCTTTGCGGCAATGAAACTCGTTATGATGACCTCAATGAGTTATAAGGGGAAGGCGGACTATTTTGCCAACCTAGGCTTTGTCGGCTATTTTCCAAAACCGGCCACGACCGCAGACTTGCTCAACGCGCTGGCGTTGAGCAACAAAGCCAATATTCATACGGTAAAGGATTTAGATGGTGATAAGGCGCTCATTCGCTATGTTGAACCGGTTCCGCTAGAGCAAGTGGCCTCCCAGCGCATTTTGCTGGTTGAAGACAATATGATCAATCAGATGGTGGCTTCCGGGGTGCTCAAAGACAATGGTTTTGAGCAAATTGATGTGGCCAACAATGGTGTCGAAGCAATAGAAAAGCTGACGTCTTCGCCGCAAAATGAGCCTTATGCGATTATTTTGATGGACTGTCAAATGCCGGAAATGGACGGCTATGAGGCCAGCACCAAAATCCGAACCGGAGCTGCCGGTAAGCGCTATGAATATATTCCTATCATCGCAATGACGGCAAACGCGATGGAAGGTGACAAGGAGAAGTGTCTACAGGCTGGCATGAGTGATTACATTGCCAAGCCTGTCGCGCCAAGTGATTTGGTGGATAAATTATCACTGTGGTTGGTGCGCCCTGAGCGCCACAACATTGAACTCTAAAGCGCAAAAAAACGCATAGCGACATTTTGCCATGCGGTTAATTCGGCGCTGCCTTTGACTTGGTTGAGAACATATCCCATTTCACCGCTATGACGGATAAGCGACAACACCATCAGCTCCTGCTGTAAACGGACAGGGTTTGTTACGGTAAAACCATATCCGTCAAAAAATGCCTGATTGAGCGTTTTATCGCCAAGCCCCATCAATATCGGGGTTGAGATCAGTTCATATTGTCTGTCTGTGCTGATGAGACTATCGCCAAAGTCGATGACGCCAGTGAGTTGCCATTGACCGTCGATTTGCTCAGCCAACAAGTTACCTGCGTGCAGGTCGCAGTGCAACAACATCGGCTGTTGCCGTTCGCCTTGATAATCCACCTTGTTCAAAAAGGGATTGATATCTTCAAGGAGTGGGTCGGTGAGTCCTTGATGCCGACGTCTTTGATAGGCAACGCCGCTGTAATGGCTCAAAAACTCAGGCCAATCGACCGCAAGTGGGCCTGTTGCCGTGACGGCAATATCGTTTAAGCCGCGGGCAAAGCGGCCGACTTGAGCCATCAAGCTGAGCTGACCTTGCTTATCGATTGTCGGCCAAAGGTCATGAAGGTTGTCTCCTTTGAGCTTGTTGCAAAAGAAATATATCCAGCCGTTTATCTCACCATGAAAGAGCAGTTTAGGCACGGCTACTGGCAAAGTTTTATCGGCCAGTAGTTGCAGCGCCTGAATTTCTCGTTTTGATTGCAACGCCCAGTTGGGCGCCGCTATTTTGAGGATCACGCTATCATCGATATCAAACAGCACATTGGCCCAGCCTGCCAATTTGTTGAACTGGCTAAACGCAATATCGTGTTTGGTGCATAGGTGTTCGACAACAGCGCTAAAATGCTGCTCGTCCTCACTGTCGATAATGGCGATTGCGTCTTTGTCTGCCGGATTAGGCGGAAGAATATGACTAAGCACTTTGCACCTGCCTGATCATGCCAATGTGAGGAATATCGTCCTCTAGGTATCCTTCACCTACGCTGACAAAGCCATGCTGCGCGTAGTAGTTTTGTAGATGCTCTTGGGCCGACATATGGATGGTATGATTGGGCCAGTAGGCTTCACAGACTTCAACTGCCTTTTTAATCAGTGTATGACCCAGGCCGTTGCCCCTTGCTTGCTCTGAGGTAACCACGCGGCCGATAGCACTGTCTTGCGGGTAGGAAACACCCGGCGCCATACAACGTGCATAGGCGATGATTTTACCATCTTGTTTGGCATATAGATGAATGGTGTCATTGAGGCAATCGAGGCCGTCGAGATCTAGATAGTAACAAGTTTGTTCGACCACAAACACTTCGGCTCTCAGTTGTAAGATGGCATAAAGCGTTTGGGTGTCCAATTGACTAAAAGTTTGGCTAAACCACTGCATTGATGATTTCCTTTACATTGCTGACTCGCATTTTTGTTCAGCATAATGGACAATAGCCGCCATGTCAGCATTTGAATATCAACTTAGTCGTTCACTGAGGCGACGCTCTTTATCGATTGTGGTACGCCGAGGTGAGGTTAAGGTCTTTGCCCCGGTATTTGTGCCGCAACGGCAAGTCGAGCGCTTTGTCAACAGTAAGTCCCAGTGGGTCGTCGAGAAACTCAACGAGCAACGCCAATGGCTTGATGAACAGGCTTTGGCGCAAAAACGCTATGTCAGCGGTGAGGTATTCGGTTATCTCGGGCAACAGCTAAAGCTGGATGTTGTCGGCGGCAGCAAAGCAGAGGTTGCCATCGACGGTGATCGGTTGGTGGTTGTGGTGCCCAGCCGAGTGAAATCGGCCACACGGGCCGACTATATCAAAAAGAAACTCAATGATTGGTATAAGCAGCAACTTGAGCAGTTTGTTGCAGATCGTATTGAATGTTATAGCAGGCAAATGGGACTGTGGCCCAAAGAAGTAAAGGTACGCAATTATACGCGCCGTTGGGGGTCTTGTAGCGCTAAAGGGGTGGTCAGCTTTAATCTACTGTTGATGATGGCGCCAAGCTGGGTGATTGACTATGTGGTGGTTCATGAGCTGGCACATTTACAGCACATGAACCACTCTGAGCACTTTTGGGCGTTGGTCAGAGCGTATTACCCCAACATCAAACCGGCCAAACAATATCTTGCCGACAACGCCGCTCAGCTGACGCTTTAAATGATATTTTTGATCACCGAGTCGAGCTTAGTGCCTTTGATGGTTCTTAGCAGCTTGCGCACTGGCATCGGATAATCGTTTAAGGTTTCAAGCTCTTTGTAATGTTCCACCCATTTGGTGTGGGTTAGAATCGAAGCCAGCTCATCGGCAAAGGGCTGTTTAAGGTTTTGTCTTTGGTCATGAACCAGCAGACCGTTTTCCAGATCCAAGCGCCACGCTCTTGGGTTTAAATTACTGCCGGTGATCAAATGATATTTATCGTCACAGCTTAAGCCTTTGAGGTGGAAGCTGTTATCCTCATGCGTCCAAAGGTGGACATTGAGCAGGCCGCTGTTGACAAACTTTTGATTGGTTTGAATAAAGCGTCTGAGGTAAGTCTCATAAATATAGGGCAAGCCACCAATACGGCTAAAGGGCTCATCTGGTGGTATGTAAAAATCATTGGCCGTCTTGTCTCCAATCACCAGGGTAATGGTACGACCTTGTTTGAGCAGACGGCGAACATCGCGAGCCAGAACCGACGGCAAATTAAAATAAGGGGTCAGCATCACCAACGATTGCTGGCAGGAGCGGATCATCGAGCGAATGGTCTTGTTTAAGCCATTGTCTCTAAAGCCAAGGCCAACCAGTGGCGTGATGGCAACACCATTGTGGGCCACCGGGGTATTGACGAAACGGTAGCGGGCGATGGCGAGGTTACGTTTGAGTTGGGCGACGCTCTTTTTCAGCTCCTTGGCAGGTGCCACCACCGGATCGGTGAGACTGCGCACCGCGTCCGAATTAACGAAGTAGGTTTGCATAAACTCAACCATCGTATTGGCCAGTGCTTTATGTCTGATGACGTGATAACGGTCAAAGCGATAGCGATCATGCTGCTGAAGGTAGATGTCGTTGATGCTGGCGCCACTAAAAAGCACCGTATCGTCAAAGACAAAGCCTTTTAAATGCAACACTCCAAGCACTTCGCGGGATTTGACCGGCACGCCGTAAATCTCAATCGGGTGACGGTATTTCTCTTGTGTCAGGCGGTAAAACTTGGCATTGCCCTCGTTTTTGCCTTTGCCGATAAGGCCACGTTGGGCGCGGTGAAAATCGACAAAAATCTTCACATCCAATGCCGGGCGTTGTTGCTTGGCTTTGAAGATGGCGTCTAAAACTTCACGACCGGCTTCGTCGTCCTGCAAATACAAGGCGGACAGATATATGCGCTGTTGTGCCGCTTCAATTAACTCAAGCAACTTGAGCTTAAACGCTTTGGCAGTAGGCAAAATGTCAAAATCACCCGTGGCCAAAGCCAGCTTAGGTAATCCTTCTAAAAACAATTCGTCTTTTCTAAATCGCATTGGTGAGTGGTTTTTCCTCGTCAAACGCTAAATCCTGTTTGCGCTAAAATTACTGTTAAATGGTGATTATGTCCAATTATTTGTGCTACCTTTTGCCTCGTTAACAACAATAGAGGTGCGTAATGTCAAATCACGAGCAGATCAATTACCTTGAATTTCCGGCCAAAGATATCGCCGCAACCAAAGCTTTTTTCGCTCAAGTCTTCAATTGGACCTTTGAAGATTATGGGCCTGAATATTGTGCCATTACCAACGCTGCGATTGACGGAGGCTTCTACCTGTCGGATCTGAATGCTTCTACCGCCACCGGTAGTGTACTGGTTGTGTTTTATAGTGACACACTGGAACAAACCCAGCAAAAGATAGAGCAGGCCGGGGGCCGCATCATTAAAGATACCTTTCCTTTTCCGGGTGGGCGTCGCTTTCATTTTGCCGACCCTAATGGTAACGAGTTTGCCGTTTGGTCCGACAAATAAAAACCTCTATTGCTGAAGTAATTATTTGATAATTCGATTAATCTTGGGAATTATCCGGGGAAGGGGCAATATTTGCCCTTTACTTAACAGTCCCAATCGCTTAATTTCTATCGCCATGTAGTATCAAGGAAAATTGAACTGAGTGGCCAAACCTTCCGTTAAATCCATCGCTATATCCCTGCTGGTCCTTGCCTCTTTGGCAGTCAACGGCGTAATACTCCATTACAACTGGTGGCGTGATAGCTTCAATGCCGAGTTAGACAAGCAATCACAAGTGATTAAAACCGTCAAAGGAGCCGTTGAGTATTTAAGCCTTGGAAATGTGGCCACTGAGAAGAACCATTTAATGATCCTCCATGGCACCGCTGGTGGCCATGATGCTGGCGAAATCCTCGCCGATTGGTTGGCGTTGGATGAAGATACCCATGTGATTGTACCCTCAAGGCCCGGTTATTTGCGCACGCCCATCCATAGCGGTTTAACACCACGGCAAAGTGCCGATGCCATGGCGGCGTTATTGGATGAGTTAAAAATCGATAAGATCACCGTGCTCGGCTGGGGTGGTGGCGCTTTGACTGCCATGGCGATGGCACAGTATCATCCGCAAAAGCTTGACGGGTTGGTGTTGCTCTCACCTTTGGTCAAGCACGATGAAAAATTCAATTTTGCCAATCAAAATAGCGCCAGAGTATTTAACCCGGCTGCGGTTTACGTCGAGCGCGACTTTTTTGGCCGTGATTTTAAAGCCTATTTGCAATGGCAGGGGCACCAGTGGGCACCGGATTTCATCTTTAAGGGGTTGTTGCCAGACAAACTGGCCAATATAGAACTGACCCTCACCCGGCTTAAACAGATCGCTTCGACTTTGTTGCCACCTAGCCGCAGAGAGCTGGGTAGACAGAATGACTACTTTAATTTTGCTAGGTTAAGCGCGACGCCACAGCTCGATATTCGCTTGCCGACCTTGGTGATACATAGTGTTGATGATGAGATTGTCGATTTTGCCCAAGGCCGATATGCTGCTGAGCACATTGAAGGTGCTGAGTTGTTCGAGGTCAAAGATGAATCTCATTTCAGCACCATCAACGCCTTAGCCGTGGGCAAGTTTCACGCCTTTTTAGAGCAGCTGCGCAAATAGCGCAGCACTTCGCAGACTAATTCTGCACCTCGATTTCATAAGAGCCGAACTTGCGGATGTTGATAACGCCGGTATCGAGTATCAGGTATTGACCTTTAATGCCGATTAAAGCGCCTGAAACTTCCGGGTTTTTATCGAGGTTGAACGAGGTAATTTTACTCGGGTATTGCAACACCGGGTAGCGTATCTCTACGACGGCCTCATCCAGCTCGGTGACGGCTTGTTCGCCAAACTTCAATCTTACCTCATCCAGTCTTTGGCTGATTTGTGGAATAAGCTCTGCCGCCTTCGCTTTTAAATCCAGCGGCGTTGCATCGCCTTTAAGGAGTGCTCGCCAATTGGTCTTATCGGCGATCAGCTCCGCCATCGCGGTTTCAACCAAACCGGATTGCAACCGCGTTGACACGCGAAAGATTGGCACCGCTTGAGTTGCACCTTGGTCAATCCAACGCGTCGGCACTTGAGAGTGACGGGTAATGCCGACTTTAAGCCCAGAGGTGTTTGACAGATAGACAAAGTGGTCGGTCAGACAGTTTTTTTCTGCCCACTCCGGCTCGCGGCAAGTTCCTTGCTCAAAGTGACAGGTTTCAGGCTTCAAAATACACATATCGCAGCTGGCCAGTTTTTGCATACAGACATAGCAATGGCCTTGAGAGTAGCTTTTCTTGGTTTTTTTGCCACAGTTGCAGCAGAAAATATTGCCGGTATGGGTGAATTTGATGGGCTGACCGATAAGTGGGTTTAATGCCAGCAATTGCTCACCGACCGGCAGCTGATAGTTGACTGGATCATTGCTGTTTTGCGGCAACTGCCCTTTGAGTTTTTGTAAGGTTCCTAACATTGATGGGTTCCACAGGTTGACTTTGCTGCGCAGTGTAACAGTAAACGCCGCCATCCTAAACAGAACAGAGTGCTCAAACGTAATTGAAAAAAGCGATGGTGAGATAGGCCAGCCAATGTGCTGACTGGCCTATACAAACATTAAAGGGCTTCGGCTTGTGGAAGTTCAGGCGCTTTGGCGCGCCTAAATAATTTATCGAGTTTAGTCAGGCACACCACATTGCCGAGTAAAATCAGCAGCAGTCCTGAAACGGTATAGCTGGTCCAGCTAAAGTCCTCGAAGATACTTGAAATGACGACCGCGATGGCGGGGGTTAAGACCGTAATATAGGAGGTCTTGTAAGCGCCGATTTTACTTAGTAACGACAAGTAACAGGCAAAGACGATCACCGAGCCAAACAGCGCCAAGTAACCGGTTGCCAGCCAATAGTCGAGCGGTAAGTCGGTGACAAACTCATCACCGTTTACCAGTGCAATCGATACCATTGTTAAAGTACCATAGGCCATGGCCCAAGCATTGCTTGGCAATACCGGCATTTGTTTCTTCTGGTTGCTGATAGAGAGCATATTGCTCATTGAGGCGATAAAAGTACCACACAAGCACAATGCCAATGCGACTAAGGTTTGCATATCGACATCAACACCGGCGATTTGCGGCCAAAACAACGTACAGATACCCACCAACCCCAAGCCTGCGCCTAACCAGTCTTTAAACGTGATCGCAGTTTTATAGATCCAGCGGGCATTGAGCATATTCATCACCACCAAGGTGGCAAAAGTAATGGCAGCAAGGGCTGAGTTCAAATGCTGCTGGCCTTGATAGAGCAAATAAAAGTTAAAACTGAACATCGTCAAACCAATACCGAACAGGCGTAAGTGCTCATTGGCGTTAAACTTCAGTTTATATCCGGCCACCTTACAAATGGCAAAGAGCAACACCGAGGCCAAACCGAAACGATAGACCAAAGAGACTGCGGGGGCGACATCATGCAATTGAAAGCTGATGGCGATCCAAGTGGTACCCCAGATAAGCACCGCAGCGCTATACAACAAAATGACCTGCATAGTGGTATTCCTTTTATAACGATGTGTTGAACAATTGTTCGACATTTTACTGCGCTAATGATTTAATAACATATACAGAAATTAAAAAATGTAACCTATACAGTTTATGTCTCAAGTGGAACGTCAAAGCCAAGGTTTTTTATATCAGCAAGTGATCGAACTGGTGATGCAAATGCAAAAGTCAGGCACTTTACGGCCGGGGGATAAACTGCCCTCGTTACGTAAGTTGGCTTCACACCTCGACGTTAGCGTGCCAACCGTAAAGCAAGCCTACTTAGAACTGGAAAGACAAGGGGCCATTGCGGCAAGACCACAGTCGGGCTATTACCTCAAGGCGCCCAGCGCGAGAACGCTTCATACGCATACCAACAACTGGCGTGTGGCAAAGCCGGTAAAAGTGCGTTGCAGAAGCTTGATTGAACGGGTTTATGATGCGCTGCATCAACCGGGCTTAGTACCGCTGGGTATTGCGAACCCGGTAATGGCACAATCGCCGGACAAAACTTTGGCCAGAACCATGCGAAGGGTATTGTCAAAGGTGCAGCACAAAGCCGTGAGTTATGGGCCTGTTAATGGCGATATCGATCTGCGTCGGCAAATTGCCTTTCGATATCAAGACCATGGCATACATGCCGACCCACAAACATTGGTGATCACCAATGGCGCGCAAGAGGCGCTTTCAACGGCGCTGCAATGTGTCGCCAAAGCCGGTGATGTGATAGCCGTTGAATCGCCCACCTATTTTGGCTTGCTTGAGTTGATTGAGTCGATGAACATGAAAGCCATTGAGATCTGCACCTGCGCAGAAAATGGCTTGTCTCTCGATGGCCTTGAAAAAGCCTTGGCGGAGCATCCGATAAAAGCCTGTATTTTTGCTGCTTCAATCAACAATCCGCTTGGGTCGATGATGCCCGATGAGCGTAAACAGGCGATGGTAAAGCTGCTTGAGGATAGAAACATCCCACTGATTGAAGATGATGTATACGGCGAGTTGTACTTTGGTGAAAAACAGCCAAGAGCCGCCGCCTATTACAGCCAAAAAGGCATGGTTATGACCTGTTCATCGTTTTCAAAAACCGCCGCGCCGGGTTATCGTCTAGGCTGGTTGTTACCCGGCATTTGGGCAGAAAAGGCCAAGCGGATCAAACGTTCTCACACCTGTTCTACCGGCATGTTGCAGCAATGGACCATGAATGAATTTATCAAAAGCGGTGATTATGACAGGCACCTAAAACTGTTACGCAAAAAACTCGCCTATAACTGCGAACGCATGAGAGCCTTAGTGGCCGAACACTTTCCGGCGCAAACCTGCGTCTCCTCACCCAAAGGCGGTAGTGTATTGTGGCTCAGGCTACCCGATAGATTCAACAGCGCCGAGATATTTGACGCCGCCATCGAACAAGGCACCAGCTTTACCCCCGGCACCATGTTCTCGCCCTCAGGTAAACACCACAACTATATGCGCATTAGTTTTGGCGTGGTTTGGGATGAAGGGGTTGAAAATGCAGTTAAGCAGTTAGGGCAGTTGTGTAAGGATAGGCTGTGATACGTTTACCTCACATGACTCAGCGGTGTGATGATTGATTATAGAGTTCGACTTTTTCACACAACTCTCGAGGCTTGGCAAGTCCAAGATAGTGGTCGGCAACAATAGTCGCGTAGACGTCAAGCGCGTCTATTAACACTCTATTTGAGCGACCGGGCTTTTTTTGACTACGAAGTAAAATTGATAACTCTGTCAGAGCAATAACAACAAACTTAGTGGTGGTTTCTTGTTTGAGAATATCTCTTAATTGCTGCAAACCTGATTCGCTGGCGCCTTCTTTTTTGACCTGATAAGCCAGCTCATGAATTCTCAGTTGGCCTTTTTTACTCAATGGGTAAACATCGGCGACTTCTTTGAGTAGTCTAAAACCACTATATTTGGCAAAATCCAGTACATAGCTTAAGCCAACCAACGAAACCTCTCTTATTTCATTGTCTTTGAGATATTGGGCTACAGCATCGGCAATTGAGATAAACTCGACACCTTTTTTCTCACAAATAGCCCTGATGTGTTGAGAAAAATAAGGCGTAGTATTGCAAGCAAGAGTAATGATTTTAGCGCCATTATGACATAAGCGCTGAACCGCCGGTTCGATAACCTCCCAAACTTGTTGTTCTCTGATGTCCAATTCCATAGATAGCCCCATGCCGGGTAGAGACTCTACATAAACCGGTGGATAGGTCAAATCACCATGAAAATAGCGACCAAAGCGTTGTTGTACTCGCTGATTAATCAAATCCCACAGTGTCATGCCTGATTCAGGAGAGTTGCCAGTAATAATACCAATTGGTATTGAAGCACTTTGCATCTGTGGGCTTGGTCTTACTATATCGGCTACTATAGTATGCTTTTGTGGCAATGCCGCAATCAATTCCGAGCAACGAAGCTCTACAGCCCAAGTATGTTCGCCAGCATTGGTCATCATTGTGCCTGGCAATCCCTTATCCTCCAGCGTTGATGTATCAAACACTTGTGTTACCGCTAAGCGTTCATCGTCATTCTCCCATTGAAATGGATTGATAAGGCCATAATCGAGTTTGAATTGCTGTAATTCAGCATATTCCAGACGATGAAAATGGCCTTCAATCTCTAAGCAGTATCTTACCTTTCCCATATCTAAAGCATCGCTTCCACGGCAATGTAATACTGCAAGTCGTTTATTTCCTTGCTTGTCTATATAAGTGCCTAAATAAGACTTAAGTTCATCATCAAGCGGAATGCCGATACTGCCAACTCGCAAGCGCTTGTTGGCAGCATCCCTGCAACTCTTAGCCTCATGATTACGGCTGAAAAGATGCCAGACTCCAAGTCTATTGAGTAAGTTATCGGCAGCTTTAACATTACTAGGTATATGCTCGTCGCTTAAACCAAGATTGTCTCTCAGACTCGTCAAATTTGACAGTAACATGACTAATCCGTTTCGTTAATGAACAGCGCTATTTCAGCGCGTTGCCAAGTAACGCTACCTTGGCCATTTAACTTAGTGGTGACCGATACCCTATCACCAGTTTGTATTAAAGCCTTGGCTGCGGTAGTGATATCAAATGAAATAATAAATTTACCGTCGCTTTGACGGCGCTTAAAGCTACCGGCATAGTTGGGTAAACCATGATGAAGCTCATCGTCGCTGCCGACATTAATATAGACATCAATCTCTACTGGGCTATCTGTCTCTGTATTGACTTCGCCACCGTATAACCGAAGTGATGCGTTACTAATCTGCTTTGATTGCCAACTGCCACCAATGGCTTCGGCGGGGGCAAGACGCTTTCTCTCGCCTTCTTTTGAATCAATACGGTTAGCTCCTGCTTCTTTGAGCTTTTGAACATAAACCGATGATGACATCTCTCCTGCTAAGCATTGCTGACCGAGCGTTGCCACTTCATCTTTTGATAAGTCTTCGTCGCCTAGTAACACCATGAGCTTACATAGCGCCGCTTCTGGTGTGGCGTCAAACCCAGTGATCATACCTATTTCTAACAAAGCCGCACTGGTTTCATAAATACCAAGGGACACCGCCCCTTTCACGCACTGAGTCACATTTTGAATGACAATGCCATTGTCATTGGCTTTTTGGAAGTTCTCTAGAAATTTGGGGGCGGTTGGTATATTACCTGAACCAAACGAGCGAATGACAACCCCTTTGATTTCATTTGAATCTATCATTCGTTCTACGAAGTGACTATTTTGAATGCCGGGAAAAACGTCAAATGTGACCACCCCTGTATTGAGTCTTTTTCTTAACTGCAAAGCCTGCTTTGGTATCGGCAGTATATTTTTCTCATTGACCTCTAATGAGCCTCCTGCGTGGCCTAGGCTTGGATAATTTGGGCTAAAATAAGCATCGTAGCCTTCTGAGTCCATTTTTCGGCAGCGATTGCCTCTAAATAACTCGCCACCAAAGTATATGCAGACCTCAGGTACTACCGGAATCTTGCTGCGCTTAGGGTTGGCAAAGTGACAGGCGGTAAGTAGGTTTTGCAGGCCATCATTACGGGGCAAAAAAGTATGTGAACGCTGAGCGCCGGTAATGATCACCGGTTTTTTCAAATTGATCAGCATAAATGAAAGTGCTGAGGCAGTATAAACCATGGTGTCGGTGCCATGGGCAATCACAAAGCCTTCGTAGTCGTCGTGCCTATCGTAAATAACCTGTGCCATTTGCAACCAATCATCAGGGGTCACGTTACAAGAATCCAATGGCGGCTCTAAACTCCAGCTATCCACTTTAAAGCCAATATGATCTGGTCGCTTGTTTAACAATTTAGGGTCTAGCTGTGGAGTCATCTCGAGAAACGTATCCCAGTCAACTACCCTTTGTGGGGATTCTGGATCATTTGGGTCGGCAGGCATTGAGCCTATAGTCCCTCCGGTATACAGCACTAATACCCCTTTATCACTTCTACTCATGATAAATCTCCTCTGTTGTTTGCTCATACAGCACACTAAAAGGGGTAACTTCTCCAATTAATGGCTGCAAAATCTTTTGTTTAATGGTTGTGGCAATGGTGTTTGGATCGAGTTGATGCTTGCTATGTTGGGCAAGTACCCACATAAACTTGGTTAACGCAGCCGCAGGAGTCATATTGCCGGTTGGAATGGCGCCTGCTTGAATAGGGCCGGATGCGGCAGAGTATAGCGGCAAAAATTCTGGCGCAATTGGGAGAGCGCTGGATATTAGAACCGGAATACCTCTAGCGGTAGCCTCACGAATAAAGTCATTCAGATAATACTCATTGTTTGTCGTCGGTAAATTACCAATACCCAATGATTCGATAATATAACCCTTGTTATCAGAGCGTTCTAACAGCAACATTAAGTCATTCTTATTTAACCCAGGAAACTGTGATATGCGAAAAACCCGGTGTTCAAAATGGTTTTTTAGCCGCCATGAAGTGGGATTTTTTATAATACTGACATCATTGAGCTTGACCGATTGACCAATACGGGCGACCGCTGGGTATGATGGTGAATGAAAGCCTGAAAAGGAAAAGTCATTGCGCTTTTGAGCTCTTACCGCGCGATAGACTTCGTCATTAAAACAGATCACCACCTCTGGTAGTTCATCGCCAAGGCTAGCGACCATGCAGGCGCGCATTAAGTTTACTTCTGCATCGGCATGGGCAACATTGTAAGGAGCTTGAGAACCAGTAAAAACGACAGGGAAAGGTAAAGCATCACCTAAAGCAAAGGCAACTGCGCTGGCGGTATACGCTAAAGTATCAGTGCCATGTACAACCACAACACCGTCTATATTGTCTTTGCTTTCGTATATGGTATTAGCGATTTTACGCCACTCAATATAGCCAATATTGGCACCATCGGTAGGTGCGAACACTTCTCTGTAATCAATAATGGCAAGGCTGTTAATTCGTGGAAAATGCTTTAGCCAGCTAAGTTCATGGGTTGGTTCATGAACGGTACCGTCGTCCATATTCACTTCCATACCCATGGTGCCACCTGCATTGATGACTAAAATACTCTTTTTGTCTCTACGTTTGATTTGCGGCTCATTAATGACACTCATTGAACATCGACTAATGGCATCTTTGAACCATTGTTCATCAAAAAATCGTTGATAGATGGGGGATTTTACTTCAAGGCATTGTTTGTTTCTTGATTCTTTTACTAGGCCGCTACTTAAGAGTAACGTTTTTACAGTCTTATCCGTTGGTAGTTCGCCATGCAAGTAGAGATCAATGGCGGCATAAATGGCTCTTAAGGCCAACATATGATTCGCTTTTATGATCTCTAACCCAGTATTAAAGTGTGGGTCTCCCTCAAGTAATAACTCATCAATGACAGCTGCTACATCCTCTAGGTTGTCACCTTGGCGATGAACCAATTTATCCAACAGTTTTGCGGTTAAGTAAGCTTGCCCACCAGTTTGTTTCAATACATATCGTGTGATTTCTCGCTTTTTCTCTGAATTCAGGTGGCTTAATCCCTCACTCCATTGGGTGATAGTGGTATCCGAAAGGTCAAACTCATTGAGCTCAATAGGGTGAGTTGGAAACTTACTGGGCTGCAGTATGTCAAAATCATAAAATGGTTGATATAAACTGGTACAAATCCAGTGGATATTAGTAAAAGCAGGCTCGTTGACATAGCGACCAATTAGAATCAAAAACTGCTGATAGTCCTTTGCAACTAAAGAGATACCTTCAAATTCATCCAGTACAATCAAGATTCTACGATGGGCTGACAGTAAGCAATATAAAGTACTACGTAAAATTTCATCTATTTTTGGGTAAGCGCAAAGTAAGTCATCATCACTCAAACAGTTATACCATTGGCTAATGACTTCAAATTGTACTTTGGCAGCCTGATTACCCTGCTCGTAAGATATCTCAGAGAGTTTTTCGCAAAAGCGTTTGGTAAAAAGAGGTAATAGCTTAAGGCTTTGCTCTTCATAGGAGTGATACTCTCTAAGGTCAACAAAAACACTCAGCCAGTCAGGCTTTGGTAAAGAATCGATTAACCTTCTGACAAGACTGGTTTTACCACTTTGACGGCAACCGATAATGGCAGCAAGTTGATTATTATTTGGCTGGTTTAAATAATCGAGCAATA
The DNA here is from genome assembly GCA_041583135.1 of Alteromonadaceae bacterium. Taxonomy (GTDB): domain Bacteria; phylum Pseudomonadota; class Gammaproteobacteria; order Enterobacterales; family Alteromonadaceae; genus JABSOG01. Next base: position 12,513 of record JBFHGJ010000024.1, on the reverse strand, counting down.
CTTTATCTTGTGCTCGGTCAACATAAACCGTGGTATCAAAGTCGTAAATATCCGCACCTAAGTGATAGTATTTAGTCATTGTTTGTGCCTGTTCTTATTTCATTTAGCACAATTTCAACCACTGGCATTAGCTTGTTGGCATCATCAAAAAAACCTTGTTTTACTAGGCTGTGATGTATCTGTGGTGGAATTTTGGTTAGCTTATTTGATAATAATTCATTTACTAGATCATCAAACTCAATGGCTTCCATATCCTGAATAATTTTTGAGAGCGCCGATATCTTTTGTAAAGTCGCAACTGTTTTATGCCAGTATCCATTGGCGTTATGGTTTGGGGAATATTTGAGGTTTTTCTTGAGGTTGTTAAGTAAGTCAATTAGTGTTTTACCATCATTGTCTTTGCTATTCAGTTCACGAAACAGCCTTTGCACAAGCGAAGGGTTGCCACCCATGGTGTTGTTAATGATCTCGGCTTGTGCTAAACCTATTTTTCTTTTGCTTTCTGGCCTTTTACAATGCCTCCAGAGAGTAACCATTTCTTCGCAACTTAACGCCTTAAGCTCAATTTGTGAGGCTTGCGTCACCAAAGGGGAGGTTTTGCTGTTAACGTACAAGTAGTCTTCCATCGTAATGGCAAATGTGATGCCTTTTAATTCTCTGCTCAAAGTAAGGCAGGCTTGCAATATGAAGTGGATAATCTTTGCGGGGTCGAACCGTTCTAAGTGCTTTTCTTCAAGCTTTTTCTCAACAAAAGGAGAAAGCAAAAAGTCAATGTGGTCAATGGCAATAAAGTAGTTATCGTCTGAAGAGGTTGCACCGTTGCGCCATTGCTTAAAAGCTTGCTTAAATTCAGTCCCTAGTTCATGAAACCCATCAGCGATTAGCTGCATTTCTATACCTGTTGAGTGTAGAAATAAATACTCTAATACAAAGCGATAGCAAAAGATCTCTGACAGTTCTGTTGTCAATTTCTGTTCCTCAAGCATCTTTTCGAAGTCACAGCGATGAAAATGGATACTTCGCTTTTGACATTCTTTTTCCGCTCGATTTAAAAGTGAACTTTTGCCTTTTTTTGCGCCGCCACTCACCCAAAAATAGGCTGTTTTTCGCTCAAGCCTTTGAGTGAGTAAAATATCGCAGTCTCTTTGTTGATAGTTTGTAGCCTCAGCGCTTAGTGAGCCATCTGTATTTTCTATGCTTGTGGTAGGTTTATCTTTTAACAAGTCAATGAAATCTACACATTTTTTATAGGCGTCATTATCGATATGATTTTTCTTATGATTTGTGTTTAGTTCTGTTTCGATATATTCAAGAGCTTCGACCCACTTCTGCGAGTCAATATTTCGATGGCCTGAAAGACTTGTCGCTTCAGAGAAACCAGTGCTGTGCATTTCAATATGATTGGCAACACTCCCCTTTTTTATTTTGCCCAACCTAAATATGTCCTTTAACATTGCTCTTTGCGACTTGCTAAGCTGTCTTGGCTTTTCCTGGGTGGAACTTGAACTGTCTTTTTTAAGTGACTCGTGAGGCATAGCGATCCCAAACTCCAACTTTACATTATATTGATACAACAAAGTTAGCATAATAGTTACAACTAACAAGTGTATGCAGAGAGCTTTTTAGCAATTTTGGGCTTATTAGCGGTCTAACTCACACGCTATTGTTTCGAGAACTGTTGACGGTGATTATTGGGAAATAAGGTTGTTGTTTTCGAGAAAAATTTATGACCTTGAGAATTTCAATGGTTTCCCTAAGTAGCTAATAAATTTAGCATCTGGTGGTTTTGAACTGGGAAAGTTACTTTGGTTTTTGAGAATTTAGCCCTGCTAATGTTTCTCTATTTCTCTTGTGTTTTGGCGTGACGAAAAACGGCCTTTTTACACTTATAAGAAATACAATAGGTATATTGCTTTTGTCCTTGAATACTAAGTGACAGTAGTCCAGCTGGAGAGTTAGTTATGATAACAGACCACTACTTAAAAACGAATAAGCGGCTCCTAAGTCAGATCATCAAAATGCTGAAAGAAAAATGTCCAAATATCCGCTTTCCTCGCAAACTTGAATTAAGGCGTTCATTCTCATATTGGCTTACACAGGGCTATGAAGGGCAAAGAGCGCTAGAGCAAATATTTAGTATTTTGGGGAGCCTACAAAATGCAAGAAACCGACAAAATGCAAGGAACCTAGAGCGAGAGATTGAATTATGGTCAGATGACGAAAAAGAAACCAAAGGTATCGTAATCTGCGAAAGAGGAGAAGCTTTGTACTGTTTTACCTATATTGATTTTGCGCGGAACCATACTGATGGTTCAAGTTCTCAATATGTTATCGATAGTGCCGGTTTTAGGATGACAAAAGAGAAGAATAATAAGATTTTTCTCAAAAAGTAGCGTTATTTAGCGGTACGACATTGAACTTTCTTCTAGATTGGATTAATAATTAACCATGTGAATTATTAATCGGGTAATGTCATGCCAACATCCGCTCTTTTAGAAAAACCTTCCGACAACCTTTCAGACTCAAAAAAAATTAAACATAAAGGACAAGTCTACGTCATCGATGATGACTCGTTTGCGTCATTGCAAGAGAGTATTGCTGCATATGAAGAAGGCAACACAATCTCTTCACGTGAGTTTGCGGACGCATTAGAAAAAGATATTGCCAAATCTTAAAGTGAGTTATCAAAAGAGGCTTTCATCCTTTTTGGTAAAGCCTAATACCAGCGAAAACCTTATAAACACAGCCTATTAAGGTTGATAAAACCCGAGCCGTCACACTGATGGCTCGGGCAAAATACTAGCTTTTAAACATCGGCTTTCGTTTACCATTAAGCAAAGTGCCGATTGGCGTGGCGCGTACCAGCAGTGCGTAGCTGAGCATTCCAATGGCTAAAGTGCCGAAGCTGCACAGTAAGAACTTAAGCCACATGTTGATATCAATATCGATTAGCAAATATTGAATAAGAAATACGAGCGGCATGTGCAATATATACACCCAATAAGATGAGTCGGCGAAATACCGCAAGGTTTTAGATTCGCTGTCTAACCACTTTTTGCCCATCACGATGCACCATAAGGTCATGGCCACGCCGATATAGCATTCAAGTATCACCTGTAGCCCATGGGTCGGTGTAAGTTCCATGCCCGTAGTCATGGATTTCATGGCGTCCTCTAGTGAGACTACCGCCGGTAGGGTTGAGTAAAATACGCAATAGCCAATGACAGAAAACAACAGCAGAGCGGTGGCGTATTTTGCAAGCTGATCAATCAACGCCTGATAGTGAAATAACATGAGGCCAAACAAAAAGAACACGCCGTAATAGCCTAACGACCACAGCTCAGGATAAATACGCTCAGCGGCCGGGTGAGGTACAGCTTGGCTGAGTAAAGCTGGTACCATCAGCAGCGGCAAAATGGTCACTAGCCATTGAGGCTGCATCAGTTTCTTGACTGGGCGGCTTTGGTGTAACTTGAAGCGATAGACCAAAGCGGCAATCAAGTAAAACCAACTTAAATTGAATAGAAACCATAGGTGCATGGTACTAAATGGCGGCTGTGGGGCATCGGGGTTATTCATCATTGAGCCTATCACTTTGAGCATCGCTGGTTGCTGCTCGACATTATTGACCGCCCAATGTATGACTGAGATAACTCCGATGACAACCATCGGCACAAAGATCACAAACGGCAGGGTAATGCGCAGCCCTCGGTTTTTTAAGGTTGCGCCAATGCCGCGTTTTTCAAACAGCATGAATGTAAAAAAACCGGCGACGACAAAAAACAGTGGCATACGAAACAGATGGCTAAAAAACGCGACAAAATCCACCACCACAGAATGTTGTCCGTCGGCTGCCAGCCATAATTGAGACATCATTGGGCTATAGGCAAGCGAGGCGTGAAAAAAGATCCCAAGCAACATGGCCAACGCTCTTAGGTTGTCCATATAGTGATAGCGCTGCGACAAATTCAAGTTATCGACCAGTGACTGGGGTTGGATTGAATTGGTAATAGTATGATCAATGGATTGTTCGGCTGACATGCATTGTCCTTGTAACGTTGAATTGTGCTCCATGGCGGCTATGGTACAACATATTGGCTTGCTTGTATTATAGGCAATTGAAAATAAAAGAGTCTTTTTGTAAGTGGCTGTTTACACTAGAGAATGCTCAATAAGTGGGCGAAAAGCAGGCATTATTGCCAAGGTGACGACCATTTGTCTGAAAATCTGGGGGCTGTAACTTAACTTGTCTTAACATTTCCCTTTTTGCTGCTATTATCCGCGCCAAAATATCCGCTAGCCAAGGGGTTGGGCTTTAAACGTTACGATCCAGGCGATTCACTTATTCTAAGGAAGATGGCGCAGTTGTATGATCACATTTTTTAAATCAATCATCCTATTCATTCTCGTCACTGGTATTGTGAGCGTTAATCACGGCGCTTGGGCCAATAGCGCAGACTACCGCTTCAATGATTTTTCTCATATTCCTGAGTTGACCAACATTGTTGCCAATGATGTGCTACGTGATAAATGGGGCTTTGTCTGGATCGCATCAGAATCTGGGCTTTATCGTTGGGATGGCTATGAGGTGAAGCATTTTGTTCACAAGCCCGGTGAGCTGTCCGATGACTATGTTTACCGTCTCCATCAAGATAAACAAGGCATGGTGTGGATTGGTTTATTTGGTGGTGGGTTAGATAGGTATGATCCCTTCAAGCAGCAATTTAGCCATATTGCCTTTTCTGATAAAACGCGAAAGACCAGCGGCGGGTTCATTAACGCCATTGCCGAAGACGCATTCGATACGATTTGGCTGGGAACCGTCAAAGGGCTTTACCGGCTAGATCCCGACAGCGATCAGTTGATGCCTTACCAAGTGTCAGATGGCAAAGAAACCGTCGGCGCCAATGCGGTTAACGACTTATTGGCTGACAAAGCGGGCAGGCTGTGGATAGCCTCTAAAGGCGGCCTTAAGCGTTTAGATATTCGTTCAGGCGAAATGACGCTGCTCACGAGCGATGCCATGCATTCATTGGCGTTAGATTCACAGCAAGCGTTATGGTTGACCAGCAACACCGCGCTGATGCGGCTTGAGCAAGGCGATCGTTTAAAGCAGATTCGTAAAGTGACAGAAATCGACAAAATGGCCATTGATCACAAAGGGTTGATTTGGCTAGGTGGCAGAAATAAGGGCCTCAAGCTGTTTGATCCGCAATCGAAGGTGCTCAGTCATGTCAATGACGACTTTGTACTGTCACTCGATAGTGATGAAAACAAAACCTTGTGGCTCGGTACTGCCACCGGACTGAAGCAATTATCCGCACGGGCTAGGCTGGTCGGCTATTACAGCCACAGTGAGCCTGCCGATAAACATATCATGGCGATTTTTCAAGATAGTCGCGAACAGCTTTGGATAGGCACGTTAAATAAAGGCGTTTATCGCTATGGCAAAAACGGCGAGCTGGTAAAGCATTATCTGCACCAAGCTGATGATCTGACGACCATCAGCTCCGGTGGTATTTCTTCGATTGTCGAAGACCGTCATGGCGATATTTGGGTCGGTACTTTAGGTGGTGGGTTGAATCATATCAATCAAGCAACACACCGTGCTAGCCACTACAATTACCAAGAAAATCAAACCAATAGCATCAGTCATGACTCGGTGCATGACCTCCACATCGGAGTTGATGGTATGGTTTGGATAGCGGGGTTTAGAGGGCTTAACCGGTTAGATCCGACGACCGGCCAAGTACAACGATTTGCTCATCAGCCAAACAATGACAACAGCTTGTCTAGTGACAACCTGATGGAGATTTATGGCGATGCTGGTGGGGTATTATGGCTTGGCACGCAAAAAACCGGTTTGGTGCGTTTTGATCCGGCAACCGGATCATTTACGCGTTTCTTTCACCACCGCGAGAACCCGAACAGCCTCAGTGGCAACTTTGTTACCAGTATCACCGAAGACAATGAACAGCAGTTGTGGGTAGCGACTTATGGCGGTGGCTTAAATCGCTTTGATAAGGCAACCGAGTCTTTTCAACGTTTTGGCATTGAGGATGGATTACGCAGTGATGAGATAGTCGCGGTGCTGGCTGATCATCAGAATCGACTGTGGCTGAGCCTAGGCGACGGGATCGACCGCTTCTCGCCCAATAGTGGTGAGGTCATGTCATTGAACATTGAAGACGGTTTACAACAAAGTAGCTTTTATTTGCGTAGCGCCTTTAAAAATGCCGCCGGTGAGCTATTTTTTGGTGGAATAAACGGATACAACCGGTTTTCGCCTGAAATCGAGGTGTCAGCCAAATCTGTTCCATCGGTGCGCTTTACCGACTTCCTATTATTTAATCGTGAGGTACCGGTAGGTAAGGGTGGCCTGAGCCGCAGCATCTTATTCACCGATGAGATCACTTTAGAGCATTGGCAAAACCTGTTCAGTTTTCAGTTTGCCGCTGTTGGCACCGGTTACCCGCAAGCGCTTGAGTATGCCTATCAGCTAAAAGGTTGGGATGAACAGTGGCTGCAAACCGATGGCAAAATGCGCTTTGCGACCTACTCAAATTTACCAGCCGGTCAGTACGTCTTGAATGTGCGTGCGCGGCTGCCGGATACGGCTTGGGGGCCTAGCCAAGCGCTAACACTGACGGTTTTGCCTCCATTGTGGAATACATGGTGGGCTTGGTGTCTATATGTGTTGGCGACCATTGCCCTTATCGTGTTTATTTACTCTTTGGAGCTTAAAAAACGCACCGCAGAGTTACATTCAAAACTGGCCGATAAAGAGAAGCAACTGGCCTTAAAAGACAGCGCGACGGCAAAAAGCATCGCCAATGCCAAAGATCAGCTGTTGGCCAATATCTCCCATGAGTTTCGCACCCCTTTAACCTTAATCCTGGGGCCGTTGACGTCACTGTTGAACGAGCCGAGCGCTGACAAGCGTAAAGCGCAGGTAAAACTCATTGAGAGCAATGCCCGACGCTTGCTGGTGATGGTGGAGCAATTGTTGGATCTGGCCAGCTTGAAAAACAATCAGCACAGTAAGCGCAAACATTATGATGTGCTCGGTACCTGTCGTTTTATCTGCGAGTCTTTTCACTCAATGGCGGCGCAAAAGCAACTTAGCCTTGAGTTCTTCTGTGATGAGCAAGATACCATGAGGGTAGAAATGGTGCCCGATTCACTGGAAAAGATACTGAGCAACCTGCTATCGAATGCGATAAAGTTCACCCCGGAGACTGGTAAGATTGAGGTTTACCTCAGCAAATTGTCCGCACAAGCCATTAACATTACGGTATGTGACAATGGCCCGGGGATCGCTGGCGATGATTTATCTCAAGTGTTCAAACGTTTTGTGCGCCTCGAAGCCGACCATCATGGCGTTCCCGGTGTTGGCATCGGTCTGGCTTTAGTGAAAGAGCTGGTGGATTCCCATGACGGTCAGGTTTCTGTGAGCAGCACTCCGGGTAAGGGCTGCCGATTTGAGGTGGTATTGCCATTGTCTGAGTCTTCAGCTGCGATTGCTGCCGCATCGCCACAAGTGCTAGCCCTGCCTCCAATAGCGGCTACTGATCTGCCGACAATCGTCGCCAATACCCATCGCCCGAGCGTATTGATTGTGGAAGATAATCCACAAATGAGTGCGTACCTACTTGATTGCTTTAAAGCGCAGTTTCACTGCATCAGTGCCGCAGATGGCGAGCAAGGCTTTGAATTGGCCAAAGAGCATATGCCGGATATGGTGATCAGCGATGTAATGATGCCGAAAAAAGATGGTTTTGAGTTGGCCGAGATGCTCAAAAACGACGAGCATACCTGTCATATCCCCATAGTTCTACTCACCGCCAAAGGTGATAGCCAAAGTCGCATCAAGGGCTGGCAAAAGCATGTTGATGAGTATGTCGTCAAACCTTTTAATCACAGCGAGTTGTTGGCGAGGGTTGATAACTTGTTGCGTATCAGGGCGACGCTCAGACGCAAATTTGGCTTGCTTTTGGGCAAGTATTCACCAGTGGCGATGGCCGAAGAAAACGGTATAGCCGATAAAGACAGACAATTTATTGAAAAGTTTGAGCAGTGTATCGGTGAGTGCTTTCGCCAAAGTGAGTTAACCCGCAGTGATGTCGCGGCGAAACTGTACATGACTGAGCGACAGCTGAATCGAAAACTCAGTGCACTATTTGAGCATAACTTTGTTGAATACCTGCGCAAGTTTAGGCTGAGACAGTCGTTATCTCTATTGACCGACACCGAACAATCGATTGCCGGGATAGCAGAATCAGTAGGATTTACTACCCCGACCTATTTTGCTCGCTGCTTCAAAGCCGAATATGAGCTTTCACCCAATGACTATAGGCAGCAACAAAAAGCGGCGCTGGTTGATTAACGCAATTCGCAAGGTCTGTCATCGCTGAACTGACAGCCGGTGCCACCGTTAACGACGATATCGCCAGATTTACCGCTGGTAGGTGTAGGGTTGAACATTGACATGGCAGTAACGAAAACAAGAACTAATGCGTTCATAGGTATAACTCCTAAATAAAAATACTGGCTTACAAGCCGTTTATATGTGTGTTTATGTCAAGGCAGGCTGTGCTGTTTGACGAGGCACACTTTAAGCGGCGACCAGCAAAAGTCGGTAGTTGAGATGGGACAATTGAGCTGCACAGATGAGACAAATCATGCTTTGGCGCAAAAATTGCGCAATCGTAACCAACGGTAACTGCACAAAAGCAGTGAGTGTCTAATCAATTGTCCAACTTAATCGGTGTCTTATTGCCGTCTTCATCGACCACAAATACCTTGTCGCCTTCAATCATCACGCCGTAAGAGATACGTTTGGGTTGAGTGATCAAGTGGTCAGCTGGATGCTTAACATCAACGGCAATGACTTTGCCGTTATAACGGCTCATTGGTTTATCAACAATGGTGTGGCCAACGGCGATGGCCTTGGCATTGTAAAATGCCAGCACTTTACTCAGGTCTTGGTCATTTATCATTGGCGAATTGGGCAGCGGCATAAAATAGCCGCGATACCACATTGGACCGTTGCGGCCAAACAGCAGCTTTTCCAATTCATTACGCTGAGTCTTAGGCTTATCTATTGCGCCGCGTAGGGTTTGATTGATGGTGCTCAGAGCAAGTTTTTGCTCAAGCATTGCTATCGACATACCGCCGTGGGCAAACAAGTAGTCACCAATTTTTATCACCGCATTTTTACTGCGCAGCCAGCGGCCCAGTTCACTATGTTCATCAAATAGTTGGGCATAACTTAGGTGATGTTGCGCCGCAACCAGCTTGGCGAAAGCGGTGTATTTAGGTTCGACATAACGCAAATCGTTTTGTAGATTCATCATTTCATGATTGCCGATAACCATATGCACTGCGCCGCCTTGCGCTTTGGCTTGAGTCTCTAGGCGATAGAGCAGCCACAATAATTCGGTAACATGATTACCGCGGTCAAATACATCGCCGATGATAACCAATTGGTTTTTGCCAAAGTGCCAGTTCAGGTCATTATCGATAACCCCATGAGTCTTAAACATGTGGGTTACCGTATTGAAATTGCCTTCGACATCAGACATCGCAAATATTTTATCTGGAGCTGGGGAAGTTACCGCTGCGTTTGCGATCTGCTGTTTAAGTGGCACCGTGAATGTCACTGGTTTTTCGCCACCTTTGTACACCTTTACCTGAGTCAGTTGGCTGTGACTGGTTGTTTCCAGTACCATTTGGCCATTCTTCGGCTTGCCGTTTAGTACTAAAGTTTTGTCTTGTTGATAAATGACATGGGGGCCTTCAAGTAATGAGACCTCTGCCACTACCTGGTCTTTTTCACTGACTTCAACATCGGCCAAACTGACGTAACTGACGATGCAGGCAAGTAAAGCGAGAGATAAACGTTTTTTCATAAGGGACGGTATCATGGTTATTGGTCGTCTGAGCATACCATAGGCTGCTGTCTATGACTCGGTTATCAAATATTGCGTGCAACTGAACCTACTATTGTCCACAATGATTGGTTATGATGAGCCAAAGGCTATTCAATCTTAAGGAAATGTATCGGTAATGATGAAAAAAACACTCATTGCAGCCCTTGTTTGCGCTGCTATCACCGGCTGTGGTGGCGAAACCGGGCAAACCTCAACGCAAGCTGAGGCAACGGTGGCGCCAGCGGTTATCACTCGTGCCCAAATCGACCAAATGATTGCGCGCCATACCAGTGATTTTATGAAACTAGAGCCGGCACTGGCGACCTCATTGAATCTCGATACCTCGGTCGCAGGTGAATTTGCCAATCGATTACCCGATTACTCTCCAAAAGGTATGCGCCAAGTTCAGCAAACCATGCACAAAGCAGCGCAGGAACTTGGCAATATTGATGTCAGCAAACTCAATGATGCCGACAAACTTCATGTGCAAATCAATCAGGTGATTGATGAATATTATGCTGGCTCACAGACATTCACTGGTGGTTATATCGATACCTGGGGAGGCCACCTGCCTTATATTGTGTCGCAGATCTCAGGGCCATTAATCGAAATCCCTGCCCTCATTCAAGAGCAGCATAGGATAAACAATACCAAAGATGCCGACGATTATATTGCTAGGCTTAACGGCTTTGCTGGCTTAATCGATCAGGTGCTTGAAAAAGTGAAGGCCGATGAACAGGCGGGCATTATTTTGCCGAAAAAACTGTTCCCCAATACCCTGAAATACCTCGAAGGTTTTGTCGCATCGCCTGCTGCCGAGCATCCGCTGGTAACCTCTTTGGCTAAGCGCCTTAAAGCGCTATCGGGTGTTGATGGTAAGTTAATCCAGCAATACACCGAAAAAGCCGGTGCCATTATCGCCAAAGAGATTTATCCGCGATATCAAAGTGTGCACCAATACATGACGACACTGGAGCAAAAAGCGCCAGAAGGTGACGGTATTTGGGCTGTGCCCGGTGGTAGCGAGTTCTATCAACATGAAATTTTGTATTTGGGCGATTCAACCCTCAGTGCCGATGAGATCCACCAGCTTGGACTCGATGAAGTGGCGCGCATTAGTAAAGAGATGGACACCATCTTAAAAGCCAACGGCATGAGTGAAGGCACTGTCGGTGAGCGTTTAATCGCGATGAACAGCGACCCGCGATTTATCTATGAAGACTCCGATGCCGGACGCGAGAAACTGTTGCAGTTTTTACGTGATGAAACCAAAACCGTCATGGAAAAGGCGCCCATGTTGTTCAACACGTTGCCGAAACAACAAGTGGTGGTGAAACGCGTACCTAAAGTTAGAGAGCTAGGGGCACCGGGCGGATCCTATTCGCCACCGGCGTTAGATGGTTCAAGACCGGGTGAGTTTTACATCAACCTCTATGACATTAAGTCGCAGCCTAGCTATTCGCTAAAAACACTGACCTACCATGAAGCCGTGCCGGGTCATCATTTTCAGGTGGCTTTGAATATGGAGCAAGAAGGTCTCGGCATTATGCGTCAAAATGGCCAATTTAACGGCTATGTTGAGGGTTGGGCTTTGTACGCTGAACTATTGGCCAAAGAAATGAACATGTATCAGGACGACCCTTGGGGCGATTTGGGTCGCTTGCAGGCAGAGCTTTATCGCGCCGCTAGACTCGTGGTTGATACCGGCTTGCATCACAAGCGCTGGAGCCGAGAAAAAGCGGTGGCCTATTTTCATAAAAACACCGGCACCACCGAGCATGACGCCGAAAGCGCCATTAACCGTTATATGGCGTGGCCGGGGCAGGCATTGGGTTACAAGTTAGGGATGCTCAAACTGGTTGAACTCAGGGCGAAAGCCAAAGCGCAACTCGGTGATAAGTTTGATATCAAAGCCTTTCATGACTTGATTTTATTGCCCGGCGCACGTCCGATGACAATTGTCGAGCAAGATGTCGAAAGGTTTATTCAAAGCCATCGCCAATAATAGATTACAGGCTTTTACTCAGGCTTGACCGCCTGATTGAGCAAATACTCTCTGGCCTGCGGTGACAAACAGTTGCCAGAGAGATAACTCTTAGTGTTTTGATGAAATATCAAAAGCCCATCTTGAGTTTGTTGAACCTTATCTATCTGTGACCAGGCAATTGTCGATTTGACATAAAAAGAGTCGATATGAATGCCGCTTTCGTCAATCGTCAGGGTAACCTTGCTGTTGGCTGCGCGGCTAAGCATTTGCCGAGCGACCCACCAAGGCTGTCTGTAGAACACACTTAGCGCCTCTACCACACCTAAACCAATCAAAAAATACGCGATATAACCGCTGACCTCGGTTGCCAATAACAGTGCGACACCAATCAACGAAAATACCAATGCTTTTTTGTAGGCAACGACAGAGTTGTCTATTTCTACCGAGTTCTTAAAGCACTCGTTAAAGTGGGGTCTATCTAAGACAAAGGTATGGCTGTAGGAAAAGGGTGTGGACATAAATGGACTACCGAATCATAACTGAGCGCCCAAGTTTAACTGCTCTTGGCGCAAGATAAAACGCCTTATTGCGTTT
>JBFHGJ010000023.1:0-61762 GCA_041583135.1 Alteromonadaceae bacterium | reverse complement strand
CGATTATCAAGAGCGTGGTGATTTAAAGCTTGATCTAATCGCTCAACAGGCGCTAAGTGAAGCAACCGATGGTACTCAATCGGTAAAAGACATTGCTGAAGCGGCATTTGCGACCTATGAGATCACAGACCCATATGAGCAGCGTAAGCTGTTGATTAAAATGGAGTCTCAAGCGGCAGTACAAAAATCAACTGGTAACGGTGGTACTGTACCGGAGTATCCATAGTGGCTTGGTTTAAAGAATTATGATCGAAATAATAAATATTCTGGTCAAGTATTTATGGATAACAGATTTTATTACGCTATCCATATTTGCGGGAATTGCTTTTAGAAAGAAGGAAAATTCCTCAAGTTTTATGACTCAGGGGTTTATAGTTGTCATTATCAGTGGCGTCATAATTAAGTATCAAGAACTCGTGAATAGCTTTATTGATCCAAGTACAAATGACAATGTGGCCAACTTATGGCTTGGCGGCTTTGCATTTTATGATGCGGTTATCATTTTTATTCTTGTGGCATTTTATAAAAGCTATGTGGTTAATCATCAAAAAGTGATGAAGTTGGCTTTTACCGGCTTAGCTTCTTTGCTGATGTTGAACTTCATTGCTGTGCAATATATGCCATTTCTGTTTGATGTTGAGGCAGTACCATACAAGCTATGGATTATTATGGCGTTTTTCTTCGGCGTTGCGCTATTTGACGGCTTTGCCGTATTTGCCATTTATAAGCTACATGTTTTTTTCAATTTGCCCCATGGTTTGATTGCTCGTATGTACATACTGGCGTTTAGTGTTGCTGCGCTGATTCAAATAACGGGTTTTTGTGCTAAATATTTCTGGCATTCAAAAGCGTTTGATTATCCATATCAAATTATCTTAGCCAGTATCAATATAGGCACTTCATTCATTGCAATGCTTGTTGCATTTCTGGCTGTATATCAATTGGTGAATAATAAAAATCGGGAAGGCTGGGTGTGGAAAATTTAGCGGTTTTAAGTTGTTTGATTTTCACGATATTGACGCTATTCGTCCTTTTTTATTGTGCGTTTAGCAAGGTATATAAAGAGAATAAATATCTTTCCGAATATGGCCAAAATGAATCGCAGACGAAGGGGAATTCTGAAGATACAGTTCATAGCCACCATCTGCTTGGTTTAGCCCTTGAAGCCGCTGACTACAGAGCAATGGAAGAAGCGACAACGGATCAAGAACAAAAGCAACGCTACCATCAATTTTACAGTAATGTCAGCACCGAGGTGGTAGATACGGTTTTAGCATTGAATGGTCTTGACCCGCATCCGGGGGTGATACTTGGAGCAGAAGACGAAGAAGATGAAACGGTTGTTCAGTTTAGTGATTATAAGGCCCCTAAAGCAGACTAATCACGATTGTCAGTTTGGCCGCTGACCTGCTTAGCGCCGATTTTTTTAACCCAGTTATCAATATCCGCTTTAAACGTGTCGCTGAGCTGTTTGGTCGCACCGTCATAACATTCAGCTATCATGCCGTATCTTAAGCCGTCCGCCAAAACCTTGGCTTGCACATCACTTAATTCAGTGATGTCGGTATCCATAATCGATTTAACCGACTCTACACCATATAACAGCCAATCTGTCGATATGCCGGTCTGTGCTCTGCACTTTTCGATGTAGTCGTAAGGAATTCGCCCGTGATATCCCCAGTTGTTGATAAGGCCGCTACTGCACCCTAACACTTCTGGTAATTCGGATTTCTTAACGCCGTAAGCGATAGCCATTCTTGCGACCATGGCTTTTACCAATGATTTTCTTTCTTCTAGTGGCCTGTCTTTAAACAGCGTCAATTGGGCACCTTGAGTCGCAGTAGTTTGCATCTAGCTGATTTTACTGCAATGTCACCCTGCTAAACAACCGCAAAACGCTTAGAAAGTCGATTATCAGGCTTTGCACTTTAATGGCTGTACGCGACCAAGCCATAGGTCTTTTTTAAATTTGCCCACCATTCTCTCAATGGTATTGCTTGCTTGAACGGTGATCATGCCATATTCAACACCGTCTTGAAGGATTTTTTGGTGTTGTGCGCTTAGCCATTCAATATCTTCACTATGCAGGTTTTGCATCGGTGTTTGACCATATAGCAACCAGTCCATTGATGCGCCTGTCGCTTTACAACAGGCATCTAAATAATCATAGGGGATGCGACCATGATAAGCCCAATTATTGACTAACCCATAGGAACACCCCAACAGCTCATGTAGTGCGCTTTTTTTGACGCCATAAGCCTTAGCCATGCGTTCAAGCATCGCTTTGACGAGCTGCTTTCTTTGTTCAAGGGGGAGCTGACTAAAGGGGAATTGCATCGGTAAAGCCCTACTATTGAACGGTAGAATGAATAACCGAAAGTCTATCACACAAAAAACAATAATCAAACGATGTCCAAAATATTCAAATCAAAAACACTAAAATAATCATTTGGTTATTTTTATGTTGATTTATCACTGTTAAGTTTATAAGATGCTTTCGTCGGTACGAAGTCACGCCTTTTGGGAAACCGAGCAAAGAGGGGCATCATTTTGTACCAACACGGCAAAACTCATTGTTTTGTTCTCTTGTTAGGTATACCACAGTTGTACTCCAATGTGGTTTTTTTGCCGCCGGGGTTGTTGCTCGGCGGCCTTTTTTTACATTAAAGGGGAGTCTACAATGTCCGAATTTACGGATAAATCGAAAGCGTTACACACTCAAGTACCCGCTTTTTTCTCACAGTTAAGAAAAAACCAAAAACTCACCATGAGAGCGCTATCAGAGCGAATTGGCACGCCTCATTCATTTGTGGGTAAAACAGAAAAGACACAAAGGCGCATGGATTTAGCGGAGTTTGTCGTTTACTGCGAAGGTTTGGAACTTGACCCCCGCAAGACTTTTGATCAACTGCTTGAACATCTTGGCAAGTAATACCATGCAATTCGCGCAGTCAGGTTGCGGCAGCGATTGGTCAATGTTTTTGTTTAGTGAAGAAGAACGTTGTGCGCTTGTCGATATGGTGCGCTTTGGCAGCGTTGATGCGGTAGCACCATCGCTGCGCGAGCAGCTTATGATGAACTTTGCGCAAGCGGCAGTTTTGGCGCTATATGGTAAAAGTCATCGGCCAAAACCGGAAGATATTGAAGGTGGCTATATACCGGAGTTTGACCCCAGTGATGGTGAGTTGGCGATTACGTTTATCCCTCTTATGACACTGCAAGATGCGCAATATTGTCTTTTTGGCGATAGTTAAATGCGCTATACGCTCATTCGTCAAACTTAAGTTCGACGGTATTGCCTTGCGGGTCTTCAATGTAAACCGACTCGCCAAAGCCGGTTGCGCCATAGCGGTTTTCAAAACCGCCGTGACTGATGTGGTGACTATCGAGATAGTCAAGCAATTGCTGTTTTGGCACAGGTGCAATGCGCAGGCAAAAATGATCAACATTGTGGCCTTCACTGCCCGGCCCTTTGCCGCCGACTTGGCCTAACTTGCCATCTAATGACACAATATCAATCAGTGCGTTACCTGCCCTTAATTGCCACAAGCCATACTCGGGTAAAGTTCTTTCTACCGCGCAACCAATAACGTCACGATAAAAGGCGACCAATGCCTCGGCATCGGCCGCTCTTAATACAATGTGGTCTAACGCTTGAATGCTGATCATGACTGTAAGGTTCTAATTCGTTGCAACTTCCAGTTGCGAAAGGTCATTGTTTCATTGACGTATTCACCACCGTCTTGATGCTCAATTACAACGCCGCCATTGCGATAAAATGGGATCTCATGATGATAGGCAATCACCCTAACGGTTTTCCAGCTGCCGTCAATAGCCAATAGCTGCACGGTTTGGCCTTTGAGCCTGCGCTGTTCAATGATCAAAATCGCGCTGCTGATCGCACTGGCGATCTCCGCTTTAAAAATACCACCGATGAGGGTCAAAAATAGGGCAACGATATGCCACTCTTTTAACGCAAATTGCTTGATGTCGTCCATACAAGTAGATAAGAAAAGTTAGGATAGAACTATAGTAAATGAAGTGACTGGAAATTGGCAATAAGCTCGGGCAAAGCAAGCGCTTTGCCCGAAAAGATAGGCGCGATTAGCACTGATTCATACAATGATACAATTCACCGCTGTCCCAACCCAGCACAGTGCAATTATCATCGCTAAGCGCTCTAGGCGTTTGAAATGCTTCGCCCGGTAAGCTAGTAACCATGATTGGAATGTTCTTTTTCAGTGCATGTTCGCACTCTTGATTCAGCCACGGGCTGTTGTGATGACCTTCGCCCAACACAAACAGTGCCGCATCACATTGTTCCATGGTGTGCTCTATTTCCCAATCGACCGCAGTCGCACCATTGTATGAAACGTCATTCTCAACAAAAACCACTTTGCCATGAATATCTTCTTGATGATCGGCAATCATCTCCTGAACCGCATGACTGACGGCTTTATCGTTGAAGTTATAAGAAACGAATATACTTTTCGCCATGGAACTTTCTCCCCTAAGTTAACTGTGAGTCCAACTACGAACATGGTTAAGTTGGGGAACATTGTAATGATTCAAACACTACTTCATAGTAGATAAAGACGTATTTTCTTTAGATAAACGCCTCATTGTTTGTAGCACATATCTCACACATAGCTGACAGATTGTTCAATGGCATCAGCCAATTCTTCGTTGTGCCAGCTCACGACCGGGCAATCTAAACGTTTGCTAAACTCAGGCAGTTGTGCCGACATTTCCGGCAAAATCGTACAGATAACAGACAACTCCCTGGCAATTGCAAGGCTGGCTTCCTTATCCAGCCAAGGGCTGGTTCGTGGGTTGTCGCCTATAATGAACAAGGCGCAGTCACAGTCGCTCATCAGTTGTTCCAGTTCCCATGCAATCGCCGTATCGCCGTTGTAAGATACATCATTTTCTACCCACACCCATTTGACGCTGGTATTTTCTCCGATGGCCTTGAGCATTAACTTCACTCTATCGGATACAGCTTTATCGTTAAAATTAAACGATACAAATACACGTTTGGTCATATAACCTCCTCAGATCTCAATTCACTTCTCGGGTAGCCTTTACATCGAGGTTTGACCTAACTTCCTTGCTTAAATCTATAGAGACTTAACCAAACCGTTCAAATATTAATCAAACAATTGCACAATCGAGCGCGAATTAGAAGGGTCAAACCCCATTTATTCACAGGCACAAAACAAGTATTTTCTGAGAAACAAAACCAAGCCCTTTTAAGCTTAAATATCAGTTGGTTATGGATGAACCTTTTGTCCCTATGGCACTTTGGTTTTGGTCCTAAATCGTTTCACTTGTTAATAAAATGGTTAAAAGCAACAATTTAGTCACACGGCTGTGGATATCTTAAAAAGCTTAACAGGCTGGCGAAATGGCACTAACGCTGTAGCCCAATTCAATGAAGCGGTGATACTGTGTTCCGCTAAGTATAAGAGGCAAGAATATAAACAAAAACCTAAACGTTAGCCCTTGGCCAATCTTGGTGAGTTTTTCTAAAATAGAATTTTTAAGCGTGGTTTAAAACGAACAGGCCGGGCAACATCGCCCGGCCTGTTTAATGCTAAATATTAGAAGCGATAACGTACACCGAGTTGTACTTTCCAAACCGAAGGCACTTTTCTGACAATCGGCATTGGCTGAGTAAAGTTCGAATAAACATATTGGCTATAGTCGTAACCTGTCACTTCACCATTGCTCATGATAGGCGCAAAGCTAGCATCGACAACAGGTGCATTAAACGGCTGTACGTAACTCTCAACACGGCCCCAATCGTCATTGAGCAAGTTACCAAAGTTTTCAATATCTAAGGTTAGCTCAACGCTATGGTTGTCAAACAGTTGCACTTCTTGTTTGATACGAACATCAAAAACGTGGATCCAACTGCTTTCACAGCTATGACGTGCCACGATTTCGCCTCTTTTGCCAGCCAAGCAGCTTGTCGAGTCGATATAATCAAAAAATCCAGCGGTATCGAAACCTTCGGCAAAGCTCACCAATGGGTCGTCGGCACCGGTTGGCACATATAACGACTGCGACTGATAGGCAACCCAAGAGGCAAAATCGGCAAAGCCCCCCAAGCCGTTCGCTACACCAGTGCGCATAGTCGGACTGTAGTGACGGCCACTACGACCATTGTAACCAATGGTAATGGCGGTTGTGTTGTCACCGAATATTTCATTAGACCAAGTTAGACTCGCAGCGATGGTGTGGCGCACTTCATACTCAGAGGTATACTCGCGCTCAGCCTGAAAATCATCATTGGCAGGCATAGAGTAGCCTTCAAAGGCGATAAACGAGTTGCCCGGGTTGACATCAGTCAGGTCTTGATAGGTGTAACCGATATCAAAATTGATGGTGCCATAATCGCTATACCAGTTTTTACTGGCAAAGGTGCTGACCACCCAGCCGCCACCTTTGTTGGTGTTTTCCAAAGACAAATCAAACGGTGCAGGAGAGTCATACACAGGTCGGCCATCAGGAGCAGTGGCAACTTGCGTCATATTGAGTTCGCGATAGCGAATGGCATTTTTAACGTCTGAATAGAGTAAATCGGCACCCAAAGTCCAATCTTCACCCAACACACCTAAGTCGGTGCGATAGTCAAAGCCTAAGTTGTACTTCCAGCGGCTTGGCATTTCAAAGTCAGGGTGAATTGAATTGGTATCGCCATTCCCCCCGGTAAAACCGCCAGCGGCCAAGAAGTCGAGCACTTCTTGCGGGGTTTCATGACCGTTAAAGCAGCTGCCGTAACAGCCAGCAAAGGTTTTACGCACGCCGTCATTACCATAAGAGTTAGACAACCAAACGTTAGGACCTGAAGCGCCAAACAGGCCAAAACCACCACGGACCACCAAATCATCCATTGGCGTCCAGCTAAAGCCGATACGCGGCTGGATCAAATCAAGGCCATCGTAGTTGCCTTGGTTCGAGTAGCCGTGACGATCAACAAAGTTTTGATTGAGTACCGGCTTAATGTCGTTGCTAAACCAGGTGTAGCGTAAGCCATAGGTCATCACCAAGTCATCATTGACGTTATACTCGTCCTGCACATAAAGGGTGTTTTGGTCGTACTCGAACTCATCGGTAGCGCTTAGAGGATTGCCGTCGAGTGCATTTTGGAAAACATGGAAAGTATCATTGTTTTCAAATGCTTCAATTGAACTGAACTCAGAAAAGCCCAAAGCTCCGAAGACAAACAGGTTATAAACATCAATCACTTCATGGTCGAAACCAAAAGTCAGTTTATGCTCATCGGTAAGGAAGTAATCGGCCTTCACGCTGATAGTTGAACGCTCATTGCTTAACTCATTGGCATGACGGAATTGATCAGGACCGATGTAAAGCGCACCACCGTTTGGCGTGTGGATCAACATTTGGCCAAAATTGGCGCCAAGCAGCGGATCCTGTTTAGTGACAGTCTCTTTGTCGGTCAACTTGATGCTGGTCGAGAAATCTTCGTTCCAGTCGGAGAACAACTGCAAGCTGTATACTTCCACTTCTTCGGCTTGGTTGTAGCGGTTAGATTGTGCGGTGGTCCACGGCGCGGTTGGGAATTGCTCTGCCCAGAAATCACGTACCGTATTACCATCGTTGTTCATGTAGGTTAAGGAAACGCGGTGTTCGTCGTTGATATACCAGTCGAGTTTCAACAAAGTATTTTCCGCTTCTTCATCTTTTGGTGTGTTATAGCCACCAATGTCGTAGTCCCATACATCACGAGCAATTTGCGCAATGCGGTCAAAGTCGGCTTGTGTGACACCGATTTTTTCGTTTGGAGAGACCACACCGTCTTGGTTGTCAAGACTGAACTGATAAGGCGAGTTGGAGGTAAACTTTTCATAAGAGGCGAAGAAAAACAGCTTGTCTTCTACGATTGGGCCACCCAATGAAAAGCCCCAAGTGTCTTCGGTGAAATCACCAATAGCCAAGTCATTACCTTCACTCTTATCGCCGATCATCGAATCATCGGCGCGGAAGTAATAAACAGTACCGGCAAAGTCGTTGGTGCCAGATTTGGTCACCACATTGATGTTACCACCTTCAAAGTCACCATAGGTAACATCAAATGGTGCGATATTGACTGAAAGTTGCTCAACGGCATCTAAAGAGATCGGTGAACGACGGCCCGGGTAGCCGTTTTTGTTCAAACCAAAGTCATCGTTTAGTTTTACGCCATCGATGGTAAAACTGTTGCCGCGAACGCTGCCACCGGCAATAGATAAAGCCGGACCGCCGTCGGCAGTCGGGTCAACCATGATTTTTGAATCGCGCTTAAGCACAGACTTAAGGTCGCGGCTGATAGCCGGAAGGGTTGAAATGCTATCTTCGTTAAACTCGGCACTAGGGCCTTTTTTCAGCGCCCCGGCCATCATAGGAGAGGCTTTAACCGCAATGACTTCAACGTTTTGCGCAACCGCCTGTAACTCTACATTGGCCGTTTTGCCCAGCTGCAAGAACAGATCTTCAATATTTTTAACCTGATATTGCGAACCATCTTTAAGCTTGATCAGGTAGGGGCCACCCACGGCCAAGCCGCGAGATTGGAAGATACCATTTTCGGTGGTGGTTACCGTTTTCTTACTGCCGGTTGGTACATGAACAACCTCAACACTCACACCAGCCAGAGGCTTGCCTTGTGAGTCAACTAATTGTCCACGGATACCAGAAGAAGTTACTTGAGCATTGGCAACATTGGCGGCCATAAGGCTACCGGCGACCAACAGGGCGACACGAGTCAGTTTAGGCATTTGCGCTCCTAATGATTAATTTTTCTTGACCAGTCCGACAGCAACTCGGACCAGATAAAGTCAGCGGCGCGCATTATATCAACAAAGATGTTAAAAAAGGTTACAAAGATCGCAAGAAGATCTTTAGAAAAAGGTAAATATAGCGTTGTTTTATGGTTTTTTGTATCGAATTATGGTGATAGCTTGTACGAATATCCCCCTCTCTTTAAGCAGTAGATAGCAACTTTTAGCTGAACATAAATGTCGTATGTTTGCATTGTTGAAATGTCGTATGTTTGCTATATTAAGTGGCTACTGCAGAGTGAAATGATGACCATTGCGAAAAGAGTTAAAACCAGACTTAACCGTTCAAAACAGTATGTTTTTGAACGCGCTGACTTTGCCGACATTGCAGGTTATGACCAAATTGGCCGTGAGCTTAAAAAGCTGGTAGACAATGGAGAATTGATGCGTATCGGCTATGGACTTTACACTAAAGCGAGAAAAAACCGCATCACCGGGAAATTGATGCCAAGTAATCCAGCTGGCGCCGATGGCGTATTATTGGAAGCCATTGAGAAATTGGGCGTTGCTTATCAATTGGATGAATTTTCACAAAAGAGTTTAACAGGTGAAAGCCTACAGATCCCCGCCTCGTTACAAATTACCACCAACAAGCGTTTCAAACGCAAAATAACGATCAGTAATAAGACAATCAATGTCCATTGATAGCAGTATATTTAATGATGTTGCCGACGCCCTAAATATGGGTAACCCAGCTATCGTCGAAAAAGACTACTATGTTGTAATGTTACTAAGCGCATTATCGACCCTATCGTCTGATACTCATGACTTGGTATTCTCGGGAGGAACCGCTTTAGTAAAATCAGGTGTTAGAACCCATCGAATGTCAGAAGACATAGACATTAAAATTATCCCCAAGTCCTCGCAAAATAGGCTATCTAACAACCAGCAGCGTAGCGACCGAAAATACTTCATTATCAAATAATAGCGCTACTTGAGAAACATGATTTGTTCAGTCTTGAAGGGCAGAGCAAGAAGTTAGATCAGTATCGCTACCAACAATTTAACATTCGATACCCTCAAACCCACGCAATCGCGCCATGTTTAAGACCTGAAATTCAATTAGAACTCATTGAAACACCACTTTACGACAAGCCTTTAAAACATGGCATCATTTCGCTTGTCAATGAAGCCTTGGAACAAGAAGCAGAGGTGCCTTCGATGCGCTTTGCCAGTATTGCAAATACACAGGCGGAAAAGTTGATTTCAATGCTCAGACGTACTGCCTGCAATGCAAGAAATCCAAGTAGAGATGACGACCCAGCTCTAATCCGTCATGTGTACGATACTTTCTATATCCAGCAAACAAACCGTGCACAACTTGAAAACGTTACGCCAATAGTGAAGAAAGTGATTGAACAAGACATACTTCGTTATGGTAACCAGCACCCTGAGTTTAAACGTCAACCAATCAAAGAGTTAAGATTTGGTTTGCAACTATTAGAAGACACCAAATTCGCCACTCGATTTCAGCAGTATGTTGTACCAATGGTCTATGGTGAACAAAGGGTTGATTGGCAAGCAGCATTCTCAACATTCAGCACATTTGTAGAACAAGCTTTGTCAGAGATTGCTGAGGAATTTGACTCATAAAAACGGCAGCTCAACCGTAACAACCGATCCCTGCCCCTCGATTGAGCTGGCACTGATGGTGCCGCCGTGCTCTTCAATAATGCCGAAGGAGATTGCCATACCAAGGCCAGTGCCTTCGCCGACGGTTTTGGTGGTGTAAAAAGGTTCAAACAGTTTGTGGCGGGTTTCGTCGCTCATGCCGCAGCCGTTGTCGCTTACGGTGACGGTTATCTTACCGTCGATAAAGCGTGAGACAATATTGACCTTACCTTTACCGCTTAGGTCACCATCACGTCTACGTTCGGATATGGCATCGCAAGCGTTGACGATGATGTTTAAAAACACCTGATTGAGCTGGGCCGGAAAACATTCGAGTTTTGGTAGGGGGTTGAGTTCACAACTGAATTCGGCCACGTCTAAGAACTTGGTTTTGACCAATTTCATGGTCGATTGCAAACAATCGTTGATGTCGGCAGCCTTTTTGTCGGCACTTTGCATATGGGTAAAGGCACGTAAATCCTCAACAATGGTTTTGATCCGCTCGGTGCCGCTGATAATGGTATCAACATGTTCGTTGAGTGGTTCAAAATGCTGTTCCAGCACGTCGATAATCTCACTATCGGCGTCATCAGAGGCCAGCGCCATAATGAAGTCATGAAACTTCGCCAAATCAACCTGAAGGTTTTCCGCGCCGACGTGAACGAAATTGGTGGGGTTGTTGATCTCATGGGCAACACCTGCGGTCAACGTACCAAGGGAAGCCATTTTCTCTTGCAATACCAGCTGCTTTTGCGCTTCTTGCAGTTGTTTATAGGTATCTTCCATTCGCGCGTAGCCAGAAGCATTGGCGATGGCGATTGCCGAGTAGCTTGCTAACGTGCGCACCCGGTCGATTTGTTCTTCACTATAGGCGTTCTCTTGAAAATGCTGCACACTCATACAACCGACGATGTTATCGCCAATCACCAGCGGCAAATAAACCACCGTATGCATTGGCTTACCGCGCTTAGGACTGGCCAAGCCAAATTCAAAATAGCGCTGAATATCCTGCTTTTCAAAAATCAGCAGCTCTTTACGATTGCGCACACACCAAACCGCCGGATAGTTGTAGTCTTTTTCCAGATCATAATCGACCTCTGATAGTTTCATGCCTTGCTCGACAATCAGCGGAACCTTTAGGGTTTTCTTATCTTCATCCAAAATACCGAGCATAAAGGCATCAACATCCATCACCTTATTACAGCTGCGATAAATACTTTTGATCACCTGACTAAGTTCAAGGGTTGTGGTTAGGCCACGGCCAAGCTCTGCCAGCAGCGCCACATCAGAATCGCTCTGACACGCCTTTTGCTTGGCATCATCAAGCGCCTGAGCACGCTCTTTTAGGGTCTTTTCATTATCGGCAAGTTGATCGGTGCGCTGTTTGACCATGCGCTCAAGCTCAGTTACATGCTGTTGTAATTTTTTATTGGTTTCTTCCAACTTGTCGTTCAAATGCACCACGCCGATGTGGTTTTTCAGGCGCTTGAGCAATTCGACCTTGCTGACCGGCTTGGTCAAAAAGTCATTGGCACCGGCTTCAAAGCCCGCAGCGATATCCGACTCGGCATTTTTCGCGGTCAATAAAATCACCGGCAATTCATTGGCCGGATATGATTTACGGATCAAGCGACACACATCAAACCCTGTCATTCCGGGCATCATCACGTCCAATAACACCGCATCAAAATAATCGCCCCTATCGATGAGTTCCATCGCTTCCATACCACTGGTAGCAGTGGTTACATCATAGCGGTTGAGCTGAAGGTGGTTGAGCAACACTTGAATATTCACCGGTTCGTCATCGACCACCAAAATAGTGCCCACGGCATTTTCTACCACCACCGAACTAGGTTTACCCGCTTGCCCAGAGCTGGCCATAGCTGGTTCAAATGCCTTGTCTTTAGCGTCATTGTCGCTGGTTTGCGCCTGATGGCATAGTGGTATTGAAAAGCCAAACTGCGACCCTTTGCCCTGCGTCGATTCAACCCATATTTCGCCATCGTGCAACGTCACCAATTGTTTGGTTACCGCAAGGCCAAGGCCGGTGCCGCCGTATGTTCGGCCAATGGCACTGTCACCTTGCTCAAACAACTCAAATATTTTCTCCATATAGCCCGGCGCAATACCGATACCAGTATCTGACACCCGCACATGCACCCGTTCTTTGACCACTTCCGCTGTCACGTTGACAAGTCCTTGCTTGGTGAATTTGACGGCATTGCCTATCAGGTTGTAGAGGATCTGCTGTAGCCGGTTTTCATCGGCCAATACTTTGGGCATTTGTGGGTCAATCTGGTTCAACAGGCGAATTTGCGTATCTTTGACCAATGGTTTAGACAGGTTCATCACCAGCTCTGTGGTGGCAAACAGGTCTACCGCGCCCAGTTGCAGCTGAAGCTTTTGATGCTTGAGCATGGAAAAATCCAAAATATCATTGACCAAATGGGTCAGTCGCTGGCCACTAGAGACAATCAATGACAGATTGTAGCGCTGCTTATCATTCAACTCGCCCGCTGCACCATCAAGTAAAGACTCGGCCAAGCCAACAATACCATTTAATGGCGTACGCAGCTCATGAGAAGTGTTGGCAAGAAAATCGTCTTTTAGGCTATCTAAGCGCTTAAGCTCATGAATATTGTCATCAATGGTGGCAGCCATTGATTTTAGCAAACGCGCCAAATGACCGACCTCATCGCTGCGCTCTAGCGGCAACGGCAAAAGACCGCGAGCCACTTTGTCATACTCCGCCCGCTTTACTGCCTCAGAGGCACCGCTAAACATTTTAAGGGGTTTGATCACTTTAAATCGCAGCACCAAAAACAACATCAACAGCTCGACCAGCAACGAGGCCAAACCTAGGCCGAAAATAAAGATGGCGGTAGACTGGGCGGCGCTCGACAACAACTGCTCAGGAAATACCGTGACAAAATACCAGTCGGGTCCGGCAATTTTGGTTACCGCCATAAACGCTTCGCTACCAGGCTCGTACACCACAAAGTCACCTTGTGCCACCGAGCTTAAGTGTTGTTTAAGCAGGGCATATTGCTGATTTAATATCCCATCACCCAGTTCATCGATAGCGAGTACGCCTTTGGCTTGCCTGAGTTCAACCAGCTTATCCGGGTGAGCTATCAGCCTGCCGTCTTTGCGTACAATAAAGTTGTAGGCGCCTTTTAAGTGGTCGTTGAACACCCGTTCGAACAAGTCATTGAGCAAATAGTCGTGACCAAAGGTAAGCAAGTGCTCACCTTCAATATCAACCGGTGTTTCACAAGAGACCATCCAGTCGTTGGCAACATCGTCGTAATACAAGCCGGTCCATACCGTGTCGCGACTCGGGTTGTTTTTGACATTCGCCACATAAAACCATTCCTGCTGAGTAATATCCATATCAAAGCTGGCATTGTCGGCCCAATTCATGCCGGGCCAATACACCAAAACGGCATTTTGCGGAAATGAACTATACACATTGCCAAAGCGGGTCACCGCCAGCGGGCCGGTTTGATTGAGCAGCATCAGGGCATGATAGATACGATTGCGAAAATGCTGGCTTTCAATCGGGGCATTGCGGCCGATAAAACCCGATTGATGGCGATAAATATCACCATTTTGCTCGAAGTAACCATCGAATATTTGTTGTCTCACCCGGGTTGACCCATCGGGCAAGGTCACAAAAAATCGGGCAAAATCTTCAGCACTCACATCAGCCGCCGTGGCGATGCGTTCGGTAAACAAGGATTTGAGTTTTTTGAGGTTATCTTGCGCCAGCAAAAACTGCGCGCTTTCTTTGGCGCCGCGCTCGGCAATGTAGTTTTGTAACTTATCGACCGTTTGCTGCTTTAGGGTTTCGGTGATATGCCAATAGCTCAAAAACGAAACTGCCACCACGACCAAGGTAATTCTCAACGCCATAGACAATAGCGTATGGGTCGTCAATGACTGACGGATACGGCTTAACAAAGGATTTACGCTCTGGTGCTTGTGTCTGGTTTTGTGCAAGGTCATTCCGCTTGATATTGTTATTGGCCAACCGCTTTTCATCCCACTGGCAAGCCAGATGTAAACGGTTTGTCGTGATGTTTAATCAGTCTAGTACAACTCTGTTGAGTTGGCGATAAAGGCCATTGATTTACCGCCAGTTTTACTCACCAAGCAATTGCTTTTGATATTGTTTTGGCGGCATCCCATACTCGGCATTAAAACACTTGGCAAAATAAGAGATAGAAGAAAAGCCGATACTGTCGGCTATCTGGGTGATCTGCATACCAGTCTTAAACAGCGCCAAAGACTGTTTAAGGCGATATTTGCGCAAGTATTCAGAAAAAGTTTGATCAAACAACGCATCGAGTTTACGGTGCAACTGTCGGTCACTCATCGCCATTAATTTGGCCGCCTCAATACGGTTGAACTGACTGTCGTGATAATGCTTGGCAATGATCTGCTCAAACTTTTCCACCAGCGCCTTATCTTTGTCACTCATGCCGCAAAAACGATTGTCTGGGGTAGACTCAAAAACCAAGCTCTCGCCTTCTAAGGCATGGGCAAAACGATGTTGTAAAATACGACGAATAGACAACACACTGGCAATACGCAATCTAAGCTCATCAGGGTGAAATGGCTTGGTGAGATAATCATCGGCATCTTGCTGCCAGCCTTGCATTCGGCTTTCTATATCGGTTTTAGCACTTAAAAACAAAAAGGGAATATGGCAGGTCAACTCATTGCCCTTAAGCGTATTGGCCACCTCAAAACCGTCAATGCCCGGCATCATGACATCGCAAACAATCACATCCGGGATGTGCTCCAGAGCAAGCTTGATCCCCATTTCACCATTGGTCGCACGAAGGCAATCATACTGCTCACCCAAGGTATCACTGAGCAGTGCCAGCATATCACTGTTATCATCAATCAGCAGCACTTGTTGCGACTTGGAGGCTTGGCTTTTGGCTTGCTCGGCCTGACCAAACTGAACGGCCAGCTTATTGTTGTGCGCTTCCATCAAGGCATTGATCTCAGTTTGTGAAGACTGGCTCAGGCCAAGCGGTTGGGCACTTTGTTGCTCGTCGATTTCAGGCAAGGGTAAAGTTGCGGTAAAGGTACTGCCCACCCCAAGTGTCGATTGCAACGACAATTGACCACCATTGCCTTCAACCAGCTCTTTAACCAAAGCAAGACCAATACCGGCGCCGGGAATGTTTTCATCATGCTGCTCATTGGCACGGGTAAAACGATTAAACACAATCTGTTGATTTTCTTCACTAATACCGATACCCGTATCGGTGATCGCAATGCGTACCTTACCGGGCAGATAGTCCACCTTCACCTCAATCTCGCCACCGGGCTTGGTGTATTTGATGGCATTCGAGAGCAAATTGACCAAGATCATTTCAAGGGAGTCGGGTTTTAGCCGTAACACCACATCTTGATACTCGGGGCAGATGAGTTTGATGTCTTTCGCTTGCAGCAACGGCTGAAACGAGGTCAACAGCATATCTAGGTTGCTTTTGAGCGCGTAATTTTGCCAGCCCTGCTCAGTATTGGCTTCAAGTCGCGATAGCTCCAGCAACTGTTCAACCATACGCAACAAGCGCTGACCATTGCGTTTGATCATCAACAACTTACTTTTGGCCTGCTCACTATTGCAGTTGGTCATTTTAAGCAGCCCTTCGATGGGGCTGATGATCAGTGTCAGCGGAGTGCGAAACTCATGAGAGACATTCGCAAACATGCGTTCTTTTTGCGCCAATAAGGTGTTGATGGTGGCCGTGCGTTCTTGCACTTTTTGTTCAAGCTCTTTGGCCCTTTTGATAAGCCTAGCGGTACGATAACGATAAATACTGTATAAACTGGTGCATACCAACAGTAGGTATATGATATAGGCAGTCCAAGTCCGCCAAAACGGCGGCGTTACGCTGATCTTCAAACTGGTAAAATGACTGTTCCAGCTGCCGTCGGGGTTGCTTACCCGCACTTTGAGTTCATAGTCTTTCGGCTCCAGTGAGGTAAAGGTCGCAACACGATTATCTTCGTCGGTTTCAATCCAGCGGTGATTAAAGCCCTTCAATTGATAGGCATACTTGAGGTGTTTTTGTTGGCGATAGTTACTGCTGGCAAACGCAATTGAGAACAACGAATCCTGATAAGACAGCCGCAACTGTTCGGTATGATTAATGTCTTGCGCCAACAGTTCACTGCCCGGAGTCACCGGCTGATTAAACAGTTTAAAGCTGGTGAGCATGGTCGGCAACGTCGGTGAATTTGATTGCTCGGCGGCAACCGCTTCGACAGAAAAGCTCAGCAACTGATTGTTGTCGGCCATAATGATGTGATTGTCATTACCACTAACGGCCAATCGTAGACCGAAACTTTCAAGTCGCAAGCCGTCGCTGGCGCCAAACTGTCCAAGCACCTTTTCACTACTCGGATCAAACCAAATCAAAGACCCTCTGGCACCAAGCCACAATCGCCCCTGTTGGTCTTGTGCAATCGAACGAATGTCGTTGCTCGGCAGGCCGTCCTTTTTGGTGAGTGCCACCACTCGACGATTTTCAAGATCTACCTTGCCAAGTCCGCCGCCAAACGTGCCAACCCATATTTGGCCACGACTATCTTGAAACAACATGCGCGCATTATTCGCACTGTCGTTGCTTGACGTTAAATACTGATATTCGCCGCTGGCATTATCCAATAGCGCGACCCCGTCGTGACGGGTCGCTATCAGTATCTTTTGCGATGACAACGGCAAAATATCTTCAATGGTGCGCTCGGCCATTTTCTCGACAAAGCGATTTTTCCCCTGAGCAAGGTAATAAAGCCCAGAGGGCACTTCGGCACCCACGCGAAACAACCCCACCCATAGGCCGCCGTTATCATCAACCGCCATAGACTGTACATTGTTGGCCGGTAAACTCAGAGGCTGACCACTATTCTCGGTAGTAAAAGCCTCAAACTGCCCGCTGTCGATATGGTATTTAAAAAGACCGACTTCGCTGATGCCAAGTGCCAGCGTTTGCTCATCCAACGCCCGGATGACTCTAATATAGCCGACATCACTGAGCAATTGCTCAAAGCCTGCTGCGCTGCGGCGATAAAGCCCGTTTTTGGCCGCAATAAAGGTTTGCCCATCACTGTGATGGTACAGTGCCTTTATTTCCAGCGATTGCGAGCCACTCCCACCAAAATGTTCAAAGGCAAAGGTGCCGGGGTTAAGCTTGATGATGCCATCGCTTTCGGTGCTCATCCAAATCATGCCACTGGCATCTTGGATGATATCGTAAACCGAAACGCCTTCGATAACATTAGGGATCCTGACTCCTTGATTGACCTCGATAAAGCGGTCTTTGCTACGGTCGAGCAAGCTCAAGCCATTAAACCTCGCCCCCGCCCACAAGCGTTTGTCGGCATCTTCAAACAATCGCCAGACATCGGTCAGTTTACTGCTGTTGCTGGCCTTAAGTGGAATGGTGTAATTGGCAAACCCCTGTTGCTCGGGCAAAAAACGCGAAACGCCTTTTGTCGTTGCCACCCAAATAATCCCTTGGCTATCTTGTATTACCTGTCTTACCACGTTATCGGCAAGCGAATTGGGATTGTCACTGTCGTGAATAAACCGTTTAAATTCACCGGTTTTCAGATCAAATCGCGAAAGCCCCTTACCATAGGTTGAAAACCACAAATTGGTGTCTTTATCTTCGAGCATGGTAAAGGTATTGCTGGCAACAGAAGTATCTAGTGCCGACTTGATTGCCTGCATTTGGTCGTTGTAGCGAATATTCTTACCAGTTGTCGTATCAAACAGGTTAAGACCTTTGCGTGATGCTATCCAAATACGACCGTCATGGCTCTTGGTCATTTCATAAACGCTATCGCTACTTAAGGTGTCGAATTGATTGGCCTGCGAGCGATAATGCTCGAAGCGGTGAGTTGCGGGATCAAAACGATTTAAACCGCCTCCCACAGTGGATATCCACAAAAAGCCCTGCTCATCTTCTATAACATCAAACACGATATCGCTCGATAACGAATAGGGGTCATCGGCATTATGCTTTAGAGCAATCGCTTGATAGCCGTCATATCGCAGTAGCCCTTGAGCGCCGGCAAAATACAAAAAGCCACGCTTACTTTGATACATCTGATAGATTTCAGACAAAGAATAGCCCGAGGCGCTGGTGAGTTTCTCCACCGCAGGCCCAGGATTTAGGAAAGTTTGGGCCATTGCTTTTTCACCCAATAACAGCGTGAAAAATGCCAATACAAGCGGCCAAAGTATTGTTGTTTTTAAGTCTTTAATAAAATCCACTGGCAAGACCAGAAAAAGAGGCGACAAGCAATACCGCCAATCCTAGCATAATCGGCTTAAACACTGCCAACCAATTGCTTTAATGCATGACTAAAGGAGCCGTAAAGGGTAAGAAAAATCATTGCTTCACCGTTAAAAACAGCCAGAAAAAGAGGTTAAAGCCCTGTTTATAATAGGTTTATTAAATCCTGTCCTAAATGTCTGCATACTCGGCGAAAATTTGTTTAAAGGTAACAGCAAGAAGCGCTTAATATAACCATCAGCTTTACGGTCAAATTACATAACCTCAGGTTTGATGACCTGAACCATTTGAATTTGAATATACGGTTTGATAAGGGTAGTCACATGAAAGTAAAAAGTCTTCAAAATTCAAAGAAACTATTGGGTATTGCGCTATTGCTTGGATGCTCAAGCCAGTTAAGCGCGGCAAGCCTTGACACTTCAACTTTATACGGAAAAAAAGTTGAGTTGGTTGCTTGCGCTGTGCAGCTGACTCAAACTGAGCCAAGTGGAGATATGGCTTCGGCTGAAGAAAACCTCGATTGCCAAGCCCATCCAACCGCTTGCGGCGGCAGATTGGAAGGCGATGGGGAGCCGTTGCCAATCATTAAGTCGGGCCTAACGTTGGTCACCAAGGAGCAGTGCAAAGCGATTGGCGGTATGATTTTATAAGTACCAACCAAACGTTTTGCAGGGGATAGCAATGAAAAAATCAGTGTCGAGGGTCCCAATTAATGTGATCCTCAGCTCTGTTGCCATGGCACTGTTTAACTTACTGTTGCTAACACTCACTTACCTCGCGCTATCCCCTTTTGCCGCCTTTGCCTCGCCAATATCCAGCCCGCCGCACAACATCAGCCTATTTGTTCTCTTTGCAATCTCCATAGCCGCAACCTTGATGTTTGCCAAACTGGTTTGTCGCAATATGCAGTTAAGAAGTCACAATCCCACTACGGGAGAAGGTCAAACCGTTAAGCCACAAACGCCAGTTGAAAGCGCAGCGATAGGCGCTTTAGCCAATGGCCAAAAATCTATTTTAGTGGTCGAAGACGACCGCGATTTGCGTGAACATATTGCGGAGCACTTTGTTGAGCAATATCAAGTATATACTGCATCAGATGGTGAAGCTGCGCTCGCCATCATCGAACAACACACACCGAGCTTGATCATCTCTGACGTCTCCATGCCGAAGATGGATGGACTGTCACTGTGTAAGAATATCAAACAAAACCAAGCGCTCACCCATATACCTATCGTGCTGTTAAGCGGTCAAAGTGAGCAACAAGAACGCCTCAAAGGGCTTCAGTGCGGTGCCACCGACTACCTTACCAAGCCATTTTACTCCCAAGAGCTGCAACTGAAGATCAATAACCTGCTTGAAACCTGCGATAAACAGAAACAATGGGGTTATAGCCAAACCCAAGAGCAGCAAGCGCTGCAGGAAATTGCCGATGATTTTATGCAGCGCACCTTTGCAGCCATTGCCAAAAACCATGGCGACAGTCAATTTGGCGTCGATGAACTGGCTTATGAGCTATCCATGAGCCGTCGTCACTTGCTACGTAAGGTCAAGCAGCAGACCGGACAATCTCCGGTGAAAGTGATAGCTGGCTACCGCCTAGAGCAAGCAGCAAAAAAGCTGGTTGAATCACCCATGTCGATATCACAGGTTGCCTATGCGGTAGGTTTTGAAAGCCCCGCCCACTTCTCTCGCACCTTTAAAAGCCAGTTCGGTGTCGCCCCTTCGCAATATAGAGCGGAACATCAATAGATAGCCATCTGTGTCCCATTTAAGCCCCACTAAAAGGCTTAACCCACTCAATTTTTTGCTTATCGACAAATTCAGCCAATTGGTCGGCGCACTGCTGAGTTTTCGCCAGCACCGTCTGCCAGTATTTTATTCGCTCATCAGGTGCAAGCTTGGTAAAGTCGTTGCGGTCGGGGATTTTGCCGTAAGGCAAGCTGGCGACAAAGTCTTTTGATGGGCAAATAAGCACGGTTTTGTCATAACTTGACGGTCTGACACCGCGCTTTGAAGTTTTATCAAACCAGCCTGCTTTGGGTTCGGCGTTAAAATGTGGGTAAAGGGTCAGCCCCTCATCTTGTAGCTCTAAATCAAAGTGATAATCGATAATCCCACCATCGCGGTACATGCCCAATGGCGCTCCAGGGATATTTTTAATGCCATTCATGACCATTGGAATAGAGCCAGAGGCCAACAGCGCCTGCGCTACGTTCTGTTCACTAAGCGAAGCATTGAAGGTGGGAATATTGTCCGGGTCTTGAAACTTAAGCGTGCTGGTCAATTGCGCAAACACAAAACGCTGATATTGCTTTTTCAGCAAGCCACGGTCTTTTTTATTACGCAGATAGCTCTTGATCAGCCCAGCCCCTTGCAGATACTGATTGTCAAAGCTAGTCAGTCCCAAAGCTCTGGCGACAATAAAATGCGCCTTAAAGTGTGAATTGTTAACCACCTCGGCTTTACCGTTGGCGCCAAACAGCGTCTCTACCAATTCGACCGCCTTGCGGCTGATCTCTGCCGGTTTGGCTTTTTTGGAGTAAACAGTTTCACTGTAGTGCTTGGCCAAACGGTCAATCGCAGCAACCGGGTCGCTTTGTGCAAAACAGGCGGCGCGAAAGGCACCGGCACTGGAACCAAGCAAGTTCAGCGGCTGAGTTTTGTCGTCAAAAAACTCGCCAAACCAGTATCTATCCATGCCATACAGACAAAACCATTTCGGCCCGCCACTGGCGCCTAAAAACGTAGAAAAGAGCTGGCGATGAAAACCTTGCTCACGCAAAGTATTGAGCGCAGTTTGACCTGCGTATATGTCAATCATGCAATTTGACCTATTTAGGCGGGTTTAATCGGCGATACCGGTAAAGCTGTATCCTTGACCCCAAACGGTGCGAATAAGCCCTGAGGCGCCACCAAGCTCACTGAGCTTGCGTCTTAAGCGGCTTATGGAGTTATCAATAGCGCGGGTTTGCAACGTTACATCGTCGTTAAGTCCTTTGACGTGCTGCAATATACGATTGCGGTCAAATACCACGCCCGGCTCATTGGACAACAAGGTCAAAATGTCAAACTCGATAGAGGTTAAATCGATGGCGTTTTCGTTGATCACTACCTGACGCTTGTCACGGTCGATTTTAAATGAACTGTCGTCAACCACAAGCTGGCCATCTTTGGCCCGAGCACGACGTTTAAGCAGGCGCTGCATTCGCGCTACCAACTCTCTAGGCTCAAATGGTTTAGCCAAATAATCGTCGGCGCCATAGTCAAAGGCCAGCACCTTATCGTTTACTTCGCCTTTAGAGGTCAACATAATGATTGGGATATCACTGACTTCTCTGACTTGTTTACACACCTCAAAGCCACTGATCTCAGGTAACATGATATCCAGCAACAGCACTTTAAAACCGCCATGACGCAATAGCGCCAAGCCAGCCGAAGGACTGGGGCAAGCTTTAAGCGCAAATCCAAACTGAGTAACATACTCACTTAAGATTTGGGCTATCATGATGTCATCGTCAATCAATAATACTTGAGTTTTAACTTCATCCATCACTGTAACTACAAACCGGTGAACGCCAAAAGCTAAAATCCGTCAGGAGCTTTTGCACAGCGTTATGTTTAAACAAGTGAAAAGTCGTTCAGCTTTCAACATGTTGAAAAGGCGACCTCATCATTGTGTCGCACCATCGGTAAAAAAGTTATGCCACCGCACAAAATGCCAATATAACACTTTGTATAAGACAACTGAACACGGTGAAACTTTGCTTATTGAGCAAAATTAGAAATAAAAGCCGTTATCTGAAACTGGCTGACCAAACGGCCAGACATTGTATTTCACCCATACAGATACATCAACTGTTTACGGCATAATGCCGCGATTTTTCGTTGAAAGCCGCTGTTTTGTTTGCGGTTTACCGACGTAAGTTAGTTTTGAGTTAAAAATAAAATACGCCTGAAACAATTAAGGAAAACTTGTATTAAGTTTGTATCAGTATCGCCAAAACAGTTGAAATAGCGCCTGACAAATGTCAAAAATATCCTGCGAGTACAAACGTTTTAACTAGCGCTCAGAACTTTTGAACGGCTTTGTTGGGCCTAGCTAGAACGGACGCAGTATGAGTAAAGTCACCAGTTTACTGCTCTGGAACCGGCAGTTAAGGTGAAGCAACAAAAGATTAGCCTCAATAGTGTTTCGTGCCCCATCATCACGTCTCACCCTCTTTAAGGCAACCCCACAGCCTGTAATAAATTATGTTTATTACAGGCCGTTTTTTATCTGGCGCTTAAAACCGCAAAGACGGTTTATTTGTCTTGCGCTTGCTGCGCTTCTAGCTCAGCGATTTTTTGCTCCAATGCTTCAAGTTTTGCCCGCGTACGTTGCAGCACTTGGGTCTGAACATCAAACTCCTCGCGAGAGACAAAATCCATATCGGCAAGTTTGCGCTGTAGCACCTGCTTGGTCTTATCTTCAATGTCTTGTGCGATGTTTTTAATGCCCGGAGGCACAGATTCCGCCACCTGTTTGGCGATCTCTTCAAGTTTTTTCGGGTTTAACATACTATTCGCCTTATTCAATGCGATAAAAAATATTGTTCATTGTAACTAAATTTTGCCGCAGGGTTGAGGTAGAATGACGACTTTATTTTCCACCTCCGTTAGTAGCTGATATTCCCTTAGATGAAACTCAATCCCGGACAACACGACGCCGTACATTATATTTCAGGTCCCTGTTTGGTGCTGGCCGGTGCCGGTAGCGGCAAAACCCGCGTGATCACCAACAAAATAGCCTACCTAGTGCAAAAGTGCGAATACAAGGCGCGTAACATCGTTGCGGTCACCTTTACCAACAAAGCTGCCAAAGAAATGAAAGAGCGTGTCAGCCAAACCCTAGGTAAGCAAGAGGCGCGGGGCTTAATGGTATCGACCTTTCATACCTTGGGTCTGAACATCATTAAAAAAGAGATCAAAACCCTCGGTTACAAGCCGAATTTTTCATTGTTTGACGACCAAGACACCAATGCTCTGCTCAAAGAACTCACCATCAACGAATTTGAAGGTGATAAAGATCTCATCAACTCATTAAAAAACGCCATTTCCAACTGGAAAAACGACCTGATGCTGCCAGAGGTGGCGGCCAAACACGCTAAAACGCCACAAGAACGCCAGTTTGCCCATTTTTATGATACCTATCAGCGCAACCTAAGGGCCTACAACGCCTTTGACTTCGACGACTTGATACTGGTACCAACCTTGCTGTTACAAAGCAATGAGCAGGTGCGTGAGCGCTGGCAAAACCGCATTCGCTACATGCTGGTAGACGAATACCAAGACACCAATACCAGCCAATATCTGCTGGTTAAACTGTTAGTGGGCATGCGCGCCCGATTTACCGTGGTTGGTGATGATGACCAATCGATTTACTCATGGCGTGGGGCTAGGCCGCAGAACCTTGTGTTGCTTAAAGAAGACTTTCCGAGCCTCAGGCTGATCAAACTTGAGCAAAACTATCGCTCTAGCCAGCGCATTTTGAAATCGGCCAATATTCTCATTGCCAACAACCCCCACGTTTATGACAAATCACTCTTTAGTGAGTTGGCCTATGGCCCGCCATTAAAAGTGCTGTTTACCAAAGACGAAGAAAACGAAGCCGAAAGAGTGACCGCCGAGATAATCTCGCACCGCTTCCAAAACCGCACAGACTATAAAGATTACGCCATACTCTATCGCGGCAACTTTCAGTCGAGGGTGTTTGAAAAATCGCTGATGATGAACCGTATCCCTTATAAGATCAGCGGCGGCCAATCGTTCTTCTCGCGTTCAGAGATCAAAGACATCATGGCTTACTTGCGCCTGCTGGTAAACCCGGATGACGACAATGCCTATTTGCGCATCGTCAACGTGCCAAAGCGCGAAATCGGCCCGGCAACCTTAGAAAAGGTCGGCAACTTTGCCAACGACTTGCAGATCAGCATGTTTGAAGCTTCCCTAGAACAAGGCTTAGCCGCGCACCTATCCGGTCGTGGCCTTGCCAATGTGCAACATTTTGGTCGCTGGATAGTCGAGACCGAAGACAACATCAACCGTGGCGACTCGGTTGCCGCCATTCGCGACTTTATTCGCGAAATGAATTACGAAGACTATCTTTATGACACCTCTGCCAGCCCCAAAGCGGCAGAAATGCGGATGAAAAACGTCAGCCAGCTGTTTAAGTGGATCACCGAAATGCTCGAAGGTGACGAAGACAACGACCCGATGACCTTGCAAGAGGTGGTCGGCAAATTGACCTTACGAGACATGATGGAGCGCAACGAAGAAGAAGACGACGCCGACCAAGTGCAGCTGATGACCTTACATTCATCCAAAGGCTTGGAGTTTCCTTACGTCTACATGGTAGGTATGGAAGAAGGCTACCTGCCCCATCAGGTCAGCATTGACGAAGATATGGTCGAAGAAGAGCGTCGCCTTGCCTATGTAGGCATTACCAGAGCGCAACAGGAGCTCACCTTCACCCTTTGCCGTGAGCGCCGCCAATACGGCGAAACCATCACGCCAGAGCCTTCACGGTTTTTATACGAGCTGCCACAAGACGACCTAGAGTGGGAAACCCGCAGACAGATTAAAACCCGCGAACAAAAACAAGAAATGGGCGCCAAAGGCGTCGCCGGTTTAAGAGCGATGTTGGCGGCGAAAAAGTCGTAACCGATGTTGGGCTTGTAACCGATGTTGGGCGTTGCTTCGCAACAACCAACCTATGATATGTGCCAATGGTATATGCCGAGGGTATATGCCAACTTATAGGTTGGTTGTTCGGCACGAACGCCCAACACAATCACGCAAATAAATCGACGAGGTTATCGGTTTGTGGAATTGTTTGGTTTACGGCCAATGGTATATGCCAATTTATAGGTTGGTTGTTCGGCACGAACGCCCAACACAATCAAGCAAACAAATGGACGAGGTTATCGGCCTTAGGAATTGGTTGGTCGATGGTGTAATCGAAGGCTTTGCCTTGAACGATATCGACTTGGTGGTCTACAGCAACGGCCTGTAGAGCGATGGAGTCAACGCCATCGAGGATGATTTTGAAGTTAAACGACAAACTCAAGGTCACTAGGGTTTCTAGCAAGGTCTGGTTGTTGCGGTTTTTCTCTAAAGTGCGGGTAAAGGCGCTATCGACTTTAACATAGTCGATGTTGTTTTGGGTCAACAGGCCCAATGATGAAACCCCTGAGCCAAACCCGGCGATGGCAACGGCAATGCCTGCGCTGCGAATGCGCTTAAGACCTGTGGCCTTTGACGAGCCTTGGGCTTGTTTAAGCAGGCTTTGCTCGCTAAACACAAAGCACAGTTTACTGGCGTCGATATTGGCCGCTTTAACCAAATCAAGCAGCTGTTGCAATGATTTGCCTTGCGATAAATGACAAGCCGATAATGGCACGGTGATGATTGACGCATCGGCAATTGGACCGCTCGCTTGCATCGCTTCAACCACCTGTTCAAGCATCAATAGGTCTATTTGGCTGACAAGGCCATTGCTTTCGGCCAGCTCGGCAAATTCGTTTTGACCAATCTCGCCTATCTGCTCGTTGTGCCAACGGCATGACACATCAAAACCCACCAGTTCGGCATTTTGCGAATGGTTAAGGGCGCTATAACGGGCAAACAGTTGTTTTTCGTTGACCGCACGGTGCAGTGCTTGGTCGATATTCATATCATCAATCAAACGTTGATGCATGGTCTCGTCAAACACAATAAAGCGGCCACGGCCCATGCCTTTGGCTTGATACATGGCGGCATCGGCGTCGCGCAGCAGGTCATCGGCACTGTGATAAGCTTCTGTACACTGAGCAATACCGACACTGGCACCTGAGTAAATTTCTTGGCTATTGATCAAAAACGGTTTGCCAACCGAGGCAATAATACGCTGGGCAATTTCTTCGGCATCGTCAACTGACGATATCATATCGAGCAAAATCACAAACTCATCACCACCTAAACGGGCGAGAATATCGTTGTCACGAATGCAACCGGCAATGCGCAAACTCACTTCAATCAAAAACTGATCGCCGACATGGTGTCCCATGGTGTCGTTGATGATCTTAAAGCGGTCTAAGTCGATAAACAGCACCGCAAACAAGTGCTCTTGGTGGCGTTTCTTATGGGCTATCGCCTGAGCCAATCGCTGGGAAAGCATTTTGCGATTGGGCAGACCGGTCAACGCATCGTGATTGGCCTCAAAGTAGAGCTTTTCTTCGGCCTTTTTACGTTCTTCAATCTGCAATTTTAAAAACAGGTTTGACTGGCGCAGCTCTTGAGTGCGAGTCATTACCTTGCTCTCAAGCTCATCATGGCTTTTACGCAACTGGTCACTGGCCAGCTTACGGTGAATCGCTACCGCCAAGTGATGTGAGACAAAGCACAATACATCTAAATCACGATGGCTATAGGCATGGGTGTCGTCATAGGCTTGCGCGGTCACCACCCCAATCACTTCATCGTTGATGATCAGCGGCGCGCCAAGCCAAGAGCTGGATAAATAAGAACGGTTTTTATCACCTTGACGACGACAAATAATGCCCTGCTCAACCATGATATCGGCCTGCTCGCGGTCTATCAGGCAAGCTTGGCCTTTTTGAATAACGTACTCGGTCAAGCCTCTGCCGAGTTTACGCGGCTTAGCCTGTTTGCGCTTGGCATCGGCATAAAATGGAAAGCTCAACTCTTTTCTGTCATCGCTGAGCAGCGCAATGTAACAGTTTTCTGCATATATCAGGGTTTGCAACACCTGATGAATGGCGCGGTAGAACTCCTCCATGGCACCTGCGGTGGCGGTGATCTGTGAAATTTTAAACAGCGCCGCCTGCAATTGCTCGGCGCGTTGGCGCTCTTTTATCTCTTGTTGCAGATCGAGGTTGAGCTGGCTTAACTCGCGGGTTCTGTCTTTAACGCTTTGCTCAAGCAGTTCACGCTGCTGCACGCGGTCGATTGCGGTAACCAAGTGCAGTGACATAAATTCGAGTAGCTCTTTGTCGTTGTCGTTATAGGCGGCGTTTTCATAACTTTGGATCGCCACCACGCCAATCGGCTTACGACCACGAATGAGCGGCACTCCCATCCACTGCGCAGCAGGAATACCATGGGCTTCAAGTACACCGTTTCTAACCAGTTCTTCATAGCTGTCTTGATTGACCAACAGTGGTTTGCCGGAGCGAAAAACGTAACCGGTAACCCCTTTTTCAAAGGCGCTGGAATCTAAATCGGCAACCGTGGCGGTATCGACTTCATCGGAAAAATAAACGGGAGAAAATTGACGGGTGTGGCTATCGACTAATACGACATAGAAATTGCGGGCATTGAGCAGTTGGCCAATAACGCCGTGCATGGCGCCATAGAATACCGACATGTCGGTCACTGAACTGGCCAACTCAGAGAGTTGCAACAAAGCGTATTGCACCGATTTGGCATGTTTATAACCTGCAAGCAATTCTTCCAACCGGCTCACTTTGCGAGTCAGCTTTTGCTGCTGTTTTAAACTTAACGCTTCATTTTGTAAGGTCAATGACTCTGCACCTGGATTTGCCAATAATTGTTATTATTAATCGACCATCAACGACGACAGCAGCGATTAAAAAACGGCCATAAAAACAGCTTTGTTGCCAGCCTGCCCACAAGTTTAACAACTTGAAAATATATGTCTATAATTCGAACAAATATTCACCAATATTTTTACAAAAAAATCGGTGGTTTTAACTTTCATTTACAACTTCGTCTTCGACCGCTTCCGCTTTCACCATTTCAGGGGTTTCCAACGTCATTCGACCTAAGGCCCCAGCACGAAACTCGTGCAGCAAAATCTCTGATACCTTATGTAAGTTAGCCATGCCGCCTTTGCGCATACAACCCCGCTTGGCACCAATGGCATCGAGCACTTCAATATCACTGCCCGGCACTTCATCTAAACCATAACGTTCAACTAGTTCCTCAGGATAGGCCGACAACAGGTATTCTGCAAGAAACATTGCAACATCTTCGTATTCAACCACTGTGTCTTTTATCGCACCGGTGACGGCAAGGCGATAACCACACTGTTCCGGCTCAAGTTTTGGCCATAAAAAGCCCGGGGTATCGTGCAAGGTGATGTTGTTCGGCAGTTTGATCCGCTGCTGTGCTTTGGTCACAGCCGGCTCATTGCCGGTTTTGGCGATGATGCGCCCCGCCAGGGTATTGATCAAGGTCGATTTGCCAACATTGGGAATGCCCAAAATCAGTGCCCTTAAAGGTTTAAGCTCTAAATTGCGCTCAGGCACCATTTTTTCGCACATCGACAAAATAGTGCGCACCTTGGCCGGTTCTTTTTGTGTCAGAGCAATAGCACTTATGCCCTCCATGCTTTGCAGGTGCTCCATCCACAACTCAGTGATGGCCGGATCGGCCAGATCCGACTTGTTGAGCACCTTCAAACAGGGGGTGTTACCGCGCAACTGAGGCACCATTGGGTTCTCTGAGCTAAACGGAATACGGGCATCCAGCACTTCGATGATTAAGTCTACCTGCCCCATGATCTTGGCTATTTCTTTCTTAGCCTTGAACATGTGCCCCGGAAACCAGTTAATTGCCATAATGATTGCGCCTTACAAACTCTTTATTTAGGGGCGCTAGTTTACCGCTCCCAAGGCACAATTTAAACCGGATAAAAGCCAAGCTCGGGATTTACCAGCTCAGACTCTCCCTGATACCACGCATCAATCTTGGCCTGCACCGCATCGACTTTGGCTTTTTCAGTCGTACCAAGGCTTTGATACGCGTGCGTCATCAAGGCATCGACTTGGTCAAATGCCTGCTCGATACGTTGCTCCGTCGCCGCACTGCGCTTGTCGCTAAATACCCAGTGAGCAATCTGACGGTGTAATTTATCGAGTTGATACTGTTGATGAGCATCGAGTTGGGCACTTAACAGCATATCCAGGGTTAAATCCAAAGGTTCAAGCGCTGCGAGAGATTCGTCACACGGTTCTTTAATATCGTATTGATTATTTGTGGCGTTGTTAAAGCTGACCACATCTTTCGCTAAGATTGAAGGTTGCTGGGTTTGACGTTGCTGACCTGCCGGGCTATGACTGCCGGAACTGTCGTCCAAAAGGTTAAATTTCGCTACTGTGTCCATAATACCACCTGTTTTTCTGAACTATTGCGTTGTTTTTAGTTAGTGCCCGTCCGGAAATAGGTGTTGCAGGGCACTAGCTGTGCGGTAAATGGATTTACCGCCATTTCAACTTGTTGAAATGTAAGCGAGAGTCGAACTTGCTTGACGTGCAGGAGGCACTAATGACGCAAGTACATGGATGTACAAGAGCGTTCGACGTCAGCGGTCTAGGAAATTATCATGGATGATAAATTCCGGATGAAAACTAGTTGGATGTTGCCTCGTTGTTTGCACAAAAAGTTTGCCATTGCACAAATCTTAGACTATCGACAGACGATGAATACAGGGAGAATTTGTAGCGTTGTGTAACCAGATGTAAATAACCGGCATTCGGTTTTTGGGCACTAAGGTGCAATTGCAACTATAATAGCCTGTATCAGGCATTTTTTAAGGCAATCATATGAGCCATCAACATGATTTTTGTGTGCAAGGTGGCTGCGTGTGTGGCAATTTACGTTTTGTGTTAACCGATGAACCTCTGTTTGTGCAATGCTGTCACTGTCCTCGCTGTCGCAAACTGAGCGGCAGCGTCTACGGCGCTCATGCCATCATCGAAAGCAGCAAAATT
This sequence comes from Alteromonadaceae bacterium, assembly GCA_041583135.1. GTDB lineage: Bacteria > Pseudomonadota > Gammaproteobacteria > Enterobacterales > Alteromonadaceae > JABSOG01. The sequence goes on along the minus strand of JBFHGJ010000023.1, from coordinate 31,210 downwards.
CAGTTGCTCAAAGGCCGACCACAACCGGTGAGAATCCCCTCAAATGATCATGCCGGTGAGAAGATCTGCTGCTGTCCTGTGTGTAAAACGTTGTTGTGGGTGCATTTATTGGAGTTTGGCGATGCCGTCAGCTATGTCAATTTAGGCACTTTAGATGAGCCGCAGGCTTTCCCCCCTGCCTTTCATTTACATATCAAGGCCAAATTACCTTGGGTTGACTTACCCCAAGAGATAGCCCACAGCGCTGGCGATTACGACCGCCAAGTGGTCTGGCCCGCCGAATCACTTAAGCGCTTAGAAGCACTAGGCTCGACCTTTCCGGACAAATGGCTTAAAAAGATCTTGGGGCCCAAGCCACCAAAAGGGACTGGGCCTGATCTCGCCGATTAATCGTCGGTTTCGTCAATCATACGACGCATTACGCGACGGCCTTTTTGATGAGCGTTTTCCATCATCTCATTTAACTGAACCTGTTGCTCTGCATTGAGTACGTTCCAGATCTGGTTTTTCATTCGCGCCTTGGCCACTTGCGCCTCCAATCGTTGCGCCTGCTTTGATTCAATCAGTGCTCTGACCGCAGCTTCGTCAAAAGTTTCACTTTGTACCAAGGCTTTGATTTGATCTTTAAAGGCAAAGCGCTCGGTTCTTTTGTCTTTCATTTGATTTTTAAAATTGGTCAAAATACCTTTGACTTCTTCTTGCTGCTGTTCGCTTAAGTCCAGTTTAGAGAACATTCGTTCCATCATGTGGTGACCCATGCCATGACCTCGCGGTCCATGATGCCCTTCACCATGACCGCCTTGTGCCATGGCGCCTGCGCCGACGGTTAATGCCAATGCCAAACCTGCGATAGTGATCATCTTTTTCATTGTGTTGCTCCTGTGAGTTAACGCTTGAAGTAAGCTTATCAACTGCAATGCAAAGTAACGAAAAGGCAGTGTAAAGATTGTGTAAAGCTTTACAAAAGGCGACACCTGCGCGATAACATTGGGCTTAGACAACCCACTGAGCGAGGCGGCCATGAGCGACTATAATCTGTTGTTGGTAGATGATGACCACGAATTGACTGAACTGTTGAATGAGTATCTCAGTGCTCAAGGGTTTGCAGTCACCATCGCCGATGATGGTGAAAAAGGACTCAAGATGGCTGGCGCAAGGCAGTATGATCTTATTTTACTTGATGTGATGTTGCCGAAAATGGACGGTTTTGAAGTGCTTAAGCAATTGCGCATCAACAACAAAACCCCAGTGCTGATGCTTACCGCCCGTGGTGATGACTTTGACCGCATCTTTGGTCTTGAACTCGGCGCCGACGATTATTTACCCAAACCTTTCAATCACCGCGAATTGGTTGCCCGTATTAAAGCCATTACCCGTCGTATTGAACATATTCAATCGGTGCAGCATCACAACGATTTAGAACTCAACGGCGTTAAACTCAATCTCGCCAATCGCCAAGTCAGCTGCAACAACGAAGAAGTGCCCTTGACCGGCACCGAGTTTCAGATGCTACACCTGCTGATGAGCAACCCCGGCGAAATAGTCTCGAAAGAAACCATCAGCCAAGAGGTTTTGGGGCGCAAACTCGCCCCCTTTGACCGCAGTATCGACATGCATTTGAGCAATATTCGTAAAAAACTGCAAAAACACAGCAGTGACGACAAGCTCAAAACCGTGCGCGGTGCAGGCTATATTTTCATTAAGGGGCAAAACTGATGATCCCTACCCGCGCTTGGCTTAAAAGGCTCAACCCGTTCAATCATTTGGCGGGTAAAATTTTCATGGGGTTTTGGCTGCTGTTTGCCTTAACCGTAGTGTCGATGCTGGTGATCATTCACAATCTTGAACCTGATGAGCGGGAAAAGTCGGTGCCGCCCCACGTTTTTGCCCTAATGCGTTCATTAGAAGAGCATTTAATGATGCGCCAAGAGCGCGGTGACACCATTATCTTTGACCAGTTGATTGCCTCGCCGCGCCTCAGTCGCAACCATCTATTTGTTTACTTCGATGAGTCAGGTGCACTCAAAAGCTCTAAGCGACTGCCACCGGATTTTGACCCATCGAGACTGGCCATCGACAGCCCTCAACCGGTATCTATGGTACAAAACGACATCATCAGTTACGGCCCTTTTACTTTGCTCGATAACGATAAGTCCTATCAGGTATTTTCGCTCTACCCTTACAGAGTGCATGCTATTGGCCGCTTTAAACGCCTACCGGCGTGGCTGCGTTTGGGACTGCCGTTAACCATTTCGGCGTTTTTGAGTTATTTTATTGCAACCTCCTTGGTTAACCCCATCCGCAAGTTACGTAACGCTCATCGCTCTTTGGCCGAGGGCTGCCTCGATACGCGCGCCAACGGCGTGGCTCAGCGCAACGATGAACTTGGCGAGTTGGGCCGAGACTTTGACCATATGGCGGTGAAAATATCAGGGCTTTTGACCGCACAAAAAAGGCTGCTTGGCGATGTCTCTCATGAGCTGCGCTCGCCACTGGCAAGGTTGCAAATTGCGCTCGGCTTGGCGCAACAAACCTCAAGCACCGCAGGGAGTGAAGATCTGCCAAGGCACCTACAACGCATCGAGCTAGAGGCTAGTCGGCTTGATGCCATGATAGGTGATGTATTACGGCTATCAAGGCTGGAAACCCAGCTGCAAAACATTGAGAAGCAGCCATTGTCGCTCAATTCGATGCTCAAGGTGCTACTTAAGGATGCTGGCTTTGAAGCCAAAAATGCCGATAAGTCGATTGTACTTGAGCAAAACCAAGAGCTCAGTGTATGTGGCGATCAAACCTTGCTCGCCAGCGCTTTTGAAAATGTCATCAGAAATGCGGTGAAATACACAGACGTCGGCACTGAGGTGGTGCTTAGCCTCAGCGCCGAGGGTAACAATGCCAAAGTGGTGGTCAGAGATCACGGGCCCGGCGTGCCGGTTTCATCGCTAGGCCAGCTGTTTGAGCCGTTTTACCGGGTATCGGACTCGCGTCAACGTAGCTCCGGCGGCACAGGGCTAGGGCTGGCCATCGCCGATAAGGCCATTCGCTCTCACGGTGGCAACATTTATGCGCAAAACCACCCGGAAAAGGGCCTAGAGATCGTCATTACCTTGCCCATTGCATCTTAATGACAGAGCAGGGCCAGTTTGATTGGCCCCCATGCTATCAACCGGTCAAATCAAGCTCGTGTTGCACACCTAAGCTTTGGAACAGCCGGATCAGCTCACCTTGTTTTTGTAAACTCACCGGGCTTTTGCGACGGATCAGCATGTGAAAGCTCTCTTTGTGTTGCGAGCGCTCATACAAAATGGCACTGGTTCTATCCATGATCCGGCGGATCTTCGCATCATCCAAAACCGCTTCCCAACGACCCACCGGAATGTGCCCATGCTCATCCTTATACTGCTCAATGACCATCTCAACTTGCTCGTCAAATTTCTTGGCAATGGCCGGGCCCAAGACAATATTGCGCACAAAGGGAATAAAATCCTGTAACCGCTCCCTTGGTACGATATCGAAAAAGCTTCCCTGTTCTTCTTCACTGAGGTTGGCGTTGTATTGATCTTCAAAGATTTGGATCAAGATGCGATTATCATATTGCGTACGGCGCTTAGCCAGTTCACCCAGTAGCTTTTCCACCTGTTCTTCAAGCTCTTGGCAATGGCTTTGCAGCTGAGCGTTATAGCCGACGGCATTTTCATACAACGACTTATCCACCAGCTCCATTCTCTCCACAACGGCACTTTCACTTAAAGACCCATCTGAAGACTGGTCTGATGCCTGCTGTGAAGGGCAGGTATCTCTAAACGCACAGCTGGTGCAATTCAACCGATGACACAAAGCGCCTCCTTCATGAAACAAGCCAACCAAAGTGCCATCAAGGCGCTGGGTAAAATATTCCACCATACTGGCCCCTTTGGTTTCATTAGGGTCAAGGTGAAACGTCGGCTGCATCTTATCGAGACATTTTAAAAAGCCTTGAAACAATGACTGCGATTCAGCCACCATGGTCAATGCTGCAATTTGTGCTGTATGCAGAATTGGGCATTCTGGCGAACAACCATCAGGAACAAACAATAAATCAATTTGCTTTGTCATTTTACTTCACCTGTACTTAGGCGGCTGTTCATTTATACTTGGTGCGACTACCAAGACTTGTTTCGATCCGGCTTTATTGGGTTAACGGTATCAATTTCATTATCGCCGGGCCATTAGATGCCACCAGTTATAAGTGTGGCACACATTGATGTTTTTTTATGCAATCTCTATTCATTGAACTCACCTCAATTATGGGTCCTCATTAAAAACCAAATTAGAAACAAGCATCTACCATTATCAATATTCACTTTGTGGGCTTTTGTGAGTACGATTTTAAGAAATATCTTACAATCAACACTTGTTATTTGGCTTACGCTTATCGACAATGGCAGGAGCCACTTGATTAAGGAAACCCCATGCAGCAGATCACCCTCGCCCACGAACCCGTTGAACTTTACAAGATCCTTAAGTTTGAATGCCTGGTTGATGGTGGCGGCGAAGCCAAAATCGCGATTGTCGAAGGCTGGGTCAGCGTCAATGAACAGGTGGTCACACAAAAGCGCAAAAAGATTTATGCCGGGGACATCCTCAGCTTTAACGGCGAAGATTATCAAATCGTCCTAGCCCCGGGGGCAGCGTCGGCAGATATGGACAAAGCTGAGAGTCAACCGGTCCGCCAAAGCGCCACCGCAAAGCCTAAAGCGAAAAAACGCAGCGCCATTAAATTTTAAGCAATAGCGTCAATTAAAATGGCGCTGATATTGTCATCTCCGCCAGCCGTTTTGACCAAGTCAAGCATCGTTTGCAATAAACTGGGCTTGTCTTTTTGTGCAGTAAACACCAAGGCCAGTTGTGCCGCGCTCAACGCATCACTCAGGCCATCACTGCACAACAGTATCTGCTGTTGCGGCTGCCAGATCCGTTGAATGTGACCAATATCTGTATTGCCCAAACGATGACTGCCTAAGCAGCGAGTCAGCACATGGCGCTTGGGATGAGACATGGCCTGTTCATCGGTGAGCAGCCCCTTGGTGACCATATCACTCACCAGTGAATGATCCTGAGTCAACTGGCTGAGCGTTTGGTTTTCAACATCCCAAAGGTAGGCACGGCTATCGCCGACCCACGCAATTTCATAGCTTAGTCCACGACAGCATAACGCCACAATTGTCGTGCCCATAAAACGACTATCGACACTAAACTCACAAGCACTGCGGATCTGTTTTTGCGCCTGCTCGATGGCATATAACAAATCACCATTGGCACTGAAGTTTTGCACCACCGCTTCTATTGCCAAACGACTGGCGACTTCACCTCTGGCATGACCGCCCATACCATCGGCAATTAGCCACAAGTCATCTCCACAATAAATGGCATCTTCATTGTGGGCGCGAACGCAACCGGTATCGCAGACGGCGGCTGCGCGAGATTTGGGTGACTTAGCCATTGTCATAATAAAACGATTGCAACCTCAACTCGGCGATAGATAAGGGAAACGGACGAGCGTCGATAATAAAGACAGCTCGACTCTAAAACCATAACAAAGCATTACAGTTTTTGCACATTACAAACGCACATCAATCGGCTATGGTTAGGACTGCACTGTCGCTTTGTTCTGGCAACAAAGCAAACACAGCCGATTAATCACTCATAACAAATAGGTATTCTCATGAAACTCGGTTGCTTTTCTATCAGTTTAGCGGTGAAAGACTTGGCCGCATCCAAAGCGTTTTACGAAAAACTCGGCTTTACCAAATATGCCGGCGATGAAGCGCAACATTATTTAATCATGAAAAATGGTCAAACCAACATCGGCTTGTTTGAGGGCATGTTCAAAGACAATATCATGACTTTCAACCCCGGCTGGAACCAAGATGCCGACACACTTGATGAATTCACCGATGTGCGTGAACTACAACAACAATTAAAGCGTCAAGGGATTGAAATGATGCAGCAGGCTGACGAAGCCGGCCAAGGCCCCGGTCACTGTGTCTTTACCGACCCCGATGGTAACGTGATCATGCTCGACCAACACGTTTAACGCATAATGGCCAACGCATCTTTACTCAACGGGCGATAAGGGATCCGACTGAAGCTGTCGAAACCGAGTGCCTGCAACACAGGTTTGAGGTCAGGAAAACGCCGAGCCCGCGCCTGTTGATAGTAAAGCTCGCTAAACACCTTGGTTTGGCTCAACTTATCGAGCTTAGTCATCAACTGCGCGCCACTCCAGCTTTTGTTGCTTGGTCGGCAGCACTGTGACAGCCGCTTAAGCACACTCGCCAAGGTTTGTTTGCCGCCTGAGCGCTTTCTGAGTTCAACATCGGCCATCAGATATAATGCCGCACCGCCCCAGTACATTTGCATACTGGCGGGGTCGTGAGCCAGCAGTTCTCGCCGACTCGAACGAATACCGCGCTTAAATCCTGCCAATAGTTTATCCCACGCCTGCTCAGGTGTGAGCATACCTTGTTTGGCTCTGGCCACATTTTGATAGTAGCTGGCTATCCCCTCGGACAAATACAGCTCATTGCGGGCAATGTAGGGCACAAACATATGACTGAGTTCATGAGCGGCGGTCCAATCGGCTTTGAACTCGTCGATAGGGCGAAAGCTATCGACAAAAAAATGTGCAGCAATGCTGCCGCCACGCTGCACTTCTCCCCAAGGCACCGCTTCTGATCTGGATCCTATGGGCGTAATGACAATTTGCGCTCGATGCACCGGATAGGCACCAAAGACACCATGTATCGCCAATGCAGCCTGTGCAATCCACTGAAGATATTCATCTTGACGCTTGGCGCTGCTATTTAAAATCGCCACTTTTAAGATTTGATTGCCGATAGGTAACTGATGAATGATAAAACGGCCAATGGCGATGCGGCTATCCCAGTGGTAAGGCGTCGAAGTTAAACGAAAGGTATGTCGCTCATCAGTGTCGAGCCAAGGTGTAGACACACTGAGATTGTCAGCCAGCAAGAACGAGATGGTCACCTTATCATCTGAGCTGAGTCCTTTTGGTTGCCACAACCACAGACTGTTATCGACAATCATATCATCGCCGCTACGATACAGGCTTTTAATGTGCCTTTTGCTGTTTGGCAGTTTAACTTTATAGTCAATACACTCACCAGCTTTTACACCACCAAGCAGTAAACGATGACGTGAACGCTTTAAATTCTTACCGTGCTGGGTCTTCGCACCGATCAATGTATCGTTATTGCCCCAGTGACCATTAAACAGCGCCTCTGGCACTGTGTCTTTAAAACACACATTCACTTGCCAGTGTTGGTAGCTCTCACCGATTTTCACCGTATAGCGGGCTTCAAGCGCACCTGCTGGCAGTGCGGCAAAAAAGCAAAGGATGAAAACGGCGAGCAACTTTTTCAAAGCAAGATCTACTGTCATGGCGATTGAAGTTTAAAACTAAATCTAACAGTTATTGGCGCACAACCCAACACCACCTATCGCAACAAGGCTCTCGGTAACAACTGTTGACAAAAACTATTGCCCGAGTCTATTTAAATAAGCCATAATCAAAGCTGTTGAGCGCCTAAGTCACCATAAAAAGTTGATGAAAACCCCTTATAAGTTGACCTCAGAGAAAGATTTAGAACACGCCTATGGCGCTAAGATCTTGCCGTTTTGGCAAAACAAAGTGCAGCAGTTAAGCTTTCAAAGCGATGACAATATTCGCATTAACTACTGCTACTGTATTTGCCCCAATGCCGTTGCTACCGTGGTGCTGGCACCTGGTCGTACCGAAAGCTATGTGAAATATCAGGAATTTATCTACGACCTATACCAAAATGGCTTTTCTGTCTTTGCCATCGACCATCGCGGTCAGGGCTTTTCAGAACGTTTAATCGACCATCCACAAAAAGGCTTTGTCGATGACTTTCAGCATTATGTCGATGATTTTCATTATTTTTATCGTCATGTTGTACTCAAACATGCCAACGCGCCATTGTGCCTGGTCGGTCACTCAATGGGCGGCGCTATTGCGACTTTGTTCATGGAGCAAAATCCAGATGCCTTTGTGGCCAGTGCCATGTCTGCACCACTATACGGTTTTAGACCGGGGCCACTACCTTTACTGTTGACCAAATGGCTGGTTCGTAGCGTCATTGCCGTTAAAGCCATATTCGGCCGCTCGACAGACTATTTCTGGGGGCAGCAAAACTATGAGACACAACCCTTTGCCGGCAATCTACTGACCCATTGTCAACCAAGATATAACCGCTTTCGCGAACTATACAATGGTGACGAAAGGCTGCATTTAGGCGGTATCACCTACCACTGGCTGGCCACCTCTCTCAGGGCAATGGAGCAACTGTTCGACCACGCCGGTAGCTTGCAAACCCCGATGTTGTTGATCCAATCCTGTGACGATGAAATCGTCAATCAACAAGAACAAACACGTTTTTTCAAGAAATTACAAAGTCTTGACCGCTGTAAGCAACTTGAAAAAATCGAGCTGCACGGTGCCAGACATGAAGTGTTCTTCGAAACCGACCTCATGCGCACCCGCGCCATGCACACCCTAATGGCCTTTTTTGAAGAAATCGCTGCAAAAGCACAGCAGAAGGATATGACAGGTAGTTAATCATTCCCACCAAGCGACACCGGATCTTGGTGAATTAACACATCGGCATTGTCAAAATGCTGCTTGATAGACAACTCCACCTCATCGGCAATTTCATGGGCGGCAAACAAAGACAGCTCATCGTCCAGCGATAAATGCATCTGAATAAATTTGGTGTGGCCACCTTGGCGGGTTCTTAGTTGATGCACGCCGCGTACTTGAGGATGGCTTTTGGCCAGCCGTAAAATCACTTGTTGATCTTCAATTGTCAGCTCTCTATCCATCAAACTATTACCACTTTCAAGCGCAATGGACCAAGCACTATAGAGTAAAAACAAGGCAATCAAAATCGCCGTGATAGAATCGACATACTGCACCCCTTGCATACTCAGGACAATGGCCAAAATGACAGAAGCATTAAGTAGCAGATCGCCTTTATAATGCAAAGCATCTGCCTTGATGGCAACCGACCCCGTCTTGGCTATCACCAGACGCTGAAAGACCAGCAACGCCAACGTCAGCCCTATGGCAATGACAGACACCCAAATACCAATCTCAGGATAGGCTATCGGCACCGGTTGATATAACCGATTGATGGCGTGAAAGATAAGCAACACAGAAGAACCGCTGATAAAAGCCGCCTGACCGAGACCGGCCAGCGACTCGGCTTTGCCATGGCCGAAACGATGGTTATCGTCGGCAGGGATCAAAGCAAAGCGCAATACGAAGAAATTCATGCCCGATGCGACCGCATCGAGTAAGGAGTCGGTCAATGCCGCCATTAAACTGGCGGCGCCTGTTACGCCCCAAGCATAGAGCTTAATCGCAATGAGTAACCCGGCAACGCTCAACGAAGCAATAGATGCCAGCTTGACCCACTTAGAATAATCTTTTGCCGGGGCAACCACTATCAGTCTCTAGCCGGTAAAACCAGTGAGTAGCACTCACCGAAACCGATGCGCTTGGCACCTTCTTTGGCGCAAAAACCACGCATGATCACCGCATCGCCATCTTCGATAAAGGTGCGGGTTTCGCCATTGGCTAGACTCAACTGCTCTTTACCGCCACGGGTCAATTCAAGCAATGAACCGGCTTCTTCGTGTTTAGGACCAGATTGCGTGCCAGAGCCTAAGAAATCACCCGGTTTGAAATTACAACCGTTGACGGTGTGGTGTGCAACCATTTGGTTGACGGTCCAGTAAGAATGTAAGAAGTTCGACTGGCTAAGCTTTTCAGGTGCCGCTTGCTGCTCGCGCATGGTTGGGGTTTCAATCAATACTTCCAGCTCAATGTCGTAGGCGCCATGAGCTGAGTTATTGTTGCTGGCCAAATATTCCATTGGCTGCGGGTCGTTTTGGTCACGCTGCCAAGAGGTTCTAAACGGCGCCAGTGCTTCGTTGGTCACAATCCAAGGAGAAACCGTAGAGGCAAAGTTCTTAGCCAAAAACGGACCTAATGGCTGATATTCCCAGCCCTGAATGTCACGCGCAGACCAATCGTTAAATAAGCATAATCCGAAAACATGCTCATCGGCATTGTCGATGGCGATGGCATCACCAAGGTTGTTGCCTTTACCGATGAAAATACCCACTTCCAACTCATAGTCTAAACGCTTACAAGGACCAAAGCTCGGCGTTTCAGCGGTCGGGGCTTTGGTTTGACCTTTCGGACGACGGAAAGTCTGGCCTGAGACGTCAATCGAAGAAGAACGGCCATGGTAACCGATTGGCACCCACTTATAGTTTGGCAACAAAGGGTTGTCAGGACGGAACAAAGCACCTACGGCGCTGGCATGATAGATGGAAGTATAAAAGTCGGTGTAATCGCCGATATGACAAGGCAGGCTATATTCCACTTCAGCCATAGGCACCAGACATTGGCTCATCACATCTTGCGCCGCAGAGCCTCTAGCAAGCGCCTCAGACAAAGCCAAACGCAGCGCAGACCAATATTTTTGCCCCATGGCCATAAAGTCATTAAGCTCCGACTTGGCACAGGCTACAGCGGCTTTTGCAGCATCGCCGCTAAACAATCCGGCAGCGGCAACGGCAGCCAAATCGACCACTTGGTTGCCGATGGCAACGCCACCACGGAAAGACTCCTCTGAGCCTTCACGTCTGAAAACGGCAAATGGCAAGTTTTGAATTGGGAAGTCGGAGTTTTCGACATTCGCTGACTCGACCCAACTGGTTAAGGCCGGATCGTGCGTTTTATTGGTAACGAACATAGTTAAACCTTGCTTTAAATGGATGTAAGACGCCCGGAAAAGGCTTAGATGAGGCAAGCATAAACAGTCTTATAGGTAATGTCTACTGTTGTATATAGGTTACAAAGGCGCCCTGTAGTGTAAATGATAGTTTACACTCTACCTAACGCTTTCAGTGTCAGTTGGCAAACCTACAACGCCCGCCTAGCGCTTGAGTTTCGCGCACTTTGCGCAGATAATCTTGCTTCTTTAATGACGACCAACAGCCAGCGATGCACCTTAAACTTGTTTTGATCATTGTGATCACCCTCGGCTTTGTCGGCTACAAATGCTCGCCACTGAGCGCCAGCAAATACGCAGACAAAATGACCGAACAGTTCAGCGAGCACATTCAGCCAGGTGATGAGCGCACCAAGTTGCTTAACTACCTGCAAAGCAATCACATCAACTGCCGTTGGGATGAACGCGAGCGCTACCTTAAATGTCAAACCAAGGGGATCTCCAGCGGCACCTGGCTTTCGCACGTGGTGACGCTAGATATTTATCTCGATGAACAAAACCGCTTCGTGCGCTTAGCCGCACAGGATAAGTTTGGCTTTTAAATCAACAACAGCGACAGCACCTTGTCTTCTATGAAGATAAACTGCCCTTGATATTGAGCACCGGGTCTCACTTGTGGATTGAGATCTTGATTAACCGTAAGGCTAAAACGGCCATTGCTTCTATCTAGCGTGTTGACGGTCACCGCATCGAAATCAAAATAATGTCCGGTGGAAGGATAAGCCGCTTTGAAAAAGCTTTCTTTAATGGAAAAAATCAGCGAAGTGGCTTCACAGGCGGTGTACTGTTCAGAGTCGAGAAAATCATTTTCGCTCCCCTGTACAATGGCCTTTCTGACGCTGCTCATGGTTTTTTCCGGCATGATGTTTTCGATATCGATGCCGATACCAAGTACATCGGCGCGCCGGGTTACCGCAGCCAAAGCACGGCTATTGGAATGAGTGATGGCACCTTTGATGCCATCAGGCCATTGAGGACAACGATTTTTATCGGCTTCAATGGTGAAATGTTCAATGCCCAGTCGAGCCAGAGCTTGTTTAGCACAAAAGCGTCCGGCTAAGAATTCCGATTTGCGTTTATCGACGGCTTTGGCCAACTTCTCGACCCAAGGCACCGCCAACGCTTGAAACAACCCATCCTGATAGTTTGGGATCTCAAAGGCACATTGATAGATGTGCACATCGTCTTCTTTTACCTGCTCAAACCAGCCGTGTTGCGGTAAAAAACCAATGGCAGCGTTCATCGCATATCGTCCTTATTAGATTCAGGTTATTACTGCCCGCCCGGATAGCCTAGCTGGCGCCACGCTTCAAAGCTGACTACCGCCACGGCATTTGACAGGTTCATGCTGCGGCTGCCGGGCACCATTGGAATACGCAGGCGATTGTCCGGCCCAAAACTTTGCAATACCTCATCGGGTAAGCCGCTGGTTTCACTGCCAAACAACAATACATCGTCGGCAGCAAAAGCGATATCGCTGTGGGGCTTTGAGCCTTTGGTGGTGCAGGCAAAAATGCGCTTACCGGCCACCACGGTCAAAAAGCTGGCATAATCCTTATGCCGGGTAACATTGGACAAGTCATGATAATCCAGCCCCGCACGTCTTAGCTTTTTCTCTTCAAAATCAAAGCCAAGAGGCTCAATGAGATGTAAATGGCAACCGTTATTGGCGGCTAGGCGAATGATATTGCCGGTATTGGGCGCTATCTTTGGCTCATGCAATGCAATATGAAACATAATGTCGTCTAAGGTGGGTTATTCGGCTTTCTTTTCGCGGCCGAGCAGGCTTTTGGCCGCTTCAACCGGTGATTTACCACGGTAAAGCACTTCGTAAATTTGTTCGGTGATCGGCATTTCGACGCCCATACGCTGCGCCAGCAGGTAAACTTCTTTGGTATTGCGGTAACCTTCGACCACTTGGCCGATGTCTTTGATCGCCTGCTCCATCGGCGCGCCTTTGCCTAAGGCCATGCCAAAGCGGCGATTACGCGATTGGTTGTCGGTACAGGTCAACACTAAGTCGCCTAGTCCGGCCATGCCCATAAAGGTTTCGCCTTTGGCCCCCATCGCTTCACCCAAGCGGCGCAATTCAGCCATTCCGCGAGTGATTAAGGCGATTCTAGCATTGGCGCCAAAGCCGATACCATCGGCCATACCGGCACCGATGGCGATCACGTTTTTCACCGCTCCGCCGAGTTGTACGCCGATAAAGTCATGGTTGGAGTAGACACGAAAGGTTTTTTCGCAGTGCAGTAAGTCAGAGATGATCTCAACCACATGCTCGTCGGTTGCCGCCAAAGAAATCGCCGTCGGCAAGCCTTGCGCCATTTCTTTGGCAAAGGTTGGACCAGAAAGCATACCAAGCGGAATATCCGGCCCCAGTATTTCTCGAGCGACGTCTTGCAACAACCTGCCGGTGTCGGCTTCAAGGCCCTTGGTGGCCCAAATGAGGCGGCTATCGGCACGTAAAAAGGGTTTGATTTGCTTAAGCATATCGGCAAAAGCATGGCTTGGAACCACCACCAAGATATTGGCACTGGCACTAACCGCCGTTTGCAAAGAAGCCTCTAATTCAAGCGTCTTTGGAAACTCGGCTTTGGGAAGGTATCGCTCATTGCTGCGTTGCTGTTGCATTTGTGCAATGTGCTGTGGGTCTCTACCCCACAATAAGGTGCGATTGCCGTTTCTGGCAAAGCACATCGCCAGAGCGGTGCCATATGACCCCGCTCCGACAATGGTGATATCTGCTAAGTTGGCAGCTACCATCAAGATTAAGCGTCAGCTGTTTCTGAGTTTTCAGCTTGAGCTTGACGTTGTTGCACGTATTGAGCGAACAAAGCGTCAAAGTTAACTGGTGCCAAGTTCAACTGTGGGAAAGTCGCACGGTTAACCAAAGAAGAAATGCACTCACGAGCATATGGGAAAAGGATATTCGGGCAGAAAGAACCCAACAAGTGAGCCAATTGGCCCTCTTGAACTGATTCATCGTCAGGCGCGCTGAAGATACCGGCTTGTTGTACTTCACACAAGAACGCAGTGTCTTCGCCAACTTTAGTGGTTACGGTCAAAGAAAGAATGACTTCGTAGATGCCATCTTCAAGCTTGTTTGAACGAGTGTCCAAGTCCAATTTAACTTCTGGTTTCCACTCGGCTTTGAAAATAGCTGGTGCATTTGGCGTCTCAAAAGAGATATCTTTAGTGTAAATACGCTGAATGGCAAACTGAGTACGCTGTTCGTTTGCTGCACCGTTGGCTTGTTGTTCTGACATGATAATTCCTACTTGATTGGTTTAATTAAAAATTGATTTAACCTGAGCTCAGGTTACTTGAGCATGTCGTCTAACTGACCGTTAAACGCCAATGCCATTAAATCGTCGCATCCGCCGATGTGACTACCGTCAATGAATATTTGCGGAACCGTATGGCGACCATTGGCACGGCTCATCATTTCCTGACGCAATTGCGGGTATTCATCCACTCTGATCTCTTTATAGCCCACCTGCTTGTCGTCAAACAGTGCTTTGGCTCTGACGCAATAAGGGCAGTAGCCGGTAGTGTACATCTCAATATTAGCCATGAGGCACCTCACATATCACTATTTTTTGGCGACCGGCAAATTAGCGCCCAACCAGGTGTTCATGCCACCTTGGAGTAGACACACATCGGCAAAGCCCGCTTTGAATAAGGTATTTGCCGCGCCTTGGGCCGACATACCAGCATTACAGACCACTATAATGGGTTTGTTTTTGCTTTTTTCAAGCGCGCCGAGCTCGTTTTTTTGGATCTTTTCAAGTGGCAGGTTGACCGCACCGGCGATGTGTCCTTTATTGAATTCCGCCACAGAGCGGATATCGACCACCACCCCGTCTTGACGATTGATCTTTTGTGTCACCAAGTTGGCCGACAACGCTTTTATCGGCGATGTCATGGCTTTAAGTTGGCCAAATATCAAAGTGAAAAATAAAATCAGCCAAATGGTGCTGAGCATATAGTGATTGCCGACAAATTCTACAAATTGCGCCACAGTCGAAACCTTTAAAAAATCAGTGGATGAAAAAAACCGAGGTCGGATTATCCTTTATTCAATGAGCAGACGCAACCTTTGCAATTTTGGCCGCGAAAATGCCCCTTTGGCCCCTTTTCCTCAATAGCGAATTTGCTTTTACTGAACTATGCTTTGAATGATTGCCCAATCCAATGAAACACTATGATAAAGTTTGGAACCATGGTTGCGGCGACGGCGATACTGATAAGCCAGCACGCAGCAGCAAAAGCGCTTGAAACCGACCCATTTGAAATGGAGTTGGAGCAACTGCTCAACATCACCGTCGAAGGTCCCAGCAAGTTTGCCCAATCGGTTGCTCAAGCGCCCGCCGTTTTGAGCGTCATCACCCGCAAAGATATCGACAGTTTTGGTGCCAACAGCCTACTTGAGATCTTAGACAGAGCCACCAGCATCAATATGACCGGCTCCTTCTTCTTTATGCAAAATGTCGCCTCCGTTAGAGGCCATTATCAATCCCACTCTGACAATCATGTGATGATTTTGCTCAACGGCAGACCGATGCGCGAGAGCTTTACCGGGGGCGAAAACTTTTCAATCTATACTGCTTTTCCTATCGACATTATCAAACAAATCGAAATTATTCGCGGCCCGGGGTCGGTACTCTATGGCTCCAGCGCCTACTTGGCGGTGTTTAACATCATTACATTGGCGCCGCAAAATACACCGGATAAAATTAACGTCAAAATCGGCAGCTTCGCCACCAAAGACATTAACCTCAGCAGCGGCTATATCACAGAGGACCTATCTCTGACCTTTGGTGCCCGTTATTTTGAAGAAAACGGCTGGCGTTTTGAAGCTTTCGATAACAATGGCGTGCTCGGTCGGTTTGACGCCCGAGAGCAAAACCACTCAATGGTTTTATCCGGACAATATCGCGACTTCAACTTCAACGCCTCACTGAGCAAAAGCATTCAAGGGTTTTGGGGCAGCACCTCAACATTCGCCGCCAGCGACATCGAACAGCAAAACCGCAGCATTTCATCCAACCGGGCAATGCTGGATATCGGCCATCACAACAGCCTGAGCGATCGAAGCTACCTCAACACCAATATCAGCTATGGTCACGCCCATTTCAGCCACTACAACTACGACTCGCAGTCAAACAATTTGTTTGCTGAAACCACCTATCACCTCGAAGCCAGCGAACACACCCGCTGGATGATTGGCGCCACTGCTTGGCATCAAGACGTTTCCTCGTCTGCCGGATTAAGGGCCGCTCCGGTGCCACCGTTTAGCCAAACTTGGTGGACGCTTTATGCCCAGCTCAACTACAAAAGCAGCGAACATCTCGATTGGACCGTAGGCGCTCAAGTCAATAAAATCCCCGATGTCGCCGCCAACACCGTTCCTCGAATCGGATTGAACTATCAGTTTGATCAGGCTTCGGGGATCAAAGTCGGTTATGGTCAAGCGTTTCGCGCCGCCTATGGGGTGGAAACCAATTTCAATCTGGTCTTGTGTTGTCGTGCCGACGGCAGCAATAGCGGCGGTTTGCGCGGCAACCCGGCACTGAAGCCGGAAACCATCACCACCACAGATTTGCAATATTACATCGCCCGGCGCCAATTGCAGTTCAAAGGCACCCTATTTTACTCACAACAAGAAGACTTGATTGAACGACAGCGCGCTTCTGACAATGTGCTGGATTTTGTCAATCGCGGCACGCTCGACAGCAAAGGAATAGAACTTGAGTTCAACTATCAATTCGATAGCGACCTCAAACTTACCGCCGCCTATACCTATCAGTTTAACGAAACGACGCTGGCAAC
Organism: Alteromonadaceae bacterium; assembly: GCA_041583135.1. Taxonomy (GTDB): domain Bacteria; phylum Pseudomonadota; class Gammaproteobacteria; order Enterobacterales; family Alteromonadaceae; genus JABSOG01. The sequence continues at coordinate 14,489 of JBFHGJ010000023.1, read as the reverse complement.
AACCAACCAGCATATCGACAATTTTACCTTGCAACCCAACCATATGATCAAACTCGGACTATCGAAAAACTTCGACAACGACATTCAAATCGGGCTGTTCGACAGCTATTTCAGCGCCGCTCACGACAACATCAAATGGAACCCAAACCGCCAAGCGGTCAATCCCCCCTCAGATAGCTACCATCTGGTGACGATGAACCTTAGGCTGCCACTGAAGCTGTTTAGCGATAAGCTCACAAACGAAGCCTATCTCACACTGTATGGCTATAACCTGCTCGACGAGGCTATCTATCAACCCGAACTGGCTGGTCGAGCGATTAACACCAATCCGTTAAGAGCCGGTCGTAGTTTCTATCTAGCCCTTGACTGGTCTTTTTAGCCGCTCGGCCTTTTGTTTATAGTATTGCGACCTATCGACTTGCCCCTGCTTTGCATAAAACGCGGCCAATAGCCGATAACACTCGGCAATTTTGCCGCTTAGCTCCAACGACGAGAAATGGCCAAGTGCCCGCTCGATGGCTACCGGCGTCTGGAGATCGTCATCTTGATTTAGCCAGCGGGCATATTGCAAAACCGCGTAAGAATAGATCTCAATATTGTCTAGAGCCCTTTGCGCTTTGAGCGACTCAAGCAACTGCATATCTGCGTTCAATTGCGCTTTGACTGGTAAAATATGCTGGTATTGCCATCCCAGCCATTTGTAGTAAATCGCCTTGGCCGGCTGCGATTGATAATGCCGTTCAAGCGTGTTGAGTTTATCAACGGCGCGAGTGACATCCCCCAAATGATAAGCGAGCTTGGCCTGAATAAATGTCAGCGGCTGTGCCAAATCGCTGCTTTGCTCAAATGCCACTATGGCCGCCACTTGCTCAATCTGCCCTTGGGCTTTTGCTGTCTGACCGGTTTCAATATAGATAGCGGCGCTTTTTAGTCTGGCCAGCCCCACTTGGTTGATGTCGTTGCGTTTTTGACTGTAGTCTATCGCCTTTTGATATAGCCTTAGGGCTTGGTCAAACTCACCAAGCTGACGTTTGCGGTCAGCCTGAGTCATAAACAGGTGACCAATACGCTTATAGGTTTGCACCTCATAGCGCTTTTGTGGCGCTGAAGAACAACCGCAAAGCAAAAGGCACAGCAGCACCACATAGCCCCATGGAATCTGTAAACTATTCATGCATTTCAATCCCCGAACTTTCGGACTCCGGCACAATGCCTTCGCGCAACAAAGGATTGTTGTTCAAGCCCTGTAGGGTTTTGTCGAGTTTCTCCAATACCTGCTGCACTTCATGTACGGTAATGGCCAGCTGTTCGCGCTCGGCGTGCACCTCTTTTAGCATTTCCTGCATAATGCTGAGACTGGCATTGAGGTTATCAAGTACCTCCGGCACCTTACCTTGTGTCACTTCTCCAACAATACCGGCCGGCTGCTGATAGGCCGTCAGCGTCGTTTGCGCCTTTTTGATCAGCTCATCGGTAGACGCCATTATGGCACTGAACTGTTCCATGGTTTTGGGCAGTTGCGCCAGCCAGTCTTTACCCTCTTTAATGGCGGTTTCAGCCTCAGGTAAAATACTGCTTTTGCGTAATGCCTCGCTCACACTGAGCAAATGGTCGGTGATCTTCGCCACCCTATCGAGAATGCGAAACAGTGAACCGGCCTCGGGGTTATTCTCTTTTTGCAGGTTAAGCAGCAAAGTGTTGACGCTGGCGATAATCGAATCGATGCTGTCGCTCTGCGGCGCGATAAAACCATTGCGGATGTAGGCTTGTGCCAAATCACTGCTGATATGAGGGATAGTGTCGCCTTCATCCAAAGGCTCAAAATATTTGACCTTAACAATAGAGGGCAACAGCAAATCAAACGCCAGCACTTCGCCAAACAGGCTATTTTGTTGCCCGGCCAACACCGCATATTTGACGATTTTATCCTTGTATTGGTCATACACCCAAAACGTCACCTCAATCTCGTTGGTGCGCGAGTTGAGGCTGAACTGTTCGATACGGCCTATCTCTAGCCCTTTGAAAAAGATCGCCGGCTTGGCGCTTAACCCCTTGGCATTATCTAAGATGGTTTTAAAGTGAGTTTTATCGGCGAAGGTTTTGTTATTGATCACGATAATTGCGCTAAACAGCGCCAATAACATAATGCCCACCAGCACAAAAGCCGCGACAATACGGTTGGTTTTTGTCGAGTCATGTTTCATTGCTTGCCCCACAATGCAGTTGCCGCAAAGTTTTACCGCTTAAGTCTAAATGAAGATCGGCAAATTGCTCAATTAAACGCTGACGATTGCTAAATAAGATCAGTGTCGTACCGCAAGCTTTAAGCCACTTCAAACGATTACAGACATGTTCTGACCAATGTAGGTCAATTTCAGCCATAGGCGCATCCCAAATTAAACATTTCGGCGGGATCACCAACGCTCTGGCAAGACCGGCCAGCGAAGCAAGGCCAACCGACAGTTGATCCGTTCTCAGCTCAAGGTAATCTTCCAAGCCAAACTCGTGACAGGCGTCAAACACCATCTGGTGTTTTTGCGCGATACTGAGGTTTTCACCATGCTGATTGAGCTTCAGCATCAGATTTTCCGCCAGTGTGAGATTGGAGATCAGCGCAGATACCTGAAACACAGCCCCAAGATATTTACGAAACGCCATATACTGGTCATGGTTCATCTGCTCTATCGCAACGCCATCGACCAATACCTGGCCTTGGTCGGGCGTAAACACCCCGCATAAGATGCTAAAAAGCAACGACTTGCCGCTCCCCGACCGCCCCGAAACGACCAGGCATTGGCCGCTGTTTATGGTCAATTCGATGTCTTTGAGCAAATGACGCTTATCAAAGCAATGTCCGATACCCTCTAAACGATATTCCATCATCCTCACCCAATCAGTTGCATATAAAGCAAGCTAAAAAACAACTGCACCACACAGATGGCTACAACCGAACGGCCAACCGATTTGATGGTACGCTGTGGCACCTCTGTAATGGCTTTCACTACCGTCAAACCATGGTAGCTGGCGATCATACTGATCAACAGCCCCGATATCGCGACCTTAAGCAGCATCATCACAATATCCAACAACCGCAACTCGTTGAGCAGCCGCGTTAGAAATTCAATAAACGGAATGTTTTGAAATAGGTTGCTCACCAAAAAGCCGCCGAAAATGCCGCTGATCAAAAAGTAGCTCATCAATAGTACCAGCGACAGCACCATACCCAACACTCTAGGCGTCACCAGATAGGTAATAGGCGAAATCCCCATGGTATTGAGCGCGTCTATTTCCCTACCGACCACCATATAGCCAAGCTCGGTTGTGATGGCCGTGCCGGAACGCGCCAACACAATAAAACATACGATAAAAGGTCCTAAGTCACGTACCATGGCAAAGATCAGCGCCTTGTAAATCCATTCGGTCTGGCCGATGGCAGTCAAAAACTGATAGCCTTCGACAATGATCAACGCCCCAAGCAACAGCGCTATCAACATCGTTAGGCCCAGCGCCTGTACACCTGTGAATAAAACCTGCTTGACCAAGACTTCAAAGCTGACGTATCGATTGCGATAAAATCGCAACACATCAGCCATCACATAAATCGAAAAAGGCGTGAAACTCAACCTGACCACAACGCCCTCCTATACAAAAGGCGCAATCGGCGTTTTCGCTCAGCTGTCGTCTTCTCCATCAACCCCTTCGTTGGTCTATCGGTTACTGTGTTAAGCATAGCAGAACATCAGAGTCTGAAATTTTATTCATTTTTTTCTGAACTTATTTTAAAAGCCGGTTACATATGATTTACACCCCATCAAAGCAGGTGATGTTCTTACCTGCTGGAGACATACCCAAGGTATCAGAGGGAATTAATCGTTGACTGCGGCGTTTTTCAGTGCCGAGGCCGACAAAGTAACTGGGTTAATAACAATACCAAAGCACGCTGTGGCTTAGGGAGGTCGATGTGTACGCAACTGAAGTAATAGAAAAACCGCTCCAAGAGCTGATGGATAAACTCACAGCCCTTAGCGCCCATTCTAGTTTGACAGTGGAAGAACTGATCCGCCATTTAGCCGGGCGTCAGGTGCTTAGTGAACGGCTGGTGATCAAAGAAACCGGCGAGATACGCCTTATCGATATTGACGAAGTGGAGTGGATCAAAGGCTCCGGCAACTATGTCGAATTATTTTTGTTCGGCGCCGCCAAGCCGGTGCTGTATCGCTGCTCGCTAAAAGCCTTGTGCGAACGCTTAGATTGCAATGAATTTGTACGTATTCATCGCTCAACCATTATTCGCCGTCGCTTAATTAAACAGATGGTACATTTAGACCGTGGCGACTATCAAATCACACTTAAATCAGGTCAACAATTGATCCTCTCACGCAACTATAGAGACAACTTACCCGAGGTGTTTACCTAAGCTCATAACCACCTCACTCCCCCCATTACCTTGACACACTTCTGCTCGCTCAGGCAGTACACCTTGCCGCCTGAGACAAAAACCAAATCCCCTATTTAGAATACTAGAAACCGCTTAATTAAAAGCGTAAAGATAAATTTACTAAATCTTAATTACCTATATTCACGATATCATTTAATGGTTTAAAACGGCTCTACGGCGTGACAAGGCGGATAAAAATTCGTTTTTGCCTGACATAACATGAACCTTGCTCCAGCCACATAACAACAACAAAAAGCAAACCAAAAACTAACCACATTTGCCTGTTAAGGCAGGTCCTCACCAAAGGGCCTAGGGAGAATATATGCAATTTAAGAAAAGTCTTGCCGCTATGGCAGTCTTGGCAACCTTGTCACTTCCGGCGATAGCCGATACCGGTGGCTTACGTTTTAAAATCACCAATGCCGCTGGCCAGCCGGTGGTCGGTGCTTTGGTTCATGTTTCAACACCCGATAGTTTAACTGTCCGCGAAGGCATTACCGACAAAGACGGCTTTATCCGCTTGGTCGGCCTAAGCCCATCGAATAAGTATGAAATAAAAGTCAATTCTTCAGGCTACAGCCCATTGGTGCAAAATGGCGTTAAAGTGGTGTCCGGCAAAAATTTCTCATTGTCTTACGCCTTGACCAAAGAAATTGAAAAGATTGCCGTCACCGGCACGCCACAGGCGGCGATGGTCGATACCACATCATCGGTTGTCGGCATTGACGTGACCTTAGATATGACCGAAGCCCTACCGACCGGTCGTAGCTATCAGGCCTATCTTCAGTTGGCCCCCGGAACCAAGCCCACTCTTAACGGGAACCCATCATCGAAGTCAGGGGTGAACTACTCGGATTTCGGCGGTGCCAACTCTTCTTCTTCAGACAACGTCTACTACATCGACAATATCAATGTTACCGACAACAACACCGGTACTTTCGGCGCCAACTTCAACTCTGAGATCATCCAAGAGCAGCAGATCCTAACCGGCGGTATCCCTGCGGAATTTGACGGCGGCTCAGGTCTGGTATCACGGGTGGTCACCAAATCCGGCAGCAACGAATTCCACGGTTCTATCAACTACTATACCCAAAGCGACTCTTTGGTTGCCGATGACAAAAACAAGCCCAACGCCAGCTTTAAAACCTACGATGCGGCATATACCTTAGGCGGCCCAATCATCAAAGATAAGTTGTGGTTCTACACCTCCTATCAGGTTAAAAACCGCGAAGACAACGTCAGCGATCCCAATACTGGCGAATTCATGCGTACCGTCGAAAACGAATCCAACCTCGGCTTCGCTAAACTGACATGGCAACCGACCAACGACGACAAACTGGTAGCAACCTTCTTTAACGACCCGACCGATATTTCCGGCTCACGGGTTGAAACCACCCTCAACAACCGCGACTTGGCACGTAAGCAAGGGGGTAATAACTACAAATTCGAATATAGCCACATGTGGGACGACTTTATCGTCAATGCCGAGTTCTTCCGTCATGAAGCTGAAAACTCGATTTTGGCCGCCAACCCCACCACTCGTGCCGATGTTGCCTATCTTACCGGTTCGCCGACCAACGCCGACACCAGCTTAGGGGGTCTTGGCAGCGACAACATTCGTTTTCGTAACCGTGATGAGTGGAAACTCACGTTGGAGTATTTCTTAGATACCAACGATTGGGGCTCTCACGCCTTCAAGTTCGGCTATGCCAACGCCAACAATGACTCGAAAGTCAACTCAGTCGTTACCGGCGACGGTTCTCGTTACAGCTCAGTTGCAGGCGTCGATAGTGGTCTGACGCTTGGTCAGTATACCTCTGGTGGTATGACCGGCACCGTGAGTGTCAGCGACTCCGACTACGCCAATATTATCAATGCCATGAATGCCAGTGCCGACTCGGCCTACTATCACGACTTACTCGATAGCAATGGCGACGGCGCCATCAGTAACGAAGAATTGAACGGCTTGGTGTTAAGCAATTCAGCCGACCCTTACGGCAACGTCGCCGTTTATCGTAGCCGTCAGGTGGAAACCGCACCAAACGTCTTTAGCACCGAAGGCACCGTCATGTTCGCGCAAGATGCATGGTCAATGGATAACTTAACGGTGAACGCCGGTTTGCGCGCAGAGAAATGGGATCACATCGCCAGCGATGGCACTAAGGTTTACACCTTTGACTGGGAAATCGCCCCGCGTTTAAGCGTGATCTATGACATCAACGACGATGGCGAGAGTAAGGTTTGGGGTTTCTATGGTCGTTACTATGACCCTATCCGCACCGACATGACCGCCTTTGCCGGTACTTTGACCGGTAGTGTGACCTCTGAAGAAATTTACATCGGTGACCGCTGGCTCAACTTCCGTACCCGTGGCGGTCGTCAAAATCAGGATGCCCTGTTTGCACCGACCACCAAAACGCCGTACACCGACGAGTTTATGTTGGGTTATTCCACCACCTTGTCTGACGACATGAGCATACAGTTCACCTATACCGAGCGTAAAACCCGTGACCTGTTGGAAGACTACGATTTACATCTTTACACCGAGGAACTGGCCGGTACCGACTACCACCTACCGCTGTCGTATTTCGGTTATGACGAGATCCCAGCATCTAACTATGTTATCGCGACTTTAGCCGGTGGTAAGCGTGATTATCGCGGTGCAGAGCTGACGTTCCGTAAACATCGTACAGATAACTGGATGGCCTTGGCCTCATTTACCTACAACGATGCAAAAGGTAACTCAAACTCTGACGGCAATGCCGACTTCCAAGGTGATGTAGTTTGGTTAGATCCAAGAGCACCGCATACCTACGGCAAGCAACCGGGTAATATCTCATACCTGTTCAAATTGGCCGCCTCTTACTACTGGGACAACGGTGTTGAACTCGGTGCCGTCTACAACTGGAACTCAGGCACTCGCTACAGCAATACCTTCTCAGCCTATGGCCGCCATTTGCCAATGCGTGTCGATCAGGCCTATGAAGCCGGTGGTTATACCGCCCGTTGGCTCAATGAAGATGCCATCGGTGCCGATGTATCGCCGTCTTACGGCACCTTGGACATTCGCTTGAAGTACACTCATAAATTTGATGATTACAAAGCAGAGTTCTTCTTAGACATCTTTAACGTGCTGGATGACCAAGCCGCCACTGGCGAGCAAGATCTGATTGCCGGCGATGGTGTCTATGCCTTCGGCGAGGCCAATTCATGGGTAGCCCCAAGACGCCTGTATTTAGGTGCTCGCCTCTCTTTCTAATGGCATAGCATCGGCCGCCAATAAGGACGGCGGCAACCTCAGCTAAACTGTACATTTATCCCCAAGTGAAACCGGCTTTTGCTCCCCACAAAAGCCGGTTTTTTAACGCCAAAACGCACGGGTGAATAGGGCAAAAATAGTGAAGTATTCCAATCGCCCCAAAATCATACCACCGGTCAATATCCAGATCCCGCTGTCACTGACCGGTTGAAAGTTCGACCCGAGCTTGCCAAACCCCGGACCCAGCACATTCACGCACGCGGCCACCGCCGAAAACGCCGACCAGAAATCCAGTCCGGTCGCCATCACCAAGATGGTCAAAATTAACGAACTCCCCGCTGCAAAGGTCATAAATGCCATCACGGCATTGCGCACATCTGTGTGTATTGCCTTTTTCTGATATTTCATGGTGAACACACCCCGAGGGTGGATCAATTGCTTGATGTACTGATTGATGGCTTTGGCGACAATGATATTGCGAATGATTTTGTTGCCACCGGCAGTTGACCCCGCACAACCACCAAGGTAGCCGGTAAAAATCAATACAAAGGCCGCGAAGGTTGGCCAGTCGGCAAAACTCGCCGCACCAAAACCGGTGCTGGTGATAAAGGAGATGACATGAAAAGTCGCGAAACTGAAAGACTCTAACAAGTTGTCAAATATACTGTGCGAGCTTAAAAACAGCGCCAATATCACCGAGAAAAACAACACAATGACAATAAAGATACGGGTTTCTTCGTCCTGATAGTAGCTATTGACACTATTGAGACTCAAACTGGTTTTGTACACGACGCGAAAGTGCAAACCAAAATTGATGGCACCAAGGAGCATAAATAAGTCAGATATAAACAACAACGTATGGCTTTGGTAATACCACATGCTGGCATCGTGGGTGGAAAAACCGCCGGTCGAAACCGTCGTCAAACTATGGGCGATGGCATCAAACACCGTCATACCACCAACATAATAAGATAACGCACAGGCAATGGTGATCAGAATATACACTATCCACAAATAGTGCGCGGTATTGGAAATGCGCGGCGTCAGCTTATCGTCTTTGACCGGCCCCGGTGTTTCGGCCTTGAGCAGCTTCATCCCGCCGACATTGAGCATCGGCAAGATCGCCACCACAAAGATCACAATCCCCAGTCCGCCCATCCACTGTAAGAACTGACGATAAAGTAAAAAAGATTTAGGCAGTAAATCCAAGCCCGACAATACCGTCGCGCCCGTTGTCGTCAGCGCACTGACAGACTCAAAAACCGCGTCGGTAAAGCTGATATGGGTGACATAGACAATCGGAATGGCCCCTAAAAGGCCAGCGACGACCCAAGTGGACGTCGCATAAATCAACGCGTCGCGAAAATTCGCTTGCGATAAATCGACTTTTTTGAAGCGTATGTTGATCACCACCGCCGCAAGCATCATAAAAAAGCCTGGCGCGAAAAAATCCATCGCAATGCCGTCGTTAAACCACACACGAGAGAGCACCGAGAACACCAGCTGTACCGCCCCCATCCACATGACCGGCATCGCCAATAGTTTTGATGTTACCGGTGCGTTAACCATGCCCTATTGCGCTCCGCCTTTGAGCGCTTTGGCCACCAAGCGATAGCCTATTCCTGGTTCAGTCGCAATAAAGCGCGGCGCGTCGGCATCATCATTGAGTTTTTTTCTCAGCTGTGTGATCAACACCCTAAGGTAATGAGTATCCTCGGCATGGGTGGCACCCCAAATCGCTACCAGTAGTTCGGTGCGAGTCACCAGCACGCCGGGCTTTTCAGCCAAATGAAACAACAGGGCAAATTCCTTTTTCGACAGTTTTATCGGTTTACCATCCACCTCCACCTGCAAGGTCTTCGGTTTTACCACCAAGCCATCAAACACCATATGCCCAGGCGTCGGTTCATACACAATATCTCTTAAGAGTACCTTGATGCGAGCGATAAGCTCTCGAACACCAAACGGCTTACACAGATAATCATTGGCACCACCTTCGAGCAATTTGACCTTGACGCTTTCCTGGTCCCTTGCGGTAAGTACCAGCACAGGTATCTTACTCGATTGCCTGATCTCTCGCAGGACATAATAGCCATCGACATCAGGCAAACCTAAATCAAGCACCACCAAGTTGGGGTTTTCTTGTTTGAGCAACGCCAAACCTTTTACCCCGTTTTCCGCCTCGATACTTTGATAACCCTCGGCAGTAAACGACACCCGCATAAAATGGCGAATTTGCTGTTCATCATCAATGATCAGGATCTTCTTTTTCATCCTTGCTCCTCGTCACAAAAGGGCAATGTGACCTGCATCGTCAACCCCGTGTCTTTATCCAATACCTGCAAGCGGCCGCCATGGGCTTCAACGATGCCTTTAGCCACAGTCAAACCAATACCAGAGCCGCCCTCACCTTGGTCGCCCATTCGCTTGGAATAAAACAGGTCAAACATCCGCGATTTCATCGACTCATCAACCCCTGGGCCATCATCGTGAATATTGACAATCACCTGCTCATCGACTCTATCGCACTCTAAAACCACTTCCGTATCTTCGGCCGAATATTTCAAAGCGTTATCGACCAGATTGTATATCGCCTGCTCGACCAAAGAGCCTTGAATACTAACGATATCCTGCTCACTGTGGCGATTGAGGATCACCCTTGGACTGTCGAAGCGTTTCGCCACCTTTTGCAAAATAGGCCAAATCGATTGCTGCTGACAGCTGAGGTTAACCGACTGGTTTTGCAACTTGGTGGCCTGTAGCAGGTTTTCGATATAACGATGAAGTCGGTGACTTTCTGCCAACGCGCCTGCCACCAGCTCATCACTTTGTTCACGGGCTATCTTGTCTCGATATTCCAAAAAAGTAGAAAGATTACCGATAATACCCGATAACGGAGTACGCAGATCATGAGATACCGACAGCAAAATATTGGTGCGGATCTCCGCTTGTTTGAGCGCTTCACTTTGGGTTCGGTAGGAGTCGGCAAACTGACTGGTAATAAAAGCGACCGTCAAGAAGACAATAGTATTGATAATATCCTGCGCGTCGGTCATGTGTAGGCTATAGACAGGTGCAGTAAAGAAGTAGTTATACACCAGCGCGCAAAAAAAGCCGGAGAAAATCGACATTTTGCGGGTAGCGATGATGGAAATGATCACCACCGCCGCCTGCAAGATCAACAAAACCCCGGTCTTTGGCAAAAATATCCTATCTAAGCCAATGGCCAATATGGAAAAAATCGCCAATATCAGCACTGACACCAAATAAATTCGCTTTTGGTGACGCATTTGATTAACAGCTACTAACATCAAAACCTACAACTATCTGCACATACATCATTAGGTTATGGCATTATAGGTGCACTTTCACAATCGCTGTCGTTAAAAATGCGTTAAATTTAAGCTAACTCTGTATTGACGTTAGTGATTATTCACAAACGATTGAGATTGTCCAAGACTACTCACAATCACGTCGAGCGCTCCGTCCTCATTGATATCTGCTATCACGCATTGACTGAGTTAGAGGTCAAACTCTCCTTTGATGATCGCAGGTAAGCCGCAAATGGCCCGGGCCGCCATCATGCCGGAATTGACCGCAGCCTCGATACAACCGAGGTTGACACCATTTCGCGTCCAGTCTCCCGCCAAATACAAGTTATCATAGCGGGTTTCATCAGCCCCTAAACGATAATTGCAGCTACCGACATGGCTGACCACATATCGCTCAGAGCCATAATAATTGGCACGCCAGTAAAAACGGCTCTCGTTATCTTTTACCGGCACGTCATTGTAGCCCGGCAACAGATGCAACATATCATCGTACATAAAGGCGGTGGCATTGGCTTTAACCTGTCCTTTATAGTCTTCCTCTGTGGCTTCGCCGTTTAAATCCGCCAAAACGCAACAGTGATAACCTACTGTTTTGGGCGTATTTTCCCCTTCACTCTCCCACGCTTCATAAGGGAGCAAATAACTCATTGCCGCAAAGGTATCAAACGGCTGTAAAAAGCCGCTGACCACAGGCTCTTGCTCGCTTTGGCTTTGCCACCCCATTTCCCTTAGCCCTTTGTTGTTCCACGTTTGAAACGCTTGCGTAGCATTGGTTTTTAGGTGCGTAACCATATCGGCAATTTTACTGTCGCCGCGAATAAGCTCAGGGGCAATGATTGGCATACTCGCCAAAGACGCGCCAAAGATCACCAAATCGAAGTCTTTACCCTTTTGTAGCGTGCGCTGAGGTAAAGCCTGACCGGTTTGCTGTTCATAGTGCTTGGCCCAGCCATGAGGGTCAATTTCAAGCTGGTGGTGACGCCCTTTTAGTAGCACTGCGGTTTGCTCAGGCAAATCAGCATAGTTAGGCTCACTCGGCCAACAATCAATGCCCTTGATATCCACCAGTGGGTAGTAGTCATCCGCGCCATTGGCTTGGTCAGTGATCACCAACCGTTCAATGCTATCGCCTTGCGGCACCACCTGTTCGACCTGCTGGAAGAATTCAAATTTAACGCCACGGGCTTTGAGCACCTGATAAATCGGTTCAAAAATAATATCGCCCATCGCACCTTGCATCTTGTACATAAAGGCGCCGTTGTAGCAACCGATCATTCTCAGCAATGCCCGCAGCATAGAACCGGCTTCTAGATCCGGGCGGCGCTCATCGCCATCACGATAGGCAAACACAAGGTTATAAAGCCCCTTTATGTAGGCGCCATTTACCGTGTACTTTTCATTTGCGCCATGTTTGAGCAACCATTGTTTGAAATCAATGTCGTTGAGTACGTCATAACCCTGTTGCAACACATTATCTTTCAAAGTACCGATGAGCACCGTCAGCGATAAATCGATACTGACAAACAGATGACGAAATTCATGCTGGCTTTCAAGCTTGCTCAGCGATCTAGCGAGTACAATTTTGCGCACCGAATTGAGCACCTGCTCGGCCAATTTGATTTGCGCCGCCGGAATTTTACCGGGCGTGCGAGTCAAACCCGAGAGCATATTGTGCACCCCGACCACAATCGAATGCAGGTCTGGCAAAAAGCCCGGTAAAGAGTTGGTTGCCTTAGAGACAAAGCTGCGTAATACCGATGCGGTTTTAGCCACCGCCTTGGCCGTTGGGGTTTGCTCTAATTGCAGAAACTTCTGCAAGCTGGTTTCGAGAATATCCAAGGTGCTCAAAAACGTATCTTGCACCGTAATGCGATTATCGCCATCACCCGGAATGCCCGGACGACGTCGATGCTCGGTACATAAGGTACTCCAGCGACCACCGACCATTTCAGTTAGGCTGGTATAATCGTGCGGCTTAAAGGCATCGGTCCAATCGCGAATGGGGTGTTCTGGCGGGCGCTCAAGAGCCGCATAGACATTTTGCATCATCGTAAAGGCATTGTGATAACTGCCGAACCAAATGTGCAGACCATGTTCTTCAATCCGCTGACCATGCTGAGCGTTGCGTCCACTGGCACCTTTACCGCCCAAGCGCCAACCCATTTGGTAAACGGTAATGTCGTATTTTTGTTGCCAATTGGGCTGCTCGGTTAGGTGATAGACACTGGTTAACGACCCTGTGCCACCACCGATAACCGCAATTTTTTGCCTTTTTTGCTGGTCGTTGACCGCCCGCTCATGGCCGATATGGGTAGTGAAGTCAGTATGCAGATAAAGCGCCATTAAGACCGGCTGCGCGCCGAGTTTTAACCCCAAAGTTTGAGTCAGCGGCAAGGCATCATGGTCGTTCAAGATCAATTCAAACTGGTTTTGGCTAAACTGCCTAAATGCGTGCACCTTGTCGTTGCTTGAATGAGTCGTTACGACCGCCTGATACACCGCTTTTTTACCGCTGGCATCAGGAAATTGCTTTAAAAAAACCTGGTTGATATCGCCATCGAGCAAACCAGCCACCAGCGCTTTACGTTGAGCCGCAGTAAAATCGGCATTTTTGCATTTAGTCAGCAGCAATTTCGACATTTTTGCCGCAAACTCAACAATGGCGCAGTCTTGCGCCAGCGTGTCGGTCTTAGCGGCAACACTGAATAAGGTGCACGGTTGGGGATAGTTATCAGTGCCATAATGCTGATGAGAATTGACTTCAAGGGCAAACTCAAGGGGCAAATCAGGACCATCGGGCATTTGCATTTTTGCCAGTTGCTTAGGGTAGCCATAAATTTCGCGGCCCGTAGTAACCGCTTGATGCTCATCGACCCAAATATGCACAGGGTGCCAAAACGAGCCGGTGACTTTGTCGTCTTTATCCAGCTCCGCCAGCATCACCCATGTGATCACATCGGTTTCTCTGATCTTACCGCGCTGCTCAAAACCGCTGGCCAAAGAATACACCTGCTTAAGTCTGGCAAACTGCACCATCACCAACGAAGAAACCGCACGATAACGATATTGACCCGCCGCAGCGACGTTCAATGTACGGTCGATGGTCTGCTGAATAAGCGCCAGCTCACCTTCAACAAAAAACGCAAAAATATGACTGTCGTCGTGTTTAAACGGGCCTTTAAAGGCCACTTGGCCGGGGGTAAAAATAAAAGGGGGTTGAAAACGCTCTGTCATGATCCTGCTTCAAACTCATCACACTACATCAGAACAAATGAGTATAGATGAAACCCCTATGTACCCCTGCATAGTTTTGCCGAGAAACTTTGATCAAAGGCAAGCAAATGAAAACTATCATAATTAAGTCTGCACACCACAGGGATAACGGTAAGGAGTTTTTCGGCTTTTGTGACACGCCTTGCTGGCACAATTGAAGCACTTACCAATGTACAGACATCCATGT
>JBFHGJ010000022.1:0-61800 GCA_041583135.1 Alteromonadaceae bacterium | reverse complement strand
TGGGGATGCTGAGCGATAAAATATCCGGCAAGATCTTGAATGTTGAAATATTCAAACAGTAGGGTTTTTGGCAAGGTGCCAAAGCTCTGCTCCAACTGCTTGACCAACTTCAATACGTAAAACGAGTCTATGCCCATTTCGGTAAATGGCGTAGCAACATCAAGGTTGCTGGCGTCAATTTGACAGCTTTGGGCGATTATCGACTTGAGATAAGACTCGGTAAGCGCGTGTAAGTGTTCGGTGTTATTCATATTATCACTCTTGTACGTGCCGTCTATCGCACAACCTGAAACTTAGCCACAGCATCAGAGACTCAGCGACAGTGAACTGTCGTTGGGTTGCGAACGATAGGTGTATCTTTTTATGGAAAATTAATTTGTAGCAATAGCTACCGCAGGGCGCGTGTTGATCTTTGCCAACTTCGTGCCGTATTTGAACATGAATTGTAACAGTTGTTAACTTTCGATTTTGCTTGGTGAAAGTTTAAGCCCTGTTTTTTGAGCAGAGTATAGCTATCTAGTCAGCTTTTGCAATAGAAGAAAAATGACAAATTGATGACCTATTTCAGCCCCTTAAGATGTAAGAAAAAACTCACACACCTCCACCAATCCCTTGTATTCAAACGAATTAGAATAACCACACTAAAGCTAAACTTTTGTTTTTACTTTATAAAGGTTTCTGTTCTAGACAAAATTAAAACTGACCAACTGTTCAGTTTTCTATCATTATTTAGATATTTTTCCGTCAAACAGCCATAAGACACCATTTGCACTTTAATTGCAACATTTTGACACAAGCTCTCACAAATGTGCAAAAACCTCACAATTCATTGATCCAAGATAGACAATTTGGTCCCAAAGCGGTAAGGTACTAGAAGGTCACATAGAGGTACGCTAGGGAACGAAGTACAACAATAATTAAAAATTCTAAGATGACAGGTAGACAATGAAACAGTGGTTTTTGATCTATTGCAAGGCAAAACAAGAATTTAGGGCACAAGAAAATCTCCATCGCCAAGGATTTGAGGTTTTCAATCCACAGATCCCTGCAAAAATAAAACGTTCAGGCAACAATAAGCGCCTAGGGGACAAACTTGAAGCTTTATTCCCCCGCTACCTTTTTTTATCGGCCAACCCGCAGCAGCAATCTTTAGCGCCGGTTTCCTCCACTTTTGGCGTATTGGATTTTGTCCGATTTGGTAAGCGTTATGCCATTGCCAGCGAAAAGCTGATCAATGAAATCAAATCCCATGCCCAAAACCTTGTCAGCCAAGCTGGCAAGGGCAGCCCATTCAACAAAGGCGAATCGGTGCTCGTCAACGGTCACGGTTTTGACGAAATAGAAGGCATTTACGACATACCATGCGGCGAGAGTCGAGCGATGGTTTTATTGAATATTCTTGGCAATGAATCGAGGGTAACTGTGCCACTGTCATGCATTTCTTCACGATAGTGATTGCAACTCAGAGGTGAACAACGGCCGCTAAATCAAAATTTAACGGCCGTTAGCGCTTTGGTTGACCTCAATCACCTAACATTGAGTTGAGGTTATTTCATCGCTTGCAGTTTACGATAGGTCATACTGCGCCATACCCACTCCAGTGGACCGAAGCGGTAGTTGCTCAACCACAGCTTTGAATACCACAGCTGTAAGGTCCAAATGGCCAGCACCAACAACAGCTGCTCATAGCGCTCAAAGGTGCCGAAAAAGCCAAGACCATAAAACAGCCCGGTGCAAATAAGTGAGTGGGCAATATAATTGCTAAAAGCCATTTGACCGACGGCCGCAAGGCGCTGCTGTAACCCGGCAAACAGTTGCGCATTGATGATGAGATTGATCACACCAATGTAGCCCAATGCCGACAAAATGCTACCCCAGTAGTTGGTTTGTACGCCAAAGATCATCGCCGTTTCAAGCGCAAAATTCTCTGCCAGAGAATTGCTCAGTCCCCAGCCGGTCAGGGCAAAGCCGCAGACAATACCGATAAGCGCCATTTTGATGTAAAAACCGGTAGATTTTTGCCCCGACAGTACACCACTTTTGTACAGCGCCATGCCAATCATCATGCTGCCTGAAACACGCCACAGGCTGAAGCTTAAAAAGACTTCGGTTTGCATGTTTAACGTCATCAAAAATCGCTGCTCAAATTGCTGGGCATAGCTTCCCACAAAGGCATTGATTTCTTTTTGCATCACCTCGGCACTTGGCGCCCACTGATTTTGCATTTGTGTTAAAGACTCTTGCGGCATTGCCCCTGTATCGAGCAGCAGTTGCACCATCCACAATAAGGCTGAAGATAAAGACATTGAAAAAATGCCTAGGATTATCAACCATCTTGAAGATAGGTTACGAAACCAATACAGTAAAAAGCCACACAAGGCATAGCTGACTAGGATATCTCCATACCAGATGAAATAGCCGTGTAACATGCCAAACAACAATAGGTAAAAGTTACGTTGGAAGTGTAGCCCCAAAGCTGAGCCTGATTTTTTTTCGGCATTGTGTGCAAACAGACAAATGCCTGCACCGAACAACATCGAGAAAATGGTCATAAATTTCATGTCGGCAAACAGATAATTTATCGACCAGATCCATTGATTGATACCGTCAAACCCACCCCAGTTTATGGGGTTGGAATAGGCAGCGAACGGCATCGCGAAGCTTTGGATGTTCATGAGTAAGATACCAAGTAAGGCAATGCCGCGAATGATATCTAAGTGTTGAATACGTTGATTTGTTGTTGCAGGACTTATCGCAGATGAATTGGTCATCATTCCCCCATTTTCCTTTATATCCTCAAATTACAATCTTTGCCCTAATAAGGGCCCTTTACCTTGCTGTGCTCAGGGTGTAACCGCTTATGTCGGTATAGCGCCTACCCTATAGTCAGTGCCGCCTAAATTCAACCGTTTATTTGTGACAATTGCAATCACAATAAGTACATTAGGCCGTTTTCAATTGGTAACACCTTTATTTTTGCTTTTTTATGTCAGCTTAAGTAGGGTAACGACGAGATTTTTAGACAAGTCCAAAAAGGATAATAACAACATGCTAAAAAAGACCACCATTGCTCTGGCCCTATGCGCCATGACAGTGCCAGCCCTTGCACAACCGACTCTATCTGCGATGCAGCAAAAAGTTAAAACGGCGATGCAGTCGGATATCAGAACCGATGCGGAAAAGCAGCGCGATAAGAACCGGGCGCCTATACAGGCCCTGGAGTTTTTCGGCCTGAAAGAAAACATGAAGGTGATTGAGTTCGCCCCCGGCGGCGGCTGGTATACTAAAATACTCGGCCCGGTGCTGGCAGAAAAAGGGGAATTGCTGCTGGCCTATAACGGAGACTGGATGAAACGTTTGGATGCATTTTTGACCAAGCCAGGTTTTGAAAGCACCAAGAAACTCGCCATCGATCTTGGTTGGAATGGCCACTTTGAATTCAATAGCACCAGTTTAGGCGTCGATGATGCCGATATGTTGCTTAATATTCGCGAGTATCACAACTTTGACGAAAAAGGCAAAGTCAAATTCAACAAGGCCGCCTTTGACGCGCTCAAACCCGGTGGTGTTTATGTGATTGTTGACCACACCAGACGACATATGGCCCCTGAAACCGAAGAACTGGGCCGCCGTGAAGACCCGGTGAAGGTCATCTTAGAGGTGCAGGCAGCAGGTTTTGTACTGGAAAAACAATCCGACATGTTCTATCGCCCTGACGATGAACTGCGCTATGAGGTTGGCCGTAAAACCGTAACCGGCAATACCGATCGCTTCGCTTTGGTGTTTAGAAAACCAAAATAAGCCGCGTTAAAGTGTGCCGCCCTCAGCGGCACATTCTCTCACAAGGTATACCGTCATGGTCGCCGTCAATTTTAACGCCCGGACAATTGCGTAGATAAAAGCGCGCCTCTTTACACGAGATCATTTCACTACAATGCACCTTGCCTTGGCAGCTAAATTCATCGTCATTTTCAAACTGGTTAAGCAGCGGCACTTGATTGAGCACAGTTTCACTGATTGCTGGTTTCGATTCGTTTATAGGCTGATTAGCCGCTTCGTTGCGAGGAAAAAAGTAAACCACTGCCAATATGACTGCTATTAACCCCAGTGAGTTAAAAGAACGACTACTGCCGCGATTTGCCGTTCTGGCCTTAGATACTCTGACCGGTCGAGCTTTCACTTGAGCTGAGGCGGTCGAAGACTTTATGCCAACCCCCTCGATGCGCGCACTGTAAGCCCGTTCTTTGCCTTGCTCGTCTGTAATCGATTGAAAATAAATAATATCGCCTATCACTGGCGGCCTAGCCATTTTGCTCAATGTCTTAATGTGAATAAAGACCTCTTCACTACCGACTTCAGGCTTAATAAAACCACAACCACGGGCGTCATTCCAACGCACCAATTGCCCTTTTTGTTCAGTCAAAATAATCTCTTAGCTGGGGAAAAATCAGGTAAATGCAACTTACCATAATTAACAACAAGAGAAAATATCTAAATTCCACATAAAAGAGATTTATTGAGGGCTCACAGTACGCGCCACCAGCGGTTCATCACTTATTTGTCGCTGTTATTGGCGGCAGATTCAGGCTGCGCTTGCTTGGCTTTTACTTTTGCTGCCTGATGTATTGCTTTGATGGCATCCTGCTCTTGTTTGATAAGGCCATTGAATTTGGCAGATAACGCTTTGAGAGCGTCATCTTTGTCTTGAGCCGAGCGAAAGCGCCGCTGTTTTAACTCATCAAAGGCTTTGGCCAACTGCTGCTTGTACCGTGCAATATTGTCATAATGGCGTTTGAGCTGTTCAGCTTGCTGCTTTTGCGCCAAATATTCATCGACTTGGCGCTGTTGTTTAACATATGGCGCCTTGTAGTCTTTATCCGGTAAACCCTGGTCTAGCTCAACCACGACAGATTTGGCATCGGGCGCACACTCGATTTGTGAGTAAACCGTTACGCCATCTTTTTGGCAGCGATAAACTTTGGTTTTTTTCTGCGTATCAGATTGTGCAGCCATTGCGCCAAAGGCCGGCAAAAGCGCCAGCCCAACAAGCCAAAACGGTTTAGTCATGCTCATCTTCACTGATTTTAGACCCCACCGCGCCAGATTGGTCACGGTACTTCGCCCCTTTTTTGAGATTATAGGGGTTTTGCGCAGGGCCCGACATGGTTTCGAAATTGAGCGCGCCGATCTTCATCATTGGACGCAAAGCCAGCGGCAATTTACCTGAGTTAAAGAACTCAAGCACGATGTTGCCCGACCAACCTGGATCGATACGATGCGCCGTTACGTGTACCATTAGGCCAAGCCTTGCCAAAGACGAGCGGCCATCAAGCCAGCCGACAATATTGTTCGGCAAGGTAATTGACTCGAAAGTCACCCCTAGTGCCAGCTCTCCGGGGTGTAAGAAAAACGCATCGCCTTCTTCAACCAGCAATTCATCGCTCATAATCGACTGAATGGCCTTATCCATCTCTACGCGAGGGCCGCTAAGATCTACATAAGGTGCTACATGGTCGTTGAACACACGAAATTTATTGCCAAGGCGAATATCCAAGGTAACACCAGAGATCAAAGAAGGATCCGGTGTCGGCTCTACTTTAATCTTGCCGTCGTTAATATGTTGGATAATATCGGTATCACACAGTCTCATAATGGATGTTCTATCGTTTTAGTCGTCACTGAAAGAAATTACAGGGCCGCTCGGTGCGACTTCTGAATGTATAGTATAAAGTCTTTTTGACAGCGCCCTTGCCACTTGGCGGTAAATGGCTGCCATGGCATTGTCCCCCATCACCGTTGGCCTACCGTTGTCGGCATTTTCGCGGTGTTGTTTTTCTAGCGGAATTTGCCCTAATAATTCGGTCTGGTGACTTGCTGCCATTGCTTTGGCGCCATCGGTGCCAAAAATATGTTCAACGGCGCCACAGCTACTACATTGAAAATAACTCATATTTTCAACAATCCCCAGCACCGGAATGTTGACCTTGTTAAACATCGATACGCCTTTTTCAGCGTCGGCCAAAGCAACATTTTGCGGCGTGGTGACAATCAATGCACCAGTGCAAGGAAATTTTTGTGATAGGGTCAGTTGAATATCACCGGTACCAGGGGGCATATCAACCACCAGATAATCCAACTCCCCCCAGTTGGTTTCACCAATCAGTTGCATCAAAGCAGACCCAGCCATCGGGCCTCGCCAAACGGCGGCATCCTCGGGGTTGATCAAAAAGCCGATTGAGTTAACCTTAGCGCCAAACGCCGCTAGCGGTTCCATTGACTTACCGTCAGTCGATTGCGGCTTGTGGCCTTTAAGCCCTAGCATAATTGGCAAGCTTGGACCATAAATATCGGCATCTAAAAGGCCAACCTTTGCTCCTTCTTGTGCCAATGCCAAAGCAATGTTGACCGCTGTTGTAGACTTGCCGACACCACCTTTGCCCGAGGCCACCAGCACAATATTTTTGACCTGTTTATATCGAGGCGTTTGACTGAGTTCGCAAATAAACTCAGCACTAACCTTCTGCTCAAGCTGTTCGTTCAAATAGGATTCAAGTGCTTGTTTGAGGCCACGACAGGCAAAGGGCATGGTGACAGTGACCTTGAGAATATCCTCCCCATCTTCGGTTTTAAGCACACAACGACAGTTTGTCATGAGTTTGAACAACCCTTCGGGCAGTTCCGGATGAGTGAAGTTTTGCAGCAATTGATTAATCGGTAACGACATAGAGGCTTTGAAATCTGGTTGCGTTGATTGGCTTCTCCTGCGTAAAAATTTCAACATTTTTTATGACTTTGCAGGTGAAATAGTGAAGCGAATTATGTAACATTCGGACTCTTATCTCCAGTTTTTTCTGAATAACCCGATACAGCCAAACAGGTGTTGCTGGGCAATTTAGATCAACTGAACCCCCTTTGAATCAAAAATACAATTTGTCGGGATCCGAGCAAACATGACACAACGTAAAATATTAGTCACCAGTGCCTTGCCCTATGCCAACGGTTCTATCCATTTAGGCCATTTGCTAGAGCACATTCAAACCGATGTCTGGGCGCGCTTTCATCGCTCAATGGGACATCAGTGTTATAGCATCTGCGCCGATGATGCTCATGGCACCCCGGTGATGCTCAAAGCCCAACAACTGGGCATTACTCCCGATAAAATGGTTGCCGACACGCAAGCCGAGCACCTTCAGGATTTCGTTGATTTTGGCGTAGAGTACGACAACTATCACTCAACTCACTCCAGCGAAAACGAAGCGCTGGCCGGTTTGATTTATAACCGCCTTAAAGCGGCCGGTCACATCAAGAAAAAAACCATCTCTCAGTTATACGACCCGGAAAAAGGCATGTTTTTGCCAGACCGTTTTATCAAAGGCACCTGCCCTAAATGTGGCGCAGAAGACCAAAACGGCGATAGCTGTGATGTTTGTAGCTCAACCTATGCCACCACTGAGGTGATCAATCCTCGTTCTGCGGTTTCAGGCGCCACGCCGGTACTGAAAGATTCAGAGCACTTTTTCTTTGATTTGCCAGCCTTTGAAAGCATGCTCAAAGATTACCTGCGCTCAGGCTCTGTACAGACTGAAATAGCCAACAAGCTGGAAGAATGGTTCGAACAAGGTCTGCAAATGTGGGATATCAGCCGCGATGCCCCTTACTTCGGCTTTGAGATCCCGGGTGAAAAAGATAAGTTCTTCTATGTCTGGCTCGATGCGCCGGTCGGTTACATGGCCAGCTTCAAAAACTATTGTGATAAAAACAGTGTTGATTTTGATAGTTTTTTTGCCGCCGATTCTGATGCTGAACTGTATCATATCATTGGTAAAGACATTACTTATTTCCACTGTCTGTTCTGGCCTGCCATGCTCGAAGGCGCCGGTTTTAGAAAGCCGACCAATGTGTTTGTTCATGGCTTTGTTACTGTCAATGGCGCCAAGATGTCTAAATCTAAAGGCACCTTTATCAAAGCCAGAACCTATTTGGATCACTTAAACCCTGAGTATCTGCGCTATTACTACGCCTCTAAACTCACCAGCGGCGTCACCGACATTGATTTGAGCTTTGATGACTTTGTTACCAAGGTCAATGCGGATTTAGTGGGCAAAGTGGTTAACATTGCCAGCCGCTGCGCCGGCTTTATCAGCAAAAAGTATGGCGGAAAATTATCAAGCAATATCGACAACAGTGAGTTGGCGGCAGAATTCACTGCGGCAAGTGAGCAAATTGCTGAGTATTATGAGCAGCGTGAATATGCCAAAGCCGTGCGCCAAATTATGGCATTGGCAGATAAGGCCAACCAGTATATTGATGCCAAAGCGCCATGGGTGAGCGCCAAAGACGAAGCGCTACAGCAGCAAACCCACGATGTATGTTCAATGGGTCTTAACTGTTTCCGTATTTTGATGATTTATTTGCAACCGATTTTGCCAGCCATGGCTAAAGAAGCCGAAGCGTTTTTAAACGACAGCTTCAGTTGGGCCGGAGCGAAAACACTGTTGAGTGACCACCCTGTCAATAAGTTCAAAGCCCTGATGCAAAGGGTTGAGGCGAGCAAAATCGAGAAAATGGTTGAAGCTTCTAAAGAAGACTTGCAGGCGGTTGCTCATCACCCACAAGATACGAAAGACCCAAGCCCACTGGATGAAGAGCCGATTGCCCCTGAAATAAGCTTTGATGATTTTGCTAAAGTAGACTTACGCGTAGTTCGTATTGCCAAGGCAGAGCATGTTGACGGCGCGAAAAAGCTGTTGCGCTTAGAACTGGATTTGGGCGGTGATACCCGCCAGGTATTTGCCGGTATTAAATCGGCATATCAGCCAGAGGACATTGAAGGCAAACTGACGGTTATGGTAGCAAACCTCGCCCCGCGTAAGATGAAGTTTGGTATGTCAGAAGGCATGGTGCTCGCTGCCGGGCCAGGTGGTAAAGACATCTTCATTCTTAACCCTGATGAAGGTGCACAACCTGGTATGAGAGTGATGTAACCTGAGCAATTATCTGTTCACATCAATCAACATTACGTCAATGATAAAGGCCCGGGTAATAACCATTACCCGGGCCTTATTTTAGATATTTAACCTCAATTCGGGTTAAAGGGGGTCAGCTGACTTAAATCCTACACCTAACCCCGAACTTAGGGAGAACGCAGGAATTTTCGTTTCTGGCAACCCAAATTTGAGCCGCTTTAGTCATTCTAAAGCAAACAAATTTGGGGTAGACCAGAGACGAAAAGGGCAAGTTCTACGGCCCATGTTTAACCCGAATTGAGGTTATTTAGCAATATCTATATCAAATTCAAACAGCGGCAACTCCACCTGCGGTTCATGATCCATATGCTTGCCTAGTATTCGTACAACTAAGATATCCAACCCCATCGGCAGATAAAATATCAAATGATTTTTAAAGCCAAAGCGCTGTAGCTTGGGCATTAAATCTGACGCATCACGGCCCATGTTGGGCAATATCGCCAGCTTATTAAGGCATTGCTCTAAACCGCCCATATAGGTTTTAGCGCACTTGGCACCGAACTGCTCGATGCCGTATTGATAAATGTCGCTTAGATCATTATTCGCTTGACGGGTCAATAGGATTTGTTTCATTGGTTTGCATCCTTGCTTCAACTTCGGCCATTATGTCGGGGAGCTGCATTTCACTAATGCCACTTTGCATCCCTTGCTCTATGGCAGATCTTAGTGCATAAAACTTATCTTCGCGAGCCTGCTGCTGCCTTATCAAATCTCTAATAACCTCACTGTCACTGGCATACTTGCCGCTTTCAACTTGTGATTTCAACCACTTATCATGAGGTTCAGTAAATGAAATACTTTTTCGAACAGTCATAAAAACCTCCAAATTTTTGTCTTATTCAACATAGCAGACTTATCGTCTTAGAGAATTAAAACAAAATAGAACAATAGTGATGTAATATTACACCACTACTTTGGTGTTGTCGAAAAATAAATCAATTTTGGGTGGGATTATTTGTTATTCGCTCGAATCAAGATGAAAACTTCACTTTGAGCACGCTAGCTTAGCGTCAATATCACCTTACCTTTATTTTGATTTTCCTCGATAAAGCGATGTGCGCAAGCAACATCCTGCCAATCAAATACACTATCAACAACAGGCTTTAGACTGCCTTTTTCAAACAACGGATAAAAATCTCGCTTAAAGTGGGCAACCAATTGCGCCTTATAGGTATTTGTTCGATTTCGCAGTGTTGACGCTGTCAGACTAACTCGCTTTGCCAGCATTTTGGCCATATCGATAGATTCGGCAAATCGCCCACCCATCATAGCCAATACCACGATATGACCATCAAGAGCCATACAACTGATGTCCCTAGCAATGTAGTCACCCGCAATGCAATCAACCACAACATCAACAGCACCAAAATCGGTCTTTATCTGTTCAACAAAGTCCTGGGTGTTGTAGTTAATTGCCTTATCGGCGCCAAGCGCCATACAAAAATCACGTTTTTGTTCACTGCCAACAGTAACTGCTACCTCTGCGCCGATTGCCTTTGCCAATTGAATCGCAGCGCTGCCAACGCCGCTGGCACCGGCATGAATCAAGGCTTTTTGCTGCGCCTTTAACCCGGCAATCTCAAACATTGCCTGATAAGCTGTCAAAAATACTTCTGCGATGGCAGCACCTTGCACTGCGCTATAATGACCAGGCAATTCAAACGCCAACGCCTGTTCCAACAGGCAATATTGGGCATACCCGCCGCCCGCCACTAGGCCAAAAACCTTTTTGCCGAGCATCTCACAGTCATCAGCCTCAACCACCTCACCACAGATCTCCAGCCCCAACACTTCACTTTCACCTTTTGGCGGTGGATATTTCCCCTGCCTTTGTAAAATATCGGCGCGGTTGACACCAACAGCTTCCACTTTAATCAACAACTGGCCTTGTTGACGTACCGGCTTATCCATTTCGCCTAATGTCATCACTTCTGGCGAACCAAATTCCGCCACTTGTATAAATTTCATCTGATCGCACTCTAAATGCCAAGGAATGACAAAAAGCATAACGTTGTGGTCTTGAATTTGCTATAAGTTTTGATGGTGGCAAAAAGACAGTTGTTTGACGGCATAATGCTGGCGTCAGGCGGCAAACCGATTCCGTTAAAGCGGCGGGAATTGCCTCATGTGGTCAAAGAGGAATCCATTTCATGTTTGTATGTTTTTTGAAAAAACGCGCTCAACAGCGTACAGTGACAGGCGTGGCACTACTGTGGCTGACGCTATTTTCAACGGCCGGTTTGGCCAATACGGCGCCGGTGATCTCCAGTCAACCCGATACCAAAGTCAATGAGGACAACCGCTACAGCTATACCATTGTCGCGACCGACGAAGATGGTGATGCCCTAACTTATAGCGCCCCTATTTTGCCAACCTTTTTAAGCTACAACTCCAGTACCCAAACCATTAGCGGCACCCCTGCCAATTCCGATGTCGGATTTTTTAGTGTTCGAGTGGAAGTCAGCGACGGCGCCAGTACGGTATCACAGCAATTCTCTTTGGAAGTTGTCAACACCAACGATGCCCCCACGGTGCTATCGAATATCGACAATCAGACCATATCTGAAGATGCTGAGTTTACCCTTACCATCAATGATGTGTTTATCGATGAAGATGCTGGTGATAAATTGACCTTTACCGCCGATAACCTGCCAAGTGGTCTGGTCATGACCAGCGGCGGCACTATCTCTGGCGCCCCTGACAACGATGCGGCGCAAAACTCGCCCTTTACCGTCGAAGTCATTGCAACCGATAAGGCTAAAGCGTCTGTCAGCTCCAGTTTTCAAATCGTGGTGATCAATGTCAACGACGCCCCTCAACCTTTTGACGATGTGGTGTTGGTCAACGAAGACAACGCAACCACCGCCGATGTGCTGGAAAACGATATCGATGTCGATAATGATGTTCAGCCATCAACACTATTTATTGTGTCGCCACCAACACATGGTAGTGTAACCACTGACAGCAGTAACGGTATGATCACATACACCCCCGATACCGACTATGCCGGCAGCGATGCCCTGACCTATCGTATTACCGACCCCGATGGCGCCCATGGCACCGCTACGGTCACTTTCAATGTTGTCAATTCAAACGATGCTCCCATTGCCAACAACGACACCTTTATCACCGAAGAAGACGTCACCACTGAGTTTGATGTTATCGCCAACGACACCGACATCGACGAAGGCGATGCCCCCCAAGGCAGTCAAATTGTTATCGAGTTGACCCCAACCAATGGTTCAGTCGATATCAATAACGATAAAGTACGCTATGTGCCCAACCTCAACTTTGTCGGCACCGACGTGTTTTACTACAAAGTCGCCGATAAAAACGGGGCTTTCAGTAATGTCGCCAAGGTTCACGTTACCGTGGGACCGGTCAACGATATTCCAGTTGCCGGTGATGACGTTGCTGCGACATTGGAAGATCAATCAACCTATTTTGTCGTGCTCAACAACGATAGCGACACAGAAGACAGCAGCATAGATCCCAGCAACATGGCGATTGTCAATCGGCCGACCAACGGATCTGTCAGTATCGACATTGAAGGTAACATGACCTATGTGCCCAACGCCGACTTTAACGGCACAGATACCTTTCAATATACTGTCACCGACAGTGACGGCTTAACCTCTTTGGCCGCAACGGTCACAGTGACAGTCAACCCGGTCAATGATGCCCCCATCGCCAACTCAGACATCACTGAAGTCAATGAAGACAACAGCATTCAAATCAATATATTGGGCAACGATACCGACATCGACAGCAATGACGATATTCTCAGCTCCAGTATTGATATCCAGTCACAGCCGAGTAATGGCGAACTGTTCATTGACACCGCGACAGGGATTGTACGCTATACCCCGGCGGCTGACTTTAACGGCACCGATACCTTCACCTATCAAGTGATGGATAAAGGCGGCTTGACCTCTCAAATCGCCACCGTGCAAATTGATGTGAAAGCCGTCAATGACGCGCCTAGACTCAAAAACGACAGTGTAACCACCGACGAAGATACCCGACTGGTCATCTCGGTACTAGACAATGACTATGATGTTGACGGCACCCTTGAAAAGGTTACCTTGAAAGTCACCCAGCAACCAGTCAATGGCAGCGTATCTATCAACAGTCAGGGGCAGATCAGCTATATACCGCGATTGAACTTCTTCGGCACCGATCAGTTCTCATACAATATTGCCGACAACAATGGCCTATTTTCAACCTCAGATGCGACCGTATTGGTGACCGTCAACAGCGTCAACGACATGCCGACCGTAACCAAAGGTACCGGCCAAACCTTTGAAGATAAGGCCACCACTATTACCTTAATCGGCAATGATGTCGATGGTGATGTGCTTAGCTACAGCATCTTACAGCAGCCTGCTCATGGCACTTTAAGCGGTAGTGGCGCAACACGAACCTATACGCCTGACGAAAACTACAATGGCGCCGACAGCTTTATCTTTCGTGCCAGTGACGGTCAACTGGAGTCATTGAGCAATATCTTCGTACTGGATATCGTTGCCGTAAACGACCGTCCGGTAGCTATCGCGCAAACCCTTTCTATGGATGAAGACAGCAGCATAGAGATCACCTTTAGTGGCACCGATATCGATGGTGACGACCTCACCTTCAGCCTCTCTGGCGATGAACTACAAGGGACCATCACCGGGTCGCCGCCAACCATTACCTATCGTCCACCGGAGAACTTTAACGGTCAGGAGTCGGTGTTGTTCGTCGCCAACGACGGTCAGCTTGACTCAGCCCGTCAAGCAGTCACCATTAACGTAGATGCAGTCAATGACGAACCCACCGCCGAAAGCTTGCAACTGTACTTGGATGAAGACAGTCATATTGCCTTTAGCTTAAGCGCAGAGGATATCGACGGTGATACGCTAAGTTATATCATTGTCGATGAGCCCAGTTACGGCACACTAAGCGGCACCGCCCCCGAATTGACTTATACCCCCAACGCCAATCACTTTGGCAATGATAAATTCAGCTATAAAGTGAACGACGGTACGACCGACTCGCAAACCGCTACGGTCAATTTTGAAATCGCCGGTAGCAACGACGCCCCTCTCGCCGATGCGCAATCGGTAACAGGTGAAGAAGACACCAGCATAGCGCTCACCCTGACCGGTTCAGATCCTGACGGCAACGACCTCAACTTTCAGCTGGTTTCAAATCCCAGTCAAGGCACCTTAAGTGGCGATGCGCCAAACCTGACCTATATTCCCAACAACGATTATGTCGGTAGCGACAGCTTTCAATTTAAGGTCTCTGACGGCAATATCGATTCCGACGTAAAGGCGGTTTCCATCACCATAACCCCCGTAAACGACGCGCCGGTGGCCATTGATGACTACTTTAACCGCTCGATGACCGGTGTGAGTTACTTAACGTTGAATGTCTTGGCCAATGACAGCGATATTGACGGCGACATCTTGTCGATTCGGTCGGCTCAGGCCGACATCGGCACCGTCGCTATCAACAACAGTCAATTACGATATGCCCCACCCCAAGGCTTTGTCGGTGACGTTTTGATGCATTATTTACTAAGTGATCCCGACGGTGAAACAGCCACAGCAACAGTCTATTTGAAGATCACCGACAATATCAGCGCCGACGCGCCAATCGTCACACCGCCCAATGATATTTCGGTCATTGCAACGGGCGCCATTACCAAGGTCGAGCTAGGCACTGCTTCTGCGGTCGATAAGAACGGCAATCAATTGCCGGTCGAACTACTAGACGCCAAAACCAACTTTAGACCCGGCATCCACACAGTCTTTTGGCGCGCCACCGACAGCGCCGGTAAAACGGCAATGGCCAGTCAAAAAATCAGTGTTTTCCCTCAGGTCAGCGTCAACCAAGGGCAAGCCATAGAAGAAGGTAGTACAGGTCAGGTAATATTCAAACTCACCGGCCCTGCCCCAAGCTACCCAATCACCATTCCTTATACGGTATCAGGCACCGCGACCGCCGGTATCGATTATGAGCTTAGCGCCGGTCAAATTCGCTTTGACAAAGGCACCGAGTATATATTGAGCTTCAACACTTTCGTCGATAGTGTCACCGAACAAGATGAATATATCACTGTTACCATAGGCGATACGCCGTATAAGAGCCTGAATGACAGCTATCGCGGCACCCTAATCGAACACAACGTCGCCCCGAGAGTCGAACTGTTTGCCAGCCAGAACAACGAACGAAGACTCAAAATCGCCGCTGGCGCCCAATTGGTCGGTGTCACGGCAACCATTGTTGACGCCAATGTCAATGATAGCCATAGCGTGGTATGGCAAGCCGATGAGCGCATTGAACGTTTTGATAGCAGCGACGACAGCATCTTTATCTTCTCGGCGGAAAACTTATCGCCCGATACCTACCCTATCAGTGCGACTGTCACAGATGATGGCAACACGCCCATCAGCGTCACCAATACCATCTATCTACAGGTGGTCGATGCTCTTGAAACTCTTGGCAGTAGCGATGCCGATGGCGATTTACGTAGTGACGCCGAAGAAGGACACCAAGACAGTGACGGCGACAATATTCCTGACTATTTAGATCCCAACGACGACTGCCGCTTTTTGCCGGAGCAAAGTGGGCAATATGACAGCCATGTGGTTTTTGGCGAGAACAGCGGTTGTTTGCGCTTGGGACGCTACGCCACAGCTGCCGGAGACGCTGCGGCGATGATAGATCCGGCACTGTTGCCAGCAGATGGTGATAGCGACAGCATCGGCGGCCTATTCGATTTTCAAATTCATGGCCTAGATACAACAGTTGGTCGCTACGCCATTGTCTTACCGCAACAATCCCCAATTCCAGATGACGCCATATATCGCAAATACACCGCCGAGTCGGGCTGGCGCACGTTTGTTGAAGACAGTAACAACAAAATCTATTCCACCAAAGGCAGTAAAGGGGTTTGTCCATCACCGCGAGATCCCAGCTGGCAACAGGGGTTGAGTGTCGGTCACTGGTGTGTGCAGTTGGTGATTGAAGATGGCGGTGTCAATGACGATGACGGTGAGCTCAACGGCAGCATTGCCGATCCCGGTGGCGTATCAATCTACAAAACCAGCAATAACGCACCACAAGCGTACAATGACTTTGTACAAATGTCGGTCAATACCAGTGCCGAGTTCTCTGTGTTGGACAATGACACCGATGCTGACAACGATGAACTAAGAGTGATCAGCGCAGAAGCCACCTTAGGCCAAACCCAAATCGTCAATGGCCGCAGAATTTACTATAGCACTGCGACCAACTTCGTCGGTGTAGATAAAGTCAACTACACCATCTCAGATGGTCGCGGTGGTATTGATAGCGCCGTATTGAATGTCACAATCAACGGCAATAGCGCACCTGTCACCAATAACGACAATGCCAGTACCACCAACGATAAGTCTATCGTGATTGATGTATTGGGCAATGATACCGATGCCGATGGCGATACTTTGATCTTAGTCTCAGCCTCGGTAGACGCCGGCATCGTCACCATCAATAGTGAACAAAAGCTAAAGTTTGAGCCACAAAGCGGGTATGTTGGCACGGCGACCATTACCTATATTGCCAGTGACGGCAAAGGAGCTCAAACCCAAGGCAAGGCGTTTGTCACAGTCTCAGAGCCGGTTCAAACCCAACCACCGACCAGCGGTGGCGACAGCGGCGGCAGTAGCGATTCAGGCGGTGGCAGTGTTGGCTGGGGGCTGTTATTGCTGCTGTTCAGCCTTAGTGTTGGCAGGCACTATGGCAATGACAGGCGCGACGCTAGGCTCAGACAAATGCGCTAAAAACCTAAACAAAAAAGGGCAACCAAGTTGCCCATTTTTTGTGTTTGTCTTACAGGGTGATTGCTCTTTTTGACAAGCTTTAGAGTAACTCTTCTTTGACCAACTCAAGCAACTCATCTTTAGAGATCTTACCATCGTGGTTGGCATCGAAGCGATCGAAGATCTTGGCACTGACATTGACACCTTTTTCGTGTAGCAGGCTGTCTACCAGCTCGACAAACTCCCCTCTAGAGATCACACCATCTTGGTTCTTATCATAAATTTCAAACAGTTCATCAACCATTTCAAGTTCTGTCATCGTTTTTCCCGTCATTTACGCTGTGTTGTTTGCCATCCATAGTAAGCTGATATGCACAATCATTTCAATGCTTTAGTTCAACATAACGCTTTATCCAGCGGCGCAGTTCAAGTTCATCTGGAATGGTTTTATCGGCGAAAAAGGTTTTAAAATGTTCCCGTAGACGCTTTGGAGAAATATCCGGTGCAACCAGCAACACTTCTTGTGCGACGGAGCATAAGTCGTTGTCCATGTGCAAGTCATCGCCAAAAGTCCCGTATTGACGGCGAATGTCACGTTCAAAGGCGTTTAACACCGCATTCGGCAGTTGCTGCTCGTGACTGGAAATAATGGTGCTTACGATTTTCGCTTTAACATCCTTGGGCAACTGTTCAAAATCATACAGTCGCGTAGTACCGCCTAGCCCGATACACTCATCGAATGGCCAGTTTTCTTTTATGGCACGCCGCTGAACCGTTCGCTTTGTCACATTAAGATAATGAGCCAACGCCCGAGTGTTAAGTTTTTTCAACAAACCATCCTTTATTCAGCAAAAATCGACTACCGGTCAAATTATCAAACACAAAAGAACAACAAAATTAAAAATAAAATACTTTTGAGTTTATAAATAAACAAATGATAAACACCAATATATATAAACAAGGTAACAGGGTCAAACAAAACACTACGTATCGGGTAATTTGTGTCTTTTAAATAAACTTATCTAGCAATTCCTACCTATTTGGGTAAAATAAGTGCGACATAAATATGTGTATTTGTCGCACTTACAATAATGACAATCACCTAATCAGTAGGAAACCTGCAATGAAGAGAGACACGAGTAAAGTACATTTTGGTCTAGGCGAACCTTATGACGATTTTGGTAAACTACTCAAAGCGGTGCGTAAGAACGCCGGGTTTACCTCAGCACAAATTGCCAAACTGATCGGTGTACATTCAAACTCTCAAAGTTTTTATGAAACCAAAGGCAGAGATCCGGGGATTGATTATCTGGTCAAATACAGCACCATCGTCGAAGTCCCCTTTTGGCAGTTGGTTAGTCGCCGAGTAGAACTGGGTCCGGGTACACCACAAGAAAAGCACCGGGTGCTTAACGAAGTTGGCCCACTGCTGCGTTATTTCAATCAGCGCTATCAAGGCTATCGCATTGCCGAACCACAGCCTGAGCAAGACCAGGCTCAAACCACCTTGCACAAAATGATGAATGCCTGCCAAGCTTTGATTGAACGCTATGAAAATCAAGAGAATATTCTGGTCGTTAACCATGATGGCAGCTCAATGTCACCGACCATCAACGATGGCGATACCATGGTTGTCGATACCTCTGCCCAAACGTTAACCGAAGGCGATGTTTTTATCTTTAAAAATGGGGAGGTTTATTCGGCCAAGCGGGTTCAACTGCTGCCCGGTGGTGGTGTAATGTTGATACCAGACAACGCCCAATATCAACCGCTTAAACTCACCGCACAAGACGTCGAAGCGCTCGAAGTACAAGGAAAGTTGGTTTCGTCAATTAGCCATTATTAAGGCCACAACCCCTCGGCTTTGATGAATATCTAAACAGGCTAAAACTCTAACACAATATCGCCGCTAAGCACTTTGGGTAAAAGTGTTTCGGCGATGAGGTGTCTTGGCGATTTCACCGCATCGACAAAAGTACGACCTTCCAAATGGTCAAACTCATGAGCGAAGATGCGAGCGACAAAGCCATCCAAGGTCATCTCAATCGTTTGCCCTGAAACGTCGTTAAAGCTGACATCAACCTTATCGAACCGCGCCACCAGCCCACGGATACCTGGGACACTTAAGCAGCCTTCCCAGTCAGCGACCTTCTCGCCATAAAATTGTTTAACCACAGGGTTTATCATCACCAAAGGCGCCATAGCAGGTGCATTGGGATATCTTGGGTTAGGTTTTGATGCAATGATCATAATACGGCGGTTATCAAACACCTGTGGGGCGGCAATGCCTACCCCACCGGCTTTTATCATTGCCCCAAGCATACGGTCAACAAAAGCACTTAGCGACGCGTCGCTAAAGTCCGTTACCGCTACCGCCGGTTGTCGCAACACCGGCTCGCCCAATTTGGCAATGATAAATTCGTCAGACATTACTTCAACACAGCCGCCACAGACTGGGCAAAGTAGTCAATATTGGCTTGGCTGATACCGGCAACATTCATACGGCTTGAATCGACCATGTAAATGCTGTAGTCAGATTTAAGCGCGGCCACTTGCTCTTTGGTAATACCAAGGAACGAGAACATGCCGTGTTGCGTTTCAATAAAGCTAAAATCACGGCCTTCACAGCTGTCATTGAGCTTTTCCACCAATAAACGACGTAAGCCGTTGATGCGATTGCGCTTCTCGGCCAACTCCTGATGCCACATCGCACGAAGTTCGTCGCTTGATAAAATGGTATCAACCACGAAAGCCCCATGGTTTGGCGGCATAGAATAAATGCTACGAACCACAGCCAAAATAACCGATTGTGCGATATCCGCTGTCGTTGCGTCTTTGGCTACCACCGTTGTAGCCCCCAAACGCTCACGATACAATCCAAAATTCTTCGAACAAGAGCTACAAACCAGCATTTCATCGACTTTAGACGCCATGATACGCACGCCTTTGGCATCTTCATCCAAACCGTTACCAAAACCCTGATAGGCAAGGTCTATCATAGGTGTAAAGCCATTGGCAGCAGCCAAGTCGGCCACTTGATGCCATTGTGCTTCGTTCAAGTCCATTCCACATGGGTTGTGGCAGCAACCATGTAACAAAACGATATCGCCCGCTTTAACTTCAGCTAGGGTCGCCATCATTTCGTCAAATTTCAAACCACAGCTATCGTAATCGTAATAAGGATATTCTTTAACCGTCAAACCGGCTGCGCCAAACAAAGTCATATGATTGGCCCAAGTTGGCGAGCTGACCCAAATGGTCGCATCACCTTTACAGCGTCTGAGAAATTCAGCAGCGACACGCAAAGCACCGGTACCACCAGGGGTTTGTACTGTTCGGGCACGGTTTTGTGCAATGACATCGTGCTCGGCAAAAATCAACGCTTTGATCTTCTCGTTGTAACTCACGTTACCGGCCATCCCGAGATAAGTCTTACTGGTTTCATTGGCAAGACAGAATTGTTCTGCTTTTTTCACCGACTTTAAAATCGGCGTGTTGCCCAACTCATCTTTATAAACCCCAATACCCAAATCGATTTTCTTTGGATTGGAGTCTTGATGATAGGCGGCCATCAGGCCAAGGATAGGATCAGCAGGTATAGCAGTTAAATTAGAAAACATTGCACTTTCAACTTAAAATTTAATGAACCAAGGGGGTGATATCATATGCCCAAAGGGCACTTTAATAAACGGCCATTATAAAAAAAAAGGATATAATCTAAACTCAATTGTCATAATGGCTGTAAACAAAGCTATCCTTCGAGTACATAGGTCACTTTTACTTCATTGCCCTTAGCCGAGTATTCGATAGATTCGGCCAATTCGCCGAGCAAACTCAAGCCACGGCCATGCTCTTTATTGTTGACCATATTGTCCTGGGTTTTTGACATATCAAAGCCTTCGCCCGAATCGGTCAGAGTAAAGACAATACGGCTTTGCTCGGGCAGGTATTCGGCGTGAATATTGATGTTGCCTTCATTGAGTTCGGCTAAAGCCTCTTGGCGTTTGAAGTAATACTCCATAAAGCCGTCTTCTTTATCCTTATCGGCAGATTCGAGCTTTAAGATACCGTGTTCAAGGGCATTATTGTAAACTTCCGACAACAGTAGGAACATCACAGAACGATGATCTGAGAGCCCTTTTATCTGCGAGACAATATCGAGCATTTCTACAACGGGATCCGATTCCATGCATTTTAAGTGTTCCGCCTTGGCATTGATGTTCACTGAAATCGGCAACTGTGAAAATGACGCTTCAGGCTCAACCGACTGCTGTAATTTGTTAGTACAAGTCAAATAGGCAACCGAAATGTCATCGGTTTGCTCAGCCCCTTTGGTAAAGTCGTATAACTCCTCGATCAGTGCCTTAATGGAAACATCTTTATTTTCTTGATAAAAGGCTTCAAAGCGCGATTCGCCGTACATGTCCCCTTCAATATTTTGAGACTCGATAATACCGTCGGTATACATCACCACCGTATCGCCGGGAATGGTTTCAAGGTTCATTACCGTTGATTCAAATTCATCGACCTCAAGCACCCCGAGCGCCATATGCTGAGAACTGATCACCTTTTTCAGTTTACCATTCGGACTGACCAAAAAGGTGTCGGGCATACCGCCTATCCACACCGAAATGCTCTTGCCCGAAGAATTCATCTCCAATATGGTTGCAGCGCAAAACATGTCATCGGGCAACAGTTGCATCAGCATAGAATTTAATTCAGCAGCCATATCGCCTACAGACATGCCTTTTTTAGCCATCGAATAAAAGGTTTTCGACATTGGCAAAGCACCGATTGCCGCCGATAGACCATGACCGGTAAAATCCCCCATCAGCAAATAAATGCCACCGGTGGGGTTTGGGGCCACCAGCAAAACATCGCCATTGAACATCGAATGTGGCGAAAGATAGAAATCCACCACTTCCTTATCGACAAAGTTATCCATCAAGGCATTTTTAAAGACATGATCGACAATCTCATGCTCACGGTTGATTTGCAGCTGATGGTATTCAAGCTGTTGGTTTTGCTCGAAGGTTTTACGTGACAAAGCGCGAATACGGCAATGGGCACGAATTTTCGCCGATAAAATGACTTTATCGAAAGGTTTGTTTAAGAAGTCATCGCCACCGACTTCAAGGCAGCGCAACAGGCTGGCCTGATCGTCAAGCGCGGTGATAAAAATAATGGGAAGGTATACCGCGCCAGCCAGCTCTTTTAAGATTGGGGCGGTTTGAAAACCGTCTAACTCCGGCATCACGACATCGAGCAACACCAAGTCGATATCATTGCTTTTAAATTGCTCAATAGCCTCATGCCCGTTGCAGGCGATCAGCACATCATAGCCTTCTGCCTCAAGCAAAAACCGCAACAAGGTGCGGTTTAGCTCTTGGTCATCTACCACCAATACATTCATGACCTGTAAAGCCCATTTGTGAGGGATTAATCGATTTCAAATTTCTTATCAAAGCGGGAGATCTGAAGTATTTTTTTGATTTGGGTGCGGCAATTGCCGATACGGATAGACTCGACCGTATCGCCTAGCGATTTTTGCATATTCAGCAGCATACCCAAAGCCGAACTGTCCATGTACTCGGTTTCACGCAAATCGACAATCACCTTGGGTTTTTTGTCGCCGACATTTTCATAAGAAGAACGGAATGCCTGAACCACGTTAAAATCGAATTTGCCTTTAATTTGAATGGTAAACGTTTTGCCATCATCAGAAAGGTTGTAGGTTAGACTCATTAAAGTTACTCCGTTTGATTTTTTATGGGTTTGTCACCTGAGCGCGTGATATCGCCTCTCGGTATATAAATCCCATCCAGTTTATTCGAGACTGCTAAAGGCTTGGCTTCGGCATCACGGCTGTTGGCAATAAACTGCTCAATTGCGGTTATCAGCTGTTGGGTCTGTTGTTCGCTGTTATCTAGCTGACACACCTGTTCAAGCAATTGGCTAGCCTTATCAAGCCACACAATATTGCTGTCGCGTTGGGCCTGTTGTTGCTTCAATTGCTCATCCATCGATTCGATGGGCTTCAGGTCAATCACCTCGGCCAGCTGTCGTGTCAAATCTGACAAGTGCTTTAACGGCTGACTTTGCGTGTTTTGTGTCATGACTATTTTACCACTGGCACCTTTATTGTTACTGATATGAACATAGCAAATAAATCTTCAAGTTGCGAATAATCAACGGAAAAAATCCCGAAGCTGCTCAGCATTCAGTCAACCGGCAGCAAATCTGCGGCGTTGTTCAAAATAACCCTTTGCTGCAACTGTGAGGCGTTCTATCATATATTGATATACATAAAGATAATTGAATTCAGTTGAACGTTTATGAGTGAAGATAACATCGTATTTTCCACTGACGGTGGCAGGATAAAACAAGACAAGCCAAAGGCGAGTGGCGGTTCAGCCTATGCCGATGGTTTTGTTCGAGTCAAACGTGAGACCAAAGGCCGCAAAGGCAAAGGCGCCACGACGGTCAGCGGCATAGAAGGCGATGCGACCTTACTTAAGAACGTTGCCGCAACGTTGAAAAAGAAATGCTCTGTCGGCGGCGCAGTCAAAGACGGCATCATTGAGATCCAAGGTGATAAACGTGATATCGTAAAAGCCGAACTGGAAAAGCTCGGCTACAAAGTCAAGCTGGCAGGCGGCTAACCAAGACAGTAGAGACCCATTACATGCAGCAACTCTCTCCTAGCGAACTATCCATACTGCTGGTTGAACCCTCAACCATGCAAGGCAAAGTGATCTGCCGTCATTTAAACTCGGAAAGTATCAGTGACGTCACGCAAGCGACCAATATCGACCAAGCCATTGAGATGATACAAGAGCATGTGCCTGATCTCATTATCAGCGCGCTTCATTTCGATGACGGAGATGCCCGTTCTTTAATCAACATTGTTCGAGGCCATGACAATTGGCACGAGATCCCCTTTATGTTGATCTCATCAGAACGCAGACGCGAACAACTGGAATCGTTTAAACAAGCCGGTGTTATCGCCATTCTCCCCAAGCCCTTTACCCCAGAACATCTGGGTAAAGCCATCAATGCCACGGTAGACTTACTCAGTACAGAAGAACTGGAATTGGAATACTTTGACGTGCATGAATTACGGGTCTTGGTGGTCGATGACAGCCGATTGGCGCGCAAACACATTAAAAAGGTGTTGAGCAATTTAGGGGTAACCCGCATGACCGAGGCGGAAGATGGCCAACAAGCCATCAATCTATTGAGCCAAAACATGTACGATTTGGTGGTGACCGACTACAACATGCCTCAGGTCAATGGACTGGAGCTGACCGACTTCATTCGCAGTCATTCAGGCCAAACCCATATTCCTATTTTAATGGTGACCTCGGAAGCCAACCAGGCCCATTTGGCCAATATCGAGCAAAGTGGTGTGAATGCATTGTGTGACAAACCGTTTGAGCCGGTCGTCGTTAAGCGCCTGTTGCACCGTTTGCTAGAGCATGATTAGGGCGCTGACAACGCCCTAGACACCCGCCTTTTGCTGCTCAAACTGTTCAACAAAATCGAGCAGGCGATCATCAGGCAGCGGTTGGGAAAAATAATAGCCTTGGATCACATGGCAATGGTTATGGCGTAAGAACTCGATTTGCGCCTCGCTTTCAACCCCTTCGGCCACCAGTTTTAGATTGAGCTTTTGCGCCATAGCGATGATAGCCGAGCTTATCTCCATATCATCGTGATCTTGTGGGATATCCTTGATAAACGAACGGTCTATTTTCAAAGTATCCACCGGAAAACGCTTAAGATAGCTCAACGACGAATAACCAGTACCAAAGTCGTCGATGGCCAAACTCACGCCGAGCTTTTTGATGTCATAAAGCTGATTGATGGCGGCCTCAACATCCCCCATCAACATACTCTCGGTGATCTCCAAATCCAAGCAAGTCGGATCGATACCGGTCTGATTTATCGATTGACGCAACTGCTCACACAGGTGAATGTCTTTGAGCTGCCGCGAGGAAATATTGATAGACACTTTGCCGCCGTATCCTTTGGCTCGCAGCCCGGCCAGCACCTCACAGGCTTTATTCAGCACCCATTGTCCAATTTCGACAATTTGTCCGGTCGTTTCAGCCACTGGCACAAACCTCGCAGGCGAGATCATCCCCTTTTGAGGATGTTGCCAGCGGACTAAAGCCTCAAATCCGACCACCTTATGATGCTCAATATCCACCTGAGGCTGAAAATACAAACGCAGCTGATTGTCTTTAATCGCCACCCTAAGTTCATTTTCAATCACCATGCGCTCTTTGGCGGCCAAATCCAAGTCAGCGGTATAAAAATGGGAAGTATTCTTACCTTTGCCTTTAGCCTCATACATCGCAAGATCGGCATGTTTTAACAAGGTTTCTTCTTCAGCGCTGTCAAACGGTGCCAAAGTCACGCCGATACTGGCACTAACAATCACCTCATTACTGCCTAACTTGATTGGCTTAGTCAACATGGTTTCAATGGTGTCGATAATAGACTTGGCTTCTTCACGGTCTTTAATGCCGCTGAGCAACACCGCAAACTCATCACCGCCGAGACGGGCAATGGTGTCTTCGGTGCGTAGCCTCAACTGTAGGCGGTTGGCCACTTCTATCAACAGCCGATCGCCGGCGTCATGGCCCAAGGTGTCATTGATCCGCTTAAACTCATCCAAGTCAAAATAAATCAGCGCAAAAGAGTAATGCCCCCGTTTAGACAATGCCAATGCCTTACGTAGCTGCATTTTGAAAAAGGTGCGATTGGCAAGGCCAGTCAAAACATCAAAGTAGGCCAACTGTTCCATCTTTTTCTGACTTTCTTTGACAAAAGAAATATCTTGGGCAGAACAAACATAATTGGTGATGGTACGGTCATCTTGAAAGATAGGCGAGATCGACAACGAGGCCCACAGGTGTTTTTGCTCGCGGTTGATCAACAAGATATCCCCACGCCAGTGCTCCCTCATTTTTAAGTCTTCTTCAATATCGGCGGCAAGAAATTCCATTTCGTGAGAGATCATATTAAAAAGCGGCTGGTCGATAAAAAATGACTCAGGATGACCCGACATTTCGCACAGTTTGGGATTAACGTATTCGATGCGCAGTTTATCGTCGGTGATAAGAATACCACTGCCACTAAACGATACGGCCTTGGACAGCTTATTGGCGGCTTTTTCAGCGGCGTCCTTTTCTTCGATTTTTTGATTGAGACCGGCAATGAGATTATTGATCTCAGTGGTCATGGTTGAAAAGGCATGGCCCAGCGCGCCTATCTCATCTTTTTTAAATGCCGGCAAGTCAAAAGACCAACCGCGTTTGGCAACATAACGCACCGCATTCATCAACTCGCGGATACGCTTAAGGCCGATATGATACACCAGTTGTTGCAACAAAAGTGCCACCAAAAAAGCCACGCCGATAAAGATTAAGAAGACCTTCACTTTGAGTTTGTCATAGCTTTGCAGCATATTTTTCTCGGCGCTAAAGACGCCCAAATACCAATTCATGCCCTTAATCGGGCGAATATCGATAAGATATTTCTGTTCGTTATCAACATACTCCGCCGCCAATTGGGCAGGCTTAGTTGCGATCACTTGACCGATTATCCCTTGCACCTCGGCGTTCAATAAATCGGTCGATTGCAGTCGCGCGTTCATACTGCCTTGTTGACGTAAAATGGCCTCCATCAATTGTGGATGCGCCAAGACATTGCCACTGGCATCAAACAACATGGCCTGACGGCCATTTTCTAATACCGAGAGGTTGGTAAAAATAGCAAACAGCTCATCAAGCACGTAGTCAGAGCCGGTCGCCCCAAAAAACTCGCCGTCTAAGTAAATCGGCACGATTAGGCTGGTCATCCAGCGCTGCCAAATATCGTCATAATAAACCGGCGTCCAAACCGCTTTGCCTTGAGGATTGTTCGCCGGTAAAGCCACTTGGTAGAACACGTCATTGTTAAAATCATGATCCGATTCTACCGCCAGTGCCCAATCTTTTGGTGAGATCCGGATAAACTGGTCTTTGGTGATCATGTAAAAGTTAAAAAAGCTCTGCCTGACTGTTGGTGCCAACACTGCCCATAGCTTGGCCGTGAGTGGAAAAATACGGCGATAGCGCTCAGAAAAGCCGTCATGAGGGATAAAGGCTGCGGAATAATTATTGTCGGTGCGAATGCTCATGTCGGAACCGACATCAAGCGGTTTGGTTTGGGTAAATTCGGTAGTGGTGTCTTTAAGGGCTTTAATCACCACACCATTGGCAGCCTCTGCCAAGGCCACCTTTTGTTTGAGCAGTTTCTCAAATTGTTGAGAGTAGCGGTTGGAAATGCTGGCAAGAGTTTGCTTTTCCGCTTCCAACAAGGAATGGCGCTCAGAATCGAGCATCACCATAGCGGCGATTAGCCCTGTCACCACACAAATGCAAAAGGTAACGACAGAGAGTCGGATACTCAAAGAGTTGAGCCCGAATTTCGATGGCATGGAAAACTGATTCACAGATGGGACCTTTGTTTTTGCCTTTGCAATCAACCTACCTCTTAAAGCGCCGAGCACGCACGACATGAATACTCTTATTTATATGTAAAAAAACCGCCTTTATAAAGGAAAAAGCTGAATTAATTACATTTTTTAACCCGCTTACCATGCAAAATCGACTCAGCAGCACAAAATATAAGCCTATCGCCTGGCATTTACCCTTCTTGCCTTGAGCGGATATTTAAAATACACCAAACAGCCAGTATACTGCTTGGCGAAAACCTGAAAACTTGGGAGACAACTATGTCACAAAGAAGTGGAATCGAATATTTTCTTAAAGGCTTTTCGCTGATCCTTACCCCAGGACTCAGACGATTTGTCTTAGTGCCCTTGGCCATCAACCTTGTCTTGTTTAGTCTGTTGTTCTATTGGTTATTTTTGCAACTACAAGACATATTTGCCGTCGTTGAGAGCTATGTGCCAGATTTTCTCAGCTGGATCACCACCGTTTTATGGCCGTTGGCCATGCTCGCTATTCTGATCGCGTTTTCCTACGTCTTTAGTGCGGTGACCAACTGGATAGCGGCGCCGTTTAACGGCCTACTGGCAGAACGCTTAGAAGCCCATCTGACCGGCCATCGGTTTGACCAGGGCGGCTTAGGCTCAGTGCTAAAAGACATTCCCCGCACCTTTGGTCGTGAATTCACCAAGCTCGGTTATTATCTGCCAAGAGCCATCGGCTTCTTACTGTTGCTCATATTATTGCCGCTGGTAGGCCCGGTCCTTTGGTTTTTGTTTACCGCATGGATGATGTCCATTCAATATTGCGACTACCCTTATGACAATCATAAGATCCCGT
This sequence comes from Alteromonadaceae bacterium, assembly GCA_041583135.1. Taxonomy (GTDB): domain Bacteria; phylum Pseudomonadota; class Gammaproteobacteria; order Enterobacterales; family Alteromonadaceae; genus JABSOG01. Next base: position 33,645 of record JBFHGJ010000022.1, on the reverse strand, counting down.
TTGATCACATGAAATCCGATTTAAGAAAGCACAAAGGGCTAACTTTTAGCTTTGGTATCATCGTCACGGCGTTTTCAATGATACCAGTGGTTAATTTGGTAGTGATGCCGGTGGCCATATGTGGCGCAACCTTAATGTTTGTCGAACGCTTTAAGCCTCGTTAAGGGCCTTTGCCAAGGCCAACCGTTCAGCGTTGGCCTTGCGCTTTTAATCTAAGTCCTCAAGCGGCCACAGCACAATATAATCTTCAAAGTTATCAAGGTCCGCTTCATCTTCGCTAATGACCTTACCACGGACACTCATTCCGGCCTTATGCATCGCCGATTTTTTGCCCTTATTTAACAGCGGGTGCCAAGATGGTAGCCCTCTTCCCTCGTGTAAGCGGCGATAGGCGCAACTGGGCGGCATAAAGTAAATGTCTTTGAGGTTGTCTTTAGTCAGGGTAACACAATCGGGCACCAACACTGTCCGCTTAGCATATTGCGTACAGCCGCAGGTTTTCTGGTTGAGATAACGACAAACGATTTTACTGTGATGGATCTCCTCGCCCTCGTCGATATGACTGGAGCTGACTTGCTCTTCAACGCTGTCGTCTTCAATGAACTTGTGCAGGCAGCATTTGGCACAACCATCACACAAAGATTCCCACTCGTCACGGCTCATTTGTGCCAATGTTTTCACTTGCCAAAATGGTTTCGTTTGCATCAGTTACTCTACCGCCGGATATTGAATGCGATCGGACAGATAGCCGACCGAAGTCACAAAATAATAAGAGCGATTCCAGCTCATTAAAGTTTTATAATTGTTGTAGGCCAAATACGCTCGGCCTTTAACATCATCAGGTAACACCAGCGCGGCAACCTCGTCTTTAACCGGCAAAGCACGACCGTCCATTCTCAACAGTCCAAGCTCACTCCATTGCGACAAGGATTTTTGCGCCGCACGATAGCCTTTACGCCACGCACTGAGGCTACGCTTTTTACTCAGCGCCAACGTTTTGTCGAAGTCACTCGGTAGCTTGACTTGACGTCCCCAGGTGCCGTTATTGTCCCATCCTTCAGATTTAAGGTAGTTGGCAATCGAGGCAAACACATCGGCTTTGCTTTGCCAGATGTCCTTTTTACCATCGCCATTGTAATCCACCGCATAATTCAAATAAGAGGTTGGTAAAAACTGCGTCTGGCCCATGGCACCTGCCCACGACCCTTTGAGTCCTTCGACCGTGTTTTCGCCACGCTTAACAATTTCAAGGGCAGCGAAAATTTGCGGACGATAAAGCGACTCACGTCGGCCTTCGTAGGATAAGGTAGTCAGGGCGGCAAACACCGAATGGCTGCCGGTATATTTGCCAAAAGCACTCTCAAGACCCCAAAGGGCGACAATAAAACGCGGCTGCACGCCGTAGTCGTTGCCAATTTTTTCAAGCAAAGGCAGATTGTCGTGATACAACTGGCGGGCTTTTTTAACCACATAATCATTGACCCGTTTGGGTAGATAGGTATCTAGGGTCTGCATCCGCTCTGGCTGAGTCTTATCTTTTTTGACAACTTTCTTCTGATAGCTGAAACCGCTTAGCGCCTGCTCAACCATACTTTTGTCGTAGCCTTTGGCAACAGCTTCGCGCTTTAGGGTTTGTACATACTGCTCAAAGCTCGGCTTTGTCTGCCCCTTTGCCTGGTTGGCAGCGAAGGCGAAATGGCTCATCAACAGCGCAATGACAGCGCTTAGCAATACACTCAGTCGATTCATCCGCCTTCCCCTTATTCAGATGTTTGACCGGCTTTGGCTTTTTGCTCGGCAAGATGTTGCTTAAGCAAATTCTCAGGCGGAGGCGGCAACTGGAGGTAAAACCCCTTGTCTTGAAGCTCAGTCATGACTTTTTGTTTGTCTGCCAAGGCCAATTTCTCCTTTTTGGCAAGGTTGAGCACCATCACCAATTGCGGATTGCCAAAGGCATCAAGCAAGGGTTTTGGCACTTTGGAGAAGTCATCGCGCTTTTCAATATACAAATAGGTATCGGGTTTAACTAAAGACTTATAAATAGTACAGAGCATATGTTCTTGGAGGTGATTTTAATCTTGATTAACACTGGGGCAAACTATAACATGTTCACCGAAAAGAAGCGCCTGTTGCACGCACAATCAGGCGCTTTTATCTGTAACAATGATTTAATGACTTTGGATATAACAAAGATGTCGGAACAAACGATTGATTTGAAAGGGAGTTTGTTTACCTTATCTGTTTTACACTTAAGTGAAGCAGACCTTTTGAGTCTGGCCCAAAAGCTGCAAAGCAAAATCGCTCAGGCCCCCGGTTTTTTCTATCGCGCCCCTATTGTTGTCAATATCGATCGCCTAGCAGAGAGTGACATCGACTTTGCAGCGTTGATTGAGGTTATCCGTCAGAACGATTTGGTGCCGGTCGGCATTAGCGGCGGCACAGCGGCGCAAAAACAGCAGGCCAAAGCGTTAGGCTTAGCCGTGCTCAACAGCGGTAAGGCCATTGAAGACGTGCCCCAGTCATCCACCTCTCCCGAGGTGTGCGAAAAAGTCATCGAAAAAGTGGTCGAAAAAACCATCGAAGTTGAAAAGCCGGTTGTAATACCGACCATGGAAGTTCAGCGCAATATCCGCTCAGGACAACAGGTTTACGCCAAAGACGGCGACTTGATTGTGCTTGGTTCGGTCAGCGACGGCGCCGAGGTTATCGCCGATGGTAATATTCATATCTACGGAACCTTGCGCGGACGTGCCATTGCCGGTGCCAACGGCAACAAAGCCGCCAAGATCTATTGCCAGAACCTAAAAGCCGAATTGGTCTCAATCGGTGGCAATTACATGATGAGTGAAGCGCTACAAAAACAGTTGTGGGACAAACCAGCCAACATCGCGCTTGACCAAGAAAGAATAGTAGTAAATGAGCTTAACTAACCTGTACCTCAGGTTAACTAACAAAAATTTTTATAGGTTGTATTAATTATGGCTAGAATTATAGTTGTCACATCAGGTAAAGGTGGCGTGGGTAAAACCACATCGAGCGCCGCAATCGGCACCGGGTTGGCACTGAAAGGTCGCAAGACCGTGATCATCGATTTTGATATTGGCTTGAGAAATCTCGATTTGATCATGGGCTGTGAACGCCGTGTGGTCTATGACTTCGTCAACGTCATTAACGGCGAAGCCAACCTCAACCAAACCCTGATCAAAGACAAGCGCGTCGAGAACCTTTACATTTTGCCAGCTTCGCAAACCCGCGACAAAGACGCTTTAACCAGAGAAGGCGTTGGCAAAGTCCTAGAGGAGTTGTCGAACGAATTTGACTTCATCATCTGCGACTCCCCTGCCGGTATTGAAGCAGGAGCCCTGATGGCATTGTACTTTGCCGATGAAGCCATCATCGTGACCAACCCTGAGGTTTCCAGTGTACGCGACTCAGACCGCATTTTAGGTATTTTACAAAGCAAATCGCGCCGCGCCGCAGAATCATTGCCGCCGGTAGCTGAACACCTGTTGTTGACCCGCTACAACCCTGAGCGCGTCGAAAGAGGTGAAATGCTGGGGGTCGAAGATGTCAAAGACATTCTCGCCATTCCACTTTTAGGGGTTATTCCAGAATCACAAGCGGTGCTCAATGCCTCAAACTCAGGGCAACCGGTCATTTTAGATGAACACTCAGATGCCGGCCAAGCCTATAAAGATGCCATTGAACGACTACTTGGTGAACAGGTCGATTTTCGCTTCTTACAGGTTGAGAAAAAAGGTCTGCTTAAACGCATATTTGGAGGATAGTCTTAATGTCGTTACTCGATTACTTTCGCAGCACGAAGAAAAAAAGCGCCTCTTTAGCCAAGGAGCGTTTACAGATCATTGTCGCCCACCAGCGCAATGAACGTAACGCACCGGATTACCTGCCACAGATGAAAAAAGACATTCTGGAGGTGATCCGTAAATACGTTGAAATTGACGTAGACCAAGTGTCTGTTGCGCTTGAAAAAACCGATGGTGATTTATCGGTATTGGAGCTTAATGTCACGCTCCCTGAGACGCCAGATGTCAACTCACGGGTATAATACCGACTATCCGTATTGATAAAAAACGGGGGCAGTATTGAACGCCCCCGCTTGTCTTGTTTCGCGTATAGCTTCTTTATACGCTATCTCTGTCGTATAAATTACAGGCTAGAAAATAGCGCCTCACCCAACAATGCCAAGCGCCAACCTTGCATTAAGTCAGGCTTAATACGCTCATCACGATCGCAATCATCCAACTTCCAACACCAGCTCAATACCTGATTGATTTGACGTTTTGAAGCGATGGCTTCAACCGGTATACCACTTTTATCGGCGGCCATTTCAACGGCGTCTTTAAGCTGTTTAAACGCCTTTTTATAATTCGGATAATCCACAAGTCGCGTCAGCCTGGCAGGATGCTGCTCTGGTGGCAGTGCCATGGCATTATGGACATGCGTTAAGATAGCATTGCCATGATAACGCACTTCCTGCGGTAACATGCCCGGCAGACTTTTCAGCTGATTGAGATCTTGTGGACGATTGCGGGCAATGGTGATCAAATTTGGCTCTTTAACAATAAAGTTCAACGCCAGATCGCGCCTACAAGCTTCTTTATAGCGCCAAGCCGCCAGTGTTTTAAGCACCGCCAAATCTATCGGATACAAACGCCAAGCGCCTTTGATATCGATGTACATGCGCTCAGGATCTTTATCGATATTGCGTTTGGCAATCATCAATTCCCCTTCATCAAACACATGTTGTAGCAATCCTTTGGCTTCGAGCGCAGGTACCAGCTTTTGATAGATTTGCTCGAGATAAATCACGTCTTTGGCAGCATAGTCCAATTGTTTGTCCGACAGTGGTCTGGCAAGCCAGTTGGTACGCGCTTCGGTTTTGTCTAAACTCACGCCCAACAGCTTTTCTACCAAAGCAGCATATCCGGCCGAAAGGCCCTCACCTAAAAACGCACCGGCAATTTGGGTATCAAACAAAGGCGTCGGCATAGTGCCGCAATAGCACTTAAATACCTCTAGGTCTTCGGAGCAAGAATGCAGCACTTTGACGATATTGGGATCGGTCAGCAAGGCCCAAAAGGGCGAAAGGTCTATGTCACACAGGGGATCTATCAACACCACCTGCTCGCCGTCAAAGGCTTGCAGCAGACCAAGCTTGGGCTTTAAAGTGCGGGTTCGGACGAATTCGGTATCTAGAAATAATACCTGTTTGGTAGCAGCGTTTTTACAAAATCCTTCTAAATACGACTGTGAGGTAACAAACTCAAATTGTGACATTTATGGCTTTAATAAATTATTAATGTGCACGCCATACTACAGATTTTTACTAAAAGGGCAAGGCTGGCCAAAGGGCCAGCCTAAAAATCAGCGGATGGATAATCCAATGATTATAAGTCGTCAGCGTGGCTGCTCAAGTAAGCGGCAACACCTTCTGGGCTGTCTTTCATGCCAGATTTGCCTTCTTGCCAACCAGCAGGACAAACTTCACCGTGCTCTTGGTGGAAGTTAAGGGCATCAACCATGCGCAGCATTTCATCGATGTTACGGCCTAATGGCAAATCGTTAACTACTTGATGACGTACGTTGCCTTCTTCGTCGATCAAGAAAGAGCCACGGAAAGCAACACCAGCTTCAGGGTGCTCAACATCGTAGGCTTGGCAGATGGTATGTTTAACGTCAGCAACCAAAGCGTATTTGACAGGACCGATACCGCCTTCGTTAACCGGCGTGTTACGCCATGCATTGTGACTGAACTGAGAATCAATAGAAACACCGATAACCTCAACACCACGCTTAGCGAATTCGTCATAACGCTTGTCAAAAGCGATCAGCTCAGAAGGACAGACGAAAGTGAAATCCAACGGGTAGAAGAAAACTACCGCTTTTTTGCCTTTGATGGCGTCAGACAAATTGAAGTTATCGACGATCTCACCGTTACCCAATACAGCTGCAGCAGTAAAATCAGGTGCCTTACGGCCTACCAAAACACTCATGTTTATCTCCAAATTTTTTTTTGATTTAACCCCGACCCGGTTGATGAGGTCAGAATTAATGTATTGATGCACTAACTCGTTTTCGTCCGGCAACTATCATCCAAGATAATAGCCGAAGGGCACTACTGTCGAAGCGAGTTCGACTTCGCTTACTTTTCAACAAGTTGAAAAGACAACTCATCCATGACTTACGCCGTTAATGCCCTGCAAAGCCTATTTCAGGATAGGCACTAACGATGCTCGAAATACAGACAGCCGATCGCGTTCAAATCCGCGCCAGCCCGTCGCCCTTGTTAATATAGCGACTCTTTATTAAAAACCAAGTGATTAACTCAACTATTTTTGCGCTGAGTTGTAACTGTATTAAAATTTGAACACCAGTTGATGATCTTCAACGTCGATACGCTGGCCCAAATCGGCAAAAAGCTTTTCTTCAAAGTCACTAGGTTCGAGCTGGTAGGCCATTTGATCACTTTCCACCAACTCAGTCACCAGCTTGGCAATCTGTGATTGATGAAAAGATAGAATGCGCTGTTTGTTGGCGCCACCAAAAACAGTTAAATATTCTTTGATCTGTGGTGTAAACCTATCACCCAGCATCGCCAGCGCGGAGCCGACCGTGACATTGACTATGCCTTGTAAGATATTCGGGGTAAGTGTTTTGATAATATCGTTGGTGCTGCGCACCAACAAATATTGGTCATTGATAAACTCAAGGCCGACCAGTTCGGCGGCTTTAAAACGGATAGCGCTTTGGGCTTTATCGTAATAGGGCACAGCCTTTATTGTCACATCCAGGTGAGCGCGGTAGAGCTGCATTTTGACACTACTGATGTCAATCGAACATAACAGCTTGATCTTCAGCCCCTGCGCATTATCCACGCCGATGTCGATATGCGCTTGAATAACCACTAGACTTGCTTGGCCGCCTGGCACAGTAAAACTTTCCTGATGGGGTAAATTCAGCGCCACCATTTCATTGAGCTCTGGGGCACTGTACTGCACCTGCTTGATCCGCTTTGCGCGCACCAATAGTCGTGCCAACCAGTGCTTAAATTTTTCCGCCAATGACATCGACAGTTCCTGTTAGGTTTTATGCTAGCGCTAAAATAGCCAATCTCAGCGCCTAAGACAAGATATCCTCACAATGGTCAGTGTCAGATATATAAATCGACCCCTAACATATCATGTAGCTGAGATTTCCGCTCGGTGTCGGCAACACTGTTATAGGCGTTTAAGGCTTTGGCGGTGTTGCGGTCAGGTTTATCGAAGGTGGTTCGGGCACGCTCGTCTTGTTCTCGTTGCGCATCCAGTACGGCAATCGCTTTAGGGTCGTGCTTAACAGTTGGCGTCGCTGGATTATGTTGTTGAGGACTTGAAGGCCGCTGGGGCGTATCTTGCGGGCGCGGCAGATCATTAACCCCTTTTGCAGGGTTAAATACGCCCGCCACCGTTTGGTTGGCAGGGATATTGGCACCGAAATTAACCGCCAAAAGCTACACCTTTATACATGATACGCGCTTAAAAAACACCCAACCTCGGCTCTAGTATAGACAAATTATTCGCGACCGGGTAATTTCTTCCAGGTAACGGTATCACGAACATAGACAGGTTGCGCTTGTTCGGCACTAACTTGCAACCCTTGTGCCAAGGCTTTTTGTGCCAACGGCAGCATATCTTGCGCATCAGGATATAAAATCCCAACATCACCCACGCTAGAAAACGCCGTCTTCAACTGCTCGCCATAGGTCTGCCAACCTGTGCCGACAGCACAAATATCGGCATCAAGACTAAACTGAGCCTGCTCGGGGGCAACCACAGCGTCATTGCTTAGGCGGCAGAAGTTGCCTTGCTCGGCGGCAAACTCTGCCGTATAAATCTCTCCCATGCGGGCATCGATTGCCGCAACAACCTTAGTTTGGCCAAACCGGCTGACGGCGCCATAGGCCATCGCTTCGAGTGTCGAAATGCCGACCATCGGCAAGTCGGCACCAAAGGCAAGGCCCTGCGCAACACCGATAGAGATACGCACGCCGGTAAAACTCCCCGGACCACAACCAAAGGCAATGGCATCGAGTTCACCTAGCTTGACGTTCAACTCATTGAGCACTTCATCGACCATCGGCAAAATGCGCTGACTGTGTTGTTGTGGACACAGTTCAAAACGGTGGGCGGTGGCATTATTTACCTGCAATGCCACAGAGCAGGCTTCTGTCGATGCATCTATGGCTAAGATCGCTGCACTCATGAGTCAATGGATTCCTGTAGTTGAGTCGGTCGGGATTAATCAATGGATTGTAAGAATTGCACCGCGCGGGTCAAGTCTCGGGTGCGTTTCATCGGCGGTAAACTTTTGATAAAGGTCTGGCCGTAATGACGGGTAATGAGCCTGTTGTCGCAGATCACCAACACCCCTTTGTCTTTGGCATCGCGAATAAGCCGCCCTACCCCTTGCTTGAGACTGATCACCGCCTGCGGGATCTGTACTTGCGCAAACGGGTCGCCGCCGTTTAACCGGCAGTCTTCCATCCTCGCTTGCAGCAGGGGTTCATCAGGAGCGGCAAAGGGCAGCTTGTCTATCACCACACAACTTAGCGCATCCCCTCGAACATCCACCCCCTCCCAAAAACTGGCAGTGCCAAGCAATACGGCATTGCCATGTTCGGAAAACTGTTCAAGCAACAGGCGCTTCGACGTTGCCCCCTGCACCAACAAGGGATAGTCGGTTTTATCGGTTAAACGCTCGGCCACAATACGCAACATGCGATGACTGGTAAAGAGTAAAAAACTCCTTCCTTTGGCGGCTTCAATCAAAGTGATGGCCAAAGAGACAATGGCATCGGTCATTTGATAGTCGTTCGGCTCAGGCAAATACCGCGGCACGCAACACAGCGCTTGAGTTTCATAGGCAAAAGGACTTTGCAAAATCAGCTGCTGAGCGCTATCAAGCCCCATCGTCGCAGTGTAATGGGCAAAAGAGTCGTCAACCGCTAAAGTTGCCGAGGTAAACACCCAAGCGGTCTGCTCGGCGCTAACCACTGCTGAAAACTTATCGGCAATGCTCAAAGGCGTCAGGTTGAGTTTGACGTGTCGTGAGGTCGTTTCGTACCAATAGCTAAAGCCTTTTTTATCAACTGACATCAGCTTATCGAGCCTTTGCATGATAGCCACACAACGGTCAAAACAATGGTCAATAGCTTCGGTTCGCGACAATGCCAACTTTAAGACCTGATATAAAAAATCAAGGTCGGTTTTTAGCCGCGCCATGACATTTTTAAGCTCATCTCGTCTGAGGGCATCACGCCAGTTGCCTCTGGTCGAGTCCATACCAAAACACAAACGCCAGTCAGCAACTGTGAGTTCAAGCTTTTCGGCCGCCTTAGCCAATTGCCGCATGTCGGTCAGCTTGGCACGATATTCCACAATGATGTCACGACACAACTCCAGCATTTGCCTTGACGACAAACTCTCGCCAAAATAATCACAGGCAATATCCGGTAGCTGATGAGCCTCGTCAAAAATCACCAAATCGGTAGCGGGAATAAGCTCGCCAAAACCGATGTCTTTAAGTGCAAGGTCGGCGAAAAACAAATGGTGGTTGACCACCACCAAATCAGAGTCCATCGCTTTTTTACGGGCTTTAACCAAATAGCACTCGGCAAAATCCGGACAGTCACTGCCAATACAATTATCGGCATTGCTGGTGATATAGGGAAAGACTTGGGAATCTTCAGCCACCGAGGTCAACTCGCCAACATCGCCGCTTTGAGTTTGGGTAGACCAGTGTTTGACCTTGTTGAGATCGGAAATAATCGACTTGTCTTTCACCGGCACATGGGTGGTATGCTGGGTAAGACGGTATAGACACAAATAGTTGGCACGCCCTTTGAGCAGCGCAGTGGATTTACCACTGCCCATGGCCGCTTTGATTTTCGGCAGATCACGATAAAACAGCTGTTCTTGCAGATTTTTAGTCCCGGTTGAAACAATCACCTTTTTATCGGATAGCAGCGCAGGCACCAAATAGGCGTAAGTCTTACCAGTACCGGTTCCTGCTTCAACCACCAAGGTTTGCGCTTTATCGATGGCCTGCTGCACCGCTTCGGCCATTTTGAGCTGCTCGTCACGACAAGCAAAACCATCAATGGCCTTGGCCAGCAAACCATCTTCGCTAAATGCCCGGGTCGTCGGGTTCATGTTAATACCGCAATATGCCAAAAGAGCGGTAGTATAACCCAGCCGCAGGCGATAACCTAGGGCGTGAGATAGTCGTCAAAGCGAACGGTTAAATCAAACTCGGGCCAGCATAACCCAAGGCCATCATCACAGATCTCACAATTGCGCACCGCACTGTACTCGGCGCAGCTTAAAGCGGGGAATGAACTGACCGGGACAGATAGGGTACGGCCATCATTGATTAAAAAACAAATCATACTGTCAGTGACATAGTAATCTTCCACCGCCAAAGCACGCGGTTTTTTCCAAATTTCCATCAACCAACCTTTATCTTTACTCTAGGTTATTAACGACTGGTAAAAATAGCCACAGCGCACCGTAAAGCGCTTTTGTCGCACAGGCTGTTAATCTGCCATAAGCCCATGCTTTTTGGCAACTTTATTAAAATAATTCATACAGTCTTTGGCATAGGCGCGCTTATTGACATAGTCATGACCGAAAAAGCTCTTTTTAAAGCCGTCGGCAACGATGTCTTTTAAGCGATTGAACGAAATATCGAAGTTGTCCAACGCCAACCTAAATTCGTTGCTGACGCTGGTATTGGACACCAAGCGGTTGTCCGTACACAGACTAAGTGCAATACGGTTATCCAAAATATCACGGAATTTATGCTGTTTGACATTCCCAATTTCAGGGTTGGTTTGTAGATTTGAGGTGAGGCAAACCTCAATGGCAATTCGCTTGTCGGCGATAAACGAAGCCAACGAATTGATGTACTTTTGCCTATCGCCAATGCGCTCATCTTTGATCATCTCAGGAATAAACAGCGAATAACCATGGCCGATTCTATCGGCAAAACATTCGGTGATGGCCTCAAAAACGCTTTCGGCGCCATAGGCTTCACCGGCGTGAATAGTCTTTGACAGAAAGTTCTGATGAGCGAATTTATACACCTCTTTAAACTTACCCGCCGGGTAACCACTTTCTTGTCCGGCCAAGTCAATGCCGACAATTGGAATGCCCTTTGAATCACGAATACGCACGCAGGCTTTAACCAAGTCCATCGCCGCAACCTGAATTACGTCCATCGCCTCAAATTCAGGCATGGCGTTGAAAATCTTAGTGTAATAAGGCGAGAAACCTTTTGGCCCAAACATCCGCATGGCGCAGGCAATAATACCGTATTCAAAACGCGGTTTTTCACCGCTGCGCACATCATCGGATTGATTGTATTCCATTTGCGCTCGTTTAAGACCATCGTTGACAGCCTCAAGCACATGGTCTTGCAAAATCCCCGCAGCAGGATCGGTCAATAGCTGCGGGGCGAACCGCACCTCGATATAATTGACCCCTTCGTTTTGATTGTCGATAGCCAACTCGTAGGCAGAACGCTCAAGGTTTTCAAGGTCGCGTAACACCGCACAGGTATATTGAAAGCAGTGCAGATACTCACCTAAGTTTTTGTATTTGTCCTTGAAGACCAGCTCTTTCATCCCCTCAACGGTATATGATGGCAGCTGGGTTTTGGTGACTTTGGCCATATCCAGCAGGCTATCGAGCCTCAAGCTCCCGTCAAGGTGCAGGTGCAAATCGGATTTTGGTATCTGTTTGATAAATTCGTCAGTGTATTTCAAAGTTTTCTCACTTAGCTGGTCTGTTGCAGCAATAAGCAGCCGTGGCCAATGTCAAAGGCGCTTTGTTGTCAGGCTCTATAGTCCAAATAAATCGCCTCAATGCGTTTGGCAAACTGAATATCGAGGTCGGTCACCGCGTTTTTACGATGATGGAATAACGCAATGTTGACCTTGTTATAACTATTGAACCAATCGGGGTGATGGTCAAGGACTTCGGCGACCATAGCAACTTCACTCATAAAAGCAAAGGCACGGCGAAAGTTACTGAAGGCAAAGGCTTTATACAGCTTGCCCTGTTCATAACGCCAATCAGGTAGGGGTTTTAATAGCGTTTCGATTTGGCTATCGCTAAGGATTTGTGGTTCGCTCAACTTCAACACACCTTGCTAGCAACGGTAAATCCAATAATAGACCACCGACGGGCGCCGGTGGTCTAACTTGTTTGTTCAATCTTCCTTGATGATTGCCTGTGGCGACTACTTTTTCTTTTTCGCCGCCGCTTTGGCTTTGGTAGTCTTGGCTTCTTCGACCCATTTACCGCTTTGGTATTTGGCGGTCCAGCCGGTCGCTTTGCCGTCAACCTCAGTCATCACGTACTGCTCTTTGCTCTTACGTGAATAGCGCACTACCGCCTTATTGCCATCTGGATCGGTTTGCGGCGCATCGGCCAAATAGTAGAACTTCGGCGAAATTCTATCTCTAAAACGAGCCAGTTCTTCAACCAAAGGCGCCCGAGTTTCTCGTGATTTCGGGAAGGTTTTTGCCGCTAAGAATAACCCGGCAGCACCATCACGAAGCACAAAATTCGTGTCTGATTTTTCACACATCAACTCAGGCAGATCAACCGGGTCTTCCTTAGGTGGCGCCGGTTCGCCGTTTTTCAGCAGCTTACGGGTGTTTTTACAGTCAGGGTTGGTACAACCGAAATACTTACCAAATCGCCCGGACTTAAGCTCCATATTAGACTGACACTTGTCACATTCGATCACCGGGCCATCATAGCCTTTGATCTTGAACTGACCTTTTTCAACCTCAAAGCCTTCACACTCAGGATTGTTACCACAAACATGAAGTTTGCGTTCTTCATCAATCAGGTAACTGTCCATCGCCGTGCCACACTTGGGACAACGATGTTTTTGCCTAAGCGCTTCGGTTTCAACGTCTTCTACATCAGCGGCAATGGCTTCTTCACCGTTGATCAAATTCATGGTGTTGGTACAACGCTCTTTTGGCGGCAAAGCATAACCAGAGCAACCTAAGAACACCCCGGTGGTGCCGGTACGAATGCCCATTTTGCGGCCGCAAGATGTACACTCGACATCAGTCAGTACCACCTGATTGGGCCTCATGCCACCTTCTTCAGGAGCGGCGTCGGCCTTTTCCAACTGTTTGGTGAAGCCTTGATAGAAATCATCAAGTACCTTAAGCCATTGCTGTTCGTTTTCCGCTATCTGATCGAGTTTATGCTCCATATTGGCGGTGAAATCATAGCTCAATAAATCAGAGAAGTTCTCAATCAAGCGTTCGTTGACGATCTCCCCCATCTTTTCGGCATAAAAACGTTTGTTTTCCAGACGCACATAACCTCTATCTTGAATGGTAGAGATGATGCTGGCGTAGGTAGATGGCCTACCAATACCACGTTTTTCCAACTCTTTAACCAACGACGCCTCGTTGTAACGGGCCGGAGGCTTGGTAAAGTGTTGTCTTGGGTCAAGCTCAAGCAGCTTCAGACTTTCGCCAACGGCGATGTCCGGCAAGGTGTTGTCTTCTTCACCTTTTTTCTTCACCGACGGCTGCACTCTAGTCCAACCATCAAACTTCAATACCCGACCTTTGGCTTTTAATTCAAAGCCGGCAGCGCTGACTGTCAAAGTCGTAGAGTCGTATTTGGCTGGCACCATTTGGCAGGCAACGAACTGGCGCCAAATAAGCTCATATAAGCGCTTGCCGTCATTGTCGATACCATCGAGGTGGCCACTGAGCACATTGACATCCGATGGACGAATAGCCTCATGCGCCTCCTGGGCATTACCTTTAGAGCCATAAACAATCGGGCTTTCAGGCAAATACTGTTGACCGAATTGCTGCTCGATATAACCGCGCACGGCGCCGATGGCATCGGCACTGAGATTGGTCGAATCGGTTCTCATATAAGTAATATGACCGGCTTCGTAAAGCTTCTGAGCGACCATCATGGTCTTTTTCACCCCAAAGCCCAATCGGGTTGATGCCGATTGCTGTAGCGTAGAGGTGATAAAAGGCGCACTGGCCTTACTGGACGTCGCTTTATCTTCACGGTTGCTGACCGAGTAATCGGCAGATTGCAACAAGGCAACAGCCTGTTTGGCTTGTGCTTCATTGACCGGCTTGAACGCCTCGCCGTTTTGCTTGGTCACCTGCATTCGCAGCTGATCGCTGGCTTGAGATTGCAATTGGGCATGAAGATCCCAAAACTCCTCAGGCACAAACGCTTTGATATCACGTTCTTTTTCTGCAACCAAACGCACCGCAACCGATTGAACTCGACCGGCAGACAAGCCTCTGGCCACTTTTTTCCACAGCAACGGCGACACCATAAAACCAACCACACGGTCTAAAAAGCGTCTTGTCTGCTGTGCATTGACTCTAGCGATGTTGACTTCACCGGGCTGAGAGAACGCCTGCTCAATGGCTGATTTGGTGATCTCATTGAACACCACCCGCTTAAATTTCTCCGGTTCACCACCGATCACTTCCTGCAAATGCCACGCAATGGCCTCCCCCTCTCTATCCAAATCCGATGCGAGGTAGACGTTGTCGGCTTTTTCAGCGAGTTTTTGTAACTCGGATACGACTTTTTCTTTGCCGGGCAGGATCTCGTATTCGGCATTCCAGTGATTCTCAGGATCGACCCCCATGCGAGCAACCAAAGCAGCTTTATCTTTTTGCTTCTTATATTCTGCTTTAGCCTCAGGAGACATTTTCTTCACTTCGGCGGGGGTTTTTGTCGCTACGGTTTTGCTCTTGCCGGAAGTCGGCAGGTCACGGATATGACCAACGCTGGATTTGACCACAAAGTCTTTACCCAGATACTTGTTGATGGTCTTCGCCTTCGCCGGTGACTCCACAATAACGAGTGACTTACCCATAAATTCTTATGATTCCTTAAACTTTAAGTGTAAAAATCAATACTATTCAATTAGTTGAAAGCACTATTGCATCCCTGTTCTGCCCATTGGTTTAGCGACAAAATGTCTATGCGCTTTGGCAGTAGCTTCTTAAATGTATATCTACAATTAGTAGAACAGACAAGTTTTTCTGTTATTTATTTGTAGAAACAATGATGGGCGCATGATATGCATAAACGGCTTGTAATAAAAGGGCGAATATGTCTGTAAGCCTCAATAGCCGCCACAAAGGGCCAAATTTTCTGTAAAAAATAGCTATTTTTTTATTTATATATCAAAGAATTAAAAAAATATTAAGTATTTTTACAAGTTTTGCTTAAAAATCTAAAAAGCGCTTGGTTTTTAAGCAAAATGTCATAGGACGATCAAAGCTGAAATCCAATTTGTCACATTTTTGCCCAAAAAGCCCAAGTAAAACCAATGGCTTTAATCTGACGACACGGCCAAATAACGTACAAACGTCACGCTGTAACAGCCTTACGCCGCGATAATTAAGCCGCACAGTACGCCACGGCACTACGCAAAACAGCACAAGCCATCACATTGTCTTTGGCGCCATAAAACAAAACGGGCCTGAGTTATCAAACTCAGGCCCGCTATGGTGCGTGGTTGTTAGGTGTGGTTGTCACAACTGGCTAATCACTCGTATCCTTCGTCGCTTAAGCCGCTTGGCACTTTGGCGTTAGCTTTTGGCGTTATTACTTTTAAACGTATCCTTACTACCTTTAATACAACCTCTAAATTCCTCTACCACTATATAACGCCAACATACCTGTATCCTTTTGTCCTTTTGTCCTTTAGTCCTTTAGTCCTTTAGTCCTTTAGTCCTTTAAAACTTTAACAGCAATCACCTTATCGGGTGAGCAAACGACAACTTAACCTAAGGTCACACCTTAAAACTGTGGCTCTGCACCAGCGTCGTCTTTATCATCTTCTGAGATAACGGCATTTTGCAACAATAAGTCGCGCAACTTGCTTTCAAGCTCATTGGCAATCTCAGGGTTATCTGTGATGTATTTCACGGCGTTGCTCTTACCTTGGCCAATCTTATCGCCATTGTAGCTGTACCAGGCACCGGCCTTATCTACCATCTTATGAGCAACACCCAAGTCCAATAGCTCGGCTTCTTTAGAAATACCGCGGCCATAAAGAATTTGAAAATCAGCTTGTTTAAATGGTGGCGAGATCTTGTTCTTAACCACTTTAACACGGGTTTCGTTACCAACAATCTCATCACCGTCTTTAATCGCACCAGTACGACGAATATCTAAACGCACAGAGGCATAAAACTTCAGGGCGTTACCACCGGTGGTGGTTTCAGGGTTGCCAAACATCACACCAATCTTCATACGAATTTGGTTGATGAAAATCAACAAGGTGTTTGACTGCTTAAGGTTACCGGTCATCTTACGCATGGCTTGGCTCATCATACGAGCGGCTAAGCCCATGTGAGAGTCACCAATTTCACCTTCAATTTCAGCTTTTGGCGTCAAGGCCGCTACAGAGTCAACCACAATCACATCAACTGCACCTGAGCGGGTCAACATGTCACAGATCTCAAGGGCCTGCTCACCGGTATCGGGCTGAGAAACCAACAAATCATCAATGTTCACACCCAACTTCTTGGCATAAACCGGATCAAGCGCATGCTCGGCATCGACGAAGGCACAGGTTTTACCGTTTTTCTGCGCTTCGGCAATCACTTGTAGTGTCAGTGTGGTTTTACCCGAGCTTTCAGGGCCATAAATTTCAACGATACGCCCCATCGGCAAGCCACCGGCGCCAAGAGCAATATCCAGAGTCAAAGACCCCGTTGAAATGGTTTCTATATCCATGGTGCGGTTATCACCAAGACGCATAATAGAACCTTTACCGAACTGACGCTCGATTTGTGACATCGCGGCATCGAGGGCTTTTTGTTTGTTGGTATCCATGATATTCTCCAAAGACGCTTTTCGTCTGTCTCGTCTAACTAGATTTAGCTGATATTCTGTGTGTTGCTGATGGCTGTTGCGTTATGCGCCTCAATTGAACGAATTAAGTGGCGTATTTGAGCCGGTTTCATTCAATCAACATCGATTAGGCGACAATCAAACTGTATATCCAAACAGTAACCTCTGTGATTTGTTGTTAAGTATACTGTAAGTTCGTACAGTATCAAGTTTTATTTTTAATAAATTTTGATTTTTGTTTTAACTTATTGATTCACTGACAGTTAAAATGACCTTTGGCGGTTGGCGTGAGGCAAACCAGCGTCTAGCGGCAAAGCGTGTCGGCCAACAGTCCGTCCCTGGCCAGGTTTACCCAAAACAACGGTGGCGTTCAGCGCCTAATTGCAGGATAATCCCCGCGTTTGTCCATCATTTATTTTTTAAAGCCAAAAAGTATTAAAAGTTATGTCACCGCATTCTGCCAAACCTTCGAATCATACCCCCATGATGCAACAATACTTCAAACTGAAGGCCGAGCAGCCAGATATTTTGTTGTTTTATCGCATGGGCGATTTTTATGAGCTGTTTTTTGACGATGCCAAAAAAGCCTCGCAACTGTTGGATATTTCCTTAACCAAACGTGGCCAATCGGCGGGTATTCCAATCCCAATGGCAGGTATTCCCTATCACGCAGTTGAAAATTATCTGGTCAAGCTGGTACAGCTGGGCGAGTCGGTGGCCATCTGTGAACAGGTCGGCGACCCGGCAACCTCTAAAGGTCCGGTTGAACGCAAAGTCGTTCGTATTGTGACGCCCGGAACAGTCAGCGATGAAGCGCTGTTAAAAGACCGCCAAGACAACTTACTCGCGGCCGTTTTTGAGCGCAAAGGCCGTTATGGCTATGCCTATTTAGACATCAACTCCGGGCGTTTTTTGGTTAACGAGCTAAATAACGACGAAGAACTTTTAGCGATATTGCAGCGCACCGCCCCCGCAGAGCTGCTTTATCCCGAGAGCTTCGAGCCGCTTCAGCTAATAGAGTCGCGCAAAGGACTAAGACGCAGACCACAGTGGGAATTTGAAAAACAAACCGCCGAGCACCTGTTGCTGGGTCAATTTCAAACCAAAGATTTGGTCGGTTTTGGGGTCGCCAAAGCGGAGCTTGGCATTATTGCCGCCGGCTGCTTGATGCAATATGTCAAAGATACCCAGCGCACCGCCCTACCCCACATTCGCAGTATTGCCCTTGAGCAAAACGAGCAGCACATCATTATGGATGCCGCGACCCGTAAAAATTTGGAGCTGACACAAAACCTCTCAGGCTCAACCGACAACACTTTGGCACAAGTGCTGGATAAAACGGCTACGGCCATGGGCAGCCGATTGCTTAAACGTTGGATCCACAGCCCGATTCGCGACCGGGTTATTTTGCAAAACCGCTACGCGGCAGTGGCGGAGATCATCCAAGAGCAATTTTATCCCGAGCTGGTCGAGATATTAAAGCCGATTGGCGACTTTGAACGGGTACTTGCACGTATCGCACTGCGCTCAGCCAGACCCAGAGATATGACGCGTTTAAGGGCAGCATTGGCCCAGCTACCAGCCTTGCATACTGCTTTGCACTTGGCCAACAGTGAAAGCTTACAACAACTTTTGGCCACTTGCCCACAATATCCGGCCCTACTCGAACTGCTTGAACGTGCCATCGTTGAAGCACCGCCGGTACTGATACGTGATGGTGGTGTCATCGCGCCGGGATACAACGCAGAGCTTGATGAATATCGTAACCTTCATGATGGCGCTACCGATTATTTGGCAAAGTTGGAAGCCAGAGAAAAAGAACGCACCGGCATCCCCACATTAAAAATAAGCTACAACAAGGTGCACGGCTTTTATATTGAGATCAGTAAATCCTACAGCAACGATGTACCGCCTGAGTATATTCGTCGTCAAACCCTTAAAAACAATGAACGCTATATCATTCCCGAGTTAAAAGAGCATGAGGACAAGGTGCTTAACAGCCAAAGCAAGGCCTTGGCGCTCGAGAAAAAGCTCTATGACGAGCTGTTTGACCTGATCTTGCCACATCTGGCGCCGCTGCAAGAAACGTCAAATGCCCTGGCTCAACTCGATGTCTTAAATTGCTTTGCCGAGCGGGCAGAAACCCTCAATTACTGTCAGCCGCAACTCAGCAACGACATTGAACTTACCATTGAAGATGCCCGCCACCCGGTAGTCGAGCAAGTGATGAGCGAACCATTTATTGCCAATCCGGTCAAACTCGGTGCCAATCGCCGCATGATGATCATTACCGGCCCCAACATGGGCGGTAAATCTACTTATATGCGGCAAACGGCACTGATCACCCTAATGGCTCATATTGGTTCATTCGTACCGGCCACTAGCGCGCGTGTTGGCACCATCGACCGTATCTTCACCCGGATCGGCGCCTCCGACGACTTGGCTTCCGGCCGCTCGACTTTTATGGTTGAAATGACCGAAACCGCCAATATATTAAATAATGCCACAGAAGCATCGCTGGTGTTGATGGATGAAATCGGCCGTGGTACCAGCACCTTTGACGGCTTAAGCCTCGCTTGGGCCAGCGCCGAAAACCTTGCGGTCAAGTTGAAGTCTTTGACGATGTTTGCCACCCATTATTTTGAGATGACTCAGTTGGCCGACCAACTGCCGGGCTTGGTCAATGTTCACTTGGATGCACTGGAGCATGGCGATACCATAGCCTTTATGCATAAAGTTCAAGAAGGCGCCGCATCTAAGAGCTTTGGATTACACGTGGCTCTACTCGCAGGGGTGCCAAAATCAGTAGTTAGCAACGCCCGCAAGCGTCTTAAAATTTTAGAAAGCCATTCTAAAGCAGACGCTCAAACGGGCGATTTGCATACGCAAATGCCTTTGCTGCAATCGGAGCCTAAGCCACACCCTGTGGTAGAGCAGTTAAAAACGATTAAACCTGATGAGCTAAACGCCAAGCAGGCATTAGACCTACTCTATCAATTGGTTGAGTCGGTACATTGATTGAGTTGCGCAGCAAAGCACAATAGAATAATCCCGGTTTGTAAATAGGAGTATAAGCGCAAGATGAAAAAACCGTTATTGATGGCAGCTTTTGTAGCGCTGGGCTACAGCGCTTTGGCGAACGCCCAGAACGACGCACAGGCCGAACAAACAACACCTCCGGCAGGCTTGGTTGAACTCAAGCCCGGCGGAAAACTGGCACTGCCACCTGTGGCTCCTTTCGTTACCTATACATCAAATTACTATCAAGACAAACAGCTCAAAACGCAATACTACAGTAAGTGGGCGGCTGTCGAAGGTAAGATCTTGAAAGTCGAAGATGGCCCAGGTGAAAAACCCATTTTGCAGATCAAACTGACAAATGGCGTCAACCGTACACTTTGGATAGCCAGTATTGCAGAGATCAAGAAAGAATTTCTCAAGGTCGGCAATACCATTAAGGTATTGGGTATGTTTGACAAAACCGCTGAGGAGCCGGAATACATCGGCAAACTCAACAAAGACCAAGATTACCTCTTGAGCTTTTGTTTATTCGATACCGCAATTGAAAGGCCGATGTATGAACCAAGACTGTTAAGAAAATGTCTTGACTGGGAAAAAGGCGTTCGCCTTCCTGAACTCAGACCATAGCCAATTGCATTCTGCCGGTAATGCCATGGGCTTACCGGCAATAAGCCTCTATCTCCCCTATTTTTTCCCTGCATTCATAAAATATTTTTACCTGAAAGATCATAGCTTTGCCAAATATCGCTGATCCAGATCAAAAAAACACCAAATCATGATATTGCGAATCATTCTTATTTAGATTATTATAAGCACCTGTTAACTACGCCCTTTATTGGCTAATATCAGTTCGATTAGGAAAGCTCAAAGATGTTCGTTTGTATCTGTCATGGTGTTACCGATACCACCATCAACAAGACCATCAAAGAAGGTGCCACCACCATGCGTTGTTTGGCCAATAAACTCAATGTGGGTAAGCAATGTGGCAAGTGTGTAAAGACGGCAAAAAAGGTGCTTGATAACAATATTAAGGTAGTCAACGTAAGCGACTAAAGCGGCGCTTAACATTGCCTACATTAACTGAAGTCAAGATGATGGCCGATTGCAGCAACCGGCCCACCATTACATCTGAGATTGCAGATAATTTTCAATCCCGGCATTGGCAATACAAAACTGCTGTGATTCAATCCAATCGATTTGTTCTTCGGTGTTATGCAACAGCTTTTCCAGCAACTCTCTTGAAACAAAGTCTCCCGCCTGCTCACAAAAGGCAATACCATCGCCAATGAGATCTCTTGCCGCAAGTTCATAATCCAAATCGGCCTGCAAGCGCTCTTTGGTATCCTCACCGATTTTAAGCGCGCCCAAATCCTGCAAATTGGGCAAGCCTTCGAGCAGCAAAATACGTTCAATCAACCAGTCGGCCTGCTTCATTTTCAAAATTGACTGTTTATAGGCTTTCTCATTAAGCTCATTCAGTCCTTCATTTTTATACATTCGCGCATGTAAGAAATATTGGTTGATTGCCACCAACTGATCGGCCAAAGCCACATTCAACTTGGCGATCACGCCCGGTAGTGCTTTCATGGTTTTTCTCCTTTAGCCCATTTGTGATTGAATATAGTTTTGAATACCAATCTTGGCGATAAGACCCAGCTGTTTTTCGAGCCAAAAGATGTGATCTTCCTCGGTATCGAAAAGCAGTTTTTCCAAGATCTCACGAGACTCGTAGTCGCCCTCGGCTTCGCACAATTTGATACCTTCACGGATGTCGTCGCGTACCTTGTATTCAAAATTCAAATCGTTTTGCATCATCGACTGCACATCTGATCCGATGTTCATGCCACTGCGTGAGCTTAAGTCTGGCGTGCCTTCTAAAAATAGAATGCGTTTGATCAGCCTATCGGCGTGGTCGGTTTCTTCTTCTAGCTCATGATTTAAATGCTCGTATAACTTAACCAAGCCCCAATCTTCATACATTCGAGAATGGGTGAAATACTGATCGATAGAACCAAGTTCGTTGTCGAGCAAGCCATTGAGACAGTCAATAACTTTTTGATTACCTTTCATTTTGTCAAAACCCTTTGCTATTTCAAATGTTTAAAGGGTAGACCAAATGTTTCGATTTAGCCATGTTAAATCAAGCGGTTTTATCATCGAAAGATGAACGGATGGTAGGGAAATTTTTGCGAATGTAGGCCACTGCCAACTATCTCAAGAGATAGCTGGTTAGGGCATCTTGAATTGCATCTAGCGAATACGATTTAAGCTGCTACAACTGAATATTGTTTTCTTCCAAATACTTCTGAACTTCGAGCATTGAACCAAAGGCGGCAATGAGTTTTTCCTGACCACTGGCTTTAAGCTCGTCGTCATCTGATGCCGTCATCATCCATATCCAGGTTTTCACCAAATGCAGTGGGGGTTTTTTCACTTCACTCATGGTTATCTCTTAACACGTCAATTGTCTAACGCCGCCTATAATACAAAAAAAATGCGCCCGGTGCTAAGTATAAATTTACCTCGTTTGTTAGGACGTGTTTATCCTTTATATTGTGTAAGATAAACACATCCAAACCCAGTGAAAATTACGGTGCTGAACCATCCTCATCGGCGGGATTGATTTCAGTGATCACTTTTTGTGTGATCTTCACCCGGCCGCTTTTAACCAAGGCGTCTCTGAGTACATATTCGATTTGCGCGTTAAGGCTACGCAACTCATCATCTGCCCAGCGCTGCATCGCAGCCAGCACATCAGGCTGTATTCTAAGCGGATAGCTTTTTTTAGCGGCCATTAGTAAATCGTGCCGGCGTTAACCACAGGTTGCGTACTCTTGTCGCCACACAACACCACCAATAGGTTGCTGACCATGGCGGCTTTACGTTCTTCATCTAAATCCACCACACCTTTTTCTGTCAGCTTATCAAGGGCCATTTCAACCATCCCTACCGCGCCATCGACAATTCTAGCTCTGGCGGCGATGATGGCGCCGGCTTGTTGGCGTTGCAACATGGCATGAGCAATTTCAGGAGCGTAGGCCAAGTGACTGATACGGGCTTCGTGTACTTCAACACCTGCTTTGTCCAGTCTGCTTTGGATCTCCTGTTGCAGCTTTAACGCGATTTCACAAGCATGACTACGCAATGACATCGCCCCTTCTTCCGCTTGGTCATAGGGATAACCAGTCGCCATATTTCGAAGTGCCGCCTCAGATTGAATGGTCACAAAGCTTTCATAGTCGTCCACTTCAAACAAGGCCTCAGCGGTATCTTTGACCGACCAAACTACCACAGCGGCGATTTCAATCGGACTGCCGGACTCATCGTTTACCTTTAACTTACCGCTTTCAAAATTGCGAATACGCAACGATACGGTTTTGCGCACATACAATGGATTGGTCCAACGTAAACCATTATTGGTGTCACTACCGGCATAGGCGCCAAACAAGGTCATCACCTTCGCTTGATTAGGCTGGATCATATTAAGGCCCACCAAACAAAAGGCAGAGACAATCAACAAAACAATACTCGCTAATTTCGTCACAACACCAACGCTCAGACCGATACTGACAACGGCAGCAACGATCAGTGACAACAATACCAATAACATAACATAGCCGTTTAACGACAACGCTTTAGTTTCCTTTACCATAATCAAAACCCTTCAAAGTGATATCAAACTGATATCATATTAGTTCTATTTAAGATCTACTGTCAACAAGATCTTGCTGTCGTTGCCGGTTTTAATTTTGTCATTGGTTTCTTTTGATGACGGTTTTGCCTATAGTATCGCCAGTTTTTTTCAGCAGCCGGTGGTCCATGCCCGTAATACTCGCCTATTTGACAGTCATCATTATTTGGTCAACAACCCCTTTGGCGATTGTGCTGAGTTCAGAGACCGTTAACCCGGTGATGGCGGCAATGCTGCGCACGGCCATCGCAGCGCCGATAGCCTTATTCTTAGTTAAATTGCTCAGAGTCAAATTACCCCTTAACAGCGCAGCAATAAAAGTCTACTGCTATTCGTCATTGAATATTTATCTGGGTATGGTCTTGACCTATCTTGCCGCCAGAGATTTACCCTCGGGGGTGATCTCATTGGTTTATGGTTTGGCGCCTTTAGTTTCAGGTCTACTGGCGCAGCGCGTCATTGGCGAGGCGCCGTTTGGCCGGGCTCGCCAATTGGCCCTAGTAATTGCCTTTAGCGGTTTAATGGTGGTGTGTTACGACAACCTATCTATGCAAAGTGCCCAGCTCTCAAGCCTTATCACATTGATCATCGGCATGGGCTTTTTTGCCCTCAGCGCCGTCTTGGTCAAAAGTGTCAATGTCGCCATTCATCCGCTGGCGACAACAGCAGGCGCGCTGTGGGTTTCGTTGCCATTTTATGTGCTGACTTGGGCATTGTTGGACGGCACTATACCCGATGAGCAATGGCAATTTCATTCTATTGCCGCCATCTTATATCTTGGCACCTTCGGCTCGGTACTTGGCTTTTTCGCCTATTACTACGTGCTGCAAAAGCTGACTGCGGCAACGGTAGGACTTATCACCCTTATCACCCCTGTCATGGCCCTTATTTTAGGCGCCAAGCTCAACAATGAAACCATTACCTTGAGCATACTGATCGGTGCCGGCGCCATCTTAGTCGGTCTTGCCATCTACCAGTTTGGCCCCAAAAAAGTCAAGGTGTCTGACACCAAATTGCTTAAGCCCCTGATAAAAGGCGATAAAAATCTCTAGGTGTCTGACACCTTAACTAGATTTTGGCGAGATTGGCTGGTGGAATATGTGGCTCTTGAACAAGAGCCACATTAGAGTTGAATAACCTGAGCATTGCGTAAGGCGGGTCAATGCCCTTGAACTCATCGCCCCCTTTGAAAAGCAGGAGAGTGCTGATATTTTCTTCGATAACAATCCAAATTTGCGCCGCTTTAGTCGCCTAAAGCAAACAAATTTGGAGCAGTTAGCGATGAAAATAGCTGTGCTCTACGGCCCTTCCTTACGTGAAGCTCAGGTTCACTAGTCGATTAGACCATATTGGTCGCGCAAGATAGCGACGATCTCTGCTTTAGGATTGTCAGAGAGTTCAATTTTTTGACCGATGATTTTCTCGGCAATACCAAGGTAGGTATTTGAGATCTGCATCATTACAGACTCAGGCAGTTCGTTGTCGCGGGCCAGCGCTAAACGCTCGTCCATTCTGTCTTTGTTGAGCAGGATATCAGGATCTGGGAAGTGGTTAAGCAACAATTGACGGAAGTCTTCTTTAGAGTTTTCCACCACGCGGCCTTCACGATAAGCGGGACCATCCCAAATACGTGACGAATCAGGTGTGCCCACTTCATCCATATAGATAAGCTTTTCAACACCTTGACTGTCTGTTACATAACCGAATTCAAACTTGGTATCGACAAAGATCTGGTCGATATCGGCCAGCGCTTTACTGATCACATCAAAGCCTTCTTTGAGCAGCTTTTCGTAGAGACTGATGTCTTCTTTGCTTTTGAAGTTAAATGCTTCGAAGTTGTTTTCGATGTCACTTCTCGTGATGTTGACATCGTCCTGCTCTGGTACACCCGGAATGCCTTTTAAGATCCCTTTGGTTGAAGGGGTCATCAGCAACTCGTTGAGTTTCTGGTCTTTTTGCAAACCGTCAGGCAACTCGATACCGCAAAACTCGCGCTCGCCTTTGGTGTAGGCGCGCCACATTGAGCCGGTAATGTAGTCACGGCAAATCGCTTCGATCATCACCGGTTTGGCTTTTTGTACGATCCAGACAAACGGGTGTGGAATATCCAAAATATGGCTGTCAGCCAATCCTTGTTCACGGAACAGTTTAAACCAGTGATTGGAAATGGCATTAAGGGCAGCACCTTTGCCCGGCACGCCATTCATACCACCTTCACCACGCCAGATACAGTCAAAGGCGCTGATCCTATCACTGATCACCATAATGGCCAGCGGGGCATCGGGGGCAACATCATAGCCTTTTTCTTTGATTAATCGTGCGCTGTCGGCAGCAGTTAACCAATAAACGGAGCGCACTTTACCACTGTGCACAGGCTGGTCGGTACGAATAGGTAAATCATTGTTGACGGCAAGAACTTTGTCGGCAAGACTCATAGGTTGTTTGTCCCGTAAAAGTGAGTTGAACACAAATAGACGGCGCAAATTCTAGCAAAATTAAACGCCGCCCGCAGCCCTTTTCGCTGTCTAATGAGTCAGGTTCGAACTTACTTTAAGGTCTCTAACACGTCATCGTTTGAACCTTCTGCTACGTTATCGAACAAGAAGGTGGACATATAACGTTCGCCAGTATCAGGTAACATGGCCAAGATGCTTGAGCCTTCAGGCGCCGTTTCAGCCACTTTAAGGGCTGTCGCAAAGGTCGCACCTGCGGAAATACCACAGAAAATACCTTCTTTGCGCATCAATTCAAGCGCGGTGTCGCGTGCCACCTCATCTTCAACCGGCAACACCTGGTCAATCACCTCACGGTTAAGCACGTCGGCAATAAAGTCAGGTGTCCAACCTTGGATTTTGTGCGGTTGCCATTGAGCACCACTTAAAAGCGCCGCGCCGGCAGGCTCGGTGCCGATGATTTTGATATCAGGACGCGCAGCTTTTAGCACCTCACCAACACCTGTGATAGTACCACCAGTACCATAACCGCTAACAAAATAATCCAGCGGCTTACCGGCAAAATCCTGCAAGATCTCAGGGGCTGTGGTGCTTCTGTGATAGGCCGGGTTAGCTGGGTTTTCAAACTGCTGGGCTAAGAACCAGCCATTTTTTTCAGACAGCTCTTTGGCCACTCGCACCATACCGGTACCACGCTCAGCCGCTGGCGTCAAAACCACTTTTGCACCTAACGCACGCATAATTTTACGGCGTTCGATTGAGAAGGTCTCGGTCATCACCGCTACAAAAGGATGACCAAGTGCCGCACAAACCATAGCCAAAGCAATACCGGTGTTACCAGAGGTCGCCTCGACAACGGTTTGGCCGTCTTCAAGCTTACCTTGTTGCTTGGCATCATTGATAATGGCGTAGGCGAGACGATCTTTAACCGACGCCATCGGATTGAAGTATTCGGCTTTCACGTAGAGGTTGACGTGTTTTGGCCCAAGGCGATTGATTTTAATGATCGGGGTTTTGCCAATGGTATCTAAAATAGAATCATAAATCATGGTTTGATCTCTTTATAAGGATGTGACGCCAGCAAAATAGCGGCGAGTGTTGCAGCCATTTTAAACAACGTCATCATCTGCTGACAAATGCCAAATTCACATACCTAATACTCAAAACTAATACTCGAACCCAAATCAGGCTCAGTAGGCAAGATCTTGTTCCACTGCGACCACACCACGTTTAAGTGCGGCGAGCTTACGTAGTCCCTCTTGTAACTGTTGCTCGGAGATGCCCCGCTGTTTGCCCTTTTCAATCATTCGCTCCAATTTGCTGACTTTGTTTTGCGCCGCCACTACAAACTGCTTTAACGCACTGCGTCTTTTGTTGGCCTCAAACTCACTATACAGCTGAGGATCCGCCAGCACAGCCTGCGCAGGTCTTTCATACGGAATACTCTTGCCAATAGGTGGCGCTCTTGGATCATCTACTGTTACTGAGGCAACAAAGCTCGCCAACGCTTCCTTATCTAGTGGTTGTGGCTGTTCATCCAGTGCCCGGACGTCCGTTTCGGCTGTTGCAACAATGCTTTCTTTTGCGACTGGCTCAATGACAGCCACTTTGCGCTGTGGCTTAAACGGAGAATATGCCTGCACCGTCTCAAGCTTGATCACCCCCTGATGCGCCAACGGCTCATCCTCAAATGCTGACGCCACAGGTAATAGTTTCCAAATTGCAATACCGCTCACCACAGCGAGTAGTATCCAAGGTAAAAATAATTCAGCCTTTTTCATATTCAACCACTTGCGCCTGTTGCATTAGTTGTTGTTTCAATTGGTTAAAAGCCTGCTGCGCTTTTTGTGCAGCGATCGCCCGAGTTGCCTGAAACACCACGGTTTCACTCGTTGCGGGATAAAAGTCGTTGCGCTTGTCATCGACTTTCACCAAATACCACTGCCCTTGCGGTCCTCGCACCGGCCGATTGAGTGTTGCCTTGGGCAAAGCAAAGGCAAGGTTGCTTAGCCAGCTTTGTTTTTTGCTGACATGCAGCCAGCCGTCTTGCGCCTCGGCAAATGTGCCACTTTGTCCAAGCGACTTTGCCACATCGGCAAACAACTCCCCCTTGGCCAAACGCTTGTGCGCCTTAACTGCGTCATTCTCGTTAGCAAAACGCAAGTATTGTCCTTTTACCTCGCTGACGTAGGCAAAGTCTTTTTTATTGGCTTGATAAAACTGCGAGATCTCAGCTTGGCTGACCTGCTGCTTAAATCGATTAATCCCCTCATCATCACCGTGCTCAGAGCTGAGCGCCCCTAAAGCCAACAACAACGGCATCTCTAAATACTTCGCCTCAATGATCCGTTCAAGCGCAGTCAACTCACTTGGCTGTAACATGCCTTTTTTCAGCACCTGAGCCTTATGCCAGCTGACATAAAAGCGATCGACCGCAAACTGGCTTACTTGTTTCAAATCGCCTTGATGAAACGCCATACGACCTTGCACTGACTGCTCGTCATATAACTCAGCGAGGGTAATTTTCTCATCGGATGGTGTATCTAATGTGAATGTAGCTACGACAACATGTTGTGCCAACTCACGTTGTTTGGGTGTTAGCTCATAGCCAAGAATAGACGGCTTTCCGATGGCCTGTGCCAGTGCTTGCCCGCTAAGTTGAAGCTGCACACGCTGCTTTGCCGCAAGGGCTTTTGCCTTTGAGTCAAATTCAAACCAATCGAGCAGTAGCCGGTTTAACTGTAATGATTGGGTGAGCTTAGGGTCATAGCCAACATTACTTGCCTGATTGAGCTGTGGATAGTGATGCTTAGCGTATTTGCCAAGTACTAGGGTTTCAATCAGTTTACTCTTAAAAGCCACTTGGCTGATGGGCTTTTGGCCATTGGCCTTTTGCCATAGTCGAGTAAAAACCCGTTCGCTTAACTGCACGTCGTCCACACTAAAAGCGACCGTTGTCTTGCCAAAGCAAGACAACGGCACTATCAGCACGTACACGAGGCAAGATACCAATAGTTTTTTCATGGTTTAGAACCGAGTCATGGCATGATTAAGAATATGCACTACCATCGCGATGGCATGTGGTACGACTTTTTTCGCAATGTTGTTACGAGTACCATGGTCGGTTGAATGCAAGACGCCACCCCCTTGAGCATAAGAATAGGCACCGCCTTGAGTCAACAACGAGCGGATATCGGTGCTACTGGCTGCAACTGGGGTGAAATCCCCCATGGCTTGATGCACTAGGCTCATGTCGTTAAGATTTTCACTGTCATAGTAATCGGCAACCCAACCTTCCCAACCAGAGTGATTCAAGTCAGAAGTCGTCCAAGTGTGGTGTGGTTGCAACAAGTCGGTGGTATGCATCACAAAGCCCAATGATTGAATGGTTGGGTTTTGCCAGTATTTGCTGTACCAGTATTGACCTAAGTTGTCGATTGGCTGGAATGGCATTGCTTCGAAATCGTCATACATGTTGTAGTTACTGTAGCTACCTTGACGATAGTTGCGCTCAGTAATGCCATAAGTGTTGTATTTGCTGTCGTCAGCCCAGAACCAGCCGGTTTCGCCGCCAGGGCCATCGTCAAGGTAGTCGCCAACCAGCCAAGTGGCAGCAGCAGTATCAACAGTGCCCCAAACGGTCAATTTGTCATAGTTGTAACCACCAAAATCATTACCATGGGCGTCGGCGCCTTGAGTGTGATTTTGGAAGTGCCAGTATGAGGTGTAGCGAACAATACTTTCGGCAGCGCCCCACAATGGCGCTTGAACACAGTCACCACTGACCGCACCGCAAAAGAAAGTGTCTTCAAAGTCATCCACATCATATGCGCCTTGACCTAAACGGTTGGCAAGCTCAGTCACTGAAATGCCTGCGCTGTTGGCCAATTGCACCAATTTGTTGTAGTTAGTTGTGGTTGGGTGTAATGCCATATACTGCACGGCGTCTTCAACGATGCGTTTATGAGTGACCTGTTTGAAGGCATGGCTTTGCGGCGAGAACAACATGGCGCCGGCAATCAAAGTCAAACCTGTAACCAAAGTTTTCATGATTTACCTATATGTAAAATAGTTGCTGTTATTGTTAAATGTTAAGGTTGAGTGGCTTCGAACGTGTCGAAGCGGGGCGCATGGTAGAAGTGAATTTTTACCTTTTTATTACTGAAAAAATGACAAAAATGACAGCAAAGTCATATAGTTGTATAAAATTAGAGCAAACACTTTAGCTCTAACAGAGGTGATATTTTGCGCAGCGCACAGCTGGTCGGGCCTGAGTGGAAATTCACCGGCAATGCCCGTCGAGGTCAACCACTGTATAATTTTTGACATTATCTAGGGTAAATTTTTATGCCCCATGTTTACTTTTACGCCGCAAACGTTGGTGAACTATGTATCTAATTCGTTGTATTTCACCAGCTTCTGTTTAAGCCTTGAGCAAACAAGCAACTAGGCACAGCGTTTCATCGTATTTTTCCGTGCTTGCACCTTAATAATCTGGTGTTGCCGCTTGTCCAACGGAATTTTTTTACGTAGACTCTTGGGAGCAAGAAAATTGTCAATCCATCACTTGGGAAAATAACTATATGTCACGTAAACGCGCTCAGATAGATGAAGAGGCCAGTATCGACATGACGCCGATGTTGGACATCGTATTCATCATGTTGATCTTCTTTATTGTTTCAACTTCATTCTTGAAGGAAAAAGGGATTGAGATCAACAAGCCAAAACCTTCAAATGTGAAGACTGAAAACAACAAGCCACCTATCTTTATCCTAATCAATGACGCGGGCGAGATCTGGATGGATAAGCGTATGGTTGATGTTGAACGTGTCGGCGCCAACGTTGAACGTTTGTTAGCGGCCAACAGCTCTGAGACTGTGATCATCAAAGGCGCTAAGCAGGCGAAACACGGCTTAGTGGTTAAAGTCATGGACGCGGTCAAATTGGCCAACAGCGATTTAACAATCTCTATTGCCAACCCGTAGAATTACCGAGTAACATCAGTGATCTGCAAGCAATAGCACGTAACAGTCAAAACGCGGCAAATGCCGCGTTTTGTTGTTTTAGGCGCATTGAAATCTTTGAATTTTTTCTACCAAGTGTCTACAGTTGAGCTAAGCCATTAGACAACGAGTATTTGGTGATGACCTCTACCACCGTTACACGAATTTCACTGTACACGACACTTTTATGCACGTCTTTACTCAGTAAGGCTGATGGTTTTTTTGATCTCAACCTCTACCCTTACCTCAGTGATGTCGATTCCGACAGCGCGCTGACACTGAACATAGCGCAAAAGTTCTCCACTCGATTATCCTATTTCAGTTTGACCAACCTTTACGGAGAGGACCGTTCAGGTTACCTACCCGGCTCGCTTAGCTATTACAGCGAACAAAACCTGCGCTGGCAGATAACTGAAGGTTCACCATTTGATCTCACTGCTCAGTTTAATTTTAGGTCTGGCAGCAAAAATAATCGTCATCGCCTTGGGATCCGCTGGCGTTTAAACGATAGTGAGTCGATGAGCAACTTTTTCAAATCCATTCATCTGTCTTATTCCATCAACCTTCATGCCGTACAATTTGACCATGAAGACCCTGATGTCTGGCAAATAGAACACGCTTTTATGATGAAGTTCCCATCAATATCCAAACGA
This sequence comes from Alteromonadaceae bacterium, assembly GCA_041583135.1. GTDB lineage: Bacteria > Pseudomonadota > Gammaproteobacteria > Enterobacterales > Alteromonadaceae > JABSOG01. The sequence continues at coordinate 1,875 of JBFHGJ010000022.1, read as the reverse complement.
CTCTATTTATCTGGCTTTATCGACCATACCTTCAATCAAGATTTGCCGGAGCATATGCCAAAAAGCCCAATCGTGGCAGAGGCGCAGCTCGGTTATAATTTTGCTGATAACTGGTATGCCGTGGCGGAGTATCGCCTCAATCAATATCGCAGACAGGATGTCAATAATGTGGGTATCGGGGTGCAGTATAAGTTCAATTGGTAGGCTCAGGTGCGCTGCCACACCACAGATTGGGCAGCGCTAAGAGCAAATAGCGGGAGATAGGCGCCTTAGGCCTTAAAAGATTGACGCGGCAATAGCATGAACTTCACCTGAGTTGGCAATGTAAGCCGCCAGCAAAATGATCCCAGCTAAGAATTTGCCAGAACTTTTCGGCTTTACCGCATAGGCTGAGCTTGCTCTGCTGCCAGCTCTTTTTTGCTGTGCTTTCAACTGTTTACGCTGCTGTTTCTTAACGTGTTTGCTGTAGTTCATAATTTGCTCCAAAGGCTTTCAATTGACGATAGAGTCATTTTATCTGGACCTTTGGCGCAAATCTGTGAAGGTTTTCACAAAACGTTTCACACACCTTGGCAAAATTGTGAAGCGCCTCACACTCTCGAAACAAACTTTTATCAAAGCTTGATAAATTAACCGCTGGATATACAAAAACAAGCAATACACCCGCTCACTTTCACCAAGCACAAAATAACAGCGGTTCTATCATTAATTACACAAAATATTCCCTAAACAACGAACTTAAGACAGTTTTGTCATAATTAACAAGAGGTTAGAGATATTAGTGTAACGACACCTTAACATCTTGTTCATAAACCCTGCCTATACTGCCGCGCCTTTAACGGTGACACCCATATCACTACACCACTATCTACAGGAGACTTACGTGAAAACAACAATAACCAGTCTTTGTGTGCTTGCTGCCCTTGGCAGTATCGCATGGACCAATAATGCCCTTGCTCACACCATGGAAGTAAAGCCATTTTTACAAACAGCCACACCACAGAGTATTTGGATCAACTGGGAGACTGGCAGCGGCTCTCAATCCATTGTCGAATGGGGCCTTAGCACCTCGCTCGGCCAATCAACCTCAGGCTCGGCCAAAACCGGCTTTGGCTTAAGCCGTATCCATGAAGTACAACTGACAGGATTGGCGCCCAATACCGTCTATTACTACCGCGTAAAAACCGACAACACTTACAGCGACATCTACCAGTTTAAAACACCTGCGCTGAGCCAAAGCGAACAGCACAGCCGTATTTTAGCCATGAGTGACATGCAATATGACAGTGGTAACCCAAGCAAATTCAAAGAAGTTATCGAACAAGGCGTCATTCCTTATGTCAGTGAAGTGCTAGGTAAAGAGCTGCATGAAGGCATCAACATGACCTTGATCCCCGGCGATTTGGTCGCAGATGGCACCAATTATCTGTCATGGCGCACCACATTTTTCAGCCCAATTGCCCCGCTTGCGGCAAAAGTGCCGACCTATCCTGCACCAGGCAACCATGAGTACAACACCGATACCTATTTTAAGTTTTTCACTCTGCCACAAAATGGCACACCTAATTATATGGAGCATTGGTACTATCACGACCAATCTAACATTCGTGTGATCTCCATGGACTCAAACAGCAATTATCGCATTCAGGCGCAATTGGATTGGCTTGATAACGTACTGGCCGATACTTGTAGCAATCAGCAAATCGACTTTGTATTTGCGCAAATGCATCACCCCCACAAATCAGAAATGTGGGTTGAAGGTGAACTTGACTACAGCGGCCAAATCGTCGCTAAGCTGGAGCAGTTTTCTAGCGCCTGTAGCAAACCCAGTATTCACTTCTTTGGTCATACCCATGCCTACTCCCGAGGCGTAAG
>JBFHGJ010000021.1:0-61809 GCA_041583135.1 Alteromonadaceae bacterium | reverse complement strand
CTTGATTTGGGGGAAAAGCCATCCTCGCCCCCTCGGCTTTGGCATCCTGCGTCGCCCTAACTCCTGCATCCATGCAGTCGGACCGCCACCCCAAACGCTACGCTTACTTTTTTTGGCTAACGCCATTTGCGCTAACGCTTATTTATACCCCGTAGCTTTCGGCTTTAGCCGAGACATGTGTCTAAATCGAGGCTAAAGCCTCAGGCTACATTCTAACCAATTATTGCGGCGTAGCCGCTTTAATGCCTAGGCGAGCTTCTCGCTATAAATTCAGTGACAACAGTTAACGCCTAGGCATCTAGGCATCAAACGAACTTATTAGGAGTACACAATGTACAAAGAGCAAATCAATCTGACTTATCCAATCAATGTCGATGGTTATGAGTACACCGTTTTATCCATGCGTCGTCCCAAGGTTAAAGACCGTTTGATGGTAGACAGAGCCGATATGCACCAGTCCGATTCTGAGATCCACTACTTCTCCAGCTTGTGTGAAGTCGCACCAGAGGTGATCGAAGAATTGGATTGGTCTGACTTTATCAAATTAAGGGAGAAGCTGGCGCTTTTTCTCGGTACTCGCCCCGCAGCTTAAGAAGTATGGTGATAGCCCTATCCCGCTACACAGGCTGGGGCCTAAAGGAACTGTCCGACCTCACGGAAGAGGAACTCACCGACTGGTTTGACGCTGCGTTGGCGCATAAGCAGAGCATCGAAGTTTGATGCTTTGTCTTTTCTTTAAAATTCAGGATGAGTAAATGAATGAAAATGATTTGAACAATGAGCAACCAAAACGCATTACGGTGCGTGAAGTTGTGGCGCTGGAAGCGCCTAGCGAACAGCAGTTAGAGGCGCCGCCCTATTGGACAGAGCTGCTCGATGGCATTTCTCGCCTGGCCTTTAAACAAAACTCGCCTAACATGGCACTGGCAGCCGAGTCGCTGACCAAACTCAATCTACCAGAGTTGGCACAAGGCGAAACTGCCTCACTTGGCGACGCCATACCACAACTGATGCAGGCTTTTACACTGCCTCAATCAAAACAAACGGTAGAACAAATTACTCAAGCCTTCGCGCAATTAGACTTTAAACAATTGCTCGAAGGTGACCTAAGCTCATTGGCCAGCGCCGCCCCGGCACTGCTAAACAGCTTAGAGCTAAACGACGCCGCAAAGCTGGTAGAGCAATCAAGCAATGATGCAGCTAAGGTAAACTTACCACAATTGCTCGGCACACCACTTGCGCAAATTTCACAAGCCGCGCCGGCACTTATCAAAGCCTTGCCCTTGGCAGAGCCTGCTCAAAAAGTCGCTCTAGTTGCCGATACCATCGCCCAACTCGATGGCAAACAAGTGCTTGAAGCTGACCTATCAAAGCTCAGCGAAGCGGCGCCAAAGCTACTGAAAAGCTTTGAACTCAACCAAAGTGCGGCGGTACTAAATAAGGTCACAGAGCAAGTCAGTCAAATTGATATTGCCCAAGTGCTCAAAGGCGACCTATCACAACTGACCAAAGCGGCCCCTGAATTGTTGCGCACCTTTGAACTCAATGACGCCGCTGAACTTATCCAATCTCACGCCGACGCCATTAGTCAGGTCAATATCAAGCAGGTGCTCAATGGCGATCTGTCGAGCCTTACCCAATCGGCGCCAGCACTCATTCGCGCTTTGGCACTAAATGACGCGAATAGCGTCATGACTCAAAGCGCCAACGCCATAGCTAAGGTCAATGTAAAGGACGTACTTGAGGGCGACTTGAGGTCATTTACCGCGACTGCGCCCGAGCTATTGCGCAGCCTTGAGCTTGAACAAAGCGCCGCAGTATTTGAAAAATTCACCAGCGCCATCGAGCAGGTCAATCTCAAGCAAGTGCTTGAAGGTGATTTATCCAGCCTGTTGCGTGCCGCCCCCGAACTGCTGCGCAGCTTTGAACTCAATCAAAGCGCCGATGTCTTTGCCAAAGCCGGTGGCGCGTTAGAAAAAGTTAACTTCAAGCAAGTGCTCGATGGCGACTTGAGTTCACTCACCAAAGCCGCACCTGAACTACTACGCAGTTTTGAGCTTGAACAAAGTGCCGATGTGCTGGCAAATGCCACCACGGCCTTGGCGCAAGTAAACTTTAAGCAAGTGCTCGATGGCGATTTATCAACCCTAACTAAGGCGGCGCCAGACCTACTACGAAGTTTCGGCTTAAATGAGGCTGGCGATGAACTGTCTAAGGTTAGCGGCCTATTGGCCCATGTCAACTTCAAACAAGTGCTTGACGGAGACCTGTCATCTTTGACTAAAGCCGCGCCGAATCTACTGCGCAGCTTCGGTCTCAATGAAGCGGCAGATGTCTTCGATAAAGCAGGCAGCGCGCTGGAACAAGTTAACTTCAAGCAAGTGCTTGATGGCGACTTATCATCACTTACTAAAGCCGCACCAGACTTACTGCGCAGCTTTGGTTTGAATGAAGCTGGTGATGTGTTTGAACAAACCAGCGGCGCGCTAGAGCAGGTTAACTTCAAGCAAGTGCTTGATGGCGATTTATCGTCACTCACCAAAGCCGCACCAGACTTACTGCGCAGCTTTGGTCTGAATGAAGCCGGTGATGTATTTGAAAAAACCAGCGGCGCGCTAGAGCAGGTTGACTTCAAGCAAGTGCTTGATGGCGATTTGAGTTCACTCACCAAAGCTGCACCAGACTTACTGCGCAGCTTTGGTTTGAATGAAGCCGGTGATGTATTTGAAAAAACCAGCGGCGCGCTAGAGCAGGTTAACTTCAAACAAGTGCTCGACGGTGATATGTCATCGCTCACCAAAGCCGCACCAGATTTATTGCGAAGTATTGGTTTGAATGAAGCCGGAGATGTGTTTGAACAGACCAGCGGCGCGCTAGAGCAGGTTAACTTCAAGCAAGTGCTTGACGGTGATATGTCATCACTCACCAAAGCCGCACCAGGTTTATTGCGAAGCTTTGGTTTGAATGAAGCCGGTGATGTATTTGAACAGACCAGCGGCGCGTTAGAGCAGGTTAACTTCAAACAAGTGCTCGACGGTGATATGTCATCGCTGACCAAAGCCGCACCAGATTTATTGCGCAGCTTTGGTTTGAATGAAGCCGGAGATGTGTTTGAACAGACCAGCGGCGCGCTAGAGCAGGTTAACTTCAAACAAGTGCTCGACGGTGATATGTCATCACTGACCAAAGCGGCGCCGGATTTACTGCGCAGCTTCGGTTTGAATGAAGCCGGAGATGTGTTTGAACAAACCAGCGGCGCCTTTGAGCAGGTTGATTTCAAACAAGTGCTCGACGGTGATATGTCATCACTGACCAAAGCGGCGCCGGATTTACTGCGCAGCTTTGGTTTGAATGAAGCCGGAGATGTGTTTGAACAGACCACCGGCGCGCTAGAGCAGGTTAACTTCAAACAAGTGCTCGACGGTGATATGTCATCACTGACCAAAGCGGCGCCGGATTTACTGCGTAGCTTTGGTTTGAATGAAGCCGGTGATGTGTTTGAACAGACCAGCAATGCCTTTGAGCAGGTTGATTTCAAACAAGTGCTCGACGGTGATATGTCATCACTGACCAAAGCGGCGCCGGATTTACTGCGTAGCTTTGGCTTTGAAGAAGCAGGCGGTGTTGTCGAAGACCTCTCCGGGACTTTTGAAAAAATCAATGTCAAACAAGTGCTTGATGGCGATATCTCAAGCCTAAAAGATGCTGCGCCAGAACTGCTGCGCAGTTTCGGTTTTGACGGTGCCGCCGACGCCTTTGAATCGATGGACGGGCTGTTTGACAGCGTATTTGAACAAGACTTGCCTGAGCAAGAGGACAAGAAGTCCAAACGCAAAGGGAAAGGCAAACGTAAAGGCAAAAAAGCCAGACGTCGCTCAGGCAAATCGACCAAGCGCCAGCAGTCAAACCGCGCAGACGATGGGCGCTCGGCAAGCGACCTGGAAGACAAAGATTCACGTCAGGATAGACGCAAAGAAAAATCTCGCAACAAGGGTCGCTCAAAATCATCGGCAAAAAACCAGTCTTTGGGTAAGTGGATGAAAAACCCTGCTGGTAAGTTGCTCGGTCGCGCAGCTGCACCACTAACCGCGGCGCTTGGTGCGTTGGATATGTTCTCGACCATTACCGATGACAGCTTAACTGGTGCTGAAAAAACCCAGCAGTTGGCGACCAGTGCCGGGGGGACTGGCGGTGCCTTGGCGGGCGCGGCTGCGGGCGCTGCCATCGGGTCGGTCATTCCAGTGTTTGGCACTGCCATCGGTGGATTGATCGGCGGCGTTGTCGGCTCGTTTGCCGGTGAATCCTTAGGTGAACAGGTCGGCCAAGCATTGACCGAGCCAGACCAGCCCGAGCAAGGCCCAACTGCCGCCAACACATCGGCATTGGATATGCTAGGCACTGCGCTACCAGGTGTTGGCGCCGTCATGTCGGTAATGGATTTCGCCTCAGACTTGTTTGCGGATGATAAACCTGAGCCACAGGCAGCCAATGCAGCGCAATTAGGCGAAAAAGCACTGGAGTCCCCCGCGCAAGGGAAGGTCGCAGCCCTGTCAAAGGCAGACCAAGGCAGTGACAAGGCCACAACCCAACCCGCTCAGGTCAATGTCACCAACAACATCACAGTCAACGCCAAAGAGGGTATGGATGCCCGTGCGATTGCCGAAGAAGTGAGTAACCAATTGGAACAGAAGGAGCAGCAAGCGATGCGCAACAAACGATTTAATTATCTCGATGAGGTAGCCTGATGAACTTACCAAAAGACACCCATATGATGCAGTTGGGTAGCTACCAGTTCTCGGTCGGCACCGCAGCGTTTGAAAAGCTGGCCTACGAATCAACCTATCGCTGGATCCCCAAAGATGCGCCGACTACCGGCTCACCACCTTTGATGCAATATGTAGGACCAGGTGAGCGCAGTTTAACCATCAATGGCGTGATTTATCCACAGGTTGTCGCCAATGGATTGGGTCAAGTGGACGAAATGCGGCAAGTCGCATCCGAGGGCAAGATGTTGCAACTTTGCTATGTTAAATCCAAAGGAGAAAAAGCCAATGTCGGTCGCATTTTGGGGCTATGGTGCATTTTGTCTATCAGCGAAGAACGCACCTTGTTCTTACCAGACGGTAATCCTCGAGAGATCCACTTTACCATGCAGTTAAAGTCATTTACTAACGGGAGTCTGTCATGAGTTATGCCACCTATCGCACCCGTGATGGCGATACCTTAGATTACATCTGCTATATCCACTACGGTCAGCAATCCGGGGCGGTAGAGCAGGTTTTGGAATATAACCCGGGGCTTGCCGCCTTAGGTCCGGTTTATCCTGAAAATATTCTAATCAACCTGCCTCAACTGACCCGCAAGGTAGAAAGTGCCACGCTGAAACTGTGGGATTAGCCCTCTACAACGACTAAGCCACCGGCTTAAATCGATAAAAACCATAAAAGGCCGGGGCATTTGCCCCGGCCTTTTACGTTTGTAATAAACCGTCAATCCCGCTGTACACAAGGGTTCACGGGCAGAAACGGAAACAAATGAAGGTTTTGAATAAAAGGATTAACCGCTAATCGTCAATTATGAACCGTTCATCGTGAATCAGTGAAAAAACAGTTAAACAGTTTCGCGTAATTGCCGATAATGAAGAGTATCTAACATGCAATATATACCCGATTTTACACTCTCGACCCCAAGTCGAGACATAACTGAAGCGCTAAACGAGCGTATCTCATCGATTGATGTCATTGAATATGCTGGCATGCAATCGGATCAACTGATCTTGGTGTTGGATGATCATATCGATTATCAACTACAACTGCCAGATATTGGTCATAAAATACGCGTAACACTGGGCTACAAGCAGGAGCAAGGTAATGATGGAAACCCCCCTTCACCGTCACTTGTTGACCATGGTGAATACGAGATCGCCGAGTATTGTCTTAGCGGCGCACGCGATACCCTAACGATTTATGCCAATAAGCTGATGATGTCTAAACAGTTTAAGGCGCCAAAATATTACAGCTGGCAATCACCCCAAGAGCAGCCGCTGACGTTGCAGTCTTTGATTGATCAAATTGCCGCAGAATATGGTCTTCAAAGCCGAGTCAACCCTGAACTGGGTCAAGTGACATTGCCGCAAATTGAACAGAGCGAGAGCGATATGCAGCTGTTGTCTCGTTTGGCTGGCACCTATGATGCCACCTTTAAGGTCGTCGAAGACTACCTTATCTTTATGCCACGCAGCAATGGTCGCAGTCGAACCGGACAAGACTTGCCAGTTCATCAATTGACTCGCACTCAGTTGATGCAGTGGCAGATGCTTGGCAGCGGGCATCCGCACTATCAAAGCTGCAAGGCTCACTATTACGACTGGAACACAGCACAAAGGCTTTCAGTCAGTGTAGGTTCAGGCACACCGCAGTTTAATTTAACCCATACATTGGCCGATGAACAAACGGCTACACAAGCAGCCCAGGCAAGGCTCAACGACTTCAAGCGATGTGCTTTCACCCTGCGTGCAACCACTATCGGTAAGCCTGAACTATTTGCCGGAGGCATGGTCGAAATTACTAAGGTTAGAGACGCAAATGGTAGTCAAAAAGGCACGTTACCAAGCCTTGCAGTAGATGGCCGCTGGTGCCTGACAAAGGTGCATCATCGTATCGATTCTCAAGGTTTTATCAGCCACATTGAAGGAGAAAAAGCCACACAATAATGTCAATTTAACCGGGCAGAATTTAATTTATAAAACATTGATTTTCATGGGTTTTAAATTTTGTCTATGTCTTTTTTAATATGCTATACTGTACATATACACAGTAAAAAAATAAGGAGTTTAAACTCGCCTAGCATAACTATTAATTTAGAGCGTCCTTCATGCAGTTCAGTCGAAGTGTATGAACAACCCATGGATGTAAAAATCGCAGTGTCAGAAAGGAAATGTCGAGGTTTTAAACCTTTCAACAAATTTATAGGAAAAGATAATGGAGCTAGCCGTATTTATCCAAAAACAGACTGATGAAGTAGCCGCCGAACTGTTTGGTGTAAAAAAACGCACCGTCAGTTCGTGGCGCAGACTAGAGCGTGCCCCCGCACCGAGTCAATCGCTCAATATAATAGAAAAAACCCAAGGACAGATCGATTGGGAAGGCATTTACCGACCCTATGCCACTTATCAAAAACGCTTGGCACGACGCCAAGCGGAAAAGGCAGCCTCCGGCCAATAACGGCCTAGGCCAGACCAATCATATATTGGATGGGATTAACGGGTAAAGCTTGCATCATGTTTGACTGCATATACCACACGTTAGATCAGGGATGATCTTCTATTCCAAAGCGTTTTCTCTGCCGTTTATGCCAAACCACTGTCCCTCCCCTTTTTTTCATCCGCACAACAATCTTGCGTCAACTTTTGCTTACCCCTATTTTTAACTTTCCACCACAACCATATAGACATCTAAACACCTAGATGTTGACACATCTTTAAAATGCAGTAACAATAGCGCCTCTTTTGTCCTTTCAAGTAGCAAAAAGGAAGCGCGATGCCCATTAAAATTCCAGCCCAGCTCCCTGCCTTATCGGTCTTAGATAACGAAAATATTTTCGTGATGTCGCCAGACAGAGCCTCGACTCAAGATATCAGACCGATGGAAGTGGCCATCTTGAATTTAATGCCCAATAAGATCGCCACCGAAACTCAGATCTGTCGGCAACTGTCCAACACCCCGCTACAGATCAATATCGAGTTTGTGTGCATTCATGCCAACGAATCGAAAAACACGCCCAAAGCCCATATCGATACGTTTTATCAGGTGTTTGATGACATCAAACATCGTCGTTTTGATGGCCTGATCATCACCGGTGCACCGCTTGCCTTGCTCGATTACAGTGAAGTCTGGTTTTGGGATAAGATCTGTGAAGTGTTCGCTTGGGCCGATAGCCATGTAACCTCAACCATGTTTTCCTGTTGGGCCGCCCATGCTGCGTTTTATCATCATTATGGCATTAACCGTCATTTGCGAGCGCAAAAGCTCTCCGGGGTATATAGCCACTGGATAAACGACGCCAAAGAGCCACTCACCCGAGGTTTCGATGATGTTTTTGCCGTGCCGCACTCACGCTATGGCTATATTGCGGTGGAGGACTATCACCGAGTCGAGGGGCTAAATATTCTGGCACAATCGGAGCAAGCGGGCGTCTATTTGGCGGCCACCGCAGATAAGAAACGGGTGTTTTTGACCGGGCATCCAGAGTACGACCCCGACACCTTGGCGCAGGAATATCAACGCGATTTAGCTGCCGGACAGTCACCGAAACTGCCGCAAAACTACTTTCCTGAGGATGATCTCGATAACACGCCGCTATGTTCATGGCGCAGTCACGGCAGTTTGTTATTTACCAATTGGCTCAATTATTACGTCTATCAAGAAACGCCATATGAGTTAGGCTAGCGACACCCTGCCACAAAGAAGTTAAGTGTTTGTGGCAGCAAACACACCTTATCAGAGCAAGGCTGCACTTCAACTGACAGATACAACGGCCCTTGCTCGCCCGGCCCCGGATTGACCCCCACACTAAACGCGCCTTCATAAAGGCTCACTTCAGTGGCATTAAAGCTTAAGGCTTTTAGCTTGGCTTTAGGGTAATCGATGATCAGGCTTTTGGTGGCGCCTTGTTGCTTAAGAGCGAAAGGCTTGAGATATTTCTGTTTCGGCTGGGCTGAGTTGACATGCCAACCCGGTGCCAGCTTAAAGTCGAGGCTAAAAGGTTGCTCGGCACACAATTGCGATGGCGCACTTAAGCTCACTTGGCCTTTGCCTTTGGCAAAATATTGGCGCGGCTCAACACTGCCTTGGCTAAAATCTAAAATAACCTTGAGGGCATATAGATGATTCAAAGGCGAATTGAGCACTTGTTGTTTGAGCCAATTGACCTGCTGTTTAACCGCTTTGCGTGCCGAGTCCTGCCCTTGGAGCAGCCACAAGTCATTCATGGCCGACACCATCACCGCAGCGGCGCTGAGCAGCTCGCCGTCAGCACCTGAGTATGGCAACAGCCTTGAACCAACAGCCTGTTGGCTAAACCGAAATCCCCCTTGCTTGTCGGCAAAACGCGATATTGCCAAAGCCACCAGCGTTTTGGCTTGTTCGAGATCACGCGGCTCACCACTTTGCCGATATAATGCCAGTAGTGCCTTGGCAAGATAGGCGTGATCTTCCAATGTGCCCTCGCCAAGCCTTTGGTGATGAATCGAGGCGCGATACAGCCGCCCCGGCGTTCGCTCAAAATGTTGCCGGTACAATTGCGCTAAGATCTCGCGAGCCATCTGCAACATTTGTTGATTGGCCGTCACCCGGTAACCCTCAATTAACCCCCAAGCCGCCAAAGCATTCCATGCGGTGATCACTTTGCTATCGACCATTGGCAATGGTCGCGCCAGTGAGCGCAATTTGGTGCGGATCTGTTCGGCACTGTCGCTCAGCGGTTGATTGAAATAAATCCCACTTAACCCTAGCGATTCATTGCGGACAAAAACCGCCATTGCCGCATCGCGCTTTTGTTGCTTGGAAAATGCCGCCAATTGTGTGTCGGACCATAGGTAGTAGCCGCCATCAAGACCTTGGTATACCGCATCTACTGCGCTATAAAGCCCCTCGTCTGGCTGATAAAGGGTGGATTGTAGAAATTCAAAGGTGCGGGTTATCGCATCGAGGTAGCGCGGCTCGGCAAAGCGCTCATAGCCTGCGGCATAAACCAACAGCAATTGACCTTGGTTATAAAGCATTTTTTCATAATGTGGCAGCTGCCAGTTGGCATCGGTCGAGTAGCGATGAAATCCGCCATAAATCGAGTCAAACATGCCTTTGGCTATCATGCTATCGAGTTGCCGACGCAGCGCCGACTCAAGCGCGGGATCAGGAGCACGCTTTAGGTAATCGAGCAAAAACAGCACCATGCCCTCGGCAGGAAACTTCGGCGCCCCGACAAAACCGCCTTGGTCGCTATCGAGTTGCGGCTTAAGTTTGGCTATGATGGTCTCTAAACTGTCTTTTTGCCAATTGTCTGTGGTGGTACTTTGCGATTTATCAATCAGTGACATCAAACGCTGGGCATGGCTGTTCATTAAATCTCGGTTGTCGCGCCAAAGCCCACTCATTCGATTGAGCACCAAGGTCAACTTGTCTTTGCTCAGATAGCTGTCGATAAACAGTGGTTCGCCCTTTTCATTGAGCACCGCACTGACCGGCCAGCCAGCCGAACCTTTTAGGTTTTCTAGTATAGCGCTATAGAGGCTATCGACCGCTGGCAGGGTTTCTCTATCGACTTTAACGGCAATAAAGTCGCGATTGAGCAACTTGGCGAGGTCCACATCGACAAAGCTTTGGCGCTCCATTTCATGACACCAGTGGCAGGTCGAATAGCCGATAGATAAGAAGATCAGTCGTTGCTGCTCTTTGGCTTGTGCAAATACCGCCTCGGACCAAGGCCGCCACGCAATAGGGTTGGTGGCATGTCTAAGCAAATAAGGCGAGTGCTGATAAATCAGCGCATTAAGATACTCGGCTGAGTGTTGATTATTTTGCAAACGCTGTATTTGCGCCTTGTTTTGCCGATATTGCTCGATGCGCTGAGCCATCTCATCAGCACTCACCTCACTGTTCGGCGGGGCTAGCGGTGCCGATACTGGCGGCTGTTTTGGCTCGGCAAAAGCCTCAGCACAAAACAGCCAGCCTAGACACAGCACATAGCCGAGGAGATTGCCCTTACTCACCGCTTTGGGTCATACCTTTTAGCTGCTCATAGCTGTATGTCAGCTGTTGGTCGGCTTTAACCCCTTTGAGTACCGAGCGCTCGCCATTGGGCCAACGGATAGTGATATCCACACGCTCATGCTCGCCAAGACCAATGTACTGACGTTTTGGATGGACCGACATATAGCCGGTGGTACTTTTCACCTCACGCCAGCTCGTGCTGCCATCAGGCTTGGTCACCACAATTTGCGCGCCGATTGCATCAAGGTTGATGCCGTGACTTGGTGCACCTTGCAAACGAATCGACAACCAATGATTCCCCATTCTTTCGCTGTTATTGCGATAAAGCAGCGCCTTATCGTGGTAGTTGTTGACCACGATATCCAAATCCCCATCACCTTCTAAGTCAAAGTAGGCGGCGCTACGCGAATTGCCGAGCCAATTGACCCCAGAGCCTTCAGAGCGATTGTTCAGTTTGCCATTTTCATTGATGAAAAAGACATTCGACTCTTTGCTGCTGACCGGGATATAAATATTGACCTTATCGTTATTGCGCGGGTCGGTATAGTAAGGATTTTCACTGCCGTAGACATTGTATTCGTTCATGCCGTTGAGCACATAGAGGTCTTCGTCGCCATCATTGTCGTAGTCGAAGAAATCGGCATCCCACGACCAGCCGGTAGAATTATAGCCACGCTCAACCGCCAAAGAGCTGATATACCGGGATAATTGCTTGTCTTTGGCCTCGGAAATAAACAGGTCATTGGCTTCAACCACTCGCATTGTCGAGAGTTTTTTCGGATTGAACTTCATCGTCGTTTCGCCGCCGGGCATAATGTATTTTTCATCTTTGTTCATGGTAACAATATTGGAGATGTATACATCAGGCAGTAAATCACCGTTAAGATCGGCCGTGCCGATACCCATGGTGTATGAAGGTTTATCAACGCCAATCGGGTTGCTGATGTCCTCGAAATGCCCCTGCCCCAAATTGCGATAGTAGCTGTTGACACCAAAATCATTACCAACAATCAAGTCTTGCATACCATCGCCATCAAAATCAGTATGCACCACCGCCTGACCCCAGCCGGTATTGTCCAATTCACTGCCTTTGGTGACATTGCTAAAACTAAAACCGCCTTGATTATGAAACAGCTGATTGGCGGTGCCGTTGGTGTTGCGTCTTTTGAGGGTCGGCAACACCCCATTTAAGTAATCGCCAAAATAGGTGATATAAATGTCCAGCAAGCCGTCATTGTCGAAATCAAACACGGTAGCGGGGCCTCCGACCAGTCCTTCACCGCCAAGACCGGCTTTTGCCGTCACATCTTCAAATCTGCCGTCGCCTAAATTGCGGTAAACCCGATGCGGATCATTCACATAGGTAATGACAATATCCTGCAAACCGTCGTTGTCCAAGTCGGCAATGATCGGCTGACGTGGCTCACCTGGCTGCTTATCATCTTTACGGCGCCAATCAAGACCGGATTTTTCAGTGACATCCTCAAACTCGCCATTGCCGCGATTAAGATATAATTTGTTGCCAAGGCCACTGAGCAATAAGATGTCGCTGAGGCCGTCATTGTTGATATCTTCAGCGGCAACACCACCACCACCAAACGCCGGAGGGATAGTTGCCGTGCCTTGGTTTTCGCCGGTTTTAAGGTAGCTGCGCAATTGACGGCTAAGCCAGTCGGCACTGCGATGCATAAAATCAATTTTGCCAGCTGCGGTGACATCGCTAAATAGCTCACCTTTGGCTGCGGCAGTCGCTTTTTTCGCCGACACCAAGGTTGGCACAGCGTCAACCCGTGGTGGCGCTTTGGCGTGGTCATTGATGCGTTGCTGGATCTGTTTTGCCGCTTCGGCAAAGAATTCAGGCTTCAGCCTTGGCTCACCTTTGGCATTGGTGATATCCCCACTCACCCGCAACAACAACACACCAAACTGCGCGATGTTTTCAACCAACAGCTCGGCGGCAAACGGATCAGGCTCGAGGTATGCCTTAAATTGCGGCTCTTTAATGGCGAACTCAAGATAACGCCAGTGTAATCCGCTGTCTCTAAAGGCGTCCATATCGTAGGCTTCAATGACCACCCGCTGCTCTTTAGCTAGGTTGGGGAAGAAAATCGCATCTTCATATTCGTTAATACGATGAGGAATGAACTTTTTGGCGTAGGTATTGACGTCTTCTTCGGTGATCACCAAATGATTGTTTTTAAGGGCGACAGACTGGGCGCCACGATAGAGATCCGCAGAAAACGCGATCAGCGTTTCGGTGAACATTTGACGAAACTCGCGCGCCTGCTGTGGATCCTCCGGCCAGCGGCTGCGAGCAAAGTACACCTGAAGATTACGCACGAACAACTGAGTGTTGACCTCATTGTACTGGGCATAGGAGCGCATCTTTTGTTCGACCATAGACTTCAATGCCGTCATCTGCTCTAGCGTTTTCACTTTCAAGCCCTGTTTGGGCTGTTGAAGTTGCGCCGCAGTAGCGCTCGATTTATCGCGCGTCAAACCATGCCATGCGGCTTCTAGATTGTGCTCATCGACCTCGTAGTCGCTGGCATTTCTCGCCTGCTGGTCAGCCACCTTAAGCGCGCTTAAGTTAACAAAGTCCAGTGCATCGCTCAATGCGTCCACCGCTTGATTGGACAACGGCAGCAAAGGCTTATCCGTTGCCAGCAGATTTTGCTGTTGCACCGCCAATATCGCCCGTAAAGAATAAGCGATGCTGCCATACTGACGTTTGTCATCTTTGTGCAGACTCAAGTTGTGCTGACCGTTAAACTTCAGTTGCCAATGGCCTTTGTTGTCTTTGCTAACACGGAAGATCTTGGCCACAACCTGTTGAATATCTGCGGCGCTGACGGTTTTGTCAAAACGTTTGCCAGCCACTTCACTGGCTTGCTGCCACACCTGCTCAATCCACTGCTTTTGTAATAAATTCTTGGCGAAACGTGCCTTGTCAGTCAATGGCGTCCCAAACATAAAGTCTTCGAGTCGCGATGCGGTAGCATAACATTTTGGTTCGCTGTTGGCTTCGAGCTGCTCAATCTGTTGCAAAATGGCATCTAAACCCGGTGATGTCTGCACGCCTTCGGCGGCAAAGCTTGATGCAGACAGTACGCTAAGCGCCACTGCCGCCATGTGATGGACAAGTTTCCCCATTGAATTAAACCTTCTATTATTGCTTTTCAACATAGATGCGTGCCATCGCATCGATAAATTCGTTAATCTGAGCCTTGGGCAGTGCATTGATCCCAGCGGCTCCTGCACGACCGCCACCGGTGGCAAAGCCACTACACAGTACATCGGCAAGACGTTTATTATTCTGTGGCGCTCTAACGCTCACAGTGTAATGCTGACCATCAGCGGTTTCGGTCAACACCGCATGAGCAGTGTCAGGCGCCTGATTGGACAATTGATTGCCAAAGACGCCGCTGACTCGATGCGACCAACGTTCATCGGGCAACAGCACCACCTTGATACCCTCGCGTTGACACAATATCTGCGCTTTGTCGGTATTTTGGATATCCTGATCATAAGCGTCGCATAACTTATAGTAGACCGACTGTTTGTCGGCTATCAACTCATAAGGGGTTTCATAGCCCATTAAGATGCTGAACAGTTGATCTGGATTAAAATGCAGGTCTTCGACATTGCGGCCATAGCCATTGTAATTGAGCACGGTGCCCAGACGTTCGAGATGTTTTGTTAACGTTTTACCTAACCCCATGACTTGGCAGCGTTTTTTGGCAACCAAAGCGAGGTTGTCGCCGAAGGCGGCGGCAATCGCCCAGAGCGAAAAGCGCCCTTTTAAGTAATGGTCCACCAGCAATGCCGTACATACCTGCGCCGAGGTATTGATATGAGCGGTCAAATTGGGATGGTTGGGTATGTCCGGGTGCTGGTGGTGATCAAAATAAAGCACCTGTGCACCTTGGTCCAACAGCCGGTTGAGCCGACTGTGGTTTTTGCTCATTGAAATATCAAGTACCGTGACCTGCTCGCCACGACCGGCGTCAACTCTATCAAGTAGGCTGATATCGCGTTTGATCCCTGTGACGAGCGTTGCCTCGCGTGGCTGTGCCAAGCGCAATTGCACTAAAGATAAAATGCCGTCGGCATCGCCATTAAATACATCATAATTCATGGTGAAAAAATCCGCTTATTGTTAGTTTGCTCGCCTTTTGACTAAAAAGGAAAAATACACGGGATAATCAAAAGCACCAAAGCACCATACAGCAGTGAGACCGGCCAACCGAAACGGACAAAATCCGCCAAGCGATAACCGCCACTATAGACCATCATATTGGTTTGATAGCCAAATGGGGAGATAAAACTGCCGCTGGCGGCAAAAGCCACCGCCATCACAAACGGCATAGGGTCAACCCCAAGTCCCAAGGCGACATGATAACCAATCGGAAAACTCAATACCGCCGCGACATTGTTAGTGACCAATTCAGTCAACATCATAGTAGCGATAAAGATAAATATATAGGCCCAAAGCACGCTTTGCCCATCGAGCAAGTGATTAATCGCCCCTGCCAGCAGGCTGTCTATGCCGGTATTGCCCAGAGCTGTCGCTACACAAAGCGCCGACCACACCAGCAGCCACAGATTCACCGGAAAACGTCGCCTGATCTCCGCCATACTCAAACTGCCGCTGCCAAGTAATAGCGCGACGTAAAAGATCAAGCAGTGCAGCAATGGTAAAACCCCCAATGCCGACAGACCGATGGCCGCGAAAAAGCCCAACAAGGTCAAACGTTCGCGCCAACCACTCAACAAGGTATCGGGCACCATCCCACTGAGTACAAAGAAGTTTTTGCTTAGATTGTTGCGCTTGGCAAAATCATTGCCGACCGCCAATACCAAAAAGTCACCTTCTTTGATGATCAACTGACCGAGCTTACCGGAAACGCGCTCGCCTTGGCGCCGAATGGCCACCACTGCGGCGTCAAACTTGGCTCTAAAGCCAGCCTCTTTAAGGCTCTTGCCGACCAGCGGCGAGTCGGTTCTGACCAGCACTTCAGTGAGGTTTTGCGCCAACAGTTGCGCCTTGTCGGCAAACAACTCAAGCCCTGAAAATTGCTTTAGGCAATTGACTTTAGTGACATCACCAGAAAAAATCAAACAGTCGCCGGGCTGGATCACATCCCCTGGGGTCACCGGAGTTATCAATGTCTCGCCCCGCAATATCTCCACTAAAAACAAATCGTCCAGATTCCGCAGGCCGTTATGCTGTACACTTTTTCCCACCAGTGCCGAGTCCTTGCTGACTTTCGCTTCGACAAAATAATCCAACACCTGCTGCGGCGGCGGCGTTAAATCCGGCAAGCGATGACGCCGCCATAAAATCAGCCCCAAACAGGCAACCAAAGGTAGAATGACCACCGGGGTAAAGGCAAAGAAATTAAAGCCTTGATGACCCTGCTCTATCCACATCGAATGGACGATTAAGTTGGTGGAAGTACCGCCCAAAGTGGCAGTGCCGCCAATAATGGCGGCATAAGATAAGGGGAGTAAAAGTTTACCCGGGGCCGTGTTGCGATTGTTTTTTATCAGCGACATAAACGTCGCAACCACTGCGGTATTACTTAAAAAAGCCGACGCAAAAGCGCCGATAGACACCACCTTAGTCGCCACCTGAGTGTCGCCGCCGTCAAACAAGCGGCGCGCCAACACCCGTAAAATAGAGGTGCGCTCAAGGGCGAAGGAGCAACAGATCAGTAAACTCAGCGCAACTAGGCCGGGATTGACCGCATTGGCCAAAAAATCGTCGATGGAAAGCAAAGACAATGCTAGGCAACTTAGTGCGGCGCCGGCAAATACCTTGGCGGCCTGATGCCCAAAGCGCAGCAAGGCCAGCACAATCGCCAGCATCACAGCGGCCATCAGCCATTGCTCAAAACCCATAGTCACTCATCCCGCCATTGACTGATGTCCTTGGCTTGCCAATGAGGAAAGTGCTTTCGTATCAGGGCGTTGAGTTCCAACTCAAACTCACTGAACTGGCTCGCTCGCTGCTGGGGCGGCGCACAACAGCCTTTTAACATCGCCGCTGCCACCGTGGCGTTGCTGATACGGTCGATGGCGATAAACGCCCCCGTTTGTGGATTGTCGTCATAACCGTCAAAATGCAATGCTTCATTTAATTCAAAACGGACAGTGGCAACATCATTGAGCTGCAACTGCTCTGCCTGATGTTGCTCATTGGTGTTGATATCAAGCACATGGTCAATGGCAAACACTCGCCCGGCAATGCGTTTTGTGCCGTGTTTGATCAGATACTCGGTGCCCAATTGCAGCGGCGATTCATGCATCCACACCACATCCGCAAGCACATAACGTCCGCTTTGCGGCAGTTCACTGACTTTCACCAGCATATCGCCGCGAGACAGGTCAATCTCATCGGTGAGGGTCAAGGTCACCGCTTCAAGAGCCACCGCTTCATCCATGGCGCCATCAAAGGTCAGGATCTCGGCTATCTTAGTTGGTCTTTTTGACGGCAAAGCCAGCACTTCATCACCAACGTTGATACAACCCGAAGCCACCGTACCGGCATAACCACGAAAGTCACTGCTGGGACGGTTAACATATTGCACCTGGAATCGAAATGGCTTGTGTTGCAGTGCCGACTCAAAATGTTGCGACTCAAGCAGCGCCATCAAAGGCAGACCTTGATACCAAGGCATCTGCGCGCTTTGATGCACGACATTTTCACCTTTAAGTGCACTAATGGGCACAAAATGAATGGCATCTAAGGCCAAACTTGCGGCAAAATCACGGTATTCTCGGCAGATCTCGTCAAAGGTTGGCTGCCCATAGTCCACCATATCCATTTTGTTTACTGCTACTATCAGGTGTTTAATACCAAGCAAGGCACAGATATGCGAATGCCTACGGGTCTGAGTCAATACCCCTTTGCGGGCATCGATAAGAATAATGGCCAATTGACAGTTCGACGCGCCGGTCACCATATTGCGGGTGTATTGCTCATGGCCGGGTGTGTCTGCCAAAATGAATTTGGCCTTGTCGGTAGAAAAATAGCGGTAAGCGACATCAATGGTGATCCCTTGCTCGCGCTCAGACTGTAAACCATCGACCAACAGCGCAAAGTCGGTATCCCCTCCGGTCGTCCCCAGCTGTTTGCTGTCTTTTTGTAAAGTGGCCAACTGATCGTCAAACACCAGCTGGGCATCATGTAACAATCGCCCAATCAACGTGCTCTTACCATCATCGACACTGCCGCAAGTCAAACAAGTGATCAGCGACTTATGCTGATGCTGCTGGAGGTAGCCTTCGATATCCTTTTCAATCAATTCAGATTTGTGCGCCATCGCTTAAAAGTACCCTTCTATTTTTTTCGCTTCCATTGAGCCTGCACTGTCGTGGTCAATGAGCCGCCCTTGCCGCTCAGAGGTGTTGGTCAGCAGCATCTCTTGAATGATGTCATTGATAGATTTTGCACCAGAGGGCACGGCGCCGGTCAGCGGATAACAGCCCAAAGTACGAAAACGAACTTCTCGCATTTGCACCTGTTCGCCTTTTTCAAGGGGCATTCGCTCATCATCGACCATGATCAACATGCCATCGCGCTCCACCACTGGTCGTCGCTTGGCGAAATATAAAGGCACGACGTCAATTTGCTGCTCTTTGATGTACTGCCATACATCGAGTTCAGTCCAGTTGGACAACGGGAATACTCGGATGCTTTCTTTTGGATTGATTCGGCTATTGTAGATATTCCACAACTCTGGGCGTTGGTTTTTTGGATCCCAACGATGGTTGGCATCACGGAAGGAATATACCCGCTCTTTGGCACGGGACTTTTCTTCATCTCGCCGAGCGCCACCAAAAGCGGCATCGAATTGATATTTATCCAGCGCCTGTTTAAGCGCTTGGGTTTTCATCACATCGGTATGGATTTTACTGCCGTGGCTAAATGGACCTATACCTTGACTCAACCCTTGTGGGTTTTGATGAACCAATAGATCCAACCCCAACTGTGCCGCCACTTTGTCGCGAAAGGCTATCATCTCACGGAACTTCCAGCCGGTATCGACGTGTAGCAGCGGAAATGGGATCTTGGCCGGGGCAAAGGCCTTACGTGCAAGGTGTAGCAATACCGAGGAATCTTTACCGATGGAGTATAACATCACGGGACGTTCAAACTCGGCAGCCACTTCGCGAATGATGTGAATCGATTGTGCTTCTAACAATGCTAAGTGAGTCAGGGTTTTCAAATGCGCCTCAATTGGTTAACAGTGGTTGCCTCGCCTTCGCCATTATATCGGCATCACCGAGCAAATGACAAACCTCGCAAGCCCTACTCGGCAGGTAGCTGAGCGGCAAGGGCCAGATAGAGCTGTTCGTTCAGATCAGACAAATAATCATCGTTACGCTCACTCGGGCGAATAAAACGGGTGCGGTTCGACAGCAAATAGCAGGGGCTATCGGGCGCTTGCCATTGTTTCATTTGCCACGTGGGATCTAACACCAGCACCTCGGTATTGAGCGCCGAGCCCATGTCCATCAGGTTGTTTGGGGTAACCACGATAAGCGGCAAGGCCGCCAATAAGGCCAACAACTCATCGAGTTGATGAAATAAGTCAATCTCGGGCGTTACGATAGACAAACCGCACTCCTGACCTATTTGCGCCAACTGTTGAGCGTCAAAATGAGGGTCCAAGCTGACTATCTGCAATTTATCAAAGCGCTGTAAGGCGGTGAGCTGACGATGTTCAACCATATACATGGCACGCTCAAAATCCACCTTGCCACTGCCGACACTCAAGCCGATAACCGGCAGGTCGAAAGCGGCCAACCACTGCTGCCAATGGGCGACTCTATCTGGCAAAGGCGTAAGCCAAGGACCTTGCTGGCGTTGCCGTTCAAGTGCCGACCAATCGCTAAAATAACGTTGAAAGGGAATATGACAAATCACTTTATCTTGATGCTCGCCGAGCATTGCCTCATTAAACAAATAGCGTTTTGATAGCGGCAATTGCTTGAGGGTCTCACTGTCAAACTTATCTAGCGGTAAAAATCGAACCGTAGGAAAACTCTGGCTAAAAGTGGCCATGACCCGACTGTCACACACCATGGTCAACTGTTTAAACCTTTGGCACAATTGCCGCAGTACAAAGGTATAAAAGAACTGATTGTTAAGCGAATCGACTTTACCGACAAGCAATAGTGGCGTTGCCGAGCTTAACTGAGCGATTTGGCGCGAGTCGAAAAACGCAATCCCGGCAAATGCCTCCAAGGTTTCATTAAACTCCTGCTCAAGCCGGGCAAAGGCGCTCAACGGGCCATGACAAGCCAACTCTAGATTAAACCGCCCTTTCACCTTGGCTAAAGCAGCATAATGATGTCGCGCACAATCGAGTAAGTGAAAATTGTAACTGAGCACGGCGTAACCGTAATGGGCCTGTTGCGACATAGGACTCTGGCAGCTCTGTTCGATGTGGTTTTTTATCTGCTCAAAACGACCTTGTTTAAACCATAAACCAAACACAGCCCCGAGCACTTTGCTGGCATAAGGCCCTTTGAGCAGCTCATTCGCCAACTCTAGCCCTCGGCTTACAGCCAACTCGCTATCGGCCTGATAAAACTGCATCAACATTTGTTGCTGGCCTTGAGTCTGCGCTATCAATGCCAATCGGATCGCAGGCTCTGATAAGCCCGACAGTACGGCAAAACTACGCTCAGAAACCCCCACTTGCGCGATGAGCGCTTTACACTGCTCGATATATGGTGCCATAGCGGCCCTATCGCCGTTTTTTTGCATCACCGACAATAGATAACCCAGAACCCACAGCTGTTGTTCGCTATCGCCTTGACTGGCCTGGTAGTGGTGTTTTAGTGCAGGCTCAATCGGTGCCAACAGATAGTCTTTGGCCACCATCAGCTCGGTGACGGGCAATATTAAGGCAGGATGTTTGAGATAGCGCTTTGAGGTGTTTTGCGCAATAGACTTAAGCCCCAGTTCGGCCTGAAGGCTCAAGAGCAGCATCAGTATCTGACGCAGCGGCTGAGCAACAACCTCAAACGACGCCAGATAACGGTAGCACAGTAACAGTGGCGGCACACAAACACGCCCTAAGTGGGCGATAAGTGTTTTGTGCCACCCTTGGCGAACTAGACGAAGAATTCCCAATATTCCTTTTGCGCCCGTTCAAAGTCAGCCATGCGCCCGATATCCAGCCAATATTCGTGCACTGGATACATCGACACACCAGCTGGCTCCTCAATCAAGCCTTCCACTAAGGTCGGCATATCGATTTTATCGCCACAGGTAACAGAAGAAACGATATCGCCATTGAGTACGTAAATACCTGCATTGACGAAAAACTCGTGGACAGGCTTTTCAACGATCTGCGAAATAAAGCCATCTTTGGCCTCAACCACACCGTATGGCACTTGGAAGTCGTATTTGCGCACGCACATGGTCACATGGGCTTTTGACTGCTGGTGGAATTCCAACAAGCTGGCAAAATTGACCTTGGTCAGAATATCGCCGTTGATCATTAACACCGGATGCTCGGCGGCCTCTGGCGGCAATAAGCCTAACGCACCGGCAGTCCCCAACGGATCGTCCTCATGGACATATTCGATACTGACCCCCCATTTGCTGCCATCCCCGAAATGCTCGCGGATCATATCCGGCAAATAATGGGTTGAAATATAAAAGTTGTAAAAGCCCGACTCGATAAAACGGCGCAAAGTGGTTTCGAGGATCGGCTTATCACCGATTTTCAACAGTGGCTTAGGACAGTTCTCGGTCAAAGGACGCAAGCGGGTGCCGAAGCCTCCGGCCATTAAAAAGACCGCATTGGGATATTTGCGGTTGTCCACCAACTCATAGAGTGAGCTGACATCAACCAAAATGCCGTTTTCCAGCACCGGCAAATGCAACAGGCGGTTCTTTTCAAGGATTTGACGGCGCTGCTCAGGCGAGTCAGACAAATGACAGACTCGCGGAGCATGATTCATTACTTTAGTGACCTCGGTTTCGAGCGAGGCGTGATCAAGCAAGGCGCGGCGAATATCACCATCTGAAACGGTGCCCAACAGCTTGTTGTTGCCATCGACAATAAAGCACACGCCACTGCCACTTTGCTCTAAAACCGTTAGAACGTCCACGATCTTTGATGATTCACCAAGGATCCATTGTTGCCATTTTTTAGTCATATGTGTTTTTCAACCTAATCATTTCTACCGCTTAGCCTGGTCTATTTGTTTTGTGGTGTTTTTGGCCGCCAGCAATAGTTCTGCATCATTTACATCTCGGTAGCAGGTCGCTCCAGCTCCAAGTATAGCACCTTGACCGATGCTGATACCTTGGATCACCGTCGCACCGACGCCAATCATGGTGCCGTTACCTACCTTAACCCCCCCAGAAAGTGTCGTTCCCGGCGCCAAATGACAGTTTGAACCGATTTCACAATCGTGGTCCAGCTGCGCGCCAGTATTGACAATGGTATTGGCACCGATCACACAACAACACTGTATGATTGCACCGTCCAATACCTGAACCCCTTCTGCCAGCACTACATCTCGCGAAATCATGGCTCTGGGGCTGACTACCGTCGCAAAGCGGTAGCCTTTATCTTTAAAATCATCAAAAATGCGTTGTCTTAGGTTGTTGCCGGGCATTTGACCAATGCCAAGGGCCAGTTCAACCTCATCATCGGCAAATCCCAGCACAGCGCTGTCATCGCCAATCAAATCGATACCCCAACGCCAGGGTTTAACCCCATCAAACTGGTTATCGACAACGCCAATCACCTCACGGCCGCTATCGAGTAATGCACAGGCAACTACCTTGGCATGACCACCACAGCCGATAAGAATGACCGGTTTATTGCTCATCAATTAACTCACCTGCCTCATAATCTTTGCTGGCAGGTTTGCCAAGCATATCCCAATACAGACTGGTAGACATACCGGTGCCGGGACGCAAGGTGGTTAAGTTCTGCTCAGTAAAGATCTCGCCTTTGCGCATATCGACATTGGCTCCAAGGCTTTTACGTACCAACAGCTTGGTTTTTTGTTCGGTTTCATTGGGCGTTTTCACCGCTTGACCTAAAGCTTGCTCGGTTTGGCGAATACAACGCACCATTTGACTCAATTCATCCGGTTCGATAGACGCTTTGTGATCAGGTCCCGGCAGGTCACGTGACAAGGTAAAGTGTTTTTCAATGACCGTCGCGCCCAAGCTTACCGCCGCAATAGGAATGTGAATGCCTTCACTGTGATCAGAATATCCCACAGGCAAGCTGAAGGTATCGCGCAGCAGTCCCATCGCATTTAAGTGAATGTCATTCCATGGCGCAGGATATTCAGAGGTGCAATGCAAGATGGTGACTTTTTCACGCAACAGGGCTTTGGTTTGCTCTAACTGGTAGATGCGCTCTAGCTCCGCTTCGGTAGGCATTTGATCTTTAGGTGCAACGAGGCCAAAGGCGATAAATTTAAGCGCTTGGACTATCTCATCCATAGTCGCCATGCCCGTTGAGATGATCAAATCCAAACCGGTTCTGGCATGAGACAACAACGCCGGGGCATTGGTCAGCTCACCTGAGGGCAGCTTAAGACGGCTCATGGTCATGTCGTTGACCAAAAAGTTCAAACTGTCGTCGTCAAAAGCGGTTGAGAAAAACTCGATATTGCGCTTTTGACAATGCTCCAGCAACTGAAAATGATCATCAATGCTCAACTCCAAACGTTGTAGCATTGCCAGCTGAGACTCACTGACACCGGTATTTTTGACCTGATAATCAGCCATCTTGGCTTTCTTATCCACCAGTTTTTTCGCTTTAAAGGTTTGAAACTTTACCAGGTCCGCACCGCTTTGCGCCGCCACATCAATCAGCTCTTTTGCCATATCCAAAGAGCCGTTATGATTGACGCCCGCTTCGGCGATGATCAGTGTCTTATTCGTCATTTGCTCACCTGTCTATAAAGGTTTTAATTTTTACCGCTTCAAAATCGATTTTCGCCAATACATCGACAATGGCCTGAGCGGCGCCGCCCTGACCATAAGGATTGACGGCCTGTTTGGCCTTTTGCTTAAACGCTTCACTGGTGCTTAATTTAATCGCTTCATCAATCTGGCTTTGCGACATTTTGACATCCAGTACAGTCTCCGAGCGTGGGCGACCATCTTGTCTGGTGCCGATATTGATAGTCGCAACGTGAAACGCCGGGGCTTCGATAATGCCGCTTGAGGAGTTACCTATCACGCACTCAACCTCAGACATCACCGACAAATAACGGGCAAAGCCCAGTGACGGCACTATCTGCACATTAGGCAAATCGCTGATGGTTTGCCACTGGTCGATAATGTCTTTACCGCCGCCATCGGCATTGGGATAGGTAATTATATAATGCAGTTGTGGATTGGCCTTAATCGCTTCAACCAAAGGGCTGATGTCGTTTTCGCTGGCATCGCTGGCTTTGGTCACCGGATGGTAGGTCACCAGCGCCAATGGGGTTTTCACTTCAAACCCCAAGCTTTGCTCAAGCTCAGCCTTGGCCATCGGCTTGATATTGACAATATTGTCTACCCCGGGCGTCCCAACCACATAGACCGAGGACTCGCTCTCGCCCATCTGGCAGATACGACGGGCAAAATCTTCAGTCACCGGAAAATGAATATTGGCCATTTTGGTGATGGCGTGTCGAATACAATCGTCAAACGCACCTTCGGTGACTTCGCCACCGTGGATATGTGCCACGGGAATATCCATCAGCATGGCGGTTTGTACTGCGGCCAAAATCTCATAACGGTCACCAAGTACCAACAGACAATCGAGAGACTCACGGCTAAAGGCATCGGCAAAGCCCATGGCGGCGATACCGACCGACTTGGCCACACCAACCCGAGAGCCGCTTGAGAGCAACATTTCAACAGCAATGACGTGCTCGATGCCGTCCTTTTCCAGCTCACCGATGGTCATGCCGAATTCAGGAGAAAGATGGGTTCCACAGGCAAAAACTCGCGTATCGAAACGCGAGTCTTGTTGCAGTAGTGAAATGATCCGTGCCAGCAGGCCGTACTCGGCCCGCGTGCCGGTGACAATGCCGATTCTACGCATAATTAGATACTTACTGGGGTACTTGGAATATTAACGAGTAATGATTCAATGACTTCCGAATTCGATAGGTCGGTTCTACGACAATGGCTGAACATAGGCAAACGATGCATCAACTGCCAAATCGGTCTAACCATCACACCAGCCTGATTACATTGCTCAAGCATTTGGTTGCGGGCATCGACATCAGGACACATGATGGCGTTGAGCCAATAGTTGGATTGACAATGCTCGGGCTCTTTGACAAAGGTAAAGTCGCTACCGGCAAAAAATTGCTCATAATGGTGAGCCAATGCACGTTTTTTCTCGACAAACTCTGCCAACACTTCCATTTGAGCACAGCCCAAAGCCGCATTGAGATTCGGTAGGCGGTAGTTAAAGCCCGGCTCATCGTGATAAAACTCAAATGGATGAGGGCGCTTAGCCGTGGTGGTCACATGCTTGGTGTGCTCACCTTGTTTAAGATCTCTACACAACACCATACCGCCGCCACCGGTGGTAATGATTTTGTTGCCGTTAAAGCTCAGCGCCGCATACTGACCCATGGTGCCGGTGTGCTTGCCTTTATAAAAAGAACCTAAACTTTCGGCGGCATCTTCGACCAAGGTCAAATGCCATTTTTCACATACCGCCATCAACTCATCAAGTTCAACCGGATGACCGAAAGTGTGCATCGGCACAACCGCACGGATCACCTTACCACTGGTTTTATCGATACATTGGCCGTTATCGTCGATGGTGGCATTTTGCTCTAAAAATTGCTCAACGCTTTTTGGGCATAAACCCAAAGTAGTTTTGCTGACATCGGCAAAAATCGGCTCGACGCCCATATGAAATAGCGCATTACAGGTCGCAACAAAAGTGAGCGCCTGAGTGATGACCATATCGTTGGCGCGCACACCCGCCATATAAAGGGCGGTATGAAGTGCGGCGGTGCCGTTAACAACGGCAACAGCTTTGGCACTACCGGTGTAATCGGCTATTGCCAGTTCAAAGTCTTCAACATACTTGCCGACACTTGAAACGAAAGTAGACTCAATGGTGTTGAGCACATAGGCCTTTTCATTGCCATTGAACGTCGGCGCATGAAGAGGAATGAATTCCTGGGTCTTGTAAGTATCCCGGACAAATTCAACAAGCTTTTGGTGCATCATAATACAGCCTTAAATCACATTTTTGAGTCGAGGTATTTACCGGTCTCTTTGTGACCGAAAGCTGGCAGCATTTTGAAAAACAGCTCAACCAATTGTTCTTTGTCCCAGCGTTTTTGCGCTTTCATTTCAGCGATGCGCTGTTCAAACAGCTCAACCAATTCAGGGTCATAGGCCAGCTCGTTTTTGATCACACCTAAATTATCAAAGCGTTCCATATCCAACACCTCAGAGTCGGTGAAGAATTCTTCGAAATCTTTCTCACCTGTGGTATCGCTGTTGGTGAATAGACACGGCCACTTGCCTTCAGCCGGCAGCGTATGCGCCAGTTCACGGGCTTCATCTTCGTTTTCACACAAATAAGGTTCATAGCCTTGCTCGGCCAGATACTTAGTCGCAATGTCGGCGAAGTTGATCAGATGCAGCGCTTCTGAGAGTTTCGGGAAGAAAATATCGCGGTTTTCACCGAAGATACAAGACATCAGACACAATTCGCCCGACTCTTGTGGGGTTACAAAATAACGTTTGATGTCTTTGGGCGCAACGATAGGCTGCTTTTTCTGGATCCTTTGATTGAAACCGTGCAACAAAGACCCGTCAGAGAAGGCCACATTGGCAAAACGCGCGGTCGAGATACAGATGTCTTTACTGCGACGCATCAAGAACATTTCCATGATACGCTTCGAACCACCCATCATATTTACTGGGTTGGCAGCTTTGTCGGTGGAAACGCAGAAGTATTTTTTCACCCCTTTGTCGATGGCCTGACACAAGGTTTTGTCAGTGTTGAAGACGTTGACGTCAATCATACGCATCAAGGTGTAAGGGTCTTTTTCCGAACGAACGTGCTTGAGGGCTGATAGGTTGAGAATGTAGTCATACTCGCCGTCGGCTTCAAAAAAGGCATCATATTCAACCGAGCCGATATCCAATGCGAAGGTTTTGAAATCGCCGTCGATATAACCGAACGAGCTGCGGATATCGCGCACCAGCTCAACCATGTTGTTTTCACTGATATCGACAACGTGTAATTTTTTCGGGCTACGTTTGAAGATCTCTTTGGTCACTGCCTGACCGATAGAGCCGGCGCCACCGAGCACTAAAAATCTTGATTTTGAGACTTCCTCAGCCAACTGCTGTTCGTATTTTTCTATATCTCGGGTGAATAATGCCTGGTCTCTACCAATCAAAAATAACACGCTTACCATCCTCTTTGAAGCCGGAGTCTGCTCTGACTTTTATTGTGTTCCGCTCGAAACCCTAAAAAGGGAATACCGTTAAAAAAGTGGGCTAATTGTAACTGCATTTATCCGTCATCACAATCCAATCGAAACAATTTGTCACCTTAGTTTGACGCGCTTTTAAGCAACTCGGCCAGTCCTTGGTAGAACCTGTCATGGTGGAACTGCTCGGCGTGCTCAAGACAATCGCTTTTCATTGCCATGGCCTTTTGTGCGGTGATCGATTGTACCTTGGCCTTTAAATCTTCGATTTGCGGATCTTTGGCTAGCAGCCAGCCGGTTTTGCCGTCGATAACGGTCTCTTTGACGCCGCCTTCATCAACACCGATCACCGGTTTGCCCGCGCCCATCGATTCCACCGGACTCATACCAAAGTCTTCATCGATAGGAATATAGATACTGGCCAAGCAATTCCCCACCAAGGTTTTCATTTGCGACTCGGAGCACCAGCCGGTAAACCGAATGTTGTCATGTCCGCTAGCAAGGGCCTGCAACTGGGCAAGCTGACTACCGCCAGAGGTCACCACCAAAGGCTTATCCGGCATTTCCATAAAGGCGCGTACCACCAGCTCGACACGCTTGTAGTCTTCTACTCTGGCGGTAGACAAAAAATAGTCTTGTTGACCAAGCCACTGAAAACGGTCGATATCACATGGCGGATACAGCACTTTGGCATCGACATTGAGGTATTTTTTGAGTCGCTGACGAACATTGTCGGAATTGGCAAGTATCACGTCCATCTGAGTTATCGCGCGCTCGTACCTAGGTTGCAGATAGGCAATCAGCCCCCGCAGCAACGGTCTTTGCCAAAAACTCGCCCGGCTCAAATAGTAATCTTTCAAATCATAAACAAAACGTGGCGGCGTATGACAGTAATAGATATTTTGCCGCGCCTTGGAATGTTTGACCGCCAAAGGCGCGTTGGAGCCGGAGAAGATCAATTGCTCATAGCGTGCTAGAAACTGACTGCGATGCAAAAAGCTATAACAAGACTTTAGCGTCTGCCAGCCCGGCAGTTCGGTTTGTGTCGTCAAGGTATGTAGTCGTCCAGGCGCTAAAGGGGCACTGGTAAAGACTGTCGAATTGACAAAGGCGGTCACCAAGTCCATTTGCTTAAAATGTTCACACACCCCAAGGGTAACGGCCTCAGCCCCGCCCTTCACTTGCAGAAAATCGTATAAAATCGCCGTCCCGGCGCCATTGTGTTGCTCAACCGCCATTGTTTTCTCTTTTAATTGTTCAATTCGCTCACTCTTACGGCGCTGTTTTCCAGCTCAGTTTGACCGTAAATGTGTGACAATATGGGCCGCTTGGCCAATGTTTGACGAGCCAGCTTGGTCGCCCGATTGACGCTGGATTTCACCGCGACAATTAGCCCTATGGCCGGCGCTTGAGCCAAGTAATAGCACTCTAACATCACCAAGCCTTTACGCCTAAGCTGCTTGGCCAGATAGCGACAGTAATCGCCGTTGAGCGATAAGTCTACCCCACCTGCGGCAAACTGATGAATAAACCAGCCACCTTTGGCCAACTTTGTCAGGGCGTTGTCGATGTCACTGTGCCACGGTTTAGCGTGCCTTTGTCTTGCATTTTTTGCCCGGTGCTGTTCATCTTTTTGATAGCCGCTAACCCACAACACATCAAAATCTAAGTCGCTGCCACTGAATTTGTTGTTGCGACTGATAAGCGAGGTAAACACTTTTGGGTCGTCAAGCGTCAACTGGCGCAATGCAAAACCCCTTGGTTTTGTGTTTTCCAGCTCAAAGCGTCGATGTCTTAACTCAAGTTGCTGCTCGGCCTCCATCGTGTTCTCATCTTCAAAGCAATAAAGCCTGTTGCCGCCAAGGTGCCCTAGGGCAAAGGTATCATATTGCAGCGCCCCTAAACTGAGCAAGGCTTTACCGCGAAGATCAAAGCGCGCAATCAGTGCCATCATACTTTGCTCTATCTTTTGTCGATTGCGTTGCGGCAAACCATGCACTACCTGCTCCATGTATCCATGATACTGCTTCAATGCCATTGAACGCCCTTGGTTTTGAGATGAAAGCCATGACAAGAGCTGATATACTCCTGTCGCATAAATATAGAAGCTAGCATTATATGGCAGATTGCGGCAATAAACACCTCACAATAATTTATTACCGTCATTTCGATGACGTTCAACACCATATTCAAACCGAGCTAAGCGACACCGAGGCGTTGCTGTTTTGCGATCTTGACGACAGGGCCGGGTTTTCCCCGTTGTTGTCGGTAGAAGACCAAGACTATGAGCGCGCCTGCGTTGAAATTGCCGAGCGTATCGACAGCTGTGATACCGCTGTTGAAAAAGCCCTCGTGTATGAATACCTACAGGCCCATTACCCGCGGCTTACCCGCTATTTTGGTGCCTTTGCCAAAGCACAGCAAAGCCAGCTCATCTGTTTTATCAATGCCACCAAGTACAATGTGTTCGACGCTGCTTTCCATTTTTTCGGCCAAAGCCGCTTCTATGATCTCATCGACAATAAGCTTAGGCCAATTGACCCCGGGACTTTGGTTTCTTCCTACTGCAAACAGCCACTGGCGACAGATCGCATAACCTTAGCAGATGACATACTGGCAACCATAAAAGCACAACATTTTGTACCGCAGTATTACGACGACCTTGAGTATGACAACCAGACTTTTATACTGGAGGCCAAAGCCCAGTGGCGCGAATTCTGCCTGCACAATAACATGACACAGCGTCAAACCGAGGCAAAAGCCACCTTGTTTATTGCTGCAACCAACGAATACGACCTGTACTTAAAGCCGCTTTATCCGGTATGGCGAGAAATGGATAAACGCGCCATGCCCTATCGCATCTTGAGTTGTAATGCGCTGACCGATAGCATTTTGGAAAAGCATGGACTAATCCATCAGCCCAGCATGACCCGACTGGCTTCCACAGCCTATCCGGTCAAAGGTGCATTGCTGTTGGGCGCCTTATTGAATTTTGCCGACAGACCGCTCAATCATCTTATCGATTACTTGCTGATGCTCGCGCTAAACAGCGCATTTTTGCCTTCGCTCTTAAGCCGCTTGATCCAATGTAAAGAAGTAGCCAAACAGCACTATGAACACGCCCATCAGGTTTTTTACGCACCGGATGGTACGCCCGATGCCTTTTACCTCGACCTGTTTAAACCACCTAAGTGCCACAGCTATACCCTTGTCGCGGCAGCAATAACCAACAGATACAACACTATCGTGCGCTATATGGCCGAAACCATTTTTTGTTATGGCCGTCAGTGTCAGCGCACCATCGAGCACTTCTTTAGCGACAAGCAAACGGTGCTTAGCGGCAATCCCAGCTTATATGTGTACCGACAAAATGCGTTAGACCACCCGTATACGCAACGACCCTATGCACTGATCGCCACCTCACGTTTTGATCCGTCGGAATCTCAGTGGATCAAAGCGCTACTTCAGCAAGTTGACGCCGATAAACTGCTGTTGCTGATAAAGCCTCACCCGTTTTTCAAAGACAGTTATCAGCAATATGAGCCATTGTTAAATGGTCATGTTTTGCTGGCACCGCAACAAAACATCGACCGCTATGTTGGCGCCAGCCGTTTCGTCATTACCGACCACTCACAGGTGGGACGTGATGCCCATTTACTCGGTAAACCGGTGATCTCGATGTCGTTGGTCGCCCAAGCGCCGTATTTGGCCGATGTCGAATCCGTGGTGGTATGTGATACTATCGATAAGCTAATAGCGCAGGTCAATTACTTTGCTCAAAGTGCTCAGGCTTGCCAAGGCGCTGTCAGTGATAAGTTTATCGACGACTACAACTATGGCGGCACGGCGCAACACTACCTTGTAGTCGTTGATACCCTTGCAGCCAAGCGCGAAGGCCATCGAACAGCTAAGACAGCTTGACGTAACCCAATAGAAGGACAGTTCATTTGACGCCAAACTACTTTCAATCACAGGACTATTTAGACTACCTCCTCACCTACTGTCACCCCCACGATAACGGCACCAAAGGCCGAGTATCAGGTGTTGAGTTCGCATTTAGGATCCTCGACATGTTGGCCATCGATTCGAGCCACCGGGTTTTGGAGATCGGTTGCGGATTAGGTCGTATCGCGTACCAATTGCAACAGCGCTATCAGGCAGAGCTTTGGGGTTGCGACATTTCAGTACCGGCCATCAACGAAGCGCAAAAGCTGTTACCGGATTTGAAAGAGCAGTTGTTTGTCTCACCGGCCGAACGTTTAGCCTGTCAATCGCAATTCTTTGACCGTGCCTTCTATTGGGGGGTATTTGAGATGGTTGAGCAAAAGCAGGCTCTGGTTGAATTGTCTCGCGTGCTTAAAGTTGGCGGCAAAGCGCTATTGTGCTCGGTGAAAAATCCTGATTATCACCCGGACGATGAAGACAGCTATCTGGCCCATCGCGCCTACATCGAAAAGTCATTCCCATTGCATTACAGCAATATTGCCGAATTCGAACTGCTGCTCGATTATCTTGGTTTCGGCATTGTCGAGCGCTTAGTGTTTGAACGAAAAAGCGATGTTGTCAAAGAGCAATTTAGTCAAACCACTGCGCCTGCACAGTTTAGCGATGCCTACTACATCATCGAAAAGCGCCAGCGTACGCCGTTAGATCAGTTCACTCCGGCAAAACCAGACCAAATTGCAGTAAAGGGATAGCATCATGACGCAAAAAATTGGCAACCTCTATATATGCCCTGTGATCAATGCTATGGGCCCGGTGATCGATCCGAAACACGATGACCTACTAGGCAGCTGGGATGACATTGATGCCTTGATGCAAACTATATTTAGCCCGGAGTATCGCCACAAGTACCCTGACAGTGCGGGTAATCCGGCCATATTTTCGTGGTTTTTTATCAGCTGGAGCGGCTTTAAGAGTAACCCGGTACAGCGCAAGATGGGCTGGTTCGACATCTACGACTACTATAAAAATCGCTGGGGCGAGCAAATGGCGCAATACGGCGATGACCTGTATTGGATGTACAATCACCCAGCCGCCTCCGGGGTCGGTAACGAGTGGGGCATGGATTGGCTACACAACAGTCATTACCTTGAGATATTGATGCGCTATATCGACCAGCGTGACTATTTTCCATCGGTGGTCGAGGTGGTAACGGAGAAAGACGATACCTCGCATTTCTTAGAAAACTACTTTCCTTATGATTTGGGAAACCGCAACAGCATCGATGTGCAATGGAAAGCCAAAAATGCCGATGGTAAAACCATGGCCGAGGTCATCGATTGGCAGAGGGCGACCCACAACTGGGAGACTTATTCACCGGATAAGTCCGACTACCAATCCAAAGGCAATATGTCTCGTCAAATCGGCCGTTTGCTCGATATCAAGTCGATTGTCTACGAGTTCAAAGAATATGAGATAGAAAAAGCCATTCATCATTGTCTCGAAGGTCATGACGCAATGATCAGCGCCTATGAGCATGATTTTCGTCATCGCGCCGAGGTGATACAACAACGGTTTCTTGAACCGGTGAGCCGCATAAGCAAAGACTACCCGCAGCTCAAATGGTATTACCAAAACTCATTAAATGGCTTTAACCTGATGAACCACCGCCAGCTCGGGCCTTCAGTCGCATTCAGCCTAAGTCAAGATGCCAACAACAACTGGCTGTTACAGGCCGATGCGGAGATCTTCGGCAATACCCCATTTTGCTTTTTCAAAACCGACGAAACCTATTGTCACATCAATCCGTTGCGAGTCGGCCAACATGCTTGGCTTATCTCAGGGGCATTGAGTAAAGGTCAGCGGCAACTGGTGGTTGCCTGTAATACCACCTCAGGTAAGGCTACCATCGAGCGATTTGATCTCTAACTCGGAGATAGCATTGGGCGTTGCTTGAGCCTTCATAGGAAATGCCTTGCAATCATAACGATGGGCATACAACGGGGAGTCAGTCCAGTATCTGCCGGTTTCACATGTGAAAGCGGCAATGATCCCGCGCTGCATCAATGCCTCTACTGTCTCAGGGCAATAAATGCCATAAGGATAGGCGTAAAGCGTCACTGGCAGAGCCAGATGTTGACTCAACAAGTCTAGCGCCTGATGGTGATCGGCCACCGCTTGGGCTGGGATGATATTGCTCTCAAGCAGGTGACCATGGCCATGACCGCCAACCACATGACCACGGCGTTCGATTTCACGCACATCGTCCCAGTTCAAAAAGAAGCGCTCAATAATGTCCTGCTCGTCAAATGCCTGAGCAAACATCAAATCGATAATCTGTTCAAACACTTCATTTGGCAGCATGGTTTCACGCACTTTGCGATAGAGCCGCTCCATTGGCGAATAAAAATCATACTCGGCGTAATAGGACAACGCGCCTTCAAGGTTTTCAGTTGTCGGTAGATAATAGGCGGCATCAAGCTCGGGATAATGCTGCGCGACCAATTGACAAAAACGCTGATAAAACGCTTGGTATGGTCCGTTACAATACTGTAGCAAGCGTTGCCGCTCAACAGTCGCCAAACGCCTGTGCTCCAGTATCTCTGTGGGCACGAAAAACGCCCCTTTAAGCTGGTAGCGCTCTAAGATATCCAAAGCCAGTGTGCACTGCCCTTTGTAACCATCGTCAAAGGTCAGCAAAAAGCTGTTTTCAGGCAACTTTTGCCGCTGAACGTACTGAGCAAAGTCATTGGGATCGGCACCTTGATGGTATCGCAGAAGATGCTGTATTTGCTGTTCAAAGTCCTGCGCCGACATCGACATGCCTTTTGGCAGCAACTCATCGCTGTCGTCGGCAATACAGTGGTAGGTTAAGGTGATCATCGGTTATCGACGCTTTTGCAGCAGTAGCGCGCCAGAAGAACACATCGACACCACCAAAGGGTTGGCAGGGTACTGCTGTAATGCCCACGCAATTTGATTGAACTGCCGAGGCGCTTGCCGTTCGAAAGTTGGGTTAAACGGATGTGGATGTAAGCCAAGGCATTGTTTTGCCTCAAAACCATATTGCGCCGCAACCGCACACAGCTCAGGCAACAAATGCTGACGCCTCTTTCCGGGGAAAAATTGAGTAAATTTATCCACTTGACCGGTTTTTTCCTGCCCTGTCATCGACTCGGCTGCTGCGCCATAGGCGTTGGCAACTTGGAGGATATGAGCCACTTCAATCTCACTCTCAAGACAAAACTGATGGTAAGCCGCAACTTGCCCTTCAAGCTCGCCGGTAACCATCGCTTGTAGGGTAAACTGATTGGCACTGGCGGCATTAAAGGCGCCGTTGCGAAACTCCACCAACAACCAACCGTCATCGGCCACAATATCTGCCGCCTTGGCAAAAAACGCCTCGTCTTGCGGTAGATATTCAATTAAGCCCATAGCAATGGCCATAGTGACTTTAGAGAAATCTTCGGGCAAGGCATCATTGAGTAGATCATGGCGCTTAAAGCGAACCTTGTCACAGAGATCGGCCTGTGCGACATTTTGCGCTGCCTGTTCGAGCATTGCGGCAGAAAAATCCAATGCCAACACTTGTGCACCGTGCCTGGCCAATTCAATACTGAGCTGGCCGCCACCACAACCGATATCAACCGCATGTTGGTGCTGTAGTCCACTGTAGGATAAGGCGCTACGCACAGCCATCATGCGAGCATGACCAAAGGGAAAGTCAGTACCAAGTTCAGGTGTCACATAAACGGCTTTAAGCCAGTCGGGAACGACCTCAGAATCATAATATTGTTGGGCGGTTTGTTGCAGGTTTTTATTGTGGTTGTGTGCCATCTACCCCTCTTTTTGGGTCTTAGAATGAATGGCTATAGAGCATAAAGGCGCGCTGGGCTTAAGTCAATTGAGATTGAGACAGGCAAAGCGCCTTTGCCTGTCTCACAAGGGATGGTCTTGAGCTATTGCTGTTGCATCTGCTCAAGCTTTTCTTGAATGGCTTCAAGCTGTTGCTTGAGCTGTTCGATTTGGCCGTTCTTTTCCAGTAGCTTTTGGTTGAGCGCTTTGGCCGAAGCCAAAGCCACACCAATACCATCGGTTACACCAATACGGGTATTGTCGTCACCCAAGCCAAATTGTTGCTGAAAGTCCTGTGCCATAGGTCCCATATGCACTGTCTGTGAGGCATCTTCTTTAAAGCGCCAAGTGGCAACATCGAGATTGGACAATCGTGCCAGAATATCATCGGCATCAACTAAGCGAATGTCAGTCTTCTTATTTCTGTCAGAGGTCAAGATCACATTATTGGCATAAACAGAGGTCTGAACATACAAAGAGCCATTTTCATCAATACTCATCCTAGCAATAGAATCCTTACGGAACTGCATACTTGAACCTGTAGTGGTTTGATCGCCCAATTTATCGGATAACCATAACTGCCAGGTTTTATTGGTCGTAGAGTTATTAAACGTCGCAACCGGGGCCCCTGTATTAGAAAGATACAACAAGGTTGAATCGGTGTTACCGCTGTTGTTGTTGAAAATGTTCACCGAGGCCGATGCCCCAAGTACAGACATTTGACCATTGCTAGGTAAGGTCAAAACATCATTTGCACCATTTTTGATATGCAACTTATTGGTTGGCGAAGCAACCCCGATACCAACATCACCTTCGGCATCTACATTAAAATAAGTCGTGGTGCCATCAAGGCTTTTCACTTCAAACATCCCTGCCGGCGTTGCAGTACCAATACCGACACTACCAGTAGATTTGACAATAAAACGCGATTTACCGCCAGTAGTTTGAACTTCCAACAGATCGGCAGGCACAAAACCATTGTCGATATTAATACCAAAGTTACCTACCGGTGATACCAACACTGCATGATTGTTAGCATCGGCAGGATGAGCAATATCAAACATGCCATCTGGTGTTTTGGTTTCAAAACCGACATCACCATCGGCGGCAATAAAGATAGAGGAATCGGTTGCCCCTGCAGTGATCCTAAAAGGTAACTGGGAATTATGAGAAACATCTCGAACAAAAAAGCTGGTTTCATTACCACTGACATCCCAAGCTTGTGCAGTAAACCCGCCGGTAGAATCCTGATTTAGTCGAATGCCCGGAGAGTTGCCGGTCTTAATTTCTAAATCGAGACCAGGTGCCGCTGTCCCCATGCCGATACGGCCGGTTGTCATTACGCGCAGAGAGTCTGTCGGCGCACCAGAGTCTATCCTAAATGGTTTAGTCGATAGCGTCATATCCTCAACCATGTAGTAGTTAGCACCACCGTTGGTTGAATCATTAATGGTGATCTGCCAATCGACAGTCGGAAACGAAGATGAGGAGGATGTATCGATGAAGTGGATCCTCAAATTATTCTCTTTCATTCGAATGGTGTCGTAATTGAAACTCTCGCCATTGGCGCAATCAATCCCAACACATAGGCTTCCTTTGATCACCACATCATCATTAAAATACTGATCGGCCAAACTTTGCGGGCTCAACGCCGCACCGAGTAGCACCATTGCAACAGAGAAATAGCGTAATACTGTCTTCATGGTCTATTTCCCCCTGCCTTGAAACATCACACTTGGCTCTTTGACTTTTTTAAACGATTTGATTTGGCCATTGACGACCCAAAAGTGCCCTTTTTGCACTTTGGTTTTTGGCACTAGCGTCACATTATTCTCGCCGCGACCATTGTTGAGGGTATCTTTAACCTCACGATAAGCGCCGGAATTGATCACGATTTCATACTGATAAATGCCATCGGCGAGTGCTTGTTCTGAGGCTAAGTCGATATCTTGGAAGTCCATATCGGACTGAGTGGTTCGATAGAAGCCGTCCGGGCCAGATATTGACACAGTGGTTTTGCTGTCGCCTTGTGAGCCACTCATCGACAGCCCAAATGCGCTGCCGTTCAATTCAACCTTCGCCGAAACCGCTTCATCCGCCAATGCAGCGCCGCTCCCAACAGCCAATATCACAGCAAAGGGTAAAAATACTTTCCTAAACTTGTTCATTTTCACACCCTAATAAAATTTAGCAAAATCCTTTTTGAGCTAGGTACAATGTTTGCCTAGCTGCCAAGCCAAAGGCAATACGTTCAAAATGTTAGAACATAACTTGAGGTTTGCCGTGACAACTGCACAACAAATGTTCTTGAAGTATAGAAGAAAAATCGCCAATTTGGCAAACTCTTTGATGCTTTAGGACAATTTCCTTGAGCATTACCGCCAGCGCTTGACTCTTTGCCACAAATAATAGGCGCAAAGATAACTCAAGCCAAACAGCCGCTGCCACCAGTTTGGCCGACTCACCTCAATCTCGATATCGGTTTGACCGCCCTCGGCCGTTTTGACGATGCGCTCAAGGATGGTATTGCCCTGCCCACTCATCAACTGTGCCAGTGGTAACTGACGCACAAAGGCCAGTTCATAAAGAAAGCTCAGTCGCTTGTCTTGGTCAATAATCACTTGCCGAGGAAATGGAGAGGTCGGTGTCAGTGACGCTTCAATACCGCTATTTATGCCAAAAACGCCGCGGGCAAAGGCGATAGTAGGAATATCGAGCAGCAATGACTCAAGCAATACGGTACTGTTTAAGCCAATCACCAATGAAGCACTAACGAGCAATTGTGCCAAATCGCTTGAGCTATCCAAGCGAAAGTGCGCGGCCTCTAATGTAATAGGCTGTGCTTTGGCCAACGGATGCGGTCTGATAATAACTTCATACTCTGGCGGGATCCAGCGCTGCAAAAACTCGACAAAGCATGCCATCGAGTCAAAGTGCTCGCTAAAGTGGGTGATGTTGCTGTCGCTATCGATTTGCAGCGGCACCAAAATACGCTTGGCGATAGGCTGCCTTTGGCCATAACGTGTGGCAAAGGCGTCAAGCCAAGGGTGTAATTGCTGTATTTGTGCGTTATTGAGTTTGGCCAGTGATAGTTGAGCGATTTCGCTCGCCCCAGCCACCCCTTGCGGGTCAAAAAACACATGCCCTTTTTGTGGAAACCAGCCCATTTCTGCATAGAACATGCGCTTACGCCAACCCAGCGAATCAATCAGTTCCATAAAATCACGCTGGTGGTCGTGGTTGCTGTTCCAAATGAAGATGCGCTCGGGGTTGAGCTGTTTTAGTAATGAAAGGTAATGTTGTTGTCGCGCCTCAGCGATGTACGCCAATGCCCCATCGGCACCAAGCTGTTGATAGGTTGTATCCAGCGACTTGGCTTGCGGCAGAAAATGCAGTGGCAGATCAGCCAAATAATGGTAGATAGGGCCACGGTTATCGAGCACCGGTTTGGTACCGAATTCTCCCTTTAGGGTATAAAGGACTTTGGCTTCAACTAAAATGACCACCTGATGGCCTTTGGCCTGTAGGTAGCAACACAGCGCCTTAATAAAAGGCGCCCTGTTGATATCGGCCAACGGCTCATACAGTAAGATGGCCACACGCTTAGTCGGAGCTGGTGTAGTTAGTCGGATTAATGAGAATATCGCCTATCCTGTCAGATGCCTGACCGTCGTTATAGACATTGTAGTTTTCGGCAAAACGTGCCTGACTGTCGCGAATAGACTGCTGCACTTTCTCATCATCAAACAGACTGGCTATCACAGGCTCAACCTGCTCAAGCTTTTCAATCAGCAAAGCAACCCCATAGTCGTCATAGTTGTTGGACGGATACTTCTCACCGGTAAAGTTGGTCACGATAACCGGCATACCAAAAAGCGCAGCCTCGGCGCCAGTGGTGGAGTAGTCGGTCACCAAGACATCTGAGGCCAACAACAGCGCATCAAGAGTATGAGACTGAGTACCGAAGTAATTGTTGCTGATACGCACTTTGCTGTAGGCCGCCAAACCGAATGACGGATGGGGCTTTAAGATGATAGCAAAGTCATCGCGCTTATCGGCGACATTGATCATTTCATTGATCCAAATATGCTCCTCGCGGTCAATCCTTGAGGTGGCGATGAAAATGATCTTCTTATCTTGATCGATACCAAATTCCTCACGAATGGATTGACGTGCTTGGGCAATCGATTCTTCGGTTCGGCGGTTGATCAAACCATCAAGGCTAGCATTACCGGTTTCTATAATTGAACATTGCTCATGACCAAGCGCTTTAAAGGCATCGGTGCATTGCTTGCCGTAACTGGCAATAATGTGAGTTGT
The DNA here is from genome assembly GCA_041583135.1 of Alteromonadaceae bacterium. Taxonomy (GTDB): domain Bacteria; phylum Pseudomonadota; class Gammaproteobacteria; order Enterobacterales; family Alteromonadaceae; genus JABSOG01. Next base: position 22,459 of record JBFHGJ010000021.1, on the reverse strand, counting down.
CCAGTCCAGTGGTATCGAGCGTCTATTGCTGTCAACAGTCACCGATGGCATGGTGACGCTTAAAATCTTCTTGTTTTTCGCCACGGCAATCGCCACTTCGCTCAGCGGATTGACGTGAGGCATGGCCAAAATACTTTTCGGCTGCAACATATCGACGATTTGATTGAACACATCGACTTGGGTAATGGTACGGCGCAAGCCCTCGTAAAAGCTGTAGTTGCTTGACAAGGCCTGCCAGAAGTCTTCAATCAACTCCTTACCGAACTCCTGATACTTATCGATATCCAACTCGGCAATAGCATAAGAAGAAAGCGAGTTCATCTGCATGTAAATCTGATTGAGCGCCAAGTTGTATTTCGACAAGTTGGGGGTTTTGATGTTGTTGCCGAAAAAGATAGACGTACCGCCGAGCGCTTCAACATCAAGGTAAGCCTGAAAATGCGAGGTCACAAACAATAGCTGTTCGCCCTTTTCCAGTACGCTCTTAACCACCGGCAACAAGGCTTTCCAGTAAATCGACTTGGTATCGACCTGAGAGACCACCAAAATCGGACGCTTATCCTGCTTGGCGTTTTTCTCGGCGATCAATTTCAATTGCGAGATCAGCTGGAAGTAGCCGCCATAGTATTCGTCATAGCTGCGCTTAAGGCCAAACGGATCGAAACTCTTATAGCGACTGCTACAGCGGTTGATCAGCGCTTGATTATAATTATCGGATACCGACTCATCATAACTTTGCGAATAGTAAAGGTATTCACGCACCGTTCTGGTATCTTGTACCATCGAGTATTGCCCGGTACGTTCTTCGAATTTACACAACCAGTGCATCGGCGTACAGATAAAGCGGCGATTATTGAGATAGTAACCGGCTATCTTATCGATAAAGGTGCGCAGCAATAATGAGTCACCTTCGGCAATAAAGACCACATGCTTTTTCTTTTTCTCTATGGCCAAGTCGATGGCATTATAAAGCGCCACCGTGGTCGCAAAGAGGGTGACCAACTCGTTGTTTTGCAACGTCACCACCGGCACGCCTTCAAAGTGCATCGCTTCAATCAGCTTGGCGGTTTTATCAAACATGTCGCTAAGCTCAGTGTAGATAGACATTTCTTTATTTTTGTCCATCACCGCCGAGCCGTGGATGGCGGTAAAGTAAAGCTTTGAGGCTTCTAAAATCTGGCTCAAGCGCACGCTGTTGGAGACAAAGACACAATCTTCAAGCTTGAGGTTGCGACGCTTTAATAAGACTGAAACCGGAAAGAGATCTTCCGGTTGATACTGCTGGATCAGGTTAACATCAAGGAAATTGCCCGGCGCCACTTTGACCCGTGCATCTCGTTTTTTCACTTCCTCAATCGATTGCGGGTCGATTTTTTCTATCGGCTCACACAAGGTCGCTTCACGCACCTTTAGCTCATGCAATACCGGATTCTTAACTTGCAGGTACATCAACAGCATCAAGGGTGAGGCGATGACGCCGCCCAACATCATCAACATTAAAGCAAAGCGCGACTGACCAGCCAGGTGAACTAACCTAAAGGCCATTTTGATTTGCCAACTACATTTGCTGTTTTTGACCGCCGGTGCCAACTGCTCAAACACTCGCAACATATGCTTGCGATATCGACGATAATAGCCAAGTTTTTTCACCACGCCACGACTACCGTTAAATCCCTGTAGCAGTGAAATACTTTGCGAAACCACTTTTGCCTTATCTCTAGGCTTTCCTTGATAGAGGTCTTCAAGCGCGCTTTCCATCAACAGAAATTCGCGTGTCAACCTTTGCAATGTGACCATATTATTTTTTAAACCTTAGAATTATTATACGTTGTCTAAAATAGCCAACGGCTCAATACCATGAGTTGAAACACTTTCTACCACCGGCACCCTTTCATCAGCAAGATACCTTGCTACCGCTTCTTCAGGATCGCCGAAATAATACTGACCTCGAGGTGATAAATACAGCCCCTTAGTACACTTTTCTTTAACATAAGACAGACCGTGCGTCACGATAAAGGACACTTTGATTTTGTCCATAAACTGCTCAAGACGCTGAGCGGCCTTATCTCTAAAGGACACATCACCCGCACTGAGCAATTCATCCAAAAACAGAATATCCGGGCACACGCTGGTGGCGAGGGAAAAGATCAAACGTGACTGCATCCCGTCGGAATAATATTTAAACGGTCTGTCGATGGCTTCGCCCAGCTCTGAGAATTCAATAATTTCGTCACAGATCTCATTGAGCTCTTTGGTCGAAAAGCCAAGATAGGCACCGGCATGGTATATGTTCTCGCGCCCGGTCAACTCGGTTTTCATCCCGACACCGGCTTTGAGCATCATAAAATCGCCGTAGATACGAATTTTACCTTTGCGAATGGGCAACATACCCGCCAAGGTTTTAAGCAAGGTACTTTTGCCGACGCCATTTGGCCCAATCACCCCTACACGATCGCCGGGGTAGACTTTGAAGCTGAGATCTTCAATCACATCGAAGGTTTTATTGCGGCCACGCTCAAACAACAGTGCCGCCAAAGACATCCGCTTTGACGGGTTGGTATCAAAACGCACATTAAGGTCATGAACCTCTACTACAGGCTTTGGACAAACTTGCTCAAAGTAGGCTTGCCAATCAGCCAAATGGCTGTCATCAAGTACATGACACACCTGAGCATAAAGCCAGTCAAGTAGCCCATGACTGTGGCGCTGTTCAAAATGCCCCTTCATCAACGCTAAAATAGCGTCTTGAAACTCAGTGAAAATGGCCGCGCTGTTGACGTTGACCAACTTCGCTAGGGTGCGCAAATCGTTGTCTTTAAGCGCCTGCTCGATTTGATTGTGCATTTGCTGCTGCTCATCTTGTGCAAGCAGCAAGGTCTCGGCATCGACAGCCCAAAGCTCAAGCCCCATTAATGACGCTTCCAATGAAGCCCCGGGCTTGCCCTGCAACTGCCAGCCCATTGCTTTTATCGGCGCATCGAAGCTAAGACTGCCGGTCAAACGCAAACTGCCGTCGATATAAACCTTTACCATGCCTTGGCTGACCACAATCGAATACAGATGAGGCAAGCGGTTGTTAACCGAGATCACTTTGAAGCTGCCATCGACAAATATCGATTCGTTGCCCACCATCAGAGCGAATAAGGTCTGACCATCGTCGCCCATCAAGCTATAGGAAAAACTATCGGCAACTTCACAGGCCATATGGGTGACAAAATGCACCGCGCAGCTGGCGCTTGAGGTTGGCATATCATAGCGATAGGCAACAATCTCATCACTTTCGGTAACAAAAACGATGTTGGCGGCATTGACGATATCACGCTCACCGGAAGTTTTTGTCAACTTGGCGGCTATATCGTTCATCGAACAATGGTCGGGATCGGCAAAAGAGCTGAGCAGCACCTGTGCCTGGCTGTGCTCAGTCAATTGGTCAAAGTATTGTCTCAGCGGCTGGAAATCACGCTTGGAGGCAAGATAACGGGAGACTGCACTTTGTAAAATTTCGGTGCTCATATATCCAACACTTGTCTTTCTAAAAGAAACTGTAAAACTTGTGTTTTACTTTATTGATGCCCCATAAACCAATCAGCAATAAGACCAGAGAAACGCCTAGAGTAATGGCAAGCGCAGTTACGTCAGGGCCTTTGTGATATAAGATGGCATTGTGGTAGCCACTGAGGAAATAGGAAAACGGATTAAAGGCATAGAGATATTTGTATTTCTCAGGGATCACCGAAACATCATAAATCCCCGGGCTGGCGTACCACCAGATAGCCATAGGGAAGAAGATCATATTGGCAATATCCCTGACAAAGGTGCCGACAATGGCTAAAAAGCTGGCCAAGGCTAAGGAAAATACAAACTGCACCAAAAATATCGGGATCACCCAAAACCAGTAGATATCGGGATATATCCCCTGCCATAACAACAACACTAAAGGCCCTGCCAAACCAATGGCAAACAGCAAAAGGTGACTGGCACAAAACTCCAGTAAGATCATCCGAGTCGGAAACGATATCTGGCTTAAGACGTCGGACTTATCTAGAAACAGCCTTGGTGCTTGGGAGAGCATTTTGACATGCCCCAACCAAAAGGTAATGGCTATCATGATCTTGAAAAATCGATCAGTTTCACTGATCCCAAAGACCACAGCAACGAGGAAGTAATATAGCAGCGCTTGCAGCAAAGGCTCCAAAACCAACCATAGACGACCGAAAATACTGCCATAGGCGGTTTTCTTAAGGTGAAAGTGGAGCATATATTTAAGCTGCCCCAACTGTTTTCCAAGCTCTTTGAACTGCTGCTTTAGCGGCATTGAACTCTTTTTAATGCCACTTGGGGTTATCTCAACCCAGCGCTCATACATTGAAACTTCCTCGTGTGTTGTCTTAGCTTGTGGTGTTATAGCGACCAACCGTCATCAACGACGATGTTTTGGCCATTGACATAATCGGCAGCAGATGACAGCAAGAAACACACTGCACCGGTAATGTCTTGTGGGTCCAACATGCCTTTATTGATGGCGTATTGATTGTATTTCTCAACAAAATCCTGCGGCTGACCGTCAAGCAATCCACCCGGGCTGACCGCGTTGACCTGAACATTTTTGCCTCTAAGATAAGCGGCGATGTACTTGGTCAGGTGAACCACACCAGATTTGATGGCTGCGTATTCTACCGGCATGGTCATCGGGGTATTGTCATACACGTCAAAACGTGGCGCGTTGACGCCATAGATAGAGGACATGTTGACGATTTTGCCGTGACCTTGCTCAGCAAAAAACTTAGCAAACACTTGTGCCACCAAGAAATAGCCGCCGAGGTGCATATTGACGTTATCGCAAAAATCATCGAACTCGACGTCGAAGAACTTACGACCATAATTTTTGTTGCGTGGATAGGCGTTGCTCACCACCCCGTCAAGCTGACCGAACTGGCTCACCACACTGTCGATGGCCGCTTCGATACTGTGTTTTTTAGTGATGTCCATTTGGCAATAGCCGATGCTATCGACCCACTTAGGAAAAACTTCGGTCAAATCAGCCTGCGGCTGAATATCACCGATAACCACTTTGGCCTGTTGTTCACACAACGCGTTGACCAATGCCTTGCCCAAAAAGCCGAGGCCACCGGTAACCAGAATTACTTTACCTTGTAACATAAACTCTACACTCCGTAGTCGTAATGTTTTTGATATATATCGTTAAGTGCCGGAAATTGCTCGCGATATTGTGCAACACCAGCCAAATCAAGCTGATAGAGCGCGATATTATCAACCGTTGCCATTGGCTCAAGCACCTCGCCTTGCGGGGTGATCACATCACTTGATTGCTCATAGCTCAGGCCGCTGCCATCTTCACCAGTACGGTTGACGCCAATCATATAGCAAAGGTTTTCAATCGCTCTGGCCTTTAACAAGGTGCGCCAGTGCATCACGCGTCTGGCAGGCCAGTTGGCAATATTGACCAGCACATTACAACCGGCCAACGTATAGGCGCGGTAAAGCTCGGCAAAGCGCAGGTCGTAACAAATCGACAAGCCGATTTTCGCCTCGTCTAAGTCTGTTACACACAACTGATTGTCGCTGCTAAAGAGTTTGTGCTCATCGGCAAAAGAAAACAGATGACTCTTATCGTACTGGCCTATTACTTCACCTTGCCCATCGACACATAAAGCGCGATTAAGCAACATATCCTGTTGCCCAACCACAGTACCGAACAGACAGCAGATATTGAGTTCTTTGGCCTTGGCTTTAATGCCTTGCTCGAACTCGCTTAACCCGGGCGTCTTAGCAATGTGTGGATTGGTCACGGAAAAGCCAGTAGCCGTCATTTCCGGAAAAATAACAAGCCGAGCATGGTGCTCGGCTGCGATTTGCATCTTTTCAATGCATTGGGCCAGATTCGCGTGGGGAGATTCCCACACGATATCCAGCGAACATAGTGCCATTTTCATCAATTTTGCGGTCTGAATACAGGTTTAATGACTTTGCCGACCAGATAGTTTTGATAACCCTCATCAAGGGCTTTTTTGTATACTGCCAGCGCTTTGTCTACTGCTGCCATCGTTTGCTCAAGCTCTGCATCCTGATGGGCATAGCTCAGGGCAATCCAAGGCATTAGGACGCCATTTTTGATCATCTCCTGGGAGAACAAGGTGCGCAAGCCAAAACAAGGCGCGCCGTCTTTACCCAAGGTCAAATAGTTAGGCGAACAACCCAAACCTGTCATCTTGAAGCTGTCTTCGACGCCATGTTTTTTGGCCAGTTCGCTCATGCCCTGCTTGAGCTTCTCACCGTACTGCCACAAATGGTCGATAACATTGTTCTGCTTGATGAAGTTGATGGTTTCGATGAAAGCGCCGAGACCACACATTTCAGCACCGTGGGTGGTTGACAGCAAGAACACACGATCTTGACCTTCTTCGGTGATACCACCTAAGTCCATAAACTCACGCTTACCGGCAAGTGCGGCAACGGCAAAACCATTGGCCATCGCTTTACCGAACGTACAGAGATCAGGTTCGATGTTGTAGTATTGTTGCGCGCCACCTAAAGCCCAGCGGAAGCCGGTGATCATTTCATCTAAGATGAAGACGATACCGTTGTCTTTACACAGCTGTTGCGCTTTGTGCAAGAAGTCATCTTTTGGATGCTCAGTGGTTGACGGTTCCATGATCAAACAAGCGATGTTGTCAGGGTTGGCGTCAATAAGCGCTTTTAGGCTGTCGATATCATTGTATTTGAACATCTGGGTTTGCTTGACGATATTCTCAGGCACCCCTTTGTTCATCACGGTAGAACCGATAAACCAATCGTCAAATGAGAAAAACGGATGGTCGGCACAACGCAATACCATTTCTTTGCCGGTATAGGCACGGGCCAATTTCACTGCCGCCGTGGTAGCAGTTGAGCCGTTTTTAGTAAATTTGACCATATCAGCCGATGGGATCAAATCAACAAAAAGCTCGGCAGCCTCAAGCTCAATCATAGAAGCGCGAGTTAAGTTATTGCCTTTTTCGATTTGTGCCCAAGCGGCTTTGTTGACCGCTTCGTTGGCATAACCTAAGTTCACCGCACGCAGTGCCATACCATAATCAAGGAACTTGTTGTCCTTGTCGTCATAGACATAGGCGCCTTCGCCACGGTCTAAGATCTGAGGCGCGTTTTCAGGAAACTGGTCACTGCCGCGAGAATAAGTGTGGGCACCACCTGGGATCACCCTTTGCAGTCTTTCATTGTAGTTCATGATTAACCCTCGATAAATTTCTCAACGCCATAGAGCACTTGCAATACGCGGTAGTCGGTAAGCAAATCGTTTGGATACAGCTCAGCGTTTTTCGCCTTAGCCGCCTCAACATAGCTGCCCAGTTCTTCAATATAGGGTTCTTCAGGATTGATATAGCCGCTTTCGACACTGCCGGCAGCCAAATCAACCTCATGCCATTTCTCATCACCAACTGACATCCAGCGAACTTTGTTCTCATCGGCGCTAAAGACGATGGTGCCTTTGCTGCCCATCAAACGAAACTCACGTAATGCCTCAGGACGAGAAACCACGTCAACGGTAACATTGGCAGTCAATTTACCCGGGTATTTTAACACGCACTGGTAGATATCATCGATGTCGGCATCCATATCGGTCAGTTTGGCTTTCCAACCGGTGACCACTTCAGGATCGCCAAACAGGTCGTTCAACCAAGTCAACTCGAAAGGTACGATCTCACGAGCCGCACCTGTTTCACGCTTAGACACGTAGTAGCTTTGAATCGGCTCCCACGGGTGCCAATCTGGCAAATATTGGCCAGTGTGATAGTTCAAGTACAACGGCTCGCCAATGACTTCTTCGGCCAACAATTTTTTAATCAGTTTAGGACCGGCAAAAAAGCGCATGGTGCATGAAGGCACAATCACGCGACTGTTGTCGGCTGCGACTTTCTCGCCAAGTGCCTTGATATCTTCGGCATCGGTGACCGACGCTTCGATAAACGCACACTTGTTGTTGTCATATGCCCAGTTGGCATATTGCATGTGACGATCAGGTGAGGTTGAGATCACCAAACCATCGGGTTGGAACGCTTCAACGGCCTGCTCGAAGCTGTTAAACGTGGTAATACCGTATTTTTCTTTGGCTTCGTCACAACGCTCGGTTTGAATATCAAAACCGGCAATCTCATGACCACCGATGGCCTGTAGGTTACGCACGCGGCGTTTACCCATAGAGCCTAAGCCAACGACTAAAAATTTCATGCCATATCCTCTTTCATACGCACCGGGGCGGCGTTGGAAATATGTGCTTCATATTTCTGCTGCGCCACTTTATTGATCTCGACCATCTCTGGACGCTCTTCAACCAACAGGCGCATCAAATCATGACTGCTGAACTGTGGGTTGTTTGGATAAAGCAGATCAAAGGCCTGAGCGAACAGATCAAAGTCTTCTTCATAATCGAGCGTCAAACGCACTTGTGGGTGGTTTAGCAGTGGATCTTTGACGTTGAGGAAATTGACGTTGAACATCTTGTTGCCGATAAAATATCCGCCCCAAACTTCAGTGTCACGCTCCAATTTCACTTCCAACACTCGGCCCAACGCTTCTTTGGTCAAACCTGAACTGGCCGCACCTAACGGCAAACCTTGCGTAAAGGCGGCATCGCAGTTAGACAACTTCAACAGTTCAATGGTCTTGTCGATATACTCAGGGAAACACAAAGTGTCATCACCATCGACCACCACAACTAGGTCCAAATCAAAGGCCACAGCGGCGTCATAATAACGTTTGAGCTTGTCATCCTGATCACCAAAAAACACTTTAACACCGGCCGCTTCGGCAATCGGCTCAAATACTTTGTCTCTTGGGTCGTCAGAGGTGGCAATGATCACTTCATCGGCATTTTTGGCCATTTTCAGTCGTTCAACCAGCAACTCGGTCATCGATTTGCCTTGAACTTTTTTCATCACTTTACCCGGAAAACGGGTAGATTTGTCTCTTACAGACAGTAATACACCAACTCGCATCGCTTTCTCTTATACCAATTTGTCGAAGGTTAAGGCTTCGTTGACGACAACGTCGCTGCTCAAAGTACGACCGATAATGTTATCAACCTGCTCTGGCGTGATACCGATATCACAACGTTTGAATACCACGTCTTCACGGCTCAATACATGACCTTCGCTCAATGGCTTGGCGAACACGATACGCTTGCGCACGATACCGCGATAGCGGATGCTGGCAGCGTTGAGGTTTTTGTAGCTAGGCGTACCGATGGCGATTTCAGCGGCACGAACATTGGCAACGAACTGGGCAAAGCCTTGTGGGTCAAGAGCTGACTCGAAGTCTTCACTTTTCTTCTCGCGGTCCATCGTCAAATGTTTTTCGATGTAGGTAGCACCGTACGGCAGAGCCAAAATAGGAATGATCTTAGCCAACTCATCGCCGCCGTCAATGTGATCAGCCAAGCCCACCTCAACATCAAATACGGTTTTAAGGGTTTTCAATACGGCCATATCGGTTTCTTCAAGGGCCGTTGGGTAGTTTTGGAAACCGTGCAACAAGATGATTTGGTTGTTGCCTTTTTCTCTGAACAGGTTGATGGCCGTTTCGACTTCGCCTAAATATGAACCACCGATACGGAACAACGTTGGTTTGTTTTTCTGGGCGATGGCTTCAAGCATATCGAACTCAGCCATAGACGCAGGTGGCACAACGTAGTATTCAGGGTCCAGTTTGGTTTCAGCAAATTCCAAAGACACCAAGTCGTTAGGCATTACGCAGACTTTGAGGCCAATCTCTTTGGCGACGGCATTGATCTTTTCCCAATCTTCATTGCTTGGGTTGATATCAACTAGGTATTGATAAACGTCAAGGTCTTCGCGACCGGCGGAAACTTTACCTTCACCATTGCCGTAGTAAGGCACGATATAATCCGGTAAGGACGTGATGTGAATTGAAATAGAATCGGCACCCGATTGCTTTGCCGCACGAACCAGTTCAATTGCCTGCTCGGTGCTGCCGTCATGACCCCATGCCATTTCGGCGATGATGTGCGTGTTTCCATTTGACATGTTATGGTTCCCCATCAAAATCTTTTTATTACAGTTCGTTGGTGCGTAGCAGAGGGTTGAGTGCCACGATGATGCGGCAAGGAAGGCCATCTGGTGCGCAATGAGTAAGCGGATATTATCGGCTTTTGGGCGGTGAAACAAGTTTAATTTTCCCAACTTTGACGTTGCTTTAAACCACTGTATTTTTATTGTTCAATTGTCGTACAAATCCAGTAAATTAAGCGTTTGAGGCAATATTGCCAAACGCCGAAACGAAGTAAAATCTGCACCAGCTTGGCGCAATCGTTCAACGGTGAAAATAGTCCTGCCAATGGACCGTCAAAGGCGCCTCTAGAGACTTGAAAGTAGACCATAAAAAATGCAAAAACGGCCGTATGCCAAGCACACGACCGTTTTTTTAAACACCAATTTGGTGAGGATTTACTTCATCGCTTCGACGATTTTGGCCAAATCTGGTGCATTCATGTAAGGATGCATTGGCAAGCTGAACACTTTGCCACTGTAATTTTGTGCCACAGGGAAGGCTTGCTTGTCATAACCTAAGTGCGCGAACACCGGCTGTTGATGCATACTGATGTCATAGTAGATTGCCGTCGGAATACCCGCATCTTGCAATTTGGCCAGATACGCTTCGCGATTTGGCGTTGCCACTGTGTATTGCGCCCAGCAGCTGCGATAGCCTTGCGGCACCTGAGGTAGAGTCAAGTCGGCGACCCCGGATAAGGCTTCGTTATAGGCGTTGGCCAGCTCGTTACGTTGCTCAATCTCTTGTTCGAATACCGCCAATTTCTCAATCAAAACCGCCGCTTGAATCGAGTCCAAACGACTGTTGATACCCACGTGGACGTTTTGGTATTTATCGCGGCCTTGACCATGCATACGCAGTGAGCGCAACAGTTCGGCATACTCGTCGTTATCGGTGAAAATCGCGCCGCCATCACCATAACAACCTAACGGTTTGGCTGGGAAGAAGCTGGTGGTGGCCAAATCGCCAAAGCTACCGGCCATTTGATCGCCGATTTTACCGCCGATACCTTGAGCGGCGTCTTCAATCAACTTAAGGTTGTGCTTTTCAACCACAGGTTTGATTTGACCATAGTCGGCCGGCAAACCAAACAAATCGACGGCAATAACCGCTTTTGGCGTGAGCTTGCCTTGTGCTTTGACTTGTTCGATTTGCTTATCTAGGTCAGCGGCACACATGTTGAAAGTTTGCGGGTCTGAATCGACAAATACCGGTGTCGCACCGGCGTAGGCGATAACCTCAGCAGTGGCATAAAAGGTAAAGGTCGGGCAAAACACGGCGTCGCCGGGCTTGATGTCCAACAACATCATGCATAGCTGTAACGCATCGGTACCATTGGCGCAGCTTACTGCATGTTTTACCCCAACGTACTCGGCCAACTGCGCTTCAAGCGCCTGAACCTCAGGGCCTAAAATAAAGCGACCATGGTCTAAAACAGCCATGACACGCTTATCGATTTTGTCTTTAAGATGCTGATATTGCGCTTTTAAATCAATAAATTGCATAGTTACTTAATCCGAAATTTTGCTTAAACGACCGGCACTGAGTTGATAACTCGCACCGGTTTGAGAACACTTGGCAACCCCTTCCCCATCGATGGGTAAATCGAGCTGTTCACCGTACTCGCTCATCCAACCGATTTGTTTGGCCGGGACGCCGACCATTAAGGCGTAGTCCGGGACATCGCGATTGACGACGCAGCCAGCACCGATAAAGGCATAACAACCGATGGTCACACCGCAGACGATGGTGCAGTTGGCCCCTAAGGTGGCGCCTTTACGTACCAGCGTATCGCGATATTCCGACTTACGTTCGATACCCGAACGCGGGTTGTAGACATTGGTAAAGACCATCGAAGGGCCACAGAAGACTTCATCTTCTAACGTCACATTGTCATAAACCGAGACATTGTTTTGAATTTTGCACTTATCGCCAATGGTGACTTTGTTGCCGACAAACACATTTTGTCCCAGTGACACCCCCTCGCCGATTTTGGCGCCTGAGCAGACATGAACAAAATGCCAAACTCGGCTCCCTTGGCCGATTTGCGCGCCGTCATCGACAATGGCACTGTCGTGGATATAAACATCCTGCATGGAAATGATGCCTCTGATAAAAGTGAACGCTTTAGCGTACGCGCGCGACGAATGGATGCACGTCAGATTGCTCTGAAATGACGTCCATGTTGCGGATCTGACTGACAATTTGAATGCTCTTGCGGGCTTCTTCTAACCCAAAACCGCCGCCGCTTAAGATGTCTTCATAGCTTTTGGTGTGCAGTTCGGTAAAACCATCGGAGAATTCAACCTCCTCCCCTTCGACCAAGGTCGAGCGGTAGGTGCGCTTGCCTTGCGCTTTAATGTCTTCAGGAATGTAGTCATAGTTGACCGACAAAAACCAGCGAACTCTGGCGTGCTTAAAACGTAAAAAGCCGGCTGAAGCATCGGCCTGTTTAAGGTGTACTTTGTTTTCCAACAGCTCGCCAAATACCCAACCGAGCATATCGTAAAAATGTACGCCGATGTTGGTGGCAATGCCGCCCGATTTACTGTCTTCGCCTTTCCATGAGGTAAAATACCAGTTGCCGCGACTGGTCAGATAGGTCAAGTCAACATCATAGACTTTATCAGGGTTGGCTTGGGTTTCCAGCTCGACCTTGTTTTTCAGCGCAATGATCGCCGGGTGCAGACGCAATTGCAGAATATTGTAGACCCGCTTACCACTGTCTTTCTCAGCCAACAGCAACTCATCGATATTTTCAGGGTTCAGCACCAGTGGCTTTTCACAGATGGCATGCGCGCCGTGACGCAAGGCAAAACGAATATGTGAGTCATGCAGGTAGTTTGGTGAGGCGATAGCGACATAATCCAAAGGCGAACCTTTTTTGTCACTGAGATCGACAAAGCGCTCAAACTGTTCAAACTCGGTAAAAAACTGCGCCTCGGGAAAATGGCTGTCGATAATACCAACCGAATCGTTCTTATCCATCGCCACCAGCAATTGGTTGCCGGTATCTTTAATGGCTTTCATATGACGCGGCGCGATATAACCGGCCGCGCCTATCAGAGCAAAATTTTTCATCACGTTTCCTGTCTTAAGCTTTAATCAGATTGTCCATTTCGCCCTTATAGCGACCGCGGGTATCGATGATCAATGGCGCGTGTTTGGCAATCAAATCATAATCAAAACCATCATGGTCCGTTGCCAACAAGATACAGTCATAGGCAGCAACCGACTCGGCGGTTAATGCCACGCTATCGAGTTCAAAGAAATGCTCGCGCATTTTGGGAAATGACGGCACATGGGGATCTGAGTAAGCAACAATCGCGCCTTTTTCTTCCAACAGTTCCATCAATTCAACCGACGGCGATTCGCGCATGTCATCGACATTCTTTTTGTAGGCGATGCCCAGCACCAGCACTTTGGCGCCTTTGACTGCCAAGCCCTTGTCGTTAAGAGCATCGGTAAGCTTGGTCATGACCCAAGCCGGCATTGAAGTATTCACCTCCCCTGCCAACTCGATAAACCGGGTATGTAAACCGTATTCACGGGCTTTCCAAGTCAAATAAAACGGATCGATTGGAATGCAGTGACCGCCGAGGCCCGGCCCAGGGTAATAGGCAGTAAAACCAAACGGCTTGGTGGCGGCGGCATTGATCACTTCATGAATATCAATGCCCATTTTATCGGCTACGACTTTCATCTCGTTGACCAGACCGATGTTGACGGCGCGATGAATATTTTCAAGCAGCTTGGTCATTTCTGCCACTTTGGTCGAGGAGACCGGCACCACTGAGTTGATGGCTTGACGGTATAACGATACGCCAACCTCACTACAGGCCGCGGTATGACCACCTACGACTTTAGGGATGGTGCTGGTTTCAAAATTTGGATTGCCGGGATCTTCACGCTCGGGTGAGTAAACCAAAAAGATCTCTTCACCGACGGCAAGACCACCTTCGCAGACGCGCGGCAACAATTCTTCTTCGGTGGTGCCCGGATAAGTGGTGCTTTCTAACGAGATCACCTGCCCTTTGCGTAGATAGGGTTTGAGCGAGTCGGTAGTATTCAATACAAAGCTCAGATCCGGCTCGCGATATTTGTTCAGCGGCGTAGGAACGCACAAGATCAGTGCATCGCATTCACTGGCAGCGGTAAAGTCTGTCGTGGCACGGAAGCCTTTTTCCAGTGCCTGGGCAATTTTTTGACTGCTGATATGCTCAATGTAGCTATTGCCACTTTGCAACTGCGTCACTTTGCGCTCATCGATGTCTAGGCCAATCACTTGATATCCGATATCAACATAACGCAGCAACAAGGGTAAACCGACATAACCAAGACCAACAATACCAATGACCGCCGTTCGGTCGTCCAATTTTTGCTGTAATGCGTTTTTTGTCTCTAAATTCACTTTCATTTTCCTGTCGGCTGTGTGCCTGATTGCTCTTTTAAGCGCTTCGGTTTGCGCTGTTGGTATTGGCCTTAAAGAGGTTTTTGTGTCTCACTGTCGGCTTTGGCGAGTAAGATTGCTGTGGACTATGCGCCTAGCCTGACTAAGCGGGCCACATTCTACTTTAATGACAGAAACATTGAAAGCGCAAACACCGTACTTTCGCGCCTTTAACGGCGCTTTATCCGACTAGGCTTGTGCCTTGGTCCAGCTTTGTCTGTAGCTTGAGACAATCGCCTAATCGCGTCGATAGAGATCTTCAAATCGTACGATATCGTCTTCTCCCAAGTAATCGCCACTTTGCACCTCAATCAGCTCAAGCGGTATTTTGCCTGGGTTGGTCAGGCGGTGCTTCTCGCCGATGGGAATATAGACCGACTGATTCTCCGTCAATAGCAGCGTTTTTTCGCCCAACTGTACCTTTGCGGTGCCTTTAACCACCACCCAATGCTCAGAACGATGGTGATGCATTTGCAACGACAAGCTGGCGCCGGGCTTAACCTTGATACGTTTGACCTGATAACGCTCATCACTGTCGATGGCATCATAACAGCCCCACGGCCGATGGACTTCACGGTGCAACAAGTGCTCTGGGCGACTTTGCTGCTTGAGTTCGGCCACTATCTCTTTGACACGTTGCACTTGAGATTTATCACACACCAACAGGGCATCTTTGGTATCGACCACCACCACGTTATCAAGGCCGATGATGGCCACCAGCTTCTCGGCGCTGTGCACTAGGTTACCGCTGCTGTCGATGGCCATGACCTCGCCGATAAACGCGTTGTCATCACTGTCTTTATCGGCGATTTGCCATAATGCACTCCAGCTGCCGACATCGCTCCAACCGGCGTCCATCGGCACCATTTTCACATTAGAAGCATGTTCCATGACCGCGTAGTCGATAGACAGATCAGGACACTGGGCAAAAGCCGCCTTGTCAACTCGGATGAAGTCTAAGTCACTGTTGGCCTGTGCCAAGGCGGCCTGACAACTCGACTTTATCGTCGGAGCCAACGCTTCAAGAGCATCGAGATAGGCTTGGGCTTTAAACACGAACATGCCGCTGTTCCAAAAATACTGGCCACTTTGGACATACGCTTCGGCATCTTGCAGACAGGGCTTCTCAACAAACTGCTCTACCGCGCTTAACTCGCCATTTTGCGCCTGCGCCTTGATGTAACCATAACCAGTTTCGGCTTCGCTCGGCACAATGCCAAACGTCAGCAAATCACCGCTACATGCCGCCTCGGTGGCTTTCTCTAACGCTTGTTCAAATACCGCTTGATTGTTGATGACGTGATCCGCCGGAAAAACCGCTATGATGGCCTCAGGGTCCTGCTCAGTTGCAGCCAGTGCCGCAAGGGCGATTGCAGGTGCGGTATTGCGCGCCAAAGGCTCTAAAATGATGGTCGCTGGTTGCTCACTCAGCGCCCTAAGTTGCTCGGCGACCATAAACCGATGATCTTCATTACACACCACAATAGGCGCACTCAAATGCTGCACTCTAAGGGCCGTTTGCTGCAACATGGTATATTGACCACCGGCGAGATTGAGCAATTGCTTGGGATAATGCTTGCGGGATAACGGCCAAAGACGGGTCCCGGAGCCACCTGATAATATAACAGGGATAATGGTGCTCATTGAATTGACTTCCTTTTAATTAGTATTGGCCGATGAGTTTGAGTAACGCGTCGGTATGTTGTTGCATAAGAGCCTTGTCGCCTTGAGACTCGACATTGAGCCGTAACAGCGGCTCGGTATTGGATTTACGCAAATTAAAGCGCCAGTTGTCAAATGAAACACTGATGCCGTCAATATGGTCCACTTGGTTTGCACTCGGCCCATACTGGTCCAAAACCGCCGCAATCGCCGCATCAGGGTCATCTAAACGGGTGTTGATCTCACCAGAGCAGGGATAAGCCGCCACCCTTTGCGATACCATTTGCGATAAGGGAATGCGCTTTTCGCTTAACAAACCGGCCACCAACAGCCACGGGATCATGCCACTGTCGCAGTAGTTAAACGCTTTGAAATAGTGATGAGCCGACATTTCGCCACCATAAATGGCATCTTCTTGGCGCATCCGCTCTTTGATGAAGGCATGACCTGTCTTACTCTCAATGGCGACGCCATGATTTTGCTTGACGATATCAATGGTGTTTAAGGTCAATCTAGGATCATGAATGATTTTACTGCCCGGATGTGAGCGTAAAAAGGCTTCTGCCAACAAGCCAACGATATAATATCCCTCGATAAAATCACCGTGCTCGTCAAACAAGAAGCAGCGGTCGAAATCACCATCCCAAGCGATCCCCATATCGGCATTGGCGGCTTTTACCGCCTCTGCGGTCGCGCTGCGGTTTTCTACCAATAAGGGATTGGGAATACCATTGGGAAAATGACCGTCGGCCTGATGGTGTATCTTGATAAACTCAATGGCCACGTTTTGCGCAATAAAGCGGCGTTCCAATTCATCGATTACATGACCTGCTGCGCCATTACCGGCATTGACCACCAGTTTGAGCGGTTTGATTTGACCACAATCGATATAGCTCAGCAGATGTTCAACATAGGGCACCACAATGGTTTGCTCGCGATAGCTGCCCTTTTCGGCAACGTCGCTGAATTGATTTTGCGCAACCCACTGCTTTATCTGCAACAAGCCGCTATCGGAGCTGATAGGCACAGCGCCCTTACCAACCAATTTCATGCCGTTGAAGTCGATGGGATTATGACTGGCTGTGACCTCGATGCCGCCGTCGGCTTCAAGATATGCGGTCGCAAAATAGACTTCTTCGGTGCCGACCATGCCAATATCGATGACATCAATACCACCGGCCATAAGGCCATCGGCCAACGCGGATTTAAGCCCTGCCGAAGTTAGGCGCATATCGCCACCAACCACCACTTTGCCTTGTTGAATAAACTCGGCAAATGCCCGCCCGATACGATAAGCCAGTGTTTCATTCAGTTCATCGCCCAATCGTCCGCGAATATCGTAGGCTTTAAAGCAGGCAAGTTGTGTATCCATAGTATTGATGACTTTTGCAGTATTTACTCATAAGTAGGCCCGGCATTTTACTGAAATTAGCCGCTCAATTAAAGCATTTGGCGCTTCGATGGCATTCCTTTTAAGACAGGTCTATAATGCGCCTCTTGCTTTTGCACCTTAATTAAGGCGCAAAAGCGAACAGATGTTTAAACCCAGCGACAACATGGACAATTGATGAGAATAACAATTTTTGGCACAGGTTATATCGGTTTGGTCACAGGCGCCTGCTTCGCCAGTGTGGGGCATGATGTTTTTTGTGTCGATATTGACCGTAACAAAATCGACTTGTTGCGAAACAATCACATTCCTATCTATGAGCCGGGGCTTGAGGAGCTGGTCAAAGAAAACCAGCGCCAAAAAAGGCTGTGCTTTACCACCGATGCCAAGCTCGCGATTGAACATGCGCAGGTGATCTTTATTGCGGTTGGCACGCCGCCGCAAAGCGATGGTTCGGTCAATTTAACCCATGTATATGATGTCGCCGAACAAATCGCCACGCACCTGCAATCTGACGCGATTGTCGTCAATAAATCGACCGTTCCGGTCGGCACTGCGATACAAGTAGAGCAGTTTATTGCCGACAAACTGGCAAGCCTTGGTAAGTCGGACATTGAAGTTACAGTCTGCTCCAATCCCGAGTTTTTAAAAGAAGGTGCCGCTATCGATGACTTCCGCAGTCCCGACAGAATAGTAATAGGCACAGAAAATTCCAACGTCAAAGACACCATGAGTCTGCTTTACGCCGCCTTTTCCCGCAACCATCAAAAAATCATGTTTATGGACAGCCGTTCGGCAGAGCTGACCAAGTATGCCGCCAATGCCATGCTTGCCACCAAGATATCGTTTATGAACGAAATGGCGAACATTGCCGAGCACCTAGGTGCAGATATCGAAAGCGTGCGCGAAGGCATAGGCGCCGATAGACGCATCGGCTACCATTTTATCTATGCAGGCTGCGGATATGGCGGTTCGTGCTTTCCCAAAGACGTCAAAGCCCTCTCGGCGATGGCCGATAGCGCCAATTGCAACAACCAATTGCTCAGCGCCGTCGATGCAGTTAATGAACGGCAAAAACGCCACCTGCTAAGCCATCTTGACCGTTATTTCGATGGCCGCTTGCAAGGTAAGCGCATTGCCGTGTGGGGATTATCGTTCAAACCTAAAACCGACGATGTCCGCGAAGCCACCTCAAAAGTGCTGATCAGCAGGTTACTTGAGCTTGAGGCTGAAGTGATTGCCTACGATCCCCACGCCATGAAAGAGTTTGACCGTCAATTTGGCTTGGAGATTGGCTATGTCGATAACATGATGAAGGCGCTGGAGCAGGCCGATGCACTGGTGATCTGCACCGAATGGCGTCAATTTCGCTCTCCTGATTTTGAGCGCCTCAAGCAACTGATGAATCGCGCCGTCATCTTCGACGGCCGTAACATGTATGACCCGAAAGTCATGGCGCAGATGCAAATCGACTATTTTGGTATCGGCCGCGGTCTTGCGGTTAAGCGCTAGATTTTTTGCGCTTAAGATAGCGGGCTATCAGCGCTTCGGTTGAGCAATCAAATTGGCCGTCATCCTCTGCTATGGTGATGCGCCGATGTATCGGGCCGCTTAACTGTTTGCCCAGTTCAACCCCCCATTGATCAAATGAGTTGATCTGCCAAATAAACCCTTGTGCCACCACCTTATGCTCATACAAAGCCAATAGGCTGCCTAAAGTGCGCGGGCTTAAATCCTCTAGCAACAATACATTATTGGGCTTGTTACCGGCCATCGCTTTATGCGGAGCAAGGGCATGACAACGTTCATCATCTAAGCCTTGCGCTTTGAGCTCTTGATAGGCTTGCTCGGTGGTTTTGCCCAGCATCAGCGCCCGAGACTGCGCAAAGCAATGAGCCACCAGCATGTCGTGATGCGTCTCACTGGTATTTTTTAGTGACAAAGGCAGAATAAAGTCTACCGGATAAATCGCATTGCTTTGATGGATCTGCTGAAAAAACGCATGTTGGCTGTTAACCCCTTCACTGCCCCAAATGGCAGGGCCGGTATAGTAGTCGATGGCTTTACCATCAAAGGTCACCGACTTACCGTTACTTTCCATATCCAGCTGTTGAATGTGAGCAGGAAAACCACGCAAATAATGACAATAAGGGATAATGCAATGACTGGACACCTGCCAGAAGTTGATGTCCCATATGCCGAGCAGCGCCATGATCACCGGCATATTCTGTTCCATAGGCGCCGTTAAGAAATGCTGGTCCATGTCATAGCCGCCTTGCAGCAACTGTTCGAACTGTTCAAATCCTATGGCCAAAGCAATAGGCAAACCTATCGCAGACCAAAGAGAATATCTACCCCCGACCCAATCCCACATAGGAAAACGCAGCTGTGGATCGATACCAAAGCTGGCTACTGCCGCTTCGTTACTCGATAGCGCCACCATATGGCTTTTTGCGCCTTCTTCTCCTATGGCATCGACCAGCCACGATTTGACCGTTTGGGCATTGCGCATGGTCTCTTGGGTCGAAAATGACTTAGAGGCAATGATCACCATAGTCCGATTAGGATCTAAAGACGACAGCACCGAGTTTAGGTGACTGCCATCAACATTAGCGACAAAGTGTAGCTGTTGTTTATTGAGGTGGTAAGGCTTTAACGCCTCATAGACAATTTTTGGCCCAAGGAATGAACCACCTATCCCTAGGCAGATAATATCGCTAAAGGCTTGACCGTCAAAACAGGCTTGCTCGGCTTGATGAACCTGATGGCAAAACTGCTTCATTTTCGCCAGCGTTTGGCGGACTTGCTCGATGACATCGACATTATCGACCAACAGCGGAGTATCGTGCTGCTGACGCAGTGCAGTATGTAGCACCGCTCGCTGTTCGGTCGTGTTGACCACATCCCCTGCAAACATCGCCTCAACTCGCGCTTTAAGGCCACTTTGCTGAGCCAACGACATCAGCAATCCCATGGTGGTATCTGAGGCGCGATTTTTGGAGTAGTCTAAGGTGATACCACAAGCTTCAACGCAAAACTTGTCAAAACGTTCGGCATCATTGGCAAACATATCTTTGAGATGGCGCTCACGCATCGACAACTGATGTGCTTTGAGCGCCTTATAGGCAGGGGTATCTATCATTTTATCTGCGACAGTGGGCTAGATTGCTTTTGGCTTCCGCATTATTTGGGTTGAGCTTCAACGACTGGGTCAATAACCCAGTGGCAAAGTCACAGTAGCCCATATAGATGTAACCCATCGCCAACTTGCTGAGTAAATCGCTTCTTTCCATAGGTGTTTTAATGTGAACCAGACCGACGTTGGCCACCATCGCACCTTGTTGAAATTTCTTCTGCTGATACAGTACCGCCATATACGCACTCAAGGCCGATGCGGTGATCCGCTTAGCCTTTTTGGAAATATCAAAACTCTTTTTGAGATATTTTTCTGCTTCTTCAAGTTTGCCGGCTTTGGCCAGCTCCGTACCGTATGATGCATTGGCTCTGGCATGCTCTGGCGCATTGGCCACTTCATTGGCGTAAAAACTCAAAGGCGCCTGCCACTGCTGCGCCCGCAAGAAAGTTGCAGCAACAAAGACCACACACACCAAGGCAAAAGCGCCGCTGAGTTTGATATTGCGATTGCTGCGACGCGCCGCGTTATACCAAAAACGCACCGCCGCCACTAACGCCAAGGCCAGACCGACATTGCCGATATAAGTCCGATGTTCAAACGCTAAGTCTTTAATTGGGATCATGAAAGACTCCACCAAATGACTGCAATAGAACAACAAGACACCTACCGGCAGTAAGGGAATAGCGCGCCGAGCACGCAGCGCCAGATAAATCAGCAACAGATGCCCTACCATTGCCAGTGCTACGACCGGCTCAAAACTGCGTTTTAACTCAATGCCGATCTCAAGCTGTAAATTAAACGGGTAAAAGAATTTAAACAGGTAATGCCACAGCACCACCATTTGCGTATAAAAATACTCAACCCGAGTGTCGGCATGTGCGTCGCGGGTAAAGGTGTCTAATGCTTGCCAAAACTTGGGGATAAATGGCGCAATCAACAACAGTGCAATAAAGCCTGCCACACTGAGTTGCACTAATCTGGCTCTAAACGCTGGCTTGGCGCTATATAGCTCCCAACAATATAAAAAGGCGATGACAGTGGCGTAATTTTGTTTGGCGTGAAAGCCTGCTATCACGCACAAAAGCACCAAGCTGCCAAACAGTGTGGCCTGATTGAGTGTTTGTGCTTGTCTGGCTTTGATATAAAAGATAATGGTAAAGAGACTAAAGATGGCCACTATCGAGGCCAAACGTTGCACGATGTAAATCACCGTTTGCGAATTGAGTGGATGAAGGCACCACAGCGCTGCTACGGCAAAAGCCCAATAACGGTTGCGCTTGAGAGTATTTTCATGACGCTCGGCTGACTTAACAAAAAAGTTAAATAGATTCAGCACCATCCAATACACCAACAAGCCATTGAGTAAGTGAATAGCAATGTTCACCAGATGATAACCAAAAGGTTCAAGCTCGCCGAGCTGATAGTTCATCCATAGGCTGGCATAGCCAATAAAACGCGACTTCAAATGGCTATCGTATATGCCTTTGACACTTGGTTCGGCCAGCAAGGTATTTTCTGTGATAGACCCTCTATCATCTAAGTAAAACGGCACGTCCAATGAGGGGTAGTAAGCGATGGCGCTAACAATAAGCAAAAGCAATAGCGCAGAAATAACTGACGTTCTTGTCAATGAGGCAGTGTGTAACACAGTAAACCTTTGGCGTATCTTCAATTAACTGGCTGAAATGTTACAAGAATTGAGAAATAGATCAACCATAACTCAACGCGTGATTTT
>JBFHGJ010000020.1:0-63327 GCA_041583135.1 Alteromonadaceae bacterium | reverse complement strand
TTCAATCAACCCCGCAATACCTCAACAATAATATTATTTTGACCGTTATTCGGAAATTAAATCTTGAGCTTTGGGTTTTAACCTCGGCTTGTGCTGTTCAATTAATGTTTAGGATAAAAAGTTGACGATGAAAATCAAGTTTAAGCAAATTCTGGCCTCAGTTACCGCGTTATGCGCTTTGGTTGCTACTCCTGCATTTGCTGAATTTCAACTCGACAAATATCGTGTCAACCTTTCCGACAGCACGCGCAAATCAGACCTCAGGGTTTTTAATACCGGCAAAGAATTCAGTTCATATCGTGTGGTTTTGATGGATATGGAAATGGACGAAAACGGTCAATTGAATCCGGTCGAAGATTACCAGTGGTCAGCCAAACAAATGGTTCGTGTCGGTCCACGTTTGGCCAAAAATATTACGCCAAATGCCTATCAGATCGTTCGCGTTCGCGCTGGCAAAGCCAAAGCGCCGGGCGAATATCGCACCCATATGATGATTGAAGAATTGCTGCCGCCTTATCAAGGCGACCTCAAAGGCGTGGTACTACGACCCAATTTAAAGGTGATCATTCCTATCGTATTTCGATCCGGCAAACCGAATATTACGCTTAAAGCCGATGACTTTGCTTTTGATAAAAGCACCCGCGAGTTGACCTTTGCCATTTATCGCAATGGTAATTACTCCGCCTTTGGCAATGTCATTATTGAAAATGCCGCAGGCGAGGTATTGTATCGCAAGCATAACCTCGGCATTTACCGGGAGATAGCCAAACGCAACTTCAAAGTAGAGTTACCCGAAGGTACTGACAGTATGAAAGGGTTGAAGTTGAAGTTTGTCGCTCCTGAAACGGAAGAAGAATTCATTAACCAAGTTTTATAAGCGAAACATTATCGCTTTGGTTTTACCTTATGCATGTGTGCATGCATAGTTTTGCAACAACGTAATCAAGGAAATTGTAAAATGAAAAAATCATTATTATTTACTGCCCTTATCGCCGCCGCAACAGCTTTCAATGCTTCTGCTGAGAGCTTCACTGTAAACGTAGCAGTCAACAAGGTTTTGACTCCGCTTTCAATCACTCAAACCGCCGCCATGGTGATCCCTACTATTCAGGTTGATGAGAGCTTGAACAACGGTGACGTATTGTGTTCTTCATACTACGATGTTCACCCAGGTACAAATTACTGTACTGGTACTGGCAGCAACGGTCAGTTCAACATCAACGGCACCCCATATGCTGAAGTTACCGTGCGCGTAGACAACACCGGCCAAAACGTCTCTAACGGTTTGCAGTTGAACTTGTACGCCTTCAACAACAACACTCAAGCGGAAATTAAAACCCTTGATAGCACCGGTTTAGCAACTCATCAAGTGCGCGGTGATGTGGTACTGAGCGACTTCAGTGCAGTCAGCACTTCAAACGTGGTATTTAACTACGATTTGACCGCTACTTATAACTAATTAACGGCGCTATAACGCGTTTTTAATTGAAGATGGGCTGAATTATCATGAAACGATGGATAATTCAGCCCTTTTTGTTTTTGCTGGTATTTAGCGCCAGCACCTTTGCCGAAGAATTTCTCTATCTTGAGCCATTTTTGGATATGCGCGGCTTTGATGGTGAAGTAGAGGTTTACACCGAAGACTACGAATTCTTTTTCTTGTCACTAGAATCACTCAAAGAAGTGCTCAAAGTCGATATCACAATCGAAAATGACCAGATAAACGGCTGGTATTTCTTTCAAAACAACGTCATTCGCGGCAACCGAAAGCGAGGCAGCGTAATGGTCAAAGATGTCGAGCATCAAATTGCCGGTCGCGATTTTATTGAGGTCGATGGCCAGTATTTTGCCTCTCAGGCGCTTATCCAAAAATGGTTTGACGTCAAAGTGATGGTTGAGATCAACCGTTTGTTGATCAACTTCGACACTCAAGGTCGCCACCCCTATTTTGAATCAATGAAACGTAAATCACGTTATGGCGCGCTTGATAAACTCAAAGCCAAAGAGCGTGAAGTTGCGGTGTTTGACAATCAATATCAATGGTTTACCGCACCTGTCAGCGACATTCGCATTAACCACAGCAGCGGTCAAACCAGCCAGACCGGACTTGTCGCCAGCGCGGTATTCGACCTAGCCGGTCATGGTGTCGATTTTCTCTCATCCCATGCCAATGGCCAAAACAACTATCGCTTCAGTGCCAAGCGGGAAGGTATGATTGCCGACAACCCTTATCACTACCAACTTGGTGATGTTTTCTTTCCTGCCGGTAACTTTATACGAGGCAGTTTCAGCGGCCGAGGCATTGCCCTGATGGGTAACCCTCTAAGTCGTAATTATTCGCGTAACTTTCAAGTCGAAGGGTTACCGGGCTGGGAGGTTGAACTATATCGTGACGACCAGTTAATAGACTACAGCGCGCTAGACCAGCTCGGGCAATATCAGTTCGAAGGCGTTGATATCAGCGCAGGCCACAATGAATACAAAGCCGTGCTATATGGCCCAAATGGCGAAATACGCGAACAACGCTTTAATTTTAACGTCACCAACGCCGGGGTTTTTAAAGGCAAGTGGCTACCTGAGCTTTATCTGATTGAACCGGACCAGCCCACCTTTGGCGAACCGTTAAGACAGTCGAATTTTGGCTATACCGCCATCGGCAGGCTCCACTATGGCCTAACCAACAACCTCAATGTCGGTGGTGGCGTCATTAATGACTTCTCCGACAGCGACAAGCGCACCGCTTTTGCCGAAATGCTCTACGTTGGCAAATCGCAGGTATTCGACTTTGGTCTCGGTGCACCGGCGATGGCAGACGGCCTGTCCTACTCGGCCAATTATTCGTTAAACACAGACTTCGGCACCTTTGTCTTATCAAGCTACGATGCCTTTATCTATGAACAAAGCAGCTTTCAACAAGCCCATTCGGCGCGCTGGCAACAAACCGGTCAGGTGTATGATATGAGTCTCGGTTTTAGCAGACTTAATTTCGGCCTCACCCCAACCACTCAAGTCGATGCCAGCCTCGGGGTTAGATTCGACGACAATCATCTGAGCAATCGACTCAGCTTCACCGATAAAGACAATTTTAGACTCAATACATTAGCGCGCATAAAGCTCGGCGAACAGTTGTTGCAGCTCAGAGGTGATATTGAACGGACTCAAGGCCAGACCGAGCAACAACTTTATGCGGCATGGCGTAAACAGTTTGGCCGCTACAACCTCAATGTGACTTCCAATTACAAAACCCGTGACAACAGTTTGGGGTTTAGCGCCGAATTGTCGGGTCAATTCGATTCGATGCGCTTTGGTCTTAGAGTCAGTCATGATCCTACGCAGAAGCTTACCGTTGCACTGACCATGAGTACGGCATTTTCTTGGGATGCCCCTTTTGCATCGTTTAATCGCAACAGTTACAACCAGTCTGCCAGAGTTAAAGTCCGAAGCTTCAAGGACAATAACTTCAATCAGCGCTTTGATGATGGCGATGAGCCACTCAATGGCGTACGGCTGGTCACCGCCGATAGGCTTAAGGTTCATAAGAATGAACAAGGCACACAAACCCTGTATGGTCTACAAAGTTATCGCCCGCAGTATCTTGAAGTGAACACAGATAACTTAGAAGACCCGTTTGTCTCCCCACTCAAAGAGAAATTTCAAATTACCTCTCATCCCGGTGGTGAAGTGAGCATTGATATTCCGTTTTATGATATTTTTGAAGTTGAAGGTGAAGTACAAATACGCAACGACGAGGGTAAAACCACAGGCAAAGGCGGCGTGCCTTTGTATTTGGTCAAGCAAGGACAGATCATCAAAGAGATCAAAACCGAATACGATGGCTACTTTTTATTTGATAAAGTGCTCCCGGGAGAATATCAGGTTGTAATAGCCTCACACTGGCTTGAGCAAAAAGCGCTAGTCGTAGACAGCGGCGTTGATCTTACCTTATCATTGACCAGTGGCGCAGATGCCATGGTCGTGATGGACACTATCGTTTTGAACGAGCAGCAAAGTAATGAAGGACGAAACAATGACTAGAGTCTCATTTATATTTAGCGCCCTATTGCTATTGGGCAGCAGCCATGCCTACGCTCAGCAGTTTTCGGTTGCGGTTGACGTCAATAAAACCCAGCAGTCGCTAACCATTACCGAAAAAATCTCGCTGAAATTACCCCAAGTCAAAGTCGATAAAACCGTTAAAGTGGGCAGCGCCGTTTGCGCTTCTAATCACCGCCAACATAAAAGCCCAAAACTGTGTAACGGTAGCGCCAGAAATGGCGTTTTCGAGGTAAAAGGCAAACCCAACTCAGCCGTACAAATTATCTTACCTGTGGTTTACAGCCGCTCCAGCGGTCTAAGACTAGACCTTTATGCCAGCGATACCATGACCAAAGCACGTCGCATCAACATTGGCGCAAATGGCCGTGCAACATTCGAGGTAACCGGTATAGTAACGGTTGAAGATACCGTTAAGGTTAACAACGCTCAACAAGTTTTTGATTTTGAAATACAGGCCACTTATTTCTGATTTGAAAAAACATGAATTACCAGTTTATGAACTGTGCATTTTTTGAACTTTACTGTGGTATGTTGCTCAAAGGCAAGTTTGCCCCCTCAGTTGCAGCTATTCAGCCATTGGCGACTGGCACTGGAGTTTGAGCAAATCGATGAGTTGGGCTTCTTTCACCTAGGTGAAATTGAAGGCAGGTTAATCCGTATCGAGGCCGATAATGCCCTTGAAGAGAATAACCCCTATTGTGAAGCAGCTTTTTACATCTCGTTGAGTTCATTAAAACCCGATGTCGTTGAGCATATGGCGACCTTACTTGAGTTGATGCATTGCAAAACCAAAGATTGGGTAGTAGATAGTGCCTGTCCAGAAATACACTTTGTCAGGCACTAGCTACGCGGTACATGGATGTGCCGCCATTTCAACTTGTTGAAATGTAAGCGAAATCGAACTTACTTCGATGATAGCGGTCTCAGGAAATTATCCTAGATGATAATTTCCTGACATTAACTAGATAATTAAATAATGGGCGGCAAAGGTGACTTTGCCGCCTTTTAAACTGCCTCGTTATTGCGCGCAGTCTTGGTACTCAACCACCAACTTAGGTGCGTTGCCGGTTTCTTTCGACTCAAAATCCAAGCCGTTGCTGGTGCCGCCAGAGGCGATAACCACACCATTGTTGCTACCAGACAACCAGCTTTGAACTTCTGTGACGCCAGCGGCTGAAAGTGGATAGCTATAAATACCTTTTGATGATGGCACAAAAGAGCCCATCAACACACCAAAGTTACCAGTACCGCCAACATTGCTCCAAGTTGCCGAGCCTTCACTCCAAGCATTATTTGACTCGTACACATTGTAGCTGCCCGGAGACGTGTTATACACCGCAAGCACAATGCTTGCAGACGTCACCACAGCACAAGTAGGAATACCACTTAAATTCCATTTCAACAGGCTGTGCATGACACCATAGGTTCTATCTGACCCGTCTGCCAACAAGCCATCGCTGCTAGCGTTGTAGTTAGTGGTGCTTTTTGACGACGAAGTAAAGGTATCAGCCACAACAGATAAAGTGGTCGTTACGGTGTTATTACCCGTGCCGCCGCCATTGTTGCCTGAGCCAATGACAGAAAGACCATTGGCATCTTGCGTTAACACCAAAGCTTCACCAACACCATTGGCTTGCCACCAGTTGACATTAGCAGGTAACAGTAATGGATCATTGGCTCTATCGGTGCGGCTCAATGTCGCTGCGGTACCGTCAAACTGCGCAGTACGCACTTCAACATTGTCGTTGCTTACGCTGATCACTTTAAACTGCTGAATCGAAGCAAGGTCAATGGTCCATGATTTTGGGTCGTTAGCTGAACGAGCTGGAGCGCCCCAGCTGCCTTCACCGACATAAACAGTACCGCCATTGGTGGTTGCCACAAAATTGCTGCCACTTGGTACAACCGTGGTGGTCAACTTGTTGATATGGGTATCCGACTCAACCACCAAGTTCATTGAGGCATTGTAAAAATCATTGGCCCACCAGTTAAACAATGTCAGGTTGTCAGACTTACCTGAGTAGTGAGGAAACAACGGCTTGTGATATTGAGCAAAACGCCATTTGGCTGAGCCACCGTTGTTGGCCAAATCGCTGTCCAACCAGCTGTTCATCGCTGACGCTTCTGAAGACCAACCGCTGTTTTGGAATTGGCTGTTCAAAGTATACACCCGCAATAACGGGGAGATATTGAAGCCACCAAAAGTATCTAACGCAGTACACTGGCCATCACCATTGCTATCGACACCAAATACTTGGCACAAAGTCTCATAGTTGTTGTCTTCGTGGTTACCGTGAGCCGGAATGAGCGGATAAATGCGCTTGTAAGCAATAGCGTTAATGGTGTCTTGTGAATAAGTCAACGCATAGTCGCTTAAGAACTCGTTCATTTCACTGGCACTGTTGGCATTGGTAAAGTCGCCGCCATGCATAATGAACAATGGACGCAATTTAGCGATCAGCGCGTTGCCTTCACGACGGGTAGTCCAACCGGTTCTGGTATCACCACCAGCAACGGCGACAAACGGCGTGTTGTCGGTCGGCGCTGTTTTAAACCAAAAGCGCTCGCCACAGCCAGCACTGTCACAAACACGATAGTAAACCGCTGAATTGGCAGTCAAATTGGTCAATCTAGCAAAGTGACTGGTCAAGCTGCCGCTAAAGGTGCGAGAGGCGTTAACATTGGCGGTGGTCCACTGCGCTTCGTCAGTCGAGTAGCCGTATTTCACATAAGGTGAACGACTAGAGCCATTGGGTGAGAAGCCAATCACCGCTTGATGGGCAGGATCTTTATCCCAAATCAAACGATGGTGGGTCGTCGCGCCAAATGCACTACTGACAAATAAGCTCGCTGCACCAAGCAATACAGCAGAAGTCATTACTTTATTCATGATAGCCTTCTAATTAAGTTAATGAATTTATTGTTGTTAAGGTTTTGCCCGTTTTGGGCGCGGGCAATGTAGCGGCCATTTTTGACGCGGGGATGACACTTCTATGAAACCGTTAGCAGTTCGGGTGCAGTAAAAACACTTTTGGTTATAACGCGATAAGGCATTGCCCTACAATGCCCTACTGCGCGAATAAAAAGCTTAACTGAACGATCGACTAAAGATTGTTTGTGCTAAATGAAGCACTGACCAAACGCACAAAAGCAGCATTACGATAAGGTAGCGTCACCACCTTCCCTTCGCCAAAATTCACCGCGCTGGCACCAAATTTAAGGTGAGCAAATACCCCTTGTAGCGGCTTTTGCCCATCCACACTCCAATAATCGCCTTTTTTGGTGAAAGGAAAAAAACCTTTGTCGATTTTAGGCTCGCCGGGTCTGGCCTGATTGGAAATAAGCGTGCTAAGTTCAGCCACAGTGGGTAAACGCCAGTCGGCAACACCACAGGTTTGCTCTTGATTGGCCCGTCTTATCAGATCCGAAACATCACAACGGTCCTGTTCAAAATAGCAATCCCCCCAGTTAGGCACACCTTTGTCGCCATCAAACCACGAGTAGGTCCAATAGCCATCGTGAATGGACTCGTTGTCAGTTTTGACTTCCCATAGAAGCCCAGTTCGAATGTCATGTACGCAGGCCCAAGGACCCTGCCAAGCATTTAAGGCTTCGCCCTGTGAGGTGATTTTAGTCAACGGATTTGGCTGCGGCTTGAGGACGCGCTCAGGCTGCAACACAACATAGCCAACCATGAGTCCGATGAAAAGTATGATCAGCAGCGTTCTTACAATCATAACGCCCTCGCAAATTTCAATTTCAATGGTCGATTGTGACGGGTATGAGCCACTTGCGCATGGTCAAAGGCCGCAACCCAAAGGCAAACCCCGTCTGTGAGTTTGACGTCATGGGCAGAGCCAGTATCGAGTTTACGTGAAAGCTCCAACGACCAACGGCCATTTTGCCAAACACCAAACGCCCTGACATCGGCCCGGTCACCCTCAAAACGATTGGAACGATACATCACCGAGGGCATAACCGTGCCGATGGGATAAATGTCGTTTTCCGCCTTGTAGGGCTGATAGGCAAACCAAGGGATCACCCAATCCTCAGGTTGGCTTGCCTGCTCGCCGTCAGCCTGAAAAGGCTTAAGTAGTTCTGCTGACTTAGGCAAGCGCTTTGGCACAATACCGGTAGGTTTATACCACTGCCAGTTCATCACATAAGCCCCAGCCTCTTTGCCATCTGGCATATAGCCTGCCGTATAACGTCGCGAGCCTGCGCGCACCACATCCGGCGCACCAATAAAGTTATCATCGGCCAGTATCATGGTGTTGGTTCGAACCGCTTTCCAGTGCCACAAATCAACCAGTGCCGCATTTTCGCTGTAGTGATAGCCCTTACCGCTAAAATTAGCCGGTTTGTCGGCCAATGGTTGAGGGCCTAAGTGAGCCGTTCCGGCGGCCGCCATGCGGCAGTTGTCAGATAGGATAACGGCAAACTTGTCTTCATAGTATTGGGTTTCGTCAAAGCGATAAAAGCCAGCCTCCTGCACCTGCCACCCTTGTGCGGTTTTAACTAGCGGCAAATGCTTAAGGCTTTTATCCGGGTCATCCCAGCTCATATGAAAATAGGCTTCAACGCCGTTTTCTATGGCCTTGACCCTAACCTTAGTTGCGCCATTGACAAAATTGGCTCCGCCGAATGTTTCTACCACAATTTCTTTGGCACTTTGCCACTGTGGTTCATTGGCCAATCCGTCGAGTCTCACCCCTTGTGCCAAAGATATACGACCAACCTCAACGGTTTGCTCGCTTTGACCCGTCAAATAACCATAGCTCGCCCCGGCGGTAATTAACGCAATCATCAATATGGTCATGTTGGCGCCAAGTCGTGCAAAGTTCGGCACGCTTATCAATTTAAGGGCTTTAAGTCCGTATTGAATAAAGTAGATGGCACCGTGCAATGGGATATAGGCCACCAAAGCAAAGGCGAGAATAGAATGTAGTGTACGGCTATCAAACCAGCTGAAATACAATGATAAGCCGCTAAAGATAAGGCCGCTTAAAACAACATAACCGAAGTGGACTATCACAAAATGATACCATGCCGTGGTCGATTGAGGTTTTGGTGACTGACGGCGCGGTTGTAACCGCATTACATACACAAGATAAGCAACCAAAAGTGCGATAAGCGCCGAAGCGCCGTAAAGATGCAGCTGATGCATGTTGCCTTGTGGCAGCAGAGGTGAGAGCGCCATCAAGTAAGCTTTATCCAACGTCGCGATCCTTAAACCCGACAATAGATTAATGACAACCGACAACATCAACATGCTGTGCATAAATACCCAAACCGGGGCGCGTTTCATGGCAGTTACTCTTGTTATTATTGAAGCTGCAAACGTGCAGCCAAGCTGAATTTTTTGCCGCGCTACCTTAATGGCCGATGGTGACACAATAATGACAACAACAGCGACAAATAGTGCTCGATAAAGGAAATACCCACCACTGCGTAAAATTTGCACTAGACTTAAAGCGTGGTCTTAGGATGGATTGTCACTGATGAAAAAAACCGTTCGAGCAGCAATATCGACAATACTGTGTGTTTTACTTAGCGCTCACATCAACTTAGCGCAAGCCGGTAGTACACAAGATACGGTCGCCATCGCCTTAAATGACTGGGCCAGCCAGCGAGTCCTATCGCGAGTTTACGGCTTATTGCTCGAACGCATGAATACCAACGCCCGCTTTTATGAAGTCAAAGTCGAAGATCAATGGGGCGCTTTTGCCAAAGGCTTGGTCGATGTACAAGTCGAACTTTGGCAGGCCGGCAACGGCCGTAAGCTAAACGCTTTTGTCGGCAAAGGCATGGTCATCGATGCCGGTAGTCACATCGCAACGGCAAGAGAAGAGTGGTGGTATCCAGCCTATGTGAAACCCTTGTGTCCAGAGCTACCGGACTGGCGCGCCCTACGTCAGTGTTCACACCTATTTGCCAACAACCAATCGATGGGCAAAGGCATGTACTACACCGGCCCATGGAATGCCAATGAAGGGATCCGCATACGCGCCTTTAAACTCAACTTCGTCATCAAGCGCTTAGAAAACGACATGGCGCTATGGCGCAGATTATCTGATGCCATGGCGCAGAAAACACCGATAATGTTGCTCAATTGGACTCCTAACTGGACCGATACACGTATTCGTGGCGAATTTGTCCAGTTTCCTGATTTTCAAGAGCAATGTATCAACGACCCCGGCTGGGGTTATAATAAAAAACTCCCCAACGATTGCGGCAACCCCAAAGACGGCTGGGTAAAAAAATTGGCCTCCACTCGCCTTCCCCAGAGCTTTCCCTGTGCCTATGAGGCACTTAAGAACATTCAATTTACCACCACCATGATGGCTGAAGCCTCAGCGATGGTGATCTCCGATAAGCTCAGTGAACAACAGGCTGCCACACGTTGGATTGAACTGTTTGAACTCCAGTGGCTTTCCTGGATCCCGCAGCAATGCCGCAAACCATAGGCTTGCTGTTCCTGATCAGCAGGATATAATGCCAACATGACAGCTGCCCACATCCAATCATATCGTCGTCACGGCATTTACTACCTGAAAAATTGGCAAGTAAATGTCAAAGACCTCAAATTAACCTGTAACACACCGGTACCACGCGAAGTGACACTCGCAACACAACAGATGGCACTGTTATGTTACCTGAGCGATCATCACCGCAGCCCAATCGAAGACGACCAACTGCAACAGCATTTATGTAACCTAGGATTATCACAGCAAAAGTTAGCGTTGCCACAAATTGATTTGCTGATAGCCCAACTATGCGATGCCTTTGGTCAAGGCCAACAAATCATCCAACGAATTAACCTGCACAGCTATATACTCACCGCCGATCCGCAGCCATCAGAGGGCGTCATAACGCAAACACAACAAGAGACCGTTTACCACCTAGGTGAGTTTGGTCGTAAAAAGCGCTTTGGTTTCGCCGCAGTTATCGCCCTAAGCGCCTTTTTATTGTTTGCCATTATTTACCGGCCGACACCGCCACCGCTGAGCCAAAAAGCAGCAACAATCACGCAGCGACAACAAGCGCTTGTGGTTGTCTTACCTTTTGAAAACAGTGCAAACGACACAGACTTCAGCGAAGGTTTGGCCACCCTTGTCACCCAACATTTGGCGCAATCGAAAACCTTGGCGGTCATTGCTCGGGACTCGGCATTTTCCTACCAAAACCGCTATCAAAACGCCATTCAAATTGGCACTTTACTCGGCGCCTCCCATATCATTAAAGGGAAGTTTTCAAGTGACGGGCACAGCCTAAAATTGCAGTTGGAATTACTGGTGGCCAGCGCAGACAAAGTGCTGTGGCGCAAAGATTATCAAGGCACAATGACGCAACTGGCCAAACTGTGCCGTGAACTCTTTAATGATATCGCTAGGGCATTAGACACTCAGTTTGGTATCGACGACATTGCCTTATGGCAAAGCCCGTTAACGAGCAAACAGCTGCAACAGGTTGTTATTGCCTCGGCATGGCTTGAGCAACACCAGCAGGAGAACATCAACTCGGCTGTCGAGCAGCTGTTCGCTGTGCAGCAAAATGTTGTCGATAGTCGATTGGTCACACCGCTACTGGCCAAAGGCCTGCTCAGTCAATATCACAATGAGCAGATCTCAAAAGAAGCCCTGCTCACTCAGCTGTCAAATCTAACAAAATGGCTTAAGACAGAGCCTGCAAAGTCACTTGCACTGGAGTTGACAGCACTGCAAAAAGCCATTGAAGGTCAAGCCAAACAGGCCCAAAACCTCTACCTACAACTTATCGACATGCAGCCGAACAACAGTAATGCCTTGTTACGCTTAGGTGCTTTGTATCAACGCAATGATGAATTTAACCAAGCGCGGGCAATACTGGATAAAGCTTATCGGCTCAACCCGAATCATCATGCGGTCAACCATTACCTTGGTCGCAACCTTTTGCTACAGGGCGAGTTAACCCAAGCGATGGAGCACATGACCAAAGCCATCGACGCTCGGCACAGTTACCCCGGCGTAGAAATTGAAATTGCCCATTGGTATCGAGCCTATGGCGACCTAACCAAAGCCGCCCAATGGGCAGCTGTCGCCAAAGCCAAATCCCCCGACAAAGAAGCGATTTTGGCACAGGCCGTTGGTCAGGCGGATAAAACAGCCCTGAGCAAGACCCTTGAGGCACTCAAGTCAGCGCCTGGGACATTAGAAGATGAATTGTTTGAACTGGCCAGCCTACATTTTTACAACGGCGATCTTGCTGCGCTTAAGCAACTACTCGATAGCCAACAAGACGAACACTCGGCCAGTTTTGCGCTTTGGTCCGGCTATTGGCATTTGGCGCAAGGACAGTTCAAACAAGCCTTGAACAGCTTAGAACCCTTAATCAATCAAGCGTTGCCACAACATTGGCCCTTGGCTTATCGCTTTGCCATATTAAACCGATTGACCTATGCCGCAACGCAACTCCACGACAGTAAGACCAGTCAACGCTTTTTGCTGGCGGCCGAGCAAGAACAAAACAAATTGCTCGCCTGTGGTCTTAAGACCCCACTTTTTGTCAGTGAAATGGCAGCCAACCTGCTGTTAAAGGGCCACAAGAACAAAGCCAGACAGATCTTAAAAAATGTCGCGGCCAAGCGCTGGCAACTACAGCAATATCTTGAACATAACCCGACATTTATCCTATTGCAGGGTTAAAACACCGCACTAAAGCGCCGACAGACTACCATTATTAAGCGTATGGCTTATAATTGACCTTTGTTTTAAAACTATGGGAAAACCAATGAAAGTTTGTGGCGTAGAACTTAAAGGCAACGATGCCATCTTGTGTGTGTTGTCTTTAAACAACGGTATGTTTTCAATCGACGACTGCCGCAGCCGAAAGCTAAGCATTCACAACGGCGACTCACCACAGCAATTGCGTCAGTTTCAAGCCACCTTTATCAAGTTGGTAGAAGACTATGGCATCGACAAAGTGGTGATCCGTACCCGCCCCACTCGTGGTAAATTCGCCGGTGGACACGTCGGCTTTAAGCTTGAGGCAATTTTGCAAGTGACTGAGGCCATTGATGTTGAGCTTATTTCAGCTCAAGAAGTCAAAGAAAGTCTTAAGCGTCATGAGTTGACCATTGATTTTAAAGACACCGGGCTTAAGATGTTCCAAGAAAGCGCATTTGATACCGCCTTTGCCTGGCTCAGCAGGTAGTTTTGGCGATTGTAACTATGTTATGACAGTCAACGACGACGATCAGCAAATTTACCAACCACCGCAATCTTGCGATAGCCAAGAGCCGTCACTGGCACAGCAGTTACTCCAAGAGCAGTCGATGTTCGGGTTGATCGTCGGCTGTCTCAGTGCTGGCATCCCCTCGATGTTGCTCTATGCTCTGCTCATTGCAATGTATGACCTGTCAGTCTTCGCTTTTGTTCTACCCGGCATTCTTATCGGATATACCGCGCGATTTTGCGGCCGTGGCATTCATTGGCACTTTAGACTGGTCACCGGCCTTATTACCTTTACCCTGCTGCTGAGCGTCAATTATATTTTGACCTTTCCCTCTGGCTTGGTTTTTTCTATCCCTTCTGTCGTACTGGCAATGATATTATGTAATCGGAAGTTAACCCGAGAAGAAAATGCGGCATTGATCCAACATGAGGTGTTTGACAAATAACGTTATTGCGAGTGATGTTTAAGTGGTGTGTATGAGGGGAATATTGAAATAAGAAAAAAGGATCATCACGGAACGCTTGGCCATTTCTTATGATGATCCTTTCGCCTTACGACTTGGATTCGTTAGATCTAACCTGATCTACCCCCTCAGTGTAACCTGTTCTTTCTGCTTTTTCCAGTTTTGTACGCAGACTATTTCAATTTTGTTTAATTTTGTCACACTCCTGCCAAAAATAATGATCCTTAGTTCTTGCCGCGCCCATCAGCCTATATATACTTAGCTAAATAGTCTTGATCCCAGCCGATAGCACAGATGGAAGAATTTAGTAATCAACCGATTGATCTCAATGTCATAACCCAGATAGAGCAACTGAAATTTTGCGATCTGGACGATAATTATGCTGTCGAAGTCATGCTCACGACCGCATTCACCTTAGTGACTCTCTTTGCCCTAGTGATAGCTGCCGTCCTCCTTATTCCCAACTTTCCATTTGAGCTGCCGGTATTACTGGTGGCAGCATTAGTATTCGGCGCTATTTTTTGGCTACGATATCTCAGTGCCAAAGCTAAGCAGTATGTGGTACGAGAACACGACTTGGTTTTTAGGAAAGGGCTGTTATGGCGCAAAATGATCGCCGTGTCTTTTAATCGTATTCAACATATCGACTTAACCAGTGGACCGCTCGAACGGCGGCTGAACCTTACCTCACTTAAGATCTACACCGCTGGTGGATTTTCCAGTGATCTGGTCATTCCAGGCTTAAACAAGCAAACCGCGCAAAAGCTACGCGATATGATCATCAACCAAACCAATATTGCACTAGAGCCTAGCGACAATGAGTGACTCAGAAAATAGCTGGCAAAGGCTCTCTCCGGTTGCGGTTGTTTTTTATCTGATCCGCATAATCAATCAGGTGATCAGCAACGCACTACAAGGATTGGCGCCGTTAATCGTGTTGCTTTTCAGCGCAAAGAATAAACTGTTGATCATCTCAGCCTCACTACTTGGCTTGATCTGTTTTATTGTCATCGCCGCCATTTTACAGTATTGGTTTTTTCGCTATCGAGTCCGTGACAATGAGGTGCAAATAAGCCAAGGGGTGTTTAAAAAGAAATTCCGTGCTATCCAGTTTGATCGCGTGCAAAACATCAATATCAAACAACCGATTTATTTCAAGCCCTTTGCTTTGGTCAGTCTATTTATCGAAACCGCAGGCTCGGCAGGTGATGAAGGGGTCTTGGCGGGGATCAATGAAACCGAGGCGCAAACGCTGACAGATATTCTTTTGAAAAAACGTCAAGCGGCGACAACACCAGCAGAGCAGCAAGCTGACCAACCACTAAACGATGACGACAAAGCGCCAACCCTACTGGCAAAGGCGTCAATGAGCGATTTAATCAAGCATGGTCTGAGCAACAACAAGTTTCTGATCCTCATCGCCTTTTTGGCTCCCTTTTACAACTCTTGGAAGAACCAAGTGAACGACTGGGCTCACCAGGTCAATCTACAATCCTGGTTTGATCTGTTTCCCAGTAAACCCATCGCCGTTCTTATCACCTTTGTCATAGCGTCAATGGCCATATTTGTGTTGTTTGCACTGATCTCCATCGTCGGCAGTATTTTAAGCTATCACCAATATCGTTTGACCCTTAGCAAGCAAACCTTAGTGCGAAAAAGTGGCTTACTCAACACACACCAAGAGTCGTTGAATTTAAGTAAGTTGCAGGCCATACAAAGGCGATGCAATTGGATAGCAAGAGTATTGGGGATTGAAAGTCTGGTATTGGCTCAAGCCGATGGCCACGTCGGCAATCGCCAACACCAACACAATAAGAGTAGCAGCCTGTTTATAGTGCCCTCGCGAACGCCAAGCCAAAGCATCGAGCTGATTGCAGCCATTACAGGCGAGCAACCGACAATGCAGCCGACAAATGCCATTTCGAAACGCTTTATCGTAAAAAATTGGCTAGTGTATTTTATGTTGCCAGTGGCGGTTTTCGCTGGTTTTGAATTGAGTCATGCTCAGACACCATCGCCTTGGTTACTGCTGCTCGCACTGTGCGCCCTTCCCCTAGTCTATCTGCGCTGGAAAAACTATGGCTTTCGCCTCGACGGCGAGTATGGGTTGATAAAAAGCGGCTTCATTGGTTACCGTTATGAACGCTTTGCACTACACAAAGCGCAAAATATTGTGCTGGCGCAATCATGGTGGCAAAAGCGATCCGGTGTCGCCAACTTGCACATATCCCTTGCCAGTGGTTCAATCGTCATTCCTTACATGCCGCAGGCGCAAGCTTTGGCGTGGTTTAATCAACTTTGCTACCATATCGAACGCGACAATCGCGCTTGGTTCTAACCTCAGAGGATCAGATGAACAAACAAACCGAAATCGAAGCAGCAGTATTTCGCCGTCTATTGGCGCACTTAGACAATCACAAAGACGTGCAAAACATTGATTTGATGATAGTGGCGGATTTTTGCCGCAATTGCCTGTCGAAATGGTATATGGCTGAAGCCAACGAGCGCGGCGAAGACATCGATTACGATAAAGCCAGAGAGCTGATTTATAAAATGCCCTATGAGCAATGGAAAGAGCAGTATCAAACAGAAGCGACAGCTGAGCAGATGGCGCAATTTAATGAGCGCCGCAGCGGTAAATAACCTAGCGCTTGGGGGATATATCCCTATATATCGCCTACAAGTGTTCCAGACAATGTAGGCATACTATATATCCCTATATATAAACATAAGCCCCGCTTGTAGGTCGGGGCTTGTTCAAATGAAACCTTTGGGTTTACTCAACTATTGTTTTGAAAAGTTAAGAAAAGCTCATGGCAAATTCAATGCCTAGAAGCACGACAGCACCACACATGCTGCTGAGTAATACCCACTCGGCAAAGCGAGCAAATTCGTCAAACGTTTTGGTTTTCATCACACACTCTCTCCAGTTTACTGCTAAAACTCCATCATCGGTTGTTGCCGATGTAAGCCCATCATAATTCATTTTTTCGACAATGGTTATTAATTTATCGCCAAAATGTTAAAAAATAATGTCACAAAGCGTTTAATTAATGACCTTATGACTTATATTTCAGAGAATTAACCCATGTCATTAAATTGCGCTTACCATTATGTATCGGAACTGATACAAAAATCTTTAATAAAAATTTAACAATTGCCATAAAAGCAATCAACTTGTGATGACAATTCAGCCCCTATAAACGCTGCATTGCTTTAGCTTCCAGCTTAGGTAATAATTCCTCTCATGCGCACCTCAATCCTTGCTGATCAGCCAACAATGACCTCAGCGTTTCGCCTTGGACAACTGCTTATAGATCCGGTGACCAGAAATGTCAGCGTGGCACAGTTACAGCAAAGCTGTGAGCCTAAGGTATTTGACCTGCTGCTCTATTTTTGCCGCCATCAAGGAGAAATCGTCAGTAGAGACATGCTGCTTAGTGACATTTGGCAAGGTCGTGTCGTCAGCGATAATGCCATCAACCGCAAAATCTATCAGCTGCGCAAGTTCATCAATGAGCTCGACCCAACGTTAGACTACATAGAAACCATTCCCAAATTCGGCTATCGCCTGACGCAAACCATCGAACCGCTGCCGCCTAATCACCCCGACAACAAAGCCGCAGCGCAACAAACAGCCAAATCACATATCCAACGGTGGTTATTGCTGCTTTGTATTTTGCTCATATTCGGTTGGATCCTGTGGGCAATGCCGCAAGAACCCGATAGCCCATCAGATCTGGTGCAATTGACCACCTTGCCAGGAGTAGAAAGTGACGCCAGTCTATCACCCGATGGGACAAAACTGCTGTTTAGCCACACCAGACAAAATCGGCTAGGTCAGTCTACCGCGTTGCTTCTCAAAGACTTAAAAACCGACACCCTCACTGAGCTAACCCAATCCAACGCCCACGATATCAGAGCCGTTTGGCACCCCGATGGCAAAAAGATAGCCTTTGTTCGTCTAGAAGTAAGCCCTAAAAAACAGTGCCATATTTACCTTTTATCGCTCGAAAAACCAGGTACCAAAGCACAGCAGCTAGTGGCCTGCGCACTCGGGGGTCTACCAACACTAAGCTTTAGCGATATACCAAACCAATTGTTGTTTGCCGACAGAAGCGCCAAAAACACGCCTTATATCATCTACTCACTCGATACTGAAAATCGCGTAAAGCAACAGCTCACCCAACCGCAGTTGAGCGGCAACTTAAGTGGTGACTATTTTATCAAGGGCAATCAAGATGGCTCAAAGCAGGTTGTTCTGCGTTACCTTGGTAGCGATCGAGTTGAAGTTTCGGTTTATCAAAGCAGCCCGTTTGAGCGGATGAATGGGTTTGAACTCAAAGCGCATATCAACGATATCGCGTGGTCAGATGATGGTCAGTGGTTTTATTATCAATCAGAGCAACATATCAGCCGAGTGGCAGCCGACGGCCTGCAACCACAAAAAATTTTCCATCTCGGCAGAGCCTTCCGAGGCTTGAGTTACTCTGCCAAGCAAAATGCTTTGCTGCTGACAACGTTCGCCTCTGACACTGATATCTGGCAATATGGCAACAGCCACAGCAGCTTTATCGGCTCCACCAAAAAAGACTTTCGCCCGCGCTTTGCCAATAACAGCGAGAATATCGCCTTTTTATCCGACCGAGGCGGCAGCACCCAGTTTTGGCTTAAAGCCAAACATGGCGGAGTCAAACGTATCTCTGACTTTCCCTTTAATCTTAGCCATAGTTGGTTTGCTTGGTCTGCTGATGACCAACATCTACTGTTTGATCACCAAGACCAAGTTTATAGCTACCATATCAACAGCGGCACCTTGACGCTACAACTGTCGAGCACTGAAAAGCCCTATTTCGCCGCATGGTCCAACGATGGGCAATCGCTGTTTTACGGCAGCACCAAAAGTGGCCAATGGCAAATTTGGCAGTTGAACATAAGTGATAAGACAACCCGGCAGCTGACGTTCAATGGCGGTTACAGCGTCCAGCAAAACTCAGCGGACGGTAAGCTGTATTTCAGCAAATATCATCACGACGGATTGTGGCGCTTAAACGATGATGGCAGCGAAACACAAATATTGGATGATTTTTCGCTGCTCAATTGGCTTAACTGGCAAATCAAAGACAATGGCGTCATTTATGCCAAGCCGGGGGAAGCAATCTACCGGTTCGATTTAGCCACTCAACACCGTCACAAACTGATGGGTTTTACCGCCGGAGCGATACACGATTACAGCGTCTCGCCCCAAACCCAAGAGATAGTTTACTCCAAGCAAATGTCGCAAAGCGGCGACGTCTTGATGCTTAAGTTTATCTCAAAGTAAGCGCCAATCTATTGGCTATTTAAAACCATTCTCGGCGCGCCAGTCGGCATCGACGAATTTAGTCATATAGTTGCGGATACCGTCAGGCAAGATCACCACGCAGTTTTGTCCAGCCTTAAGGTTACGCGCTTCTTTAAACGCAGCAGACATCGCAGTACCAGATGAGCCGCCCACTAACATGCCCTCGTCACGCATCAGGCGACGTGCCCAATCAAATGAGTCCTGATCGTTGGTTTTAACCCAGACATCAACTAAGTCGCGGTCTAACACGTCAGGAATAAAGTCATAGCCGATACCTTCAACATGATAGGTTTCAATCGGACCGGGTCCGGCCAAAATAGAACCTTCCGGGTCGGCACCAACCACTATACACTCGGGATAAACCGATTTTAACTTTTTGGCAATGCCAGTTAAGGTTCCACCGGTGCCGACACCGATGATCACCATATCGATTTTTTGACCTTCAAGGTCATCGATTATCTCTTGGCCTGTGCCTTCATAGTGAGCACGTGGATTGGACTCGTTACCGTATTGGTCAAGGATATGCGCATTTGGCAGCTCTTTTTGTAACCGCTTGGCCACTTCAATATGAGACTCAGGATCGTCCCAAGCGGCTTCAGTCGGTGTGCGGATGATTTCTGCACCCAAAGACTCCATTGCGATTTGTTTTTCTTTACTCATTTTTTCAGGCAAGGTGATTACCACCTTATAACCAAGCGCCGCACCAGCCATAGCCAAGCCAATACCAGTATTACCACTGGTCGCTTCAATCAAGGTATCGCCGGGCTTAATGCGGCCAGAATTTTGTGCATCGAGGATCATCTGACGGGCAATACGGTCTTTAGTTGAGCCACCGGGGTTCATGAACTCACATTTAGCGTAAAGGTTACATTCAAAATCCGTTGCAGACTTACCTAGCTTCACCAAAGGGGTTTTGCCAATAGCCTGAACAATATTATCAAAAATCATGGCGTTCTCTTTGTACTCGTTTCGTTGCACGCATTGTAAAGGCAAGACAACGGCAAAACCAGCGAGATTGGGTAAAAATAAAGCAAATTGTTTAATAAATTATCACCATGGACATTTAAACATTTAGAGCTTTAGCTATTTAAACTGCTATTTGTAAATAGATATAACAAAATTGACTCGATTTTCAGCAAGGATTTTGATAGCGTGCGCTTAAAATTTATCATCTGGAGAGAAACGTGCGTTTAAACAACTGGCAGCGAATTGTGATCAAAATTGGCAGTGCACTGATTGCTCCGGGTGGCAAAGCCGTCAGCGGTGAATACCTGCTTGCCATTGCCCACTTTATTACCGAGTGTCGTAAACAAAACAAGCAAGTCATTTTGGTGTCAAGCGGCAGTGTCGCT
The DNA here is from genome assembly GCA_041583135.1 of Alteromonadaceae bacterium. Lineage (GTDB taxonomy): Bacteria > Pseudomonadota > Gammaproteobacteria > Enterobacterales > Alteromonadaceae > JABSOG01. The sequence goes on along the minus strand of JBFHGJ010000020.1, from coordinate 42,899 downwards.
GCGGGCAGACAAGCGGTTAACTGTAAAGACAACCCACCGACCATTGCGCAAAAACAAGCGATGGCGGCCATTGGTCAAATGAAAATGATGGCCAACTGGCAGCGCTTTTTTGATTTTCCATGTGCCCAAATCTTGCTGACCCACGGCGACTTACGAGACCGCCGCCGCTACGTCAACATCAAAAACACCCTGCGCGAGCTTTTGGCCAACGACATCTTACCTATCGTCAATGAAAACGATACTGTAGCCACCGAAGAACTTAAAGTCGGCGACAACGACAATCTTGCCGCCTTGGTTGCCTTGGTCAGTGAAGCCGATGGTTTGATGATCTGCTCAGACATCGACGGCCTTTATAATAAAGACCCGAAAAAATACGCCGATGCCGAGTTGATCACAGAGGTCGCTCACATCGACCAAAGCATCTATGCCCTTGCCGGTGGTACCAGCAACAAAATTGCCACAGGTGGCATGCGCACCAAAATTCAAGCTGCGGAAAAAGCCACTCATCAGGGGATCAGCACCATGATAGTAAACGGCTTTAAACGGCAAAGTTTTGATGCCCTACTCCAAGATTTGCCAGTCGGCACCTTGTTTAAACCTACCGAAGCCAAAAGCCGTGCTAAAAAGCAGTGGTTGCGCCATACCTTAAAAGCGCAAGGCCAAGTGCTCATCGACTCTGGCGCCGTTAAGGCCATTCAAACTCGCGGCGCTTCACTGCTGAGTTCGGGTATTGTCGAGATCGAAGGCCAATGGCTAAAGGGTGAAGCGGTCGATATCGTGGCCAACGACAACCGACAAGTCATTGCTCGGGGGATCTGCCAGTACGATGCACAAGACCTCGACAGGATCAAAGGGGCGCAAAGCCAACAGATAGCAGAGATATTGGGCTTTAGCCCATCTGATGAGGTTATCCACCGTGACGACCTTGCCTTAATCGGCGAATAACACCACAACCATTGTCATTAACTACCGGGTAAACGACATGACATTTTCGATGACACAAATGGCCCGCGAGGCCAAAACCGCAGCCAATCAACTGGCTGTTTTATCCAGTCAACAAAAAGACCAGGCCCTGAAAGCCATGGCCGACAACTTACGAGCCTGCCATGAGCCGATTTTGGCGGCCAACCAGCAAGACCTAGCCTTGGCAGAGCAAAAACAGCTCTCCAGCGCAATGATAGACAGGCTTACCCTGACACCAGCACGTATCGACGCCATGGCTGATGCCATTGATGAAATTGCCGCAATGCCCGACCCGGTGGGCAGCATGAGCAAAACCAGCGTCAGGCCCAATGGCATTGTAGTGGGGAAAATGCGCATCCCTCTTGGGGTGATAGCCATGATATATGAAGCGCGCCCCAATGTGACCGCTGATGCCGCAGCGCTGTGTTTGAAAGCCGGCAATGCGGTGATTTTACGTGGTGGCCGCGAGGCGTTGCAGTCAAGTCTCGCCATTGCCAACTGCCTTCATCAAGCACTGACGGCGCAAGGCATCAACCCAGCAGCCATTTCAGTGGTCCCTGATCCCGACCGTGAACATATGAATGAGTTGATGCAGCTGACGCAGTATGTCGATTTGATTATTCCACGGGGCGGCGAAGGGCTTATTCGTTTTGTCTCAGACAACAGCAAAGTGCCTGTAATTCAACATTTTAAGGGCGTTTGCCACTTATATATCGAACGCAATGCCAACCTTGATAAAGGGCTTGATATTTTACTCAACGGCAAAGTACAGCGCCCCGGCGTGTGCAACGCACTAGAAACCCTATTGGTAGACAAGGCCGTTGCAGCGGCTCTCTTACCTAAGGTGGCAGCAGCATTCAGTGAGCATAAAGTGAAGGTTCACGCCTGCGAACAAAGCGTTGATTTTTTTCAAGACGCAATGCCTGCAACCGATGCCGATTGGGATGCTGAATACCTTGCCTTGGAAATTGCCATCAAGGTCGTCGATGACTACCAAGCGGCGGTCAATCACATTCAGCAGTACAGCTCAGGCCATACCGAAGTGATCGTCACCCAAGATATCACCACCGCGCAAAACTTTGTCAAACACATCAACTCAGCGGTTGTCATGGTCAATGCGTCTTCACGCTTTTCCGACGGCGGAGAGCTTGGTTTGGGCGCCGAGATTGGCATTTCAACCAGCAAGCTCCACGCCTACGGCCCGATGGGCGTTGAATCCCTCACCACAGAAAAGTTTGTAGTTACCGGTGACGGCCAAATCCGCAATTAATTTATCGACAATAAACAAAAAGGCCAATAATGCTATGCATTATTGGCCTTTTTTATAAATAATTTCGCTAGAAATTATTTAATCTGCTGAGCCAACTCGCCGCTGTCGTAACGAGCAACCATGCTATCTAATGAGATAGGTTTGATTTTGCTGGCGTTACCGGCAGTGCCGAATGCTTCGTAACGGGCAATACAGATATCGCTCATGGCTTTGGTCGCTACGGCGAAATATTTACGCGGGTCGAACTCGGCAGGGTTTTGTGCCAAGAAACGACGAATGGCACCGGTTGAGGCCAAACGCAAGTCGGTGTCGATGTTAACCTTAGTTACACCGTGTTTGATACCTTCACAGATCTGCTCTACCGGCACACCATAGGTCTCAGGGATCTCACCGCCGAATTCATTGATAATGGCCAACCACTCTTGTGGCACAGAAGAAGAACCGTGCATAACCAAGTGTGTGTTCGGAATGCGTTCGTGAATGGCTTTGATGCGGTCAATCGCCAAAATATCACCTGTTGGTGGACGGGTGAATTTGTAAGCGCCGTGTGAAGTGCCACAAGCAATGGCCAAGGCGTCAACACCGGTTTTACGCACGAAATCAGCCGCTTCTTCAGGGTCGGTCAACAGCTGTTCTTTGCTCAGTTTACCAACCGCGCCAACGCCGTCTTCTTCACCGGCTTCACCGGTTTCAAGTGAACCTAAACAGCCCAACTCACCTTCAACAGAAACGCCACAAGCGTGGGCCATTTCTACGGTGCGACGAGTCACATCAACATTGTATTCGTAGTCAGATGGGGTTTTGCCATCAGCCAACAACGAACCGTCCATCATCACTGAGCTAAAGCCCAATTGAATAGAGCGTTGACAAATCGCAGGTGTCGTACCGTGATCTTGGTGCATAACCACTGGAATGTCCGGAAACTCCTCGACAGCAGCCAAAATCAAGTGACGCAAGAAAGGTGCGCCAGCATATTTACGGGCACCGGCAGAAGCTTGCACGATAACCGGGCTATCGGTTTTTTGCGCCGCTTCCATGATCGCACGCATCTGCTCTAAGTTGTTAACGTTAAAAGCCGGTACGCCATAACCGTGCTCTGCTGCGTGGTCAAGCACCTGACGCAATGAAACTAAAGCCATTTTATCTCTCCAATATATTCTTTATGGTGAATTATCGTTATTCTTTTAAATCGTTTTGGCGCGAATACTCGCGCCGTCAATCAGCTTATTTAACCTAAAGTTATTTAGCACGTTGTTCTAAGATCTCGACTGCCGGTAATACTTTGCCTTCTAAGAACTCCAAAAACGCACCACCGCCGGTAGAAATATAAGATATCTTCTCACCAACGCCGTATTTATCGATAGCCGCCAAGGTATCTCCGCCGCCTGCGATTGAAAAGGCATTACTATCGGCAATTGCTTGTGCCAATGCCTTTGTGCCTGCACCGAACTGGTCAAATTCAAACACGCCTACCGGGCCATTCCACACGATAGTACCGGCATTTTTTAAGATCTGCGCCAAAGCCGCTGCTGAATCAGGGCCGATATCAAAAATCATATCGTCGTTGCCCACTTCGCTGACGGCCTTTAACGTCGCCTCGGCCGATTCTGAAAATTCCGTGCCGACAACCACATCGCTCGGTACTGGAATATCGCCGTTGTTGGCTTGCGCCGCTGCGCTTAAGCGTTTGGCTTCGTCCACAAGGTCGGCTTCATATAAAGATTTGCCAACATTATGGCCAGCTGCTGCGATAAAGGTATTGGCGATACCACCGCCGACAACCAATTGGTCAACGACTTTTGACAATGAATCCAGTACGGTTAACTTGGTTGAAACCTTAGAACCGCCAACAATCGCCACCATTGGGCGAGCCGGGTTATCCAGCGCTTTGGCGAGGGCTTCTAATTCTGCTGCCAGCAAAGGACCGGCGCAGGCAACATCGGCATATTTGGCAACGCCGTGGGTTGATGCTTGAGCACGGTGAGCCGTACCAAAGGCGTCCATCACGTATACATCACACAATGCCGCCATCTTCTTGGCCAACTCGTCTGCGTTTTTCTTTTCGCCAACGTTAAAACGCACGTTTTCAAAAACCACCAACTCACCTGCGGCCATATCCAAACCATCTAGGTAGTCACTAACAAGACGCACCGGCACATCAAGGGCGTCATTGAGATAGTCTACGACAGGCTGCATAGAAAACTCGGCATTAAACTCGCCCTCGGTAGGACGACCCAAGTGAGACATCACCATCACTTTAGCGCCTTGCGCCAGAGCCAGTTTAATGGTCGGCAATGACGCTTTAATGCGGGCATCAGAGGCCACTTTTCCAGCTTTTACAGGCACGTTGAGATCTTGACGGATCAAAACGCGTTTTTGTGTCAAATCAAGATCGGTCATTTTAATGACAGACATGGAATAACCTCTTTAGTTGCTTAATTCAGTTTCAGACAGACGAGCGGTGCAAAGCACCACCGCCGTATCCAGCATTCGGTTGGCAAAGCCCCATTCGTTGTCACACCAAACCAACATTTTCACCAGCCGTTTATGACTGACCCGGGTTTGATTGCCATCGACAATCGATGAATGAGGGTCGTGATTAAAATCAACCGATACCAGCGGTTCTTCGGTATAGCCCAAGATACCTTGCAACGCGCCACCAAGAGCGAGCTTAAAGGCCTCGTTGACTTCGCGGATACTGACATCGGTATTGAGTGTCACACTCAGATCCATAGCGGTGACATTTATCGTCGGCACCCTGACGGCAATTGCCTCAAAACGCCCTTTGAATTTAGGTAAAATACGTTCAATACCCAGGTGTAGCTGAGTATCGACCGGTATAATGGATTGACTGGCCGCACGGGTGCGGCGTAAATCTTTGTGATAGGCATCAATCACTTGCTGGTCATGCATTGAGGCATGAATGGTGGTAATAGTGCCACTTTCGACACCAAACATTTCATCGAGTACGGTGATCACCGGCACGATACAGTTGGTGGTACAAGAACCATTGGAAACAATACGCTCCTCGCCGGTCAGTGTATGGTCATTGATGCCATAAATCACCGTCGCATCGACATCATTGTCGGTTTTGGCAGGATGAGAAAACAATACCCGTTTGGCACCGCGTGCCAAATGCATCTGAGCGTCCTCACGGCTACCGAAAACCCCGGTACACTCCAAGACGATATCAATGTCGTAGTGTTGCCACGGCAACTTATCAAGCTCGGGTTCATTAATCAGCTCGATGTCATCCCCTGCCACATTGAGCGTGTTGCCTTGCAGTGCCACCGAAAAAGCGAAGCGCCCATGGGCGGTGTCATATTTGAGCAAATGGGCAATCGCTTCTGGCTGCGCCAGTTCGTTGATCACCACCACCTCAATGACATCATTGCGACCACTTTCATACAATGCCCGCAAAATATTGCGACCAATGCGACCAAAGCCATTAATTGCGACTCGAATTGCCATTGATGTAGTAAAACCTTAGATAAAAAAGCAGCCCGCTTAAGGTTTAAGGGGCTGCTTTGTCAGATTAGAAGTAAGAAGCGGCTGCTTCTACCACTTTTTCGGTGGTAATGCCGAAATACTCGTAAAGCTCATTGGCTGGTGCCGACTCACCGAAAGTCGTCATGCCGATGATCTTGCCGTTTAAGCCGACATATTTATACCAGTAATCGACGATACCAGCTTCAACGGCAACACGGTTGGTCACTGCCGCAGGCAACACCGACTCTTTATACTGCGCGTCTTGGGCATCAAATACATCGGTTGACGGCATAGAGACAACGCGTACCTTACGGCCTTGCTCGCGTAAAATCACGGCGGCGTTCATCGCCAACTCCACCTCAGAACCGGTGCCGATCAAAATGACGTCTGGCTGACCTTCGTCATCGCTTAGGATATAACCACCACGTTTGATATCGGCCACTTGCTGCTGACTACGTTCAAACTGCGGCACACCTTGACGGGTAAAGATAAGGCAGCTTGGACCATCGGCACGTTCAATGGCACTACGCCAAGCAACAGCAGACTCAACCTGATCACAAGGACGCCAGTTATCTAAGTTTGGCGTCATACGCAATGAGGCGATTTGCTCAACAGCCTGATGGGTCGGACCATCTTCACCCAAACCGATTGAGTCATGGGTATACACGAAGATGCTGCGCTGTTTCATCAAAGCGGCCATACGTACAGCATTTCGGGCATATTCAACAAACATCAAGAAAGTTGCGCCGTAAGGAATAAAGCCGCGATGTAGGGCGATACCATTCATAATGGCCGACATACCAAACTCGCGCACACCGTAAAAGACATAGTTACCAGAGGCATCTTCGGCGGTTAAGCCTTTTGAACCAGACCACAAGGTCAAGTTCGAGCCAGCCAAATCGGCAGAGCCGCCCATAAACTCAGACAACATAGGGCCATAGGCATTCAAACAGTTTTGTGAGGCTTTACGGGTAGCGATTTTTTCAGGGTTGGCTTGCAACTGCGCAATATAGGCATCGGCTTTTTCAGCCCAATCTGCCGGTAACTCGCCGCTTTGACGACGGTTGAACTCAGCGGCCAGTTCAGGATATTTGGTGCTGTAAGCGGCAAATTTTTGCTGCCAGTTACTCTCGGCGGTATTACCAGCCGCTTTGGCATCCCACTGCTGATAGATATCTGCCGGGATCTCAAACGGCGCATGTGGCCAATTTAAGAATTCGCGAGCGGCGGCAATCTCATCATTGCCTAATGGTGCGCCGTGACAGTCATGACTGCCGCTTTTATTTGGCGAGCCGTAACCGATAACGGTTTTACAACAGATCAACGTTGGTTTATCGCCTTGCGCCTTAGCTTCAGAAATGGCCTGTTCAATTGCGCCTACATCGTGACCGTCAACACCTTTGATGACATGCCAGCCATAGGATTCAAAACGTTTAGGGGTATCATCGGAGAACCAGCCTTCAACTTCACCGTCGATTGAAATGCCATTGTCATCCCAAAATGCGATCAGTTTACCGAGACCCAAAGTACCGGCCAATGAACAGGCTTCGTGAGAAATACCTTCCATCAAACAGCCATCGCCCATAAAGACGTAGGTGAAGTGGTCAACAATATCAAATTCATCACGATTAAACTGCGCAGCCAGTGCTTTTTCGGCAATGGCCATACCGACTGCGTTGGTGATACCTTGACCAAGCGGGCCAGTGGTGGTTTCTACTCCAGGGGCATAACCATATTCCGGGTGACCCGGAGTTTTAGAATGTAACTGACGGAAGTTTTTCAAATCATCCATCGACAGTTCATAGCCGGTCAAATGGAGCAAAGAATAAATCAGCATCGAACCATGGCCGTTTGACAACACAAAACGGTCTCTATCAGCCCAATTAGGATTGGTTGGATTGTGCTTCAAATGATCACGCCACAATACTTCGGCGATATCGGCCATACCCATAGGGGCACCCGGGTGACCAGAGTTGGCTTTTTGAACAGCATCCATACTTAACGCGCGGATAGCATTGGCTAATTCTTTACGAGATGACATTTTGGCTCCTGATTGGCTGTGACTGGCTAAGTTAGCGCCTATCCGAGTTCTACTAAGAACAAAATCGTTGTTCAAAGCAGCGGAAAAAGCACGGCGTATTTTCGCTCAAGCGCCGCCATGAAGCAAATGAAATGACGGGATTTGTGTAAGGAATATCTTCCACTTAGCTGCTGATCGATAAACTTTTAGCCGTCTAGATGCAAATAATCCTATACATCGACTGATTAATTCGCCTACAATAATACCCGAAACATACCCCACAGTATTAAATATAGAGAACAAGAGAAAATGGCCAGAACACTTTTTACTTCAGAATCCGTTTCAGAAGGTCATCCTGATAAAATCGCAGACCAAATTTCTGATGCGGTGCTGGATGCAATTTTGGAGCAAGATACCAAAGCCCGTGTAGCTTGTGAAACTTACGTTAAAACCGGTATGGTAATGGTTGGTGGCGAGATCACCACCTCAGCTTGGGTCGATATTGAAGAGATCACCCGTAAAACCGTACGTGAAATTGGTTACACCAGTTCAGAAATGGGCTTTGACGCTGATTCTTGTGCCGTATTAAACACTATCGGCAAGCAATCTCCGGACATCAACCAAGGTGTTGACCGTTCAGACCCATACGAGCAAGGCGCCGGTGACCAAGGTTTGATGTTTGGTTACGCTTGTAACGAAACCGCCTCTTTAATGCCAGCCCCAATTCACTACTCTCACCTGTTGGTTAAAAAGCAGGCTGAGGTTCGTAAAAATGGCAAATTGCCATGGTTGCGCCCTGATGCAAAATCTCAGTTGACCTTCATCTATGAAAACGACAAGCCCGTGGGCATCGACGCTGTTGTATTGTCAACTCAACACAGCGAAGACATCAGCCAAAGCGACTTGGTTGAAGCAGTACGCGAAGAGATCATTTTGCCGGTATTGCCAAGTGAGTGGGTAAATAAAGACACCAAATTCCACATCAACCCAACAGGTCGTTTCGTGATCGGTGGCCCAATGGGCGACTGTGGTTTGACCGGTCGTAAGATCATCGTAGATACCTACGGTGGTATGGCCCGTCACGGTGGTGGTGCTTTCTCTGGTAAAGATCCATCAAAAGTTGACCGTTCAGCAGCCTACGCCGCTCGCTACGTTGCCAAAAACATCGTTGCAGCTGGCCTTGCCGACCGTTGTGAAGTTCAGGTTTCTTACGCCATCGGTGTTGCCGAGCCAACTTCAATCTCAGTCAACACCTTCGGCACCGGTAAAGTGGCTGAAGAGCATTTGATTGCTTTGGTTCGTGAGCACTTCGAATTGCGTCCACACGGCTTGATTGAAATGCTTGACCTTAAGCGTCCAATCTATCAACCGACTGCCGCTTACGGTCACTTTGGTCGCGATGAGTTCCCATGGGAAGCCACCGACAAAGCCGCAGCGCTTAAAGCCGCTTTATAAAACAGTAAAGCAAGCGATAGATTTTAAAAGGGCGATGCATATCGCCCTTTTTCATTTTAGGCCACCCATTACAACACCAAAAACTTCACCACAAACAGCCCAGCTATTAGCACCACGCTAATATTCAATTCTTTTGCTCTGCCACTGAACAGCTTAATCGCGACATAGCTGATAAAGCCTACCGCAATACCGTGCGCAATAGAAAACGAAAACGCCATCATCAGTGCCGTCATCACCGCCGGGGCCGTTTCGCTCAAATCATCCCAATCGATATGAGACAGTCCGCCAGACATCAACACAGCAACGTATAACAACGCAGGTGCAGTGGCGCATGCTGGCACAATCACCGCCAGCGGCGCGAAAAACAGCGCCAACAAGAAACAAATCGCGACAACCACCGCCGTCAATCCTGTTTTGCCACCGGCACTGATACCAGCCGTGCTTTCGATATAACTGGTGGTGGTTGATGTACCGAGGGCAGCCCCGCTCATAGTGGCAATACTGTCGGCCATTAAGGCTTTTTTAAGCCTTGGCAACCGCCCTTGCTTATCAAGCAAATTGCCACGGTGAGCCGATGCTATCAGCGTACCTGAGGTATCAAACAAATCGACAAATAAAAAGGTAAACACGATGGTGACGAGACCAACATCAAAAGCCCCGGCAAAATCCATCGCCATAAAAGTCGACGCCAATGACGGTGGTGATGACATCACCCCGTTAAATTCGGTTAGCCCTAACACAAGGGCCATTATGGTCACGGTGACGATGCCGATCATCACCGCACCGGTCACTTTACGCTGGGCCAACGCACAGATCATAAAAAAGCCAAAAATAGTCAAAAGACTCTCAGGGGCCAACACATTACCCAGTGAAACCAAAGTCGCCGGGTTATCGACAATAATGCCAGCATTTTTCAATGCAATAAGGGCCAAAAAGAAACCGATGCCACTGGAAATACCAAACCTCAGCGATGGCGGAATACTATTGACTATCCATTCTCTGATTTTAAACAGGCTCAGCAATAAAAAGATAAAGCCCGACAAGAACACCGCTGCCAGTGCTACTTCCCAGCTATGCCCCATGCCATTGACCACCACAAAGGCGAAAAACGCATTGATCCCCATTCCCGGCGCCAAGGCTATCGGATAATTGGCCAGCAACCCCATCACCAAAGAGCCGATGGCGGCGGCAATACAGGTGGCGGTGAAAACGGCGCCGTAATCCATCCCGGCCTTAGATAAAATATCGGGGTTGACCACAATGATATAGGCCATGGTCAAAAATGTGGTTAGTCCCGCAAGCACCTCGGTTTTGATATCGCTACCATGGGCTTTGAGTTGGAACAGTCTTTCCAGCATGTTGAGTTCCTTAGTGTTCTTTTGATTCTTAATCATATCAGAGAAGGGATTTTTGTGCGTAACAGCAATTGCACGGTATTGTTCAATAGTGGCGCAGACGTACGCCGCAACCCTTGCCGTTTGCCGCCATAAAAGCTATTGTTCAAACACATTTGTAGCAAACTTACGGAAGCAACATAAATGATCAAATCTCGCGCAGCTGTCGCCTTTGAAGCAGGCAAACCATTATCTATCGAACAGGTCGATGTTCAAGGTCCCAAAGCAGGCGAAGTCTTGGTTCGCATGGTCGCCACCGGTGTCTGCCACACCGACGCCTTTACCTTGAGCGGCGCCGATCCTGAGGGTATTTTCCCAAGTATTCTCGGCCACGAAGGTGGTGGTATCGTTGAAGAAGTCGGTCCTGGGGTAACCAGTGTTGCGGTTGGCGATCACGTGATCCCGCTATATACGCCTGAATGCGGCAAGTGTAAGTTCTGCCTCTCGGGCAAAACCAATTTATGTCAGGCCATTCGCACAACCCAAGGTAAGGGTTTAATGCCCGACGGCACCAGCCGTTTTTCAATCGGCGGCGAAACCATTTACCATTACATGGGAACATCAACGTTTTCAGAGTATACCGTGTTGCCTGAAATCGCTTTAGCCAAAATCAACAAAGCCGCCCCGTTAGATAAAGTCTGTTTGCTTGGTTGTGGTATCACCACAGGTATCGGCGCGGTCCTGAATACCGCCAAAGTTGAACCGGGTTCAACCGTTGCCGTATTCGGGTTGGGCGGTATCGGCTTGAGTGTTGTGCAAGGTGCGGTATTGGCTAAAGCTTCACGCATCATCTGTATCGACATCAATGAAGATAAATTCGAAATGGCCAAAATGCTTGGTGCCACCGACTTCGTTAACCCGAAAAACTATGACGCGCCGATTCAAGAGGTGATTGTCGATTTGACCGACGGCGGAGTCGATTATTCTTTCGAATGTATCGGCAATGTCGATGTTATGCGCTCGGCTTTAGAGTGCTGCCATAAAGGATGGGGCGAATCGGTGATCGTCGGTGTTGCAGGCGCAGGGCAAGAGATCAGCACCCGACCGTTTCAGTTGGTCACCGGCCGCGTATGGCGTGGCACCGCCTTTGGCGGCGTTAAAGGGCGCTCGCAGTTACCCGGCTATGTAGAACAGTACCTCAAAGGCGAGATCAAAGTCGATGAAATGGTTACCCATACCATGGGTCTTGAGGACATCAACAAAGCGTTTGACTTGATGCACGAAGGTCAAAGCATCCGCTCAGTGATCATCTTTTAAGGACTCGATATGAGTGAATTGACACAGATAAGTCAGGTTCGTTGCTTTGGAGGCTGGGTGGGCACCTACACTCATCAATCTACCGTCAACAATTGCCAAATGCGCTTTGCTGTCTATCTGCCACCCAAAGCCAAAAGCGATGACAACTTGCCAGTACTGTATTGGCTTTCAGGGCTGACCTGCACCGAGGAAAACTTCATCACCAAATCAGGCGCGCTTAAATATGCCGCCAAACACGGTATCGTCATTGTAGCGCCCGATACCAGTCCGCGCGGTGAAGGTGTGCCTGATGACCCTGAGGGATCGTGGGACTTTGGCTTGGGAGCAGGATTTTATGTCAACGCAACCCAAGCGCCTTGGCAGCAGCATTACCAGATGTACGACTACATCAGAGCAGAGTTACCCGCGCTGATAGAGCAGAACTTCGGCGTCGATAAGCATCGTAAATCAATCTCAGGCCATTCGATGGGTGGCCACGGCGCATTGGTCATTGCCCTTAAAAACCCCGAGTGCTACCGCTCGGTCTCGGCATTTGCACCAATTGTAGCGCCGACCCAATGCCCGTGGGGTGAAAAAGCCTTTAGTCATTATCTCGGTGCTGATAAGACAGCATGGCTTGAGTACGATGCTTGTCATTTGGTCGCACATCATCAAGGCAGAAAGTTACCGCTGTTTGTCAGTCAGGGCAATGCCGATGGCTTTTTGGCCGAACAGCTTAAGCCCGAGCTGTTGGTCAGCGCCTGTCAACAAGCCAAGCATCCGCTGCAACTAGAGCGTCATCCTGAGTACGACCATAGCTACTTTTTTATCGCCAGCTTTATCGAACAGCATATGCTCTATCATGCCAACGCATTAAATGAGGACTGACATGTCATATAAAGGTGAATGTTTGTGCCGCGCGGTACAGTTTGAAGTCAACGGCCCCATCGACAGCTTGATCCATTGTCATTGCTCATTGTGCCGCAAGTCTACCGGCACCGCCTATGCAACCAATGGCTTTGTTGCCAGTAAAGACTTTGTGATCACCCAAGGCCAAGACAACATCACTGATTTTAGCTTTAAACCCGGACGCATCCGCCATTTTTGCAAAAGCTGCGGCTCACCAATTTACAGCTCAAATCAAGACGACCCAAGTCGTGTGCGCATTCGTGCGGGCACCATCGTCGATGATATCGAAGAACGGCCAATCGCGCATATTTTTGCCTCGTCAAAAGCCAACTGGGATACCATCGCAGGCGACATCCCCGCCTATGATGAATTTGAACCGGGCCGCTAGACGATAAGTGATCATTGTAAAAGGCAAAACGCCAACACCAACCATAGGTTTTGACACCTATTGGCGTTTTGCCAAATCCCGCCAAGATATATTTTTTGCCCGCTATCACGCCCAACCCAAGCCATGGTGCCAAGACCCGGTGTTAGCCGAGTATAAGTTCACCAATGTCTATCGAGCCTGCGACAGAGTCAGCCAATACTTAATTGCCAGTGTGATTTACAACCAAACATGGTCTTATCCCGACACGTTTTTGCGAGTAATGCTGTTCAAACTATTCAACAAGATAGACACTTGGCAGTTACTGGAACGTCACTTTGGTGAAATATCGCTGACGACCTTTGATGTTGATGCCTATGACAAAGTGCTACAACAGGCATTAGATAAAGGCCAGCGAATATATTCCGCCGCCTATATCATGCCCAGTGGCTCGGTGAAAAAGTACGGCAAAATGCGCAAGCACCGTTTTCATCTCGAACTGTTAGCCAGCTTGTTAAGACGAGAGTTTCACCTTACCTTGCAAGATAGCCAAAGTATGAAGTCAGGCTTTATTCAGCTGTTGTCTGTCGATTCCATCGGCAAGTTTCTCGCCTATCAACTGATCACCGACCTCAACTACAGCCGCTATTTCGACTTTAGCGAGGGCGAATTTGTCATGCCCGGCCCCGGCGCCCTTGATGGCATTAAAAAGTGTTTTAGCTCGCTCAATGACTATACCCCGGCAGACACCATCCATTGGATGATGGACCAGCAACAACATCACTTTGCACGACTCGGCCTTACATTTAAAACGCTATGGGGGCGAGATATGCAACTGATAGACGGTCAAAACGTCTTTTGTGAAGTCGATAAATACTGCCGAGTCGCCCACCCTGAGCTTGCAGGCATTAGTGGTCGCAGCCGGATCAAACAAAAATTCAGTCAAACAACGCAAGGGATTAAGTGGTGTTTTCCGCCGAAGTGGCAGCTGAATTTAAAACAATGTTGAACCAGTTGATATGCCAACTTAGCGTTGATTAAAAAACAGGAATTTGGGATTAGGGATTAGGGATTAAGAAGCGAAGGTCAAGTCATCCCTGACTTGGAGCAAATGGCAATTGCGCTGAGCATAATGCTACGCACTGACACCCCATGTCAGTGCGCTAAACAGCGCAATGGATTGGTTGTTGCGGGTCACATCCAATCGCCGTTGCGGATAATGCCGACAGCCAAGCCTTCAATGGCAAAGTTCTGGCTGCTCAAATCGACTTTGATGGTATCAAACTCGTCGTTTTCGGCATGTAGCAACACGGTATGGCCGGACTTTTCAAAGCGTTTCACCGTCACCTCGTCATCGACTCTGGCCACCACAACCTGACCATTGTTGGCCTGCTGCTGGGTGTGAACCGCGAGTAAATCGCCATCCATAATGCCGATGTCTTTCATACTTTCACCGTTCACCCTCAGTAGGTAATCGGCGCTAGGATGAAACAGGTTTGGATCAACCTTATAGCGATGCTCAACATTTTCCAACGCTAAAATCGGCTCACCGGCGGCAACCTTACCCACCAGCGGCAAACCTTCTTCAAGTTCGGCGTACTCGCCGATAAGGCGAATGCCTCGTGAAGTACCGGGTAAGATCTCAATCACGTTCTTTTTCGCCAACGCCTTTAAATGTTCTTCAGCGGCGTTGGGCGATCTAAAGCCGAGAATACGGGCAATTTCGGCCCGAGTCGGCGGCATACCTGTGTTTGAAATGTTGTCTCGGATCAGTTCTAAGATTTCCGATTGTCTTTTGGTCAGTGCTTTCATTGCTGTTTGTCCATACAGTGCCATCTAACTGGGAGTATATACAGTAAATAAAAATTAGCAAAGGTTTATCCGAGATTTTTTAAAAATTCATCAAATTTTATCTTGGTTTGCTGTAAAAAGGCGCAATGGACACCCATAATTTGTAAAATCGCCGATTTTAACTGGACGGGCCAGTATGATAAGCTTGCCCGTCGCCAAAAATCGCAAAATACTTGAGGCAATAAACAAAACCCATGGCCAATCCAGCAAAACTGTTCAAAGCATTTATCAACGCCCCGATGTCCTTTTTGGTCAAGCCAAGAATCGTGCCTGACAACGTCATCGACGAACTAGAAATCGACCCCAGTCGGCCGATTTTCTACGTCATTAAAACCGACTCGTTCACCGATAAAGTTGCTTTGGCGCGGGCCTGCAAAACCTTGTCTATGCCCAGCCCTTCGATGCCGGTCAACCTCAGCGGCCATGAAGTGCCGCCGCTTATCGCCATTGAAAAGCCGAAATCCTTATTGTTTGGCACCAATGGTAAAACCAACGCCCTTAAAATCGGCGAAAAGCTACTGGCCGCCCACCAGCAAAATCGCGAACTCGATGCTCAATTGATCCCGGTCTCTATCGTGTGGAAGCGTGCTCCGGGCAAAGAAAAGGCAGGATTACAATCGATTATGGCCGACAGCGAATCACCGAGCTGGCTGCGTAAACTGTTTATTGTGTTGTTCTCTGGGCGCAATACCTTTATTCGCTTTTCTCGGCCGGTATCTATCCGTTATATGGCAGACAAACATGGCAGCGATTTAGAAAGCGGCCACAAGCTGCTACGGGTGGCACGCTTTCACTTTTACCGCCAAAAGCTCGCCGCTACCGGACCGAGGCTATGGTCGAAAGAACAAATGCTCAATAGTATCTTGTCTGCCCCGTCGGTGAAAAAGGCCATGGAGGATGAACAGCGCGAAACCGGCAAGTCGAAATTGGATGTCAAAAAAGCCGTTAAAAAGCAGGTGGTTGAAATTGCCGCCGATTATCGCGAATCTTATGTTCGGGTCGCCAACCGCTTTTTAACCTGGCTGTGGAACAAGCTGTATAACGGCATTGAAGTCAACAATGCCGAAGTGGTACGCGAACTGGCCGAGTTGGGCCATGAGATCATTTATGTACCATGCCACCGCAGTCACATGGACTACCTGCTGCTTTCATATGTCATTTATAACCAAGGCTTGGTGCCTCCACACATTGCTGCCGGAATTAACTTGAATTTTGGCCCGGTAGGACCGATTTTACGCCGTGGCGGTGCGTTTTTCCTCCGTCGCAGCTTCAAAGGCGACAAACTTTACGCAGCGGTATTTCGCGAATATTTAAGCCAGCTGTTTATGAAAGGCTATTCGGTTGAATACTTTACCGAAGGCGGCCGCAGCCGCACCGGCCGATTACTGCCGCCAAAAACCGGCATGTTGGCCATGACCATACAGGCCATGCTCCGAGGTATCGACCGACCGGTTACCTTTGTGCCGGTCTACTTAGGCTATGAGCATGTTATGGAAGTCTCGACCTACCTCAAAGAACTCAAAGGCAGCGCGAAAAAATCCGAGTCATTGGGCGGTATTTTTAAGGCAGTCAAAAACCTTAGGGATTATGGTTATGGTTATGTCAATTTCGGCAATCCATTGACCTTAAATGAGTTCTTGAATAAGCACGTCAGCGACTGGCGTGAGCAAATTGATCCAATGGAAGTGCAAAAACCAACTTGGCTCACCCCGGTTTGCAATAAGCTCTCTGTTGAGATCATGCGCGGCATCAATCACTCAACCGCGCTCAATGCCGCCACGCTGACGGCAATTATCCTGTTGGCGGCTGAGCAACATACCCTCTCCCGTGAGGAGCTTGAAGCCCAACTCAACCTTTATCTGGGCCTGCAACGTAGCGCCAGATATAGCGAATTGGTGTCAATTCCTGAGCAAACGGGCAAGGAGTTGGTTGACCATTTAATTAAGTTGCGCAAGGTCGAGATCAAACGCGACGATTTCGGCCAAATGGTCTCTTTCAACGCCGAAGAAGCCGTTTTAATGACCTATTACCGCAATAACATCATTCACCTGTTTGCGCTGCCAAGTTTAATTGCGGCGCAGATTTTGATGCATAAGTTGCTGGCAAAAGAGCAGATCATTGACGCAGTAAGACAACTCTACCCGCTGTTTGCCGACGAGTGGTTTTTACAAGAGCTTGACCCGGCCGAGTATGCCACCACCATCATCAAAGCAATGATTGAACAGAAGCTGCTGATTGAACAAGGAGACATGTTGCAGGCTCCTGAGCGCCAATCACCCCAGCGTTTTGCCTTAAAGTTGCTGGCCAATGTCATTGGTCGCACGTTGCAACGCTACGCCATTGTTTTGAACTTACTGAAAAACCGTCACCATATGAGCCGTGAAGAACTGGAAGAAAAGAGCTTGGCCATTGCCGCTAGGCTCAGGGCGATGTACGGCATTAAATCTCCTGAGTTTACCGACAAGAAGGTGCTCTCGGCCTTTACCACGTCGCTAAAAGACAATGGTTATGCCATTGCCGATGAGCAAGGCCGCTTAAGTGGCTCGGTGGCACTGAACAAGCTCACCGAAACGGTCACCGGCACGTTGCGCAACGACATCATGCAGGCCATAACCCAAGTGATCAGCCGCAGCTAGCATTGAATAAGCTGACGCCGTTATCTGGCTTTAAATACCGGGAAGTGTAAATCCCATTTAATGGCCGCCAAACGACACACCAAGGTGACCAACATTGCGATGGTCATCGCGGTGTAGGTTTCAATACCCAAACCCAATATTTGGGTGTAGGTAAAACCACCGATAACCGCTGCCGTGGCATAGAGTTCGCCACGCAGCACCAGTGGTATCTCGTTGCACATCACATCGCGAATTAGCCCACCAAAAGCGCCGGTAATGGTGCCCATCACGACGGCTATCAAATCAGATGTGCCGTGGGTCAATGCTTTTTGCGTCGCCATCACCACCACAAACGACAAACCGATGGCATCGGCCAACAACAAAGCTTTTCTTGGAATATCAGGATGAACGCGCAACCACAAAATGGTTAAAAACGCGGTGATTAAAATCGCAATTAAAAAACTTTGGTCCGCCACCCAAAAAACCGGTATATCCAGCGTCACATCTCTTACCGTACCACCGCCTATCGCGGTGACCGACGCCAACACTATCACCCCAAAGCCATCAAGCTGTTTGCGATATGCCATCAAAGTGCCAGAGATGGCAAACACCGCCACGCCTAGCAAATCAAACCAGTGAAGAAATTCTGTAATATGCAATTGTCTCAACCAAAGCCTAAAAACATTGCCTAATCATATGACATTTACTGCCTTGGCCGCCACCACAAAGCGCAGCGGTCCGCCCGGTACAATGGCGTCAAAGGGATAACAGGTAACCAAAGTCAATCGATTGTCCTCATTGAGCAACACATCGGTGTTTTGCTGATCAACAATACTTCGGTCGCTGACCTCATACTCAATCTGTTCCCCACTGGAGGTTTGCACCATGATCTTATCGCCAATGGCCAAATCCTGCAAAAAGCGAAAGTGGGTATCACGGTGACCACCAATGACACTATTGCCATCTTCTCCAGGCAGTGGTGTGTTGACCATATGCCCGGGGCCAAAGGCCAAGGTTCTGCCGGCGCTGCCTTGGAGCACATACAAGTCAACATTAAGTTTTGGCACAAGCAATCGCGAAACCGGCCACGTATCGGCCCATGACCAAGGCTTGACGGCACGCTCCCCCGCGAGCGTTTGCTGCCAAGCCTGTTTAATCAGCAACTGGGCAGCAACCGCTTTTAAGTATATATAACTACCTGAACCAATCTGCCACAGGCTGAGCAGCAATAATACGGCGGTGATAACGGTTTTCATACGCTATCCTTCGTACAATAGCATCGCATCATCAGGCATAGTACCAGTAACAATAAACCGCTCAGCAACTGCAATTGTGCCGACGTCGCACCTTGGGGTAGCTGACCATGCGGCATACCTGCTGGCCGGTGGTTGGCAATGGTTTTGTCATAGTTTGCCTGTCCTTCAGGTCTTGTCGGCGTTACATCTACTGCCACCAAACTGGTAAATCGCGTCACCAAATGATATTGCATGCCCAGTTCGGCAATTTGGCTTTCAAGTTGTTTACGTAGTATTGGGTTAAGCGCCGCATCGTTAAGGGAGCGAATTTTATTGCGCGCCCACAACACATCGAGGCCCTTTGCCTTGTTGTTGCTATCGACCGGCAGATCCAAATACCAATCACTGCCGGCCAGTTGACCTTGCACGCTTAAGTTTTGGGTGTTTTGCGGCAGTTTAAGACTGACCATCAAAGGTTCGCCAAGATAGAGGTCACGCACTGGGTTCGGCCAAAAATCAAGATGACTAAGACTGCTATCATCACCGGCCCGAATGGTTACATCCCTAAGCACCGGGTTTTGCAACTTGCGAAACAGTGCACTCATTTGTTCACCCACCTGGTTTGGCGCGCCAATATAAGTAAAGGTTCCGCGGCCCAACGTCGCTGCCCCCCGCATAAAACGACTGTTGGGCGCAGAGCCTATACCCACGGTGAACAAACGACTCTCACCGAGCGTATTACGGATTTTGCCAAAAAGTGCTTCTTCATTGCTGACCCCACCATCGGTGATAAACACCACCTGTCTTAGCAGGCCATCTTCGGATACCGGGGTAAGTGATTTATCTAAGGCTAATTCAATATTGGTGCCGCCTTCGGCTTGCAGGCGACTGATTTGGTTTTTGGCATAGGCAATGTTCTCTGTACTCGCCGTCATAGCCGAGGCAAACAAAGCGCTGGCATCACTGTTGAATTCGATCACATTGAACTTGTCGTCGTCGCCAAGCATATCGAGGCCCTGTAACAGCGCTTGTTTCGCTTGAGCGATAGACTCACCATACATAGAACCCGACGTATCAATGACAAAAATCACTTCTTTTGCCAAAACTTGATCAGGCGTCAAAGCCGCTAGTGGCGGTATAACCATCAGCAAAGCATAACGCTCGTCGTCAACGTCTTGCGTAAACAATGCCGCTTGCACGCTATCGATATTGTTCGGTCGCCAACGCAGGACAAAATCACGATTGGCCAATACCTGATTGCTCTCTAAGGTCACTTGATATTGCTCACTATTGAGCTCATTGACGCGAATGGGATGAAAATCACTGCGCACATGGCTTAAAGCCATACCGCTTTGTAACATTACAGATAGGCTGACCTGATGAGGGTCTTGGCTATCGTCGGGCTTTAGCGCAATTTCAACAGGCACGGATTGCACACGGTTGCCATCACTTGGCGGGGTATATCTTGGCGCTGCAACCATAGGAAAGCGGATACTGAATTGGCCTTGGTCATAATCGACACTCTGTTGATACTCAATACTGACCACTACGGTTTCGCCGGGACCAATATTGGCCAGTTGATTAGTAAACAGGTTGCCTTGTCGCTGTTCGACCAAGCTGGCTTTTTTGCCCGCCTTTTTGGCCTGAGCAAATATTTGTCTCGCTTTCTCTTTAACTTGAATTTGCCCTTCGATTAGCCGCTGCCCAATGCGCATTTGCAAGTGATCGACTGCGGCAAGTTCAGGTAAAGGGAAAACGTAAAGACCATTGAGCCATTCGCTCGTGGGGTTGGTAAAGGTTTGAGTCACCTTAACCCGTGCCACTATGCCGGTGATATGGATGTTGACATCTGAGTTAAGGGTTGGTGCTTTGAGATATTCGCCCGGCTTGTCAATCGACTGATAGACCAATTGACCTTGGCTCGAACTGTATGGCGCTACGGTGTACATTGCGCTTGCCATGTGTGGCGAAAGCGCCACCAGCATTAATAGGATAACTTTGGTGGCGCGCTTCATGTTTAGCCTCCTTTTTGATCTTAATGTTTTGTAGGTTGGTCGGGTTCCAGATTCAGTATTGGTTAGGCGGGCGCGGGGAATATCTAGCGCACAGTGAAGCGCCCGCCTAAGTCCAATTAGTTTTTCGCCATTGCGGTATCGCTTGGTGCAAGTTTGATGAGCACGCGGCGGTCGAAAAAGTCGGTTTGTAATGATTGCTCGGCATGTAGAGGCTGAGTTTCACCAAAGGCTTTAGTGGTAATGCGCGTCGCGTCGATGCCTTGACTGACTAAAAAGTTCTTCACCGCCTCAGCTCTTTTACGTGATAGCGTGTAGTTATAGCTTTCTTCCCCTTGGCGGTCGGCAAAGCCGGATAAATCCAAGCTGTATTGCTGCATGTTTTTCATGATCTGCGCCAGCTCAATCAGCTGTTGCTGATAAATCGGCTCAATGGTGTCAGAGCCGGTTCTAAACTGCATCGATACCGCCAAGGCGTTTTCTAATGCCGTGCGACTGTGCATCGCCGACATTTGCTTTTCATAGTCCATCTGACGTTGGGCGTATTGCTGCTCCAATGCCTGCAACTTCTGTTTGGCCAATACCAGTTCGGCATCGCGCTGGGCATTTTGCTCGGTCGCTTGGGCCAGCTGCTCTTGAGTCTTCTCAACCGTCACACTCAAGTGTTCAATTTCATTTTCTTCACCTTCGGCTTTACCAATGGTGTTACCAACATAACCGGCAACGATGGCCCCAAATGGCCCTGCCACAACAGCACCGAATAAGACCCCAAGGCCGGTGCCGACATTTTGTTCTTCATACTTACCCCAAACACTGGCATCGGTTTGCTGGCTGGCGGCATTGGCAGAGGTAGCAGCCAATGATAAGGTCAATGCGGTTGCGATAATTTTGGCTTTCATGATTGTTATCCCACTTGTTTGTCTGTAAAGGCAGCAAGCTGCTTTGCTTGCTGCGTTGTCGATGAGTTAATTAAAACCCTCATTACTGGAAATACCGGGGAGCAAAAACGGCAATGCCGGGATAAAATGTGGCAAAAAAATGAATTGTGGCAACAATATGGCAATTTCATCCAAGCGCTTATCAAACGCCGACTTTGCTGTTACGCTGTGGGCAACCAACTGATTTGTAAAAAGCGACAATATGAGCAGAAACATTGCCATCGTAGAAGATGAAGCGGCCATTCGAGAAAACTATGCCGACGTGCTGCGCAAACAAGGATATGAGGTTTCAACTTTTGCCAATCGCCCACAGGCGATGACGGCCTTCGCCAACCGCTTGCCCGATTTGGCTATCATCGATATCGGTCTTGAAGATGAAATCGACGGTGGCTTTAGCCTATGTCAATCGCTCAGGGCAATGTCGGCCACCTTACCTATCATCTTTTTGACCGCTCGCGATAACGATTTTGACACCGTATGCGGCCTGAGAATGGGCGCTGACGATTACCTCACCAAAGACATCAGCCTACCCCATTTAACCGCGCGCATCGCGGCACTGTTTCGCCGCCTTGATGTGATGGACAAGCCCAGTACACCAGAGAGCTTGCTCAAATGTGGCAAATTGACCATCGACACCAACCGCATGACCATTCATTGGGGCGAAAGCCAAATTGAGATCACCGTAACCGAGTTTTGGATGGTGTATTCCATGGCCAGATACGCAGGTCATGTCAAAAGCCGTGAACAACTGATGCAAGATGCCAACATTGTGGTCGATGACAGTACCATCACCTCCCACATCAAGCGTATTCGCAAAAAGTTTGTTCAGGCCGACCCCGAGTTTAGCTGCATAGACACCGTCTACGGCATGGGTTACCGCTGGAACGGTTAAGGTATTTGATGTTTACCCTTCCTTTTGGTCTTAGAGCCAAGCTGGTATTACTGTCGGGCTTTTTGTTTGCCATCCCTTGGCTGGGTTACAAGTATGTATGGGAGATGGAAAAATATTTGCGCCAAGGTCAGGAAAGAACCCTCATCGGCACCGCCAGAGCATTAGCGACAGCGTTGCATGAACGCCCCAAGTTGTTTGACTACCAAGCCAGCTTTTTAGACACAGTGGTCAAAGGCCGCGACCTATACGCCTACCCTATCGATGAGCCAATCCTGCTTGACGGCAGACTCTATGACTGGGAAAAATACTCAGCCCACGTACTGAGCTACGCCAAGGAGCATCTGATCACCCGTGAAGATACCGACACCTCCAATTACACCCCGCAAAGCTTAAGCTTTAAACACATGGTCGGTAAATTTGACAACTATCTTTATGCGTTTTTTGAGGTCACCGACGACAAGGTGATTTACCGTGCACAAAACTCGCTAAGACTGACAGCCAATGATCATCTACGCATTGGCCTAATCGGTCCAGACGCGCAGTTCCGCCACTATGTGATCTCCAACCGCGAAGCCGGTTGGTTAGACAGCTACCTGCTCAATGAGCGTTCAGACAACCCGTTACTGGCCAAGCCTGAGCCTAAAATGCAGGGAAAATGGATGGAGACAGACAAAGGCTACAATATCGAGCTGCGCATTCCGCTTGCGATGCTCGGTAGCAAGATAGGCTTTGCCATTACAGATGTTGATGACAGCGGCGCCCGAGTCAGAGGTTACACCATAGGCACCTCGGATATCAGCGATTTCAACGACCTCGGAACGGTATTGGTACCTTCCCCTGAAATTGAACGCATCATCAAAGGTATGGGCCATTCCAGCAATCGTTTATGGGTGGTGGACCAACATCAACGGGTATTGGCACAAACCGGTGACATTCGCGCCAGCAACAGTATTTGGGATCTCCCCGAAGAAGGCGGCAAAGAAGATGGTCTGTTCGATCAGTTAGAAAAAAAACTACTGCTACCACTCTATTACAAAGTGCTGACCAGACCGACAGACGACTTTGTCG
Organism: Alteromonadaceae bacterium; assembly: GCA_041583135.1. Taxonomy (GTDB): domain Bacteria; phylum Pseudomonadota; class Gammaproteobacteria; order Enterobacterales; family Alteromonadaceae; genus JABSOG01. Next base: position 19,188 of record JBFHGJ010000020.1, on the reverse strand, counting down.
ATGAGCTATTTGACGCCGCCAATTTAGAAGGCGAGCACATCTCCAAAGCGCTCGCCGGTAGCCCCAGCTCACAATGGCGACTGACCCCAGATAAACGCGCAGTGATCCTCTCTGCTGCCTACCCCATCTGGATAGACAACAAGGTTATGGGCGCGGTCATCGCAGAAGAAACCACCAACGGCATCAAGTCGTTACGAAATAAAGCATTGGAGAAACTGTTTAATATCATTTTAGCAGTGATGTCGTTAGGCACTTTGGCGCTGTTTTTATTCGCCTCGCGGATCTCTAGCCGCATTCGCAAACTGCGTAACGAAACCGAACAGGCCATCGATGAGCACGGCAAAATTCGCCGCGAAATTCGCACCTCCAGTACCCGTGACGAAATCGGTGACCTCTCTCGCAGCTTCGCCAGCATCGTTTCGCGCTTAGGCCAATACACCCATTATCTCGAAAACATGTCTTCGAGGCTTTCCCACGAGTTACGAACCCCGGTTGCCGTGGTACGCTCATCGCTGGAAAACCTCGCCATGCAGCCGTTAAACGACGATGCCAAAGTGTATATGGCACGAGCGCAAGAAGGCATCACCCGGCTCAACAAGCTGATCACCAATATGAGCGAGGCGACAAGGCTTGAGCAAACTCTGCAAAGTGCCGACAAAGAAACCTTTGACTTGCTCGATGTACTCAAAGGCTGCGTCGAAGGGTATCGCTTTGCCTACCCCGATGCCCAGTTTGAGCTGAATATGCCGCAACCGCCGGTTTTGATTGATGGCGCCCCTGAACATATCGCTCAACTGATGGACAAATTGATCACCAATGCGGTGGAATTCTCCAGCCCATCGACAGCCATTGTGATCAGCGCCGAGCAAGACAAAAACCATGCTAGGTTTAGCATACGCAACACAGGACCCGCACTGCCAGAGCAAATGAAAGACCGCATCTTCGATTCGATGATATCCCTTCGCCCTCAGGTACAACAAAAGCAACCTCACTTGGGGATTGGTCTGTATATCGCCAGGCTCATTGCCGAATTTCATCAAGGTAAGATCACCGCGCAAAACTGGCAAGAAAACGATGCCAGCGGCGTTGAAGTCATTGTTACAATCCCACTAAAGGAGAGTTGATTTGAACCGATGCCGGGGGATTTTTATATTCGCAATGTTGAGTGTTATTGGGACCGCTCGCGCCGAGCAATCAACAGACCTCAGCCAATGCTTCGGCACCACTAAAAAAGGCCACCTTGAACATGCAGTGAAACTGCCCGGCTCGGGCGATAACTTCGAATCTTATAGCACCTTGGGTGGGCTGTTAGGACGCACCTATGTCCATAGCACTACGGCTAAAATCATACTGGATGCCTATGCCGAGCTATATAAAATCATGCCAAAGAAGGTGTTTAAGTATGGCGAAACCGGGTTTGCCGAGGGTGGCCCGTTCAAACCTCATAAAACCCATCAAAATGGTTTATCGGTGGATTTTATGGTGCCAGTTTTCGATGAAAACGGCCACTCAGTTCATCTACCGACCCACCCTTTGAACAAGTTTGGCTACGAGATAGAATTTGACCAAAATAGCCGGTTTGAAAAGTATCGCCTTGATTACAGCGCCATGGCCGCCCACATCAAAGCATTGCATCAAGCGGCCCTAGCTCACAAGGTCGATATTTGGCGCGTCATTTTTGACCCAAAGCTTCAGCCGAAGTTATTTGACACGCCAGATGGCCTCTACCTTAAACGCCATATTCAGTTTTCCACTAAACCGTCATGGGTACGGCACGACGAGCATTATCATGTCGATTTTGCCATTCCTTGTGGCTAAGCCCGAGCCATAGCGCAAATCATGACTCGGTTTTAAACCAGTGGCGGGTGTGGTTGGCAAACCACACCAACGACAACATCACCGGCACTTCAACCAAGACACCAACCACCGTCGCCAAGGCTGCACCTGAATGTAAACCGAATAGTGAAATCGCCACAGCGACAGCCAGTTCAAAGAAATTAGAAGTCCCTATCATACAAGCCGGCGCGGCAATATTATGAGGCAGTTTGAGCTGCTTGGCAGCAAAGTAAGCCAGTGCAAAAATACCGTAGGTCTGGATCAACAAAGGCACCGCAATAAGAGCAATAACCATCGGCTGATTCAAAATGGTTTGCGCCTGAAACCCAAACAACAAAACCACCGTGGCCAACAGCCCGATAATGGACCAAGGCTTTAACGCTGCAACAAAGGCATTTAAGCGACTGTGATCGTCGCGGTTATCCAGCTGCTGACGAGTGAACGCGCCTGCAAGTAGCGGCAACACCACGTAGAGCACCACCGACAACAATAACGTTTCCCATGGCACATGAATATCGCTGACCCCCAACAAAAAAGCCGAAATAGGGGCAAAAGCAAAAATCATAATAATGTCGTTGATAGAAACCTGCACTAAGGTGTAGTTGGCATCCCCTTTGGTCAATTGACTCCAAACAAATACCATTGCCGTACAGGGAGCGACTCCGAGCAAAATCATACCAGCGATATACTCACCGGCCGATTGTGGATCCACCCAATCGGCAAACAAGCCCTTAAAGAACAACCAACCCAGCGCCGCCATGGTAAAAGGTTTGATCAGCCAGTTGACCACCAACGTCAGCAGCAACCCTTTCGGCTTTTTGCCGACATCTTTTAGCGACGCAAAATCAATTTGAATCATCATCGGGTAAATCATCAGCCAAATTAACACCGCCACCACCAAGTTGACATGGGCATATTCCACAGCTGCAATCATGCCAAAAGCATCGGGCACCAAATTGCCCAGCAAGACACCTGCGCCGATACACAAAGCAACCCAAAGTGATAAGTAACGCTCGAATAATCCCATTGTATCCCCCTAAATAGAACGTTGGTTGACACGTTGTGCCAGTTGCTCGGCGCTTTCTACCCGCTCCGAATAACGATCAACCAGATAATCGCCATGATCACGAGTCAGCAGCGTAAACTTCATCAGTTCCTCCATCACATCAACAATTCGATTATAGTACGGCGAAGGTTTCATGCGACCATTATCATCAAACTCTAAATAGGCTTTGGCAACAGAAGACTGATTGGGAATTGTCAACATTCGCATCCAGCGGCCCAACACACGTAACTGATTGACCACATTAAATGACTGTGAACCGCCTTCTACCTGCATCACCGCCAGCGTTTTACCTTGAGTCGGTCGCACAGATCCCAACGACAAAGGGACCCAGTCTATCTGCGCCTTCATGATGCCACTCATTGAGCCGTGACGTTCGGGTGAACACCAAACCTGACCTTCTGACCACGTCATCAATTCACGCAATTCCTGTACCTTGGGATGGCTATCCTCTTCACTGTCAGGTAACGGCAACCCTTGCGGATTAAACATTCGCACCTCGCCACCCATATGAGTGAGTAGACGTGCACATTCCTCAACCACCAAGCGACTGAAAGAACGCTTACGCAATGAACCATACAACAACAAAAAGCGCGGCTTATGTGTTGCACATTGGCCGTTGAACTTGTCACTAGAAGGCACGCGAAACTGAGTGTCATCCAAGTTAGGCAAAGACATATCGATAGGGTTCATACACTGACCTCCTGGTTTTTCAAGTATTCTGACCACAGAGATTTATCCAGCTCACACAGCGCCTTCAACACCTCTAGTCGTTCTTTGATGATTGCAATAGTATGGCGAAAAGCCTCGTCCACCTCTAAGGCCGAGCCTGAAAACGCCGAAGGATCCGCCAATCCCCAATGAAGTTTCAATGCATGACCAAACCACAATGGACAACTTTCACCAGCCGCAGAATTACACACGGTTATCACGATATCCGGCGCAAAATCCTTTAGCTCATCCCACGCCTGACTTTTAAGCCCTTGCGTCGGGATACCAGACTCAGCAAGATAGCGCAAAGACAAAGGATGCACCTCGCCGCTAGGGTGGCTTCCAGCACTTCGTGCGGTAATACGGCCTCCGCCATAATGGTTGGTGATTGCTTCAGATAAGATGCTGCGGCAGCGATTATGGGTGCAAAGATAAAGAACTTTCATTTTTACGGCTCACATGAGTTGACGCAACTTGTGGACAGCCTTTGTACACAATCACTCAGGTAATCGGCATTCTGACTTGCCGTACGCTGTAACGTTTCCAGCGCCCAATCCGGTAGCGCTGGATTAAGCCGATAATAAACCCATTTACCGCGGCGCTCATCAACAAGTAATTCACACTTTCTCAACTCGGCAAGATGACGCGATACCTTAGGTTGGCTCAACTCAAGCGCCACTTGTAAGTCACACACACACAACTCCTGCTTTTGACAGATAAGCAGCAACGACTTAAGCCGAGTGTCCTCAGCCAGACACTTAAAAAATACTAAGGGTGAAAACATATGGCCTCCTTTGACATATGGAAAATCATATATATGTTTTTTCATATGTCAACATAAGATTTAACCACTAATGGTGAAGTTTTATGCAAAAAGAGTTTGACAGACTAGTTGGTCTGTTGTTTAATTCACTCAAACAGACCGGTTGGTCTGTTAATTAGAATGACTATATTTGATGGAGAGAATTCATGGTGACTCAATTTGCCAAGGCAGTCATACGCTGGCGCTACTTGGTGCTACTGTTAACCCTTGTCTGGGTTGGTCTTGCCGCCAGCGGCGGTCAGTACCTTGCCTTTACCACCGACTACCGCGCCTTTTTCGCCAGTGACAATCCTCAGTTGCAGGCGTTTGAAAACATGCAAAACACCTACGACAAATCCGATAATGTGTTGATGGTGATCACGCCAAAAGACGGCAAAGTGTTTAGCCGTGATACTTTGATACAGCTACAATGGCTCACCGAGCAGGCGTGGCAAACCCCCTATTCCACTCGCGTCGATTCTGTCACCAACTTTCAACACACCAAAGCCATTGAAGATGACCTAGAGGTTGCCGATTTGGTCGGTAAAGTTGACCAATACACCAGCCAAGACCTAAACACCTTACAAGATATCGCCATCAATGAGCCTTTGCTGGTTAATCGTTTAATCAACCATGAGGCAACGGTTACCGCAGTCAATATTACAACTCAGCTGCCGGGCAAATCATTGTCTGAAGTACCCGAGGTTGTCAGCTTTATTCGCGACCTCGCCGCGCAGCTACAGCAGCGAGATCCGAACCTTGCAGTTGGCCTGACCGGCGTGCAAATGCTTAACAATGCCTTTGGCGAAAGCTCGCAAAAAGACATGGCCTCCTTAGTGCCGCTGATGTTTTTAGTCGTTGTGGTGGTCTTGGGACTATTGCTACGTAGTGTCAGCGCAACAGTGATATCTGTCGCCGTGATCTTTATGTCCATTCTCGTCGGTATGGGTCTATTTGGCTGGGCGGGTTTAAAGCTTACCGCTCCTACCGCCTCCGCCCCCACCATTATTTTGACCATGGCCGTTGCCGATGCGGTGCATCTTCTGGTGAGCTACATCAACTCAATGCGACACGGCATGAATAAACAAGATGCCATGGTTGAAAGCCTGCGCGTCAACATGCAGCCGATTTTTCTCACTTCAGTGACCACCATCATCGGCTTTTTAACGATGAACTTCTCTGAGGTGCCGCCGCTGGCTCATTTAGGCAATATCGTTGCCACAGGTGTTGCCGCCGCATTTGTTTTAAGCGTAACCTTGTTGCCGGCCCTTGCGGTAATGCTGCCGATCAAAGTCAAACCCATTGAACCAAGTCATAACCGTAAAATGGACAAACTCAGTCAATTTGTGATTGGTCATCATCGCAAATTGTTGTGGGGCATGGCGGCGCTCACCATCGCCGCAGTCATGTTTATTCCACGCAATGAAATCAATGATGAATTCGTCAAATACTTCGACGCCAGCGTCGCCTTTAGAGCCGACACCGACTACGCAGCAAAACATTTGATTGGCCCCTATACCATTGAATACTCACTCAAAACCGGTAGTGACAACGGCATCAACGAACCGGTGTTTTTGCAAACCCTTGAGGGCTTTGTCAGTTATGCCAAAAGCCTTGATGAGGTACTACACGTCAACTCACTGACTGACATCATGACTCGATTAAATAAGAACATGCATGGTGATGATCCTAGCTGGTATAAGCTGCCGCAAAACAGAGAGCTGGCTGCGCAATATCTGCTGCTCTATGAAATGTCTTTGCCTTATGGCCTTGATTTGAACAACCAGATTGATGTCGCCAAGTCATCAACCCGTGTCACCATGTCGCTTAAAGCATTGTCTACCCAGCAGATGTTGGCACTCGAACAAAAGCTCAATAAATGGCTTGAGATCAACGCCAAAGGCTATAAGTTTGATGTCGCCAGTGCAACTTTGATGTTCTCACACATTGGCGAGCGTAATGCCAAAAGCCTGACCGGTGGCGCCGTTTTAGCATTGATCCTGATCTCCTTCATCTTAGTGTTTGCCCTACGCTCGACCAAAATGGGCCTGATAAGCCTAGTGCCTAACCTCATTCCTGCTGGGGTAGGCTTTGGTCTTTGGGGCTTGATGGTGGCGCAAGTCGGGATGTCGGTATCTATCGTTGCCGGTATGACTTTAGGTATTGTCGTCGATGATACGGTGCACTTTTTGAGTAAGTACATGCGCGCCCGTCGTGAAAAATCGCTCAATGCCGCCGAAGCGGTGCAGTATGCCTTTAAAAATGTCGGCAATGCGCTGCTCGTCACCACCATTGTACTGGTGGCCGGCTTTGCCGTCTTGGCGCTGTCGAGCTTTAGCATGAATGCCGATATGGGTCTGTTGACCGCGTTGACCATCGCCACGGCACTTATCGTTGATTTCTTTTTATTACCACCACTTTTACTGCAACTAGAAGGACGCAAAGATGAAGCGACTGATACAACTGACCGTACTGAGCCTGTCACTGCTTAGTGGCATGAGTGCTGCCACGCCCAATATGGATGAGCAAGCCAAGGGGCTGGCCATTGCCAAAGAGGCCAAACTACGAGACTTTGGTTGGGGCGATGCCACCGCCGACATGGAAATGATTTTGAAAAACAAACAAGGAGATACCAGCGTTAGAAAAATACGCATCAAGTCATTGGAGATGACTGGAGATGGCGACAAAAGCCTGACGGTATTTGATCATCCCCGTGATGTCAAAGGCACCGCATTTTTGTCCTACTCACACGCGGTCACCCCGGATGAACAATGGCTGTACTTACCGGCGCTAAAGCGGGTGAAGCGTATTTCGTCAGCCAACAAATCAGGCCCATTTATGGGCAGCGAATTTGCTTTTGAAGACCTTTCTTCGTTTGAAGTAGAAAAGTACGACTATCGTTTTTTAAAAGAGGAAACAGTTAACGGCCTTGACAGCTACCTAGTCAAATATGTGCCGAACTACAAAAACTCAGGTTACCAATATCAGCTGGTGTGGCTCGACAAAAAAGAACTTCGCGCCCATAAGATTGAATTTTATGACCGCAAAGGTGAGCTGCTTAAAACCCTGACATCAAGCCATTATCAGCGCTATTTGGACACCTACTGGCGGCCTGATTTGATGACCATGGTCAATCACCAAACCGGTAAGTCCACCGAGTTGAAATGGCATAACTTTCAGTTCAAGGTTGGCCTCAATGAGCATGAGTTTTCTAAGTCAGGACTCAAGCGCACGCGCTAGAGACTCAACTTCTACGCCGAGCCTTAGTGCTCGGCATTTAAGTTATTGAGCACAAAATAAGATAGAGTAAAACGGCAGTGAATTTGTTATATTGACAGGCAACGGATAGACATCAACAGCCCAACCATAGAGGTAATGCCAGTGGTCGCAGAGCGTAACGCAGAACAAACCCGTGAACGTATTTTAAATGCCACTTTCGATCTAATGTATCGTAACGGTTTTCAGGGTATGCGTGTCGATCAGATCCTCTCCTCTACCGGTCTTGCCAAAGGCGCGTTATACCATCATTTTTCCAACAAACAATCTTTAGGTTATGCCGTTGTAGACGAGCTATTGCTCGGTCAGATTGAGCAGCAATGGGTTGCGCCACTGAGTGAGTGTGATGACCCAATCAACACCATTATCGCCATCTTGCATGAGCATGTCACACATCTAAAGCACAAGCCGGAATTGATGGCGCTGGGCTGTCCACTGAACAATGTTTCGCAGGAAATGGCAGGATTGGACGAAGGCTTTAAAGAACGCCTGGAGAAAATATACGATGCTTGGACCGACGCCATTGCTGCGGCCTTAACCCGAGGCCAAGCCAAAGCGCAAGTCAGACAAGACATCGAACCGCACATCATCGCCATTTTTATCGTCAGTTCGCTACAGGGCATTATCGGCGCAGCCAAATGTATGCAGGATATCGACCTGTTCAGCAAGTTAACCGAAGCCCTTTGTGACTATGTTCGCGGCCTCAAAACCGTCTAACAAGCATTTTATTCATCCCTAACCCCTAAGCAAAAGGAGTATTTTTGTGAGCACAGAAGTCGTTGTTGTCGATTATCATGACCCGAAACAAGCAGAAGATTTGGCCATGCTGCTCAATGCCTACGCCGAAGATCCCATGGGTGGTGCAGAGCCGCTAAGCGCTCACGTTCGCGCCAATCTCGCCGCTGAGCTGGCCCAAGTCCCCAATGCCTTTTCATTGATCTGCTATGTCGATGGTAAACCGGCCGGACTGACCAACTGCATTCAAGGTTTCTCGACGTTCAAATGCAAACCATTGATGAATATTCACGATATCGCTGTTTTAGCTGATTTTCGTGGTCTTGGTCTGTCGATGAAATTAATGGACAAGGTTGAAGAAATAGCCCGTGAAAGAGGCTGCTGCAAGATAACCTTAGAAGTGCTCGAAGGGAACCACCCGGCCAAAAATGCCTATGCCAAATTCGGCTTCGAAGGCTACGAATTGGACCCAGCCATGGGCAAAGCCATGTTCTGGGAAAAGCCATTAAAATAGTGTAGAGAAATAGGAAGGAGCTGAATATGGAGATCACCATTCGTCACAGTGAACCGCAGGATTTTGCTGCGGTTAAGGCCATTTATGCCCAGCCATCATGTTACAGCGGCACATTGCAACACCCTTACCCGAGTGATGCGATTTGGCAAGAGCGCATGGCCAAAGCCGACAAAGACCATTACAGTCTCGTCGCCGAAGTAGAAGGCCAGATTGTTGGCCAACTCGGTTTAGCCGTGTGCTCAAGCCCAAGACGCAAGCACGTCGCCAACCTTGGCATGGGCGTACTTGAACAATATCAAGGCAAAGGCGTAGGCTCGACGCTACTGGCAGCCGCCCTTGATTTAGCCATCAATTGGCTCGCTGTCAGCCGTTTGGAGCTTGAAGTGTACGTCGATAACGAAGCAGCACGTAAACTCTATGAAAAACATGGCTTTGTGCTCGAAGGCACCGCAAAAAACTATGCTTTTCGCAATGGTCAATACGCCGATGTGTATTTGATGGCGAAGGTGGTTAATCGAGCATAAGTAACTCCGTGCACACTTCTTGCAACACCCAAAACGTGGGGACGGATTTTCTTTTCCATGCTCAAACCGACCTAAAATGTAGTGCGCCCATTTATGGGTGCAGCGCCATGGATGGCGGAGGATCACATATAGGTTCAATCGCCTCTCCCGGCTCCATGCCGATTTTGCGCATCATGTTGGTCATGCGTTCAGAAGCGAAAATACGCATCGAAGCATCTTCCATCGACAGGTAGAAACGAGATGAACCCGGATCGCCCTGACGACCACAACGACCACGTAACTGGTTATCGATACGACGTGATTCGTGACGCTCGGTACCAATGATATGCAAGCCGCCCGCGGCCAATACTTTCTCGTGGTTCTCTTTCCACTGGGCTTTAATCTTTTCGATTTGTTCGTCGCTTGGCTCTATACCTTAGCTTAAATCGACTGAACACTTAGCTTGGCGTTGTCATAAACCAGCTTTTGGCCGGTTTTGACTGATATGTCAAAAAGCGCTTTAGTATTCGCAATCACCTTATGCTTTTTAGTCGTTAAGTTAACCAGATAAATCTTATTAGCCGTCTTATCCGTAATAACTAAGTGTTCACCTTGTATTTGATAATCACGAATAAAAGGCAACCCTTTATTGCTTATGCGCAATGGCAAAAAGTTAAGCTTATCAGCAGCATTAGCGTTAACGTGGTCATTATGTTCTATGCGTATCTGACCTGTTAAATCTGCCACATAAAAACTGTTGCTATGGGTGTCACTGGCAACAAAATATTCAGTGTTATCAGATAACCTAAGTTGGTCGATTATGATACCATTGAATTTCGCCTCAAGCTGCCATACCTGCCGTTCTTTTTCAAACAAACGCACAGCGCCTGCTACAGAAATAAGCACCTTGTTGTTATTAAATGCTAGCGCATCTAAAACACCATACTCACCAAAGCTATAGCGCAGCTCTGTTTTTAAGTTCTCTCCGCTAAAGGCTTTGATTGATGTCCATTTTTCAATATCTGGCGACTGTGGTTTAGGTAAAAACAACTTGCCATCTGGCGAAATAGAATAAGCAATTGCCCCAGCACCTGAACCCCATGTACGCTGAGCCATTTTTTGGCCTTGCAGGTTATAGACCTCACCTGTTAATTGACTGTTTAGCACTCGCAAAACAAATAAAGCCTCGCCGCTGGCTGACAACCTAAAAGAAGTCACTTTATCTAACGCTAGCATCTTTTCGCTCTCTTTATACAATAACAGTGCATTTTGAGCGTTCGGATGACCATTAGCATCAAGGCTAGCAAACACCACCGACTGGGTTTTAGCGTGAGTTTGCATATGAGTAGGTTTCCAAGGCAAAGTAGTTTCATGCTGCTCACCTTGGTTTAGCCTATAAATATGCTTGTTATTGCGTTTCTCTAACGAGATATAGCCACCAGAATGTAAAAAGCGGGCATTGACTACGGTATTATTTTCAAAAGATTTAGCTAAGTTAACAGGCTCTGCACCCCATACCTTTGTTGAGTTGCCAAGCAAGAGTACCAGTGACGTTATCGAAATTAATTTGCTGAGCATGACTGGCCTCCTAAGTGAGCTACCGGATCGATATCTTGTTTTGATCCCGTTGAAGAGACCTCGTAAACGGTTAAGTGTAAGTGGTCACCCGTAATTCACTTTCCTCACTTTCAGAAGAACCATCGCCTCCAGAGCCACCTCCCGAACCTCCGCCTTGCTCATCAGGGCCGCTGCTTGAGCCACCTCCTCCACTAGAGCCACTATCAACAAAGATATACTCACAATTTTGTCCACTCCAGCTATAGCCAGTGGAATCTGTAATCGTATAGTTATAGCATCGCCACTCCAACACCTGTAAAGCTAGTGCCATTGGGCTATTTAAAGCGCCTATAATAAAAGTAAAATATAGCGCTACTTGAACTTTATTTTTCATTAATTTGGTACGATTTAAAAAAGCTGGCATTGTACCAATTTTATTTCATAGGTAAAGCGTTCATTACACATTAATTTGACAGCATTAAAAACGGCAACCTGCTTCTTTCTTTTTCCCATCAAAAAAGGCCCTTTCGGGCCTTTTTACAAACATTCTGCTTGCACTGCGGTGATTAGCTGATCTTACCGTGGCACTGCTTATATTTCTTACCAGAGCCACAAGGACAAGGGTCGTTACGGCCAACTTTAGGACCTTCGCGCATGGTGGTGACATGGCCGTCATCTTCCTGTGCGAGTTGGTCAGCCCCTTCGTGTTGATAGTTGTGTGGCACTTGCGCGGCGTTTCTGCGCTGTTCTTCAACCGCTTCAACATCTTCTTCGGCGCGCACCTGCACTTTAGACAAGATACCAATCACGTCTACTTTTAGTTCTTCAAGCATATTGGTAAACAGCTCAAAAGATTCACGCTTATATTCCTGCTTCGGATTTTTCTGCGCATAGCTGCGTAAATGAATACCTTGACGTAAGTGGTCCATTGCCGCCAAGTGATCTTTCCAGTGCTGGTCAAGGCTTTGCAACATGATCGCCTTCTCGAAGTGACAAATAACCTCAGCACCGACCTGTTCTTCTTTGAGGCGATATTCGGCAACAATGGCCTGCAAAATCTTCTCACGCAAGGTTTCTTCATGCAGCTTGCTGTCTTCATCAAGCCACTTTTGAATCGGCAACTCAATCAAGAAGTCATTCTTAATGCGTTCTTCAAGACCTGAGATATCCCACATTTCTTCTAAAGACTGTGGTGCAATATATTGGCTAATAATACCATCGACAACATCTTCGCGAATCGCGTCTATGGTTTCAGAAATATCACTTTCATCAAGCAATTCGTTACGCTGTTGGTACACCACGCGACGCTGGTCATTGGCAACATCATCAAACTCAAGCAATTGCTTACGAATATCGAAGTTACGACCCTCAACTTTACGCTGGGCATTTTCAATCGCACGGTTAACCCACGGATGCTCAATCGCTTCGCCCGGCTCCATACCGATTTTACGCATCATGTTGGTCATGCGTTCAGAGGCGAAAATACGCATCAAAGCATCTTCCATCGACAGGTAGAAACGAGAAGAACCCGGATCACCCTGACGACCAGAACGACCACGCAGCTGGTTATCGATACGACGTGATTCATGACGCTCGGTGCCGATGATATGCAAGCCGCCCGCGGCCAATACTTTTTCGTGGCTCTCTTTCCACTGGGCTTTAAGCTTCTCGATTTGCTCATCGCTTGGATCTTTGAGCTCTGCGGCACTCACTTTCCAGTTACCACCCAAGACAATGTCGGTACCACGACCGGCCATATTAGTTGCAATGGTAACCGCACCCAGCGCGCCTGCTTCGGCAACGATTTGTGCTTCTTGGGCATGGAATTTGGCGTTAAGTACGTTGTGTTTAATCTTCTTCTCACGCAGCAAATTCGACAAATGCTCTGAGCTTTCGATTGAAATCGTACCGACCAGCACAGGCTGGCCACGCTCTTGGCAATCTAAAATGTCTTTGACAATGGCGTCGTATTTTTCCTGCACGCTCAAGAACACCTGATCGGTGCGGTCATCACGAACCATTGGTCTGTTGGTTGGAATAATAACGGTCTCTAAGCCATAGATATGCTGAAACTCAAATGCTTCAGTATCGGCAGTACCGGTCATGCCTGACAATTTGTCATACAGGCGGAAATAGTTCTGGAAGGTGATTGAGGCCAAAGTTTGGTTTTCGTTTTGAATCTTCACGCCTTCTTTGGCTTCGATAGCCTGATGCAAACCCTCAGACCAGCGACGACCTTCCATTGTACGGCCGGTGTGCTCATCGATGATCACCACCTCACCATCTTTAACAATGTAATCAACGTCTTTTTGATAAAGCTTATGGGCACGCAAAGCAGCGTTAACATGGCTGACCAACACCATGTTCTTGGCCGCATATAATGACTCGCCTTCACCTAAGATGCCGAGCTTCATTAAAATTTCTTCAACCTTGATTTGACCGCGCTCGGTCAGATGGATCTGTTTGGCTTTCTCATCAATGGTGAAATCACCTTCACCTGTGTATTCTTCGGTATCTTCTTTTTCCTGTTGCGTCAAATCTTCAACGATACCGTCCATGCGGCGATATAGCTCTGAGCTATCTTCAGCCCCACCGGAGATGATCAGCGGCGTTCTCGCCTCATCGATAAGAATCGAATCCACCTCATCGACAATGGCGTAGTGTTGGCCACGCTGTACGCGCTGATCCGGCTCAAACGCCATGTTGTCACGTAGGTAGTCAAAACCGAATTCGTTGTTGGTACCGTAAGTAATATCAGCGGCATATGCCTGTTGTTTTTGGTCAGGGCTCATACCCGGAATGTTGCAACCGACCGTCATGCCTAAAAATTCAAACAAAGGTCTGTTGGTTTCGGCATCACGAGAGGCCAGATAGTCATTAACCGTAACAACATGAACCCCTTTACCGGTCAACGCATTAAGATAGGCCGGTAGCGTTGCGGTCAGAGTTTTACCTTCACCGGTGCGCATCTCGGAGATCTGGCCACTGTTCAGAACCATACCACCTATCATCTGCACATCGAAATGTCTTAGGCCAAAAACCCTTTTACTCACTTCACGCACAACGGCAAAGGCTTCAGGAACCAACGACTGCAAGGTTTCACCTTTGGCCAAACGCTCTTTAAACTCAGTGGTCTTAGCCTTAAGTGCCGCGTCATCAAGCTTCTCAAGTTCGCTTTCTAAATCGTTGATTTGTTTAACGACCACACCCATTTTTTTAATCAGGCGGTCATTGCGGCTACCAAACAACTTGGTGAATAATTTAGCTATCATGTTGAATCCGTTGTGACTACAGTTTTATATTGTTTTAATCAATTACGCCCCTTGTGAGGCATATTCTCTATCTTCTACTTGTTTTTTCGATGTACATATTTCAGCGGGTTGATCTGTCTACCGCCTTTGATTATCTCATAATGTACATGGGGACCGGTGGAGCGCCCTGAGCTGCCCATGCGGGCAATGACTTGGCCTTTTTCAACCACATCGCCCACTTTAACCAACAGCGCTTGATTATGGCCATAGCGGGTTTTAAAGCCATCGCCGTGATCGACCTCAATCATTTGACCATAGCCAAAACGTTCAGACGCCCAGCTGATAACCCCAGAGCCGGTAGCAATGATGTCATCACCAAATTTACCGGCGAAATCGATGCCCATATGCTCAGCAGGCAATCCGGTAAAGGGATCCTTACGTACGCCATAGTACGATGACAACCAGCCGGAATTGACCGGACGCCCCGAAAGGTAGCTGCCCTTCTCTATATTGTGGTTAAGCAACAAAGATTCAAGTAGTGCCATCTTTTGTTCTTGCCCGTCGAGTTGCAACATCATGTCATCAATTTGCAACATCAGGCTTGAAACGCCCCCATGAGGGATTTCACTGACCCCTTCGCCGGTGCCGCCACCGATGGCGATACCTTGGGATAAATTAAATTCACTCTCAGGGATTTTGGCGACTTTTGCCAGCTCCTGACCAAAGGCATTGAGACGATTGACCTCGCCTTGCAATTCGCCAATTTTCAGTTGCAAAGCCGCCAGCTGGGTTTGTGCGTTTTGTTTCAACAACGCCAAATCCGCCTTATGCTCGCGATATTCCAGCTGCGCAGATTGCAGCTGCTGTTCGATATCTTCGCGCTCTTCAAACTTAGCCATTATCTGGTAAGCGCCAGTGCCAAAGCTACCTGCGAGCAACAGTGAAAGCATGAGCCATTGCGATTTTTTTAATGCTATCGCAAATCTCCCCTGCCTCGAACGATAAATTACTGTTAAACTCATATTTATTACTGATTTAATTTTTGATTACATCCAATCAGATGCCCAAACGCCAAACACCGCGACAACTCGCTACGCTGTTAACACAAGGTTCGGGAAACCTGGCCCAACTTGCACAAAAAAGTAAGCAAATTTCAGACCTGAATCACTTCCTGGCAGGATGTGTGGGCGATACTATCGCGCAAAACTGTCGGGTAAGCAACTACAGCCAAGGCATTTTGACCATCGAAACGGATAATTCGGCCTTTGCCACCAGACTACAATTTATGTCGCGGCAAATTCTAACGGATTTTCGCCAAAATGTCCTGCCTGATTTGGCCGACCTCTACATAAAAGTATTGCCCGGCGAGCAGTATTATCAAAAATCCATACCACAGGAAACCCCATCGCGACACCTCAGTGAACAGGCCGGCGAGGCCATTTTAGCCGCCGCCAGTCATGCCCCGGAGAGTTTAAGAAAAAAACTTGAGCGCTTAGCGGCTCATGCGGAAAAAGGAAAGAAGTAGCGGCTCAATGGTGAAGACATTGACTTCAGCTTTTAAAGAAAAGCCCGCCAAAACTAAGGATTCGTAGATACCTCGTACCCTTCAACCGTCACATGCAGCATATAACCGCTGCCGCTGTATACCGGCAAGCCAATATACGATGAAACCACGATGTAATAGACGCTTGGCCGTTCTACCGTCATTTCTAGGTAACTGTCCGTCGAAGACGAACTGCCGCCCTGACCAAATTGGTAGAAACCCGCATCGTCATTGCCGTAAACAAATCGTCCATCGCTGTCGTACAAATCGATATAGCTGTCGAAGTGAGTGCCTAAGCGTTCATCGTAGTCGATATCCAAAATCAACCGAACATTGGGTTGGCTAACAGTAAATTTGAACACATCCACATCGTTGTCGCCCTCGCCTTGTCTGAGCACCGTCACATGGGGCAAAACTGCCGAAGTATTGACGTGTCTATCGCCAATATTCAATGAATAGCGTCGATTGAACGCACCATCGAGGCTTTGGGCTTTCGCCAGTGTGTCATTACCTAGCACATCCACCACTTCAGGAAGATGTGGGTCGGTGTTGTCGTTCATCTCCACCTCATTGTTTCGGCCATCCTTATCCGGGTCCTCGCCACTGTCATCCCTCATCGGCTCAAGACCATGGTCGATTTCCCACTTATCCGGCATGCCATCGTCGTCACCGTCGGTGCTCAGTGGATCAGAAGCATAATCCTCAACTTCTTCTTTGTCGGAAAGGCCATCGTCGTCACTATCTCTATCGGTGGCTGAGGTGTGATACTGCCGAACCTCAACATAATCATTCAGTCCATCGTCATCGGTATCAGCTTTGAGCGGGTGTGTCCCCAGGCTCATTTCTTCTCTGTTGGTCAGGCCGTCGCCGTCATCATCCCTTTCGCCGTTTTGCTGGTCCTTCAGTGGATCGAAACCATATTGAACCTCAAAACCGTCGGACAACCCATCACCATCGGTATCGCTGTTGGTCGGTGACGTTTGATACTGCCTGACTTCGTCAAAATCACTCAAACCATCGCCATCGCTATCAGCCACAAGCGGATTGGTCCCTAAGGTGGCTTCCTGTGCATCACTTAATCCGTCGTTGTCATCATCTTTATCGGCGTTATCACCAATACCATCTCTGTCATTGTCCAGTGTCTCATTCGGGTCTAAAGGTAATGCATCAATCGTATCTTCCACGCCGTCATTGTCATCATCCGAGTCGGCATTATTGCCGATACCATCGCCATCGCTGTCAAATGACTCTGCCGCCTCGAACGGAAACGCATCCTCAATATCAACAACACCATCATTGTCATCATCCGTATCGGCATTGTCTCCAATGCCATCATTGTCATTGTCCAACCATTCTTGCCCATTCAATGGAAAACGGTCATTGCCATCGTCAACCCCATCGCCATCATCATCAGTATCGGCATTGTTGCCAATACCATCACCATCATGATCTTGATACTCGCCGGCATCCAACGGGAAGCTATCCGCCGTATCGATGATACCGTCATTGTCATCATCACTGTCTATATTGTTGCCAAGTCTATCGCCATCGGTATCAACCCACTCAGTACTGTCGGCAGGCAGTGCATCGATACCGTCATTGACGTTGTCACCATCGCTATCGACATTGCTCGGCAAGATTCCCAGCTGATATTCGGTCAAGTTATTCAGGCCATCGCCGTCGGCATCCTGCGTCGCATCGGAAGCATCATTAAGATCTAAACCATAGCGGGTTTCCCAGCTATCGGGCATACCATCGCCATCCGTATCGACAACCGCTGTAGAAAGCGGTTTGATGGCAACAGAGGCACAGCCACTGGAAATGTGATGAACAACAGTTGCCTGAGCCGTAGTTTTGTCTATGGTATATAGCGTACCGTCTCTACGTAGCCCCCATAAGCGCCCCTTGGCATCTACCGACAGCCCTGACGACTGAGGCAAATTGACACCACTGATACGACCTACCAAAGTAGACGCCCCCGAGACTTTGTCGAGCCGATAGAGATCATTGGTGAGATAGAAATTCATCCCCCATAGCGTAGAGCCGTCCCACGCGACAGAATCGATATACTGACCGGAATAATATCCAACTCTGCTCGCATATCCACTCGTTAAATTCACGCGATGCAAGGCCCCGTGCTCGTCACCACCGACAAGAAACAAATTGCCTTCGGAGTCAAAAGTCAGACCTAGATCCTTGTAGTAGTACATGCCTAAGTAGCCGACTCTAGTTGCATGGGCTGTCTGAGGGTTTATTTTATACAGGTAGTTGTTGACGTCTTCGACACCATAAAGGTCACCCGAAGGACTGAATGCCAGTCCTTCAAAGTATCTTATGCCAGTCAAGCCAACCGAAGTTTGGTTCCCCGTTTCCAAATCGATACGAAGAAGCTCACCGTCGTATCTGACAGTGTAGGCCTGTTGTCGTTCGGGTATAGATTTCAGATCATTTGGATTGGTTTTATATTGATATTCTTCCAGATTGCTCCAGCCATCGAGATCATTATCATTCAAGCTATCGTCGGCATTCGGGTTCAAGCGGTAGCGGACTTCCCAGCTGTCACTCATACCGTCGGCATCAGAATCGCTGAGCACGGGAGAACTGTGATGCACAAAGATCTCCTCACCGTCATATAAACCATCGCTATCGGTATCTGCTGCCAGTGGATTGGTATGATGGGTAAATTCCATCTGATTATTCAAACCGTCTGTGTCATCATCTTCTCTGGCATCACTGGGGTCGTTGCTATCAAACCCATAAGTATCTTCCCAGTCGTCAGGCATCCCATCAGCATCGGTGTCACTTTGCTGCGCAGCGGCGCCATAGGAGTTGACCTCTTGGCCAGCAACCAACTCATTTTCACCGTTTAGGCCATAGCCATCCGATAGGGCGCCGTTTAATTGCAGGGGGAGTGATCGATTTGCACCGTTTGTTTGCTTAGGGCTACCCACATCAATCTGGCCGTCATCAGTCGCAATCGGGCTTAATTTAACTGTTTCGGCTGCATTGGCTAGCCCAGTGATGGTAAGTAACGCAAAGGAGATTAGATATCGGGGGTTCATGTACGCTCCTTATGATAGACTAATCAAGAGTTAGCTAGTGCCCAACCGAAAGAGCGAACTTCGTTTAAAATACTAGTCGTCACGGAACTAAATTGCAAACTGAATAACAACATTTTTGGTTTGGCTATCAACCCCCTTTTTTGTCAATTCCCCCAACCTATCAGTTAAGTTCAAGGACAGCGTCCCTCAGTTCCTCGACAACGCGCGATTATTGTTTATTGCGGCAATACATGCACCGACCATGTAGCTTGGCGACCGCAAGCGAAGTGAGTTTGAAGGTTCTTTGAATATCCATATACATCGACTTTGAGTGCTCCCTGCAACAAAGTCATACC
>JBFHGJ010000019.1:0-65588 GCA_041583135.1 Alteromonadaceae bacterium | reverse complement strand
CGCGCAACTTGCCGGTATGGCTGCAAAAGACCAACTACTTGCCCTTGATGGCCTTAAAGTCTCTAGCGGTAATTTGCAAACCTTGCTCGAACACATTCCAAGAAACAAGACTGTTACCGCGACCTTGTTTAGAGAAGACAACTTGCTTAATCTTGACGTGACGTTGATTGAAGCCGAGCCGTTTGTCGCTCAGCTGAAGTTAGTGGATAAAGAAAAAGTTGCGATGTGGTTAGGGACTGCGTAGGCAGCCCTAACGGGTTTTACACATTGACGATAGTTGTGGCGCGGTTTATTTATCTGAAACCAATAATTGCGGGTCGAGCCTGACCTTATACCAGTTCATGCGCCAATCAAGATGAGGTCCCGTTACACGGCCTGTTGAACCAACTTCTGCGATGTCATCGCCCTGCTCGATTGAGTCCCCTTCTTTAACCAGTATCTTACTCAGATGGATAAAGGTCGAGGTTATCCCGTGACCATGTTCGATAATCAGGGTGCCACCGGTGTAATACATATCATTGTGTACCAACACCACTTTGCCTTTGAGCGGCGCTTTGACTTTTGTGCCGGTCGGCGCGGCAATATCCAATCCAAAGTGTGGTCTTTTCGGCTTGCCGTTTAGCACCCGTTGTGAACCATAAACGCCGCTAATACGGCCTTTAACCGGCATTTTGATGTCACTGAGAAAGTCGGTGCGGTCAGTTTCGACAGCCCGGGCCTTACCGACTTTTTGATTGTCGGCGACAATGCGGTCGATGACGTCTTTTGGCGGCGATACATATTTGTTTTCAATGCCGTCGATTTTTTCAATCTTGTAGTCGCGTTTGCTAATGACTATCGGCATAGTCTCTGTGTGCTGGCCGTTAATGACTTTAAGCTCGTGTTTGAGTTTGTCATCCCGACCAAAGCCAAAGACAAAATCGCCATTTTGTGAGACCTTGAGCGCCTTGCCGTCAAGGTAAACTTCGGCATTGGGCGCCGTTTTACCGACAACCATTCCGCCTTGAGTCAACGGCCCACTCAATTGAATTTGCGAAGATGTACCTGCCTGTGGCGCACCTGCCAACAGCAGTGTGGTCAACACACAGGCAACTTTAAAAGGTTTGCTTGAGATTAATTGAGATAATGACTTCAAACGATGGCTCCTTTGGCGACCCCCTCGAAAGCCGTGACCTGATAGCTGGCATCAGGATTAAGCTTTTTAAGCTCGCTGTTCATAAATTCGGCTAAACATTCAACGGTGGTATCGACCGGCACCACTTCGGTGCACTCTTGGCCGATCCACAACTCAAAATACCCTTGGCTTGCCTCATAGGCAAAGCTCAACATGGCTTGCTCACAAATTTTGGGCTTGATGAATTTTAGTTCAGTATCGGCAATTTTATCTTCGCTGCTGGCTAGGTAGATATCCTGCCAACGGTCTGCCCAGTATTTTTGCAGCCTTGGGCACTTCATGTTGTTCTCCAGCACCTGCACTTTAGAGCGATGGCCATGGGTTATACGCTGACAATTGCCATCGTGCTTTTTAAGGCCGTGAGTGTAGTGATAGTAGAAGCCATCGATATTTTCAGGGCGCAGGTTCAGTATGACTTGCTCGACGTTGTTTGGCAGCTCGGCTTGGATCTTTTGCGATAAAAATGATGCGGCGGTGTCAAGGTTGACAGCTGAAGCGTCAATAAAAGCGAAAGCATCATTGGGCGAGTACACTGCGAAAGGTCCGCTGTTTTCACTGTGAAAGTACACTGCACTGGCGCCGTCAAAGGCCTCGATGGAGGTCTGCTCGGCGCCTACCGGTACCGCCAATTTGTGATCCAGCACATCGTCAATGATCCGTTTGACCTGCTTTTTCACTTTCGCAAAATCCAGCACCATAGACTGCTCGTCCAAAGAGCCGATCAACGTCAAATCGACAATCCAGCTTTCGCCGATAACACCACGTTTTGCACATAAATAGGAAAAATCGATTACAGTCAGGTCGTTTACGAATAATTGCATATGTGTAACTTAATAAGCCCCGGCAAGTCAAAATGATAAAATAAAGCGCCGCATTATACGGCAAAACCGCTCTAAAGGCATGTTATTTGCGATTTTTCTCAAGCCAAGTGTTAAGGGTCAATATCTGTTTGCATTTGTACGCCGCGAGGGTCAGCCGAATGGCATTGCTGACCAGCTTACTGTCTGACCAACCGGTTTTCTCGGCCAGCTCTTTGTAGCATTGCTGCGCCTCAGGGGTAAGATAACCACGAATTTCAACCAACCCTTTGGCTTTTTTGCGCTCGCGATAAGCCTTTTGCTTCTCGGCATTGGTCATGGCGCGCTTTTTCGATTCTGTCATCGTTTGCTCATCTTTATGCTGTATGGTGAGGTGAAGGTGATGTCATTGCGATAGTATCGCGTTATCAATCAAGATCCTATATCCCCAAAAGATATTATTTATTTGCAACAGTCGGTTTGGTTAAAAAATAACTGAGTACGACTTGTCCGACTTGATTAGCGTACAAGTGTAAGCTAAAGTTGCGCACAATTTTTTTTCAAGCATAACAGCAACTTTTTACAGGAAAGCCCAATGGAACAACAAAACAGTTACGATAAAGCCGCCCTTGAAGCCTGTGGTCGCGGCGAGCTTTTCGGCCCCGGCAATTCGAAACTGCCTAAAGACAACATGCTGATGATCGATCGCATCAGCTCAATCACCGAAGACGGCGGTGCCAACGGTAAAGGTGAAATCGTTGCAGAATTGGATATCAATCCTGATCTTTGGTTTTTCGGTTGTCACTTCGAAGGTGACCCGGTAATGCCTGGTTGTTTGGGCCTTGATGCCATGTGGCAGTTAGTGGGCTTTTTCCTTGGTTGGAGCGGTGGCCCGGGTCGTGGACGTGCACTGGGTGTCGGTGAGGTAAAATTCACCGGTCAAATTCTACCAACTGCGAAAAAAGTAACCTATCGCATCACCATGAAACGCGTCATCAAGCGTAAACTTTTTATGGGCGTTGCCGATGGTACGGTAGAAGTAGACGGCAAGGTCATTTATACTGCCCACGATTTAAAAGTCGGCCTTTTCACCGATACCAGCAGTTTCTAAGCCGTTTCATTTAATCTGGAGTAACCATGTCGAACGTTGATACCCTTATCATTACCCGCCCCGACGATTGGCACCTACACTTACGTGATGGTGCGTTTTTGGCAAGAACCGTTGCCGATGTTAGCCGCTATATGTCGCGCGCCATCATCATGCCCAATCTCGTACCGCCGGTAACCAACGTTCGACTGGCCGATGAATACCGTGGTCGCATCATGTCGGCTTTGAACGAGGTGGCACAAGGAGCAGCGTTTGAACCTTTGATGACCTTGTATTTGACCGACAATACCACAAGTGACGATATCATCGCCGCCAAGCAAAGCGGTTTTGTCAAAGCGGCTAAGTTATATCCAGCGGGTGCTACCACTAATTCAGATAGCGGCGTTACCAATATTGAAGGTCTTTACGGCGTATTGGCCACGATGGAAGAAGTCGGCTTACCGCTGTTGTTACACGGTGAGGTGACAGATAACCATATCGATATCTTCGACCGTGAAAAGCATTATTTGGACCGGGTGTTAGCGCCAATCGTCGCAAAGTTTCCAGCGCTTAAAGTAGTGCTTGAGCATATCACCACCAAAGACGCCGCTGATTTTGTCCATGGTGGTACTGATAATATCGGCGCAACCATTACCGCGCATCACTTAATGTACAATCGCAACCATATGTTGGCCGGTGGCATTAGACCTCATTTTTATTGCTTGCCCATATTAAAGCGCAATACACATCAAGAGGCGTTGATTGCGGCGGCAACAGGGAGCAGCAATAAGTTCTTCTTAGGCACCGACTCGGCCCCTCACGTTCGTGAGAACAAAGAAACCGGCTGTGGTTGTGCTGGCTCCTACACCTCATTTGCCGCCATAGAGTTATATGCCGAGGTATTTGAACAGGTAGGTAAGCTAGATAGACTAGAAGCCTTTGCCAGCTTCAACGGCCCCGACTTCTATGGTCTTGAGCGCAATCAAGATACCATTACCTTGCAAAAGCAAAAGTGGCAGGTGCCAGACGCGCTTTCGTTTGGCGACAGTTCAGTGGTACCGGTTAAAGCCGGTGAGCAGATCGTCTGGAAAGTGGTATAAATCAACCTTTGCGCCTACTTGGTAGGCGCATCACTATAACCCATTGCATTCGCGAGCAAATTCTTAGAGCGGACAAAGATGCCGTTGCCTCGTCCTATTTCCTTGCCCTTTTCGTTATATGCCACCGCTTCACAGATAAACTGCGAGCGATTGTAATTAACCACCTTACCTACGGCGCGTATTTTGCCACTACTTACCGGACGCGTAAGATATGTGGTAAATGAAGTGGTTAACATAAAGACCTCGGTTTCCATTGAGCTGGCGGCAAAGAATGCCGCATCATCGAGCATCTTGAAGTACACGCTGCCATGTACCGCTTGGCCTGCATGAAAGTAATCTGCTTTGACCTCGATTTCAATCTCTGCCTCACCATGACGGACACTCATCGATGGTTGATACCATTGATTGATAGGCGCCGCGTAATACATATTGCAAAGCGCCTGATAGTGCTTTTCCTTCATCTTTGACCCTTAAGGCTGGTATTTGACAAAACAGGTATCGATTGGCTTTTGTGGTTTGATGGCGATATCGCCCATCGCGCTACCAAGATAGAGGTAACCGACAATTTCGTCTTCAGCGGCAAGGTTTAACAGGGTTTTCATATGGGGATTATGGGCGTAGCTGCCGGTGCGCCAAATTCCACCAAACCCCATGGCAAACGCCGCTTGCTGCATTGCCATAACACTGCAGCTTACCGTTGCTATCTGTTCGATTCGCGGCACTTTTGGGTGCTCTACGTACTTGGCAATACAGGCAATTACCATCGGTGCGCGGTGTGGTAGTGTTTTTGCCTTCTCGACAACGGCGTCATCGACATTGGCATCTTCCATCAAGGCGGCTTTGGCATATAGCTCACCTAATGCGTTTAATGATACCTCATCGTCGAATACGATAAATTGCCAAGGTTGCAAGCCGGCATGATCTGGCACTCTGACCGCTGCCTTTTGAATGGTTTGCCACTGCTCAGCGCTTGGCGCCGGGGCTTGAAGTCGTGGAGAAGAACTGCGGGTGGTTAATAGCTCAAGAGCATCCATAGTATTAAAACCTGTAGAAAATTGCGTTGTTATTGGCTCAATCTAGCAGGTTTTAACCGATTCGTCTTTCAAAAACCGGCTTTATTCAAACCGTTTGATTACTTTGTTGTCATCATTGATTATTTGCTAAACCACAGTCGTCGGACGCATTTGAGCACTACCTAAACAAGGTTCGTTTTAAGTAATAGTCAACGCTGGTATAACGGCCGCCGCCATAGAGCAATAATATAAACAACATGACAAAATAGGAGGCCGAAAACTCGATGCCGTTATTGAGTATCACCACGCTGCCGCCACCTTTTAACCAGCGACTGTACTGATGTTCGTCAATCTGCTCGCGTATCACCCCTAAACGCTCTTGATTCTCTTGCGCTTGCTCGGCACTTTGCTGTGCGCTGTCAAAGCCAAGCCATTGGAAAAACAGCGTCGGGCTGGTTTTGGCATCGGTCGGCGCAATGGCATACCAACCGTTATCAAGATGCACCGACATTGCCGCTACCGCCATGGTAAACATCAAAGGAATGGCCCAAAGCCTAGTCATAAGCCCAAGCAACAAACACCAACCACCTAAAAACTCAGTCCAAGCAGCAATAAAACCGAGCAACTCAGGAAACGGCAAGCCAAGACCCCATTCGCTGTTGCCAAACCACTGTACTATGCTGGGCTCAGCCAGCAAAGACATGGGAAAGGCTATCTCATCGTTGCTTAAGCCAAGTTTGTTATAACCTGCAACAATCATAACCGGCGCCAAAATTAATCGCAGCGCCAGTAAAGCAACGCCTTCCAAATGGGCGAGCCTGGCGACATTATCTTCGTAAAGGTTGGTGAGTTTTTCAATTGAGATCATAAACTAACGCTTTTCCTCGCTTTTTTTAACACTTTGGCAATAGAAAGGAAAAGCGTCAATTAAGTTTCAAGTTATTTTTTCTTTCTGTTAAATCGTTGCCGCAAGCTCAGCACCTTGGCGAATTGCACGCTTGGCATCGAGCTCCGCTGCAACATCGGCGCCGCCGATAACATGGACATTAATGCCTTTGGCCTTTAATGGCTCTGCCAAGTCGGCAAGGGGCAACTGACCGGCGCAAACGATAATGTTATCGACCTCTAGTGTTTGTTGCTTGCCGTCGATTTCTATCACCAGCCCTTTGTCATTGACGGCGATGTATTGGCAACCGCTGAGCATTTCGACTTTTTTATGCTTTAACGTCGAACGATGCACCCAGCCGGAGGTTTTACCAAGACCGGCGCCAACCTTATTGGCTTTGCGCTGCAACAGATACACTTTACGTGGACTAGGCGTGTGCAGTTGCGGCTTCAAGGCACCACGACTGGTGTAGGAAGGGTCAACACCCCACTCTTTTTGCCAAGCGCTTAAGTCTAGGGCTAATGAATGTTCTTCGGTAATGAATTCACTGACGTCGAAGCCGATACCGCCTGCGCCGATGACCGCGACTCGTTTACCAACCGGCTTGTTGTCACGCAAGACATCGAGGTAACTGAGCACTTTATCACTGTCGATACCCTCAATGCTCAGCGCACGAGGTTGAATGCCTGTCGCAATGATAACCTCGTCGAAGCCGCCATTGGCAATACTCTCGGCATCCTGCTCTGCACCTAAATGCAGATTAACGCCCAGTTGTTTGATCAGTTGGTCGAAATAACGAATGGTCTCGTGAAATTCCTCTTTGCCCGGAATACGTTTGGCAAAGTTAAATTGCCCGCCGATCTTGTCGTCTTTATCAAAAAGGTGTACTTCATGGCCACGTTTGGCAGCATAGGTGGCGAAAGACAAACCGGCAGGTCCAGCGCCAATCACCGCCAGTTTTTTCTTTTGCTCTATCGCCGGAAAGACCAGCTCGGTTTCATAACAGGCTTGTGGATTAACCAAACAGGTTGCCCTTTTTCGCTCGAACACATGATCAAGACAGGCCTGATTACAGGCAATGCACGTATTGATCTGCTCTGGTGTCCCCGCCGCCGCCTTATTGACCAGTTCAGGGTCGGCTAAAAACGGTCTTGCCATGGAAACCATATCGGCATCGCCACGGGCGAGTACTTGCTCTGCGACATCCGGCATATTGATGCGGTTGGTGGTGATAAGCGGAATTGAGACCTCAGTGCGCAGTTTTTTGGTCACCCAAGTAAACGCCGCGCGCGGCACCGAGGTGACGATGGTGGGCACCCTGGCTTCATGCCAGCCGATGCCGGTATTGATTAATGTCGCCCCTGCCTGTTCAATGCGTTTGGCAAGCTGCACCACTTCATCCCATGTATTGCCGCCTTCAACCAGATCCAGCATCGACAAACGATAGATAATGATAAACTCTGGCCCTACGGTCTCTCTGACCTTTTGCACCGTGTCGATGGCAAAGCGGGCACGGTTGTTGAAAGTACCGCCATAGCGGTCGGTTCGTTTGTTGGTGCGCGGACAAATAAACTGATTGAGCAAGTAGCCCTCAGAGCCCATGATCTCAATACCATCGTAACCGGCTTTTTTCGCCAGCTTGGCCGCTTTGGCATAATCGCGTACCGTCGATTTGATTTGGCCAACCGACATCTGTTTGGGCGTAAACGGATTGATGGGCGCTTTAATTTTGCTGGGTCCGACACTAAATGGATGATAGGCATAGCGTCCGGCATGAAGTAATTGCAAGCAGATTTTTGTGTCGTATTGTTTGATGCGACTGGTGATCTTTTTATGTTTGGCAAGGTGCCAAAAATGGCTCATTTGACAGCCAAATGGGTCAAGGCGGCCGCGAAAATTGGGGCTGACACCACCGGTTACAATAAGCCCGACTCCCCCTTTGGCGCGCGCTTCATAAAAAGCCGCAAGTTTGTCAAAGCCTCCTTTTTCTTCTTCCAGTCCGGTATGCATAGAACCCATCAGTACACGATTTTTCAAGGTGGTAAAGCCGAGATCTAACGGTTCAAGCAAGTGTGGATAAGGCGTATTATTCATGAATATGTGGTCCTACCAGTTGACATGGTGACAATTTAACTGTTCTTAAGCGTAAGTACAAGACTTACATTTGGCAAAATATTAAGGCCTATTTAACCTAAGCTTTGCGTAAGGCGGGTCAGTGCCCTTGAACGCATCGCTCCTTTTGAAAAGCGGGAGCGTGTTGATACTTTCTTCAATAGCAATCCAAATATGTACCTCCTAAGCTTCCATGATTAAACAATTTTGGGGCACTTAGCGATGAAAATAGCTGTGCTCTACGGCCCTTCCTTACGTGAGGCTTAGGTTATTTATCTTTCATATTATGTTACTCATAAATGAAAGATTAACACGCCCTAGGCTTTGGTTTAGCTATGGATTGCTTTAAACTAACGCTATCGATTGAAACATGCAGTTAAGTTATCTATGAATCAAACCCAAACCGGCCATTCCCGAGGCTTTTTTCGCCTACTGTGGGATGCCATCAATTTCTCCCGCCGCTTGCTGGTCAATATTATCTTTGTGTTATTTGTTATTGTCATTATTGTTGCAATAACCTCAGAAAAAGATCAACTCACGGTCCCTTCTAGCGCCGCGCTGGTGCTCAATCCCGCCGGTAGAGTGGTGGAGCAGCTCGAATATGTCGATCCGGCCGAAGAATTGCTCAACCAAGAGTTAAACAACCAATATCGCTCCAATGCCGAAGTGTTGTTGGGCGATGTGGTTAAAGTTATCGACAATGCTGCGCAAGATAAGCGCATTAAAGTCTTGGTGCTAAAGCTCGGCGCCTTTGGCGGCGGTGGTCTAAATAAGCTCAAAACCATTGGTGATGCCCTTGAGCGCTTTAAGGCAAGCGGCAAACAAATCATCGCAATTGGTGATTATTACACCCAAAACCAATATTACTTGGCCAGCTACGCCGACGAAATCATCTTAAACCCAATGGGCGGCGTACTCATCGACGGCTTTGGCATTGAGCAGTTGTATTACAAAGAGGCGTTGGCCAAATTAAAAGTGTCACGGCATATCTTTAAAGTCGGCAAGTTTAAATCGGCTGTCGAACCTTACGACCGACAAAATATGTCTGAAGAAGCCAAGCTGGCCAATCAGGTGTGGTTAGATGAGCTGTGGCAAAACTACAAGACTCATATCGCTACCCAGCGAAATATGCCCGAGTCCAACTTTGATGAAAGTTTAGACGACTACTTGGCCAAATTGCGCCAAACTCAAGGCGATATGGCGCAGTATGCCCTCGACAACCAGTGGGTTGACTCGCTCAAATCACGCCAGCAAATCAATCAACAACTGGTTGACTTGGTCGGTAGCGACAACAATAACCGCTACAATCAAGTAGACTATTACGACTACCTTGGCCTTGTTAAACCGCCAGTGGTGTTGGATAACCCCTTTAGTGATAAAGTTGCGGTTGTGGTTGCCCGCGGTCAAATCTTCGACGGCAATCAAAAGGCAGGCAGTGTCGGCGGCGACTCTACGGCAAATCTGCTGCGCCGGGCACGACTGGATAAAACCGTTAAGGCGGTGGTATTGCGAGTAGACTCACCCGGTGGTTCGGCGTTCGCCTCAGAGATCATCCGTAAAGAAATCGACGCCCTGCAACAGGCCGGAAAGCCGGTTGTCGCCTCAATGAGTTCGGTCGCTGCGTCGGGCGGCTACTGGATCAGCGCCTCTACCGATGAGATCTGGGCATCACCGACGACGATCACCGGCTCTATCGGCATTTACGGTATGTTTATGACTTTCGAGAATTCGCTCTCAGCCATCGGCGTCAGTAGTGACGGCGTTGCGACCACGGAAATGGCCAACTTCTCAGTCTACAGTCCGCTTGAGCCAAAGCTCGGCGAAGTGATCCAGCTGAACATTGAAAAAGGCTATCAGCGTTTTATCGAACTGGTCGCCAATAATCGCAATATGACCACTGAGCAGGTCAATGAAATCGCCCAAGGTCGAGTGTGGACCGGCGCTACGGCGAAAAAACTCGGATTGGTAGATCAACTTGGCGACTTAGACCAAGCCATTGCGTCTGCGGCAAGTAAAGCCAGTCTTGGCGACTATGACGTAAAGGTCATAGAGCAAGAACTCTCAGCAAGAGATCAGTTTTATCGCGATTGGTTTGGCGTTTCGACTCAACCGGCAAGTACCAGCAAGGTCAACGTCAACAAAGCGTTCGACGCCAATCAGATGTTGATGGCGTTTAAACAGCAGTTAGATATGCTCACACGATTTAACGACCCTCAACACATGTACGTTCATTGTGAGGTGTGCGAAGGCTTTTAAACCCTAGCGTTGCTATTTATTGACCCAAGGGCGCCAATCGGCGCCCTTGTTCATTTTCGATTCAGCCAAGCGGCCATAGACTGTCGGTAATTCAAATGACTTGCGGACAACAACATGAATACTTTGCGCCAAATCAGCTCATATCTATTGGGCACGTTACTGGTCATCATCAGCTTTGGCAGCGCTGCGGCTCAAAAGCCAGCGGTGATAGCCCAAGACCCCTATCAAATGATCCAACAGGTCGCCCAAAGCACTTTTGCCCGTATCCATCACGATAGCGCCGCGATAAGCGCCAATCCCAATCATCTCAAGCAAATTGTCGAACAAGAACTGATGCCTTATATCGACCACAGCTTTGCCTCACGTTGGATCTTATATAAAGTCAATGCCAACGCCGCAGAGAAAAAAGCCTTTAGCGCGGCATTTAAAAACTACCTGATCACCACCTATGCCACCATTTTCGCCAAATACGACAATCAGCCTGTTGAATTTGCCAAGCCACAGCCTTTTAACGGTAAAAAGGTCGTAGAGGTGAAAACCACGGTCAAAAACCAAGGCGGCGACGATTTGGCCATTGACTTTAGAGTCCGTTTCAACAAAAAGACCGGACAATGGAAAGCCTTTGATCTCAAAGCCCAGGGGATCAGTCTGCTCGATTCCAAACGCAGCGAGCTGATGGCCATTTTGCGCCAAAACGACGGGGTAGCAAAAGCAACCAAGTTACTGGTCGAAAAAGCCAAAGCCGACATCATCATTGGCGCTTAACATCAAACAAGGCGGCTATCTGTTCGTCATCCAATGATGGCCGCGTCAATCCAAGCCTTTCAAGAGCTGCATCGGTATTGTGGCTGCTGACTTTAACCATAGAGCCGTCTTCGTTTAAGCTGTTTTTCCCACTGAACATATACGCTGCGGGGATCGCTTTGCCAGCAGCCAAGGCGGCATCTATTTCATTTTTGAAGTTATCGCCTGAGACAAAGCGCAAAGGCATCGTCGTTTGCCGGTTATAACGGCAAACCAAGTCGGTAAAGTCTACAGTTTCACTGCTGCCAACATGGAATACCTCCCTTGTGTGCTCACACTCGGCCAACGCGACAATGGCCTTAGCCACAAAATCGACAGGTGTTACCGCCACAGTCATCCCTTGCTCTTTGAAGCACAGTCCCAAACGCAAACAGCTTTCGATCAAACGATTTAGCCACTGGGACGAGTCATGTTTTGTGCTGCCTTTGGCACCACATACCAACCCCAATCGATAGAGGTTGCCCTGTAGTCCTTGGTCAAAGGCTTTAAGCACCATATTTTGCGCGACCCACTTTGTCCCTTGATAGCCCTGATCACGACGGATCTGCAACCTGTCAATCGGCGAATGTTCATCAACCTCCATGCCGCCAAGATTGTCAAAAATACTATTGGTGCAAATGTATTCCAACCGCTTAGTCTGTCCTTGGGAGACAAAACCAAGCACCTCAGTCAAGCCATCGATATTGACTGCTTTAAGCTGGTCGAAGGTGGCCAAATGATCTATTGCACCTGCGCAGTGGTACACCCGGTAGATATCGCGGCTAAGCGTAGCGAACATGCTGTTTGAAAGCCCCATTTTAGGCTGAGCGATATCACCGGCCAACACTTCAAGCAAGCTGTCAAACGTCTCATGCCACAGGCCATAATCGCGCAAGTTGGCGACTAATTTTTGTCGAGCGGCCTTGTTGGAGCTACTGCGCACAAGACAGACTACCTTTCGCTTTGCCTGACCGAGCAATTGGCGCAACAGATAACGACCGACAAATCCCGTTGCACCAAGCAACAAAATGCCGTTGTTTAACCGAGGCGAGTTTGCTGAGCGGTCAAAAGTAAAAGGCAAGCTCGGCAGCAGTGTTGCAAGCTCAAGATATTCAGCGGTGCCTTCGTCTCCTGTGAGCTGTGCGATGCTGGGGCATTGATAGTATCGCCTCAATGGCCATTGAATATTCAGCTCGTTTTTTATTTGTTGCGCTACCGCCATGATCAACATTGAATTGGCCCCAAGTGTGAAGATGTTATCTTCAATACCTAAGCGTCTAACTTTGAGCGCCTCAGCAAACATTTGACATAAACGGTGCTGCAATAGTGTTTGTGGCGCTTTGTATGGTACTTTTTCAACCTTGCCAGCGGGTAACTGCTGCCAATCTACCTTGCCGTTGGCTGTAAGCGGTAAATGTGGCAAAAATGTCAATGTCGTCGGCTGCATATATCGGGGCAAACTGTCACTTAGTGACTGTCTTATCTCGCTCTCTTGCAGTGCGGTGACCTTTGGTTCAAGCACCAAATAGCCATTGATTTGTCCGCGTGCCACACCAACAACCGCTTGAGTCACCCCGCCTATTTGCAACAAGGCCCGCTCAATCTCCGTAGGTTCAATACGATAACCGTTAAGCTTGATCTGCCTGTCTTGTCGCCCGAGATAAAGTACATCACCTTCATTGTTGAGCCTCGCCAAATCGCCAGTGCGGTAGTATCGCCTACCTTCAATGTCGATAAAGCCATTGGCGCTAGGCGCATTTAAGTATCCTTTAGCAAGTGCAGGCCCATGTATACACAACTCACCCACGGCGCCTTGAGGCACCGGCTTTAGCCATTCATTCAAAATGCAGATCTCGGTATTGGCATACGGCTTACCGACACCTCGGTGTTTTGCCGGGTAAACTTGGGCCAAAGTGACACCGACAGTCGTTTCGGTCGGTCCATATTCATCCACTATCAACCTAGCTCGACTACTAAGTGTTTTCAGCCCTTCAAAGGTCAATGCTTCGCCACCGAGCATGAGCGTCGCCACTTCCTTTTGCCTATCAGCGAGCATCAACTGCGCCATGCTTGGTGTCATTTTGACAAAAGCAATGGGGTTGGCATCAAGATAAGCCTGATAACTGCCAATGTCCTCAATTTCACCTTCGTAAATGTACACTGTCCGGCCAAGCAGTAACGGACAAATACTGGTTGTTACGGCCATATCAAAGGCGTAGTTGCCGGAAAAATCGATGTTGTCAAAATGCTTGTGTAATTGACGATCGACGGACAAACAGTAGTTGATAAGTCCCTGCTGAGTAATTTCAACTCCTTTGGGTTTGCCGCTCGAACCTGAGGTATAGATGATATAGGCACTCGCACTTGCCCCTGGGATAATGGCTTTGCCCGCCCCTTCAAAGCTATCGATCACATTGACATCAACGTCAGCAAAAGCACCGGCAAGCTCGGTGGTGGTGATCACCTCTGTTGCACCGCAATCTTGCAGTATTTCATGAACTCGGCCAAGCGGATCTGCGACCGACAGCGGCACATAGGCTCTGCCTGCTTTAATTGCGGCGACCATAGCAAGTAGCATTTTCACCGAACGCTCAAAGTACAATGCCACAGGCCCTTGATTATCTGACAGTTTGACGGCCAGCCGGTCAGTTAGAGTGTCAAGTTCCTCATAGCTAAGACGCCTATTACCGCAGACTATCGCGGTCTTTTGGGCATTTTGTGCCACACTCAGGGCAAACATATCTACCAAGGCGTTAAAGCCATGATGAATGACTGGACCTTGAACTTTAGCAATGGCCTTAAAGTTCAGCTCGCAGATGGTTTGGTTGGCATTATCGACAAACTGTTCCAGCACCTCTTGGTAGAGCGACGCCAACTGGGCAATTGTGCCTGTCTCAAACAGCGCCGTTGCGTAATTAAAGTTGCAGGTAATATCTTCTTGGCTGTCGCTGACAAACAAGCTCAGGTCAAATTTGGCTGTGCTCGGCAACTGCGCCGATACCGACGCCATGGCCGGCAGCAACGGCTTCGGCGGTTCATCAACGCTTCTCTGTACCATCGCAAACATCACCTCGACAAGGGGTTGTCTCGACGTATCTGTTGGTAAATCCAGCGCTTCAATTAACTGTTCAAACGGAAGTTGATGATGCAACTTCGCCGTCACAACCGCCTGTTGCACCGTTTTGGCTATTGTTTCAAGTTTGGCATTAGCATCGAGCTGGGTTCTAATCGCCAAGGTATTGACGAACAATCCCATCAGCCCCCTACACTGCTGCGTATCGCGGTTTTGCGATGCTATGGCAACCGCAATGTCTTTCTCAGCACTGAACGTCCCTAGGCTAACGTTGAGCGCTGCAAGCATAAGATTGTGCAACGATATACACCGAGATTTGGCATATTGACGCAAGCTTTGCGACAACCAAACGCCCAAGCCAAATATATGGTCTGCACCTGTGTCTTGCCATTGCGGTGGTCGCGGTTTATCGGTAGGCAACTGAAACGGTGTGTATCCTTTAAACTGCGTTAGCCAATAATTCAGTAGTTGCTCACGCTGTTCAACCAGTTGTTGCTGTTGCCAAAGGCTATAGTGACCATAGTGCACATCGGGCTGATGTAAGCTTAAACCATCCTCATTGAAGCATTGAGCCATAGCTTCGACAAACAACGCTACTGATATAGCGTCAAACACACCGTGGTGCCAAACAAAGAGTAGATGACGTGGCAGACACTCTGACTCGAACAACTTGACACGAAAACCCGGCGTCTGGCGCATATCAAATGGCTGCTGACAAAAAGCCTTCACCTCTTGTATAAGCGTCATAGTATCGGCAAAGTTGGTGACCTCAACCTTGACCGGGGAGTCGATAATGACCTGTGCATTCAACGCTGGAAAAATGGTGCGTAAAATCGGCTGGTATTGACTGATCTGCGCTATCGCTTCGGCTATTTCATCGCTGGTGACACTTGGCTCTAGCCCCACCAGTAAAGGGATATGATAGCTTGGACTGTCGTGGTTAAGCTCAGCCAAAAACAGCATCCGACGCTGGGCATAAGACAAAGGATACGCTAAGGCTTCAATAGCTTCGATTGGCGCTGTTGCATCACTGGTAAGTTTGGCGGCGAGTTTGCTCACTGTTGGCGCTGAAAATAAAGTGGCAACTGCCACTTCAAGACCGGTTCTTGCGGCGATTGCATCACAAAGGGTAATGGCCAAAACCGAGTGTCCGCCCAAGCCGAAAAAGTCGCAATCAATGCCAACTCTGTCGATTGCAAACACCTCGGCCCATATATCACACAACACTTGCTGCAACTCATTGCGCGGCGGATGGTATTGATGCGCATCTTTGGGGGTTGGATTTGGCAGCAAGTCGTTAGCAACTTTGCCGCTGCTATTAAGGGGAATAGCATCTAGCGGCTCTACCCATTGCGGGATCATATACTGAGGCAGCCAATCCGCCGGATCAAAATCCGCTTTTAGCTGTCCGATAACATAAGCCACCAATTGTTGCTCAAATACCCTGACCAAAGCTTGCGCAGCACCACCTTGTTGTACGAAAACTTGCTCAATCTCTTGTGGTTCAATACGGTAGCCTCTGAGCTTTAACTGACTATCCTTACGCCCAAGAAAGGCCAAATTACCATCAGGCATTAGCCTCACTGTATCGCCCGTGCGGTAATAACGCGCCTTGTTTATAAAAACAAAGCGCTGCGCGCTCAAAGCGGCTTGGTTGAGATAGCCCTCAGACAAATAGGCGCCACCAATATACAGCTCACCTACCGCGCCGTTTATCGCCGCTTTACCGGCGCCATTGAGCACCAGTATAGACTCATGGGCAAAAGGCTTGCCGATAATATTGCCCTGAGGCGTTGACCCTTGGTTTTGATAGTGGTGATAGGTACTCCAAATGCAGCTCTCGGTCGGGCCGTAAACCTGAGTAACTCGCCTTGCGTGATGCGCCAGTTGCTTGAGTAAGCCCTCATCACAGCACTCACCACCAACCAAAGCTAGGGTGTTGTTAAGCAGTGACAACTGCGGCAGTTTATCAAGCATTAACTGCCAAACAGACGGTGTTTGTTGGATAAAATTGATTGCGCCACGATATTGAGACAAAACCGTTGTAGCTTGGTCCAAATCGGTAAGATACAGACAGCCACCACTTAATAAAGCACCACCATATTCAAGACCAAATATATCAAAGCTATATTGGGTCAAGCTCAAGCAATGCAGCGGTTTGTCGGTAAGTTCAGCCAGAGCCGTTGTGATAAAGCCGGCAAAGCAACGCTGATTTACCATAACACCTTTAGGTTGCCCGGTAGTACCGGAGGTATACAGTACATAAGCGAGATCGTCAGGCTGATAATCGACAGCAGCAAAGTTGCTGTCCATGCCATGGCCTTCGACCGCAAGTCGCGGCGTCTCCCTTGCCACATCGTCGCTTAATTGGTCTTGTTGATTGACCAAGAGCAGCGCTGGTTTAGCATCGTCGAGTATTTGCCTGATGCGTTTTGCGGGCTGGTCGAGCGCAATGGGCAAGTAAGCACAGCGCGCTTTCATCAGTGCCAACAAGGCAACAACCATATCGCTATTTCGCTTTAAATAAAGAGCGACTAGACAGTTTTTGCCCTGAGTGATGCGGTTAATTTCTCGTCCAAGGGCGTTCGCTTTGTCATTTAGCGTCTGATAATTGAACGTATCTTGGGTTGTGATCAATGCATCAGCTCTAGGCGTTCGCGCTACTTGGGCTTCAAACAGCTCTACAAAATGGTATGAGCCTTCGGGCACAGTCACGCGGTTGTGGTTGAACGCCAACGCATTGATGTCAGTTAACGGTATATCACCGATTGATTGCTCACTACCGGCCAAAAAACCTTGCAGCAATTGTCGGTAGCTGTGGGCAAAAGATTCAATGGTCTGGCGTGCAAAGAGCGCGCTGGCATAATTGAAACTACAATGTAGGCCATCAGTTGATTCAAACACGTAGAGGCTGAGATCAAATTTAGCCTGTATTTTTGATTGGCAGCGATGCGTTAAAACAAATGGCGCATCGCTCGGCGCCTGCCCGACGGTCAAATAACTAAACTGCAATTGAAATATCGGATGACGGCTTGAGTCTCTGGGGGCGGAGACCAGTTCAATCATTCGCTCAAACGGCACCTGTTGATGTGCTTTTGCATCCGTCAAACAGCGCTGCACTTGCCCTAAAAGGCGACTGACTGGCGCTGTGACATCCACAGTAACTCGCAGCGGTAAGGTGTTGACAAATAGCCCGACCAATGACTGAAGTTGTCCATGCTCCCGGTTATCCGAAGGCGTGCCTATCACAATATCGTCACTGTCGGCATACAGCGCCACTGCCGCGTAGAAAGCGCTTAGCAGCACGCTATACAAGCTCACTTCACATTGCGCCCCAAGCACCTTTAACTGTTCAAGTTGTGCGTTGTCGATAGTAAAGCGCAACTCCTCACCATTATGGTCAAATTGCAAAGGGCGGCTAAAATCGGTGGGCATTGGCGACTGCATACAGTTTTTTAATTGAACCGACCAATAGTGCTCGTCGCTGCGAGCGAGTGAGCTTTCAGCCAAAGCATAATCGCCATAGTGAATCTGTTGGCTGGGCAAGTCGGCGTTAGGCCTGTGATATAAGGTGTTTAGCGTCGATAACACCAGTTGTAGTGATCGGCCATCAAAACCAATGTGATGGAACAGCAGCAACATCAGACGACGACCCTCACCATGGTAAAAGCCAAGTCGTACGATAGGCCCTTCGCTCAGGTTAAAAGGCGCCTCGATGTCGGCGACAACAGCCTGTTCCATCTGCTGGATACTGTTAAAGTGCGCCTCTTTGATGGTGACAGACCGTGCTATCAACTGTTGCCCTTTTGCACTGAATTTGCCACTCAATATTGGATATTGCGCAATGGTGCGCTCAAGCGCTTGGTGCAACCGATTGAGGTCGGCGTCGGTATTTAGCTGTGCCACATAAGGAATATGGTAAAGGGATGATTGCTCTGACCACTGGTGTAAAAACAGCATCCGCTGCTGGGCAAATGACAATGGATAGACAGCTTGTTCGACATGGTTGAGCGTTTGCGCCTTGGCTTGTGTTGTCTCAATGTAATGGGCCAACTGCTTAACGCTCGGGTGGGCAAAAAGCGTCGCTATGGGCAAGTGAACATTGAGTGCCTGCTCTATCGCGCAGCTAACGGTAACGGCCGACATTGAGTGGCCGCCTAGGGCGAAGAAGTTATCTTCAATACCAACCTTGGTGATGTTCAGACACTGTTGCCATAGTTGACATAGCTGCCGCTCTAACTTGCTTTGCGGCTCAACGTAGGTTCTTTCGACAATGCGCTGTGGCACCGGCAGAGCCTTAACGTCGAGCTTGCCATTTGCTGTCAACGGCATTTCGCTCAAGCAAGTATAACTAGACGGCAGCATATGCGTCGGCAGTTGGTCGGCCAAAAATGTCTCTAATAATGACAGGTCAATCCCAGCGCCGTTGCTGGTGACGATATATGCGGCCAAATGATCGCTATAACGAACCACAGCCTGCTTTACTTCGCCAAAGGCGGATAAGGCCGATTCGATTTCGCTCGGTTCAATGCGCATCCCCCGGATCTTGATTTGGTTGTCGATACGACCAAGGTAGATAAGCGCGCCATCTTCGCGGTAACGCACCCGATCACCGGTTTGATAAATGCGACCTTCACCAAATGGATTGGCAATAAAACGCTGCGATGTCAACTGAGGTTGATTTAAATAGCCCTCGGCCAGTCCTACACCAGCGATATATAGCTCGCCGGGACAGCCAAAAGGCACCACCTGTAAACAAGCAGAGAGCACATAAAACCGGACGCCGTTAAAGGGTCTACCCAAGACATGGGCATCATCTGTCGATGTGGCCACATGAAAACTTGCCTCTCCTGCTTCTGTCGGGCCGTAGTAGTTGAATACTTGAGTCTTTGTCAGGTCGATTAACGCCAATTGCTCCTGGGTTAGGTCTTCACCGCTGAAATGGATCTTTGACAGCACTGGAGCGCGCTGGGCCAATGCACTGTATTGGCTCGGCACAAAGTGAGCACTATTGACCGGATGCAAGGCGCACAATCGGTCGATTTCATGTGGGTCGAAGCAGGAACGGGCTACCACCAACGTACCACCAACCAAAAGATGGCCGAAAATGCAGGCTACCGACGCATCAAAGATGTAATTGTTTTTCAATAAGTGATGGTTTTGCCAAAGCGCTCCGGTCTGCGCCATAAAATACGCGCGCTCAGCGATTGCGCCATGGGACATCACCACGCCTTTAGGCCTTGCGGTCGTGCCTGAGGTATAGATCACAAACGCGTGTTGTTGTGCGCTATCAACCCGATCAATGTGCTCATCACCCTGCCCGTCAATCGTTTCAACGGCGATGACATTTAGGTGGGCAAAGTGATGCTGATGACATTGATTGGTGATCACCACATCGGTGCCGACGTCTTGCAATATCAACTCGGTTCTTTTTAACGGTGCGTTCGTGCTTAACGGCACATAAGCCTTGCCGGCCTTAAGTACCGCTATAATTGCAACAACCATGGCAAAGTCTCTTTCGAGATACAAGGCAACATATTGGCTTTGCTCGTTAACCAGCACGCTTGCTAGGCGATTGGCCTGATGCGCAAGCTGACGGTAACTCATCTGCACGCCGTCATAAATAAGGGCGGTTTTGTCTGGGGTCTTGGCGACCTGTTCACTAAACAGTGCCGTTAGTGTTTTGTTATGCCATTGTGGCGCGCCGGTTTGATTGAGCCTATGGACTTGATAGGCGAGTTGTTCATCACTTAACCACCGTAGCGCTTGGTTTTGCTCACCGAGTTGGCTGAGTATTCGGCAGTAGATATCGACAAAGCCTTGGATGGTATCATGCGCAAACAAACTGGTCGCGTAGGTAAACTCGCCGCGCAAGATGTCACTGTCATAAACGGACAGACTCAAATCAAACTTGGCCGGGGAAAAACCGTCAATATCTATCACTTCACCAAAAGGCAAAGTTTGCTGAGTGCCCGTATGACTATGCAGAATAAACATCACCTGAAACAGGGGGTGACGGCTGAGATCTCGCGGCACTTGTAAAAGATCGACCAATTGCTCAAACGGCAACTCCTGGTGCGCTTTTGCCAGTGTGACCACTTGCTGCACTTTTTTTACCAACTGAACGACCGACTCGTCAGGTTCAATAGTGACGCGCAGCGCCAAGGTATTGACAAAAAAGCCGATCAAAGTTTGAGTCATGGGCTGTTCACGGTTATCAGAAGGTGTGCCGACGATAATGTCAGTCTGACCGCTTAGCCCGTATAGCGTGTAGTAAAAACCGCTTAGCAATAAGCTATAAAGGCTCACTTGATGGCTTTTGGCCATCGCACGTAATCTATCGCTTTGTGTACGATTGAGGGTAAAGCCGACCTTGGCGCCGTCGTGACATACCTTCGTCGGCCTTGGCTTATCATAAGGCAGCGCTAAAGTCTCAAAACCATCGAGCTGTTTAAGCCAATACTGCTTGAGCCGATTGCCCTGCTCGCTTTGCAGTTGCTGTCGCTGCCACGTGCCATAGTCGCCGTAATTGATTCTAGGTTTTGCCACAACGCGATCATTAAGGCCATCGACAAACAGACCCCATGACCATTGGTCAAAAGCGATATGATGGAATAACATCAACAGGTGATCTGCCACGTCACTTTTTAAAACATGGAGTCGTAGACTTGGCTCGCAGGATAGATCAAACGGTTGGTTGACCAACTCGATCACTTTGCTTTGCAGTTGACTGTGGTTGATATGCTGTTGTTTAACTGCAATCGGCTGGTCGCAAAAGGCAAAGTAGTCTTCGTTATCTTGGCGGCAATAGACAGCATTGAGTATCGGATGGGCTTTCACAATTTGATTGAATTTGTCGATATCCGGGGTGTGACTGAGCCGCACCAACACCGGTATATGATAGGCACTTGTACCCCCTTCAAAGCGCTCGATAAACAATACTCGCTGCTGAGCATAAGATAGCCGATAGCGCTGCGCTTTAAGCGGGGTAATGACGTCTTCGACGGGCTTTAAACGGCCACTTATCGCCGCTATGGTACGGTACTTGAACAGGCATTCCAATGTGAGGCTCAGCGCCAACTGTTTTTTGATCTGCGCGACAATTTTTAACGCGCTGATGGAGTGTCCACCAAGAGCAAAAAAGTCTGCTGTTATGGAGACCTGCGGTAATGCCAATTGCTGTTGCCAGATAGCACAAAGCTGATGTTCAAGCTCTGTGGTAGGAGGGACATATTCACTGCCAATTTGCTTTTGTGGCGCAGGTAGGCTGCGACTATCCAGTTTACCGTGCGCGGTGAGCGGTAAGGCGTCAAGCCTCACTAGCTGGGTCGGAATATACTGCTCGGGCAGCTTGCCTTTTAATACCAGCTGCCAGTTGTGCGGTAAGCTATCTGCCACGACATATGCCACCAAAGCTTGCTCGATGAGCACAACTGCCGCTTGAGCAACCTCTTCAAATTCACAAAGCGCCTTAATGACCTCCCCCGGCTCGATACGAACTCCGCGCACCTTAAGCTGATTGTCCAATCGGCCTAAGAACTGAAGATTGCCACAACTGAGCCTTCTGGCTTTGTCGCCGGTTTTGTACAGCCGACCTTGGCCAAAAGGATTGTCGATAAACAGTGCATCGCTCAATTCAGGTCGATTGAGATAGCCTCGTGCCAATCCAATCCCGCCAATATACAACTCACCGGCGGCGCCTTGTGGCACCGGCTTCAGCGCATCGTTAAGCAGCAACAGTTCGATATTGTCAATCGCCTTGCCGATAGGCACGAAACCTTGTTGCAGGTCGGCACTATCAAAATGGCTGACATCGATTGCCGCTTCGGTCGGGCCATAGAGATTGTGTAAGATCCCACGTCTTACTCGGACTTTACGATACGCGTTAAGGTGATGTTGTTCCAATGCCTCACCGCTACAAAACAACCTCGTGATGCAACCGGGCAACCGCTCGATACTCTGACAAAACGCTTCAAGCATCGATGGTACAAAATGCAATGTGCTTATCTC
Organism: Alteromonadaceae bacterium; assembly: GCA_041583135.1. Lineage (GTDB taxonomy): Bacteria > Pseudomonadota > Gammaproteobacteria > Enterobacterales > Alteromonadaceae > JABSOG01. The sequence goes on along the minus strand of JBFHGJ010000019.1, from coordinate 43,297 downwards.
GTATTGCTCAATGAGGTTCATCAACACATCTGGTGATTTGTGGCTATTGGGCGGCGCAATAACGATACCGGCGCCGACTTCAACGGCCCATAAAAGCTCCCATACCGAAACATCAAAGGTGAAAGGGGTTTTTAATAAGACTTTATCTTGAGCACTCAGCGGGTATTGTCGCTGCATCCACATCAAACGGTTGACGATGGCCTGATGCTCGACCATAACGCCCTTTGGCTCACCGGTGGTCCCGGAGGTGTAAATCACATAGGCAAGCGATTGTCCGTCTATCGCCACTTTTGGCGACTGTGACACCTTATTCAGGCTAGCATGATTGACCACCATTGCTGATGCCGTAGCAAACCTGCCTATCTGCTGTTCATCTGTGAGTACCAACGTGGTCTGGCTGTCAGCTAAAAGATATTCCAGTCTTTGTTGCGGCGTATTCGGCTCAAGCGGTAAGTAGGCTGCACCCGCTTTAAGCACCGCCAATACACTAATCACCATTTCGACGCTGCGTTCGAAGCACAACCCGATGATACAATCGCTAAGCACTCTGCCCCGGGTCTTGTCGATGATCGCAAAAGCCAAGCCGTTAGCCAATTGGTTAAGTGCCTGGTAAGTTAGGGCCGCCTGCTCAAAGTAAAGTGCGTGCTGATCAGGCGTTTTGTTCACTTGCGCTTCAAATAAATCCACCAGATGCTGTTGTGGTGGCTCATGGTCAACTTTTGTGCTGAGCGGCGTACCTAGTGGTAACGCCATGAGCAGCTGGTCTTCGTTTGAGACCATCAGCCGTAACACTTGCTGATAAAGCTCGGCATATTGGTTCATGCTGCTTTTTTCAAATAGGCTTAGCGCGTAATTAAACACACAAGTTAAGCCAGCTTCGCAGCTGGTAACATACAGGCTTAAATCAAATCTCGCCGGACTATACATGCCCTGACGTTCCACCGGCTCAAACGGTAACCCTTGATACATGTCGTGTTGACTTCCGTGCTCAAAAGAGAACAGCACTTGAAAGATGCTGTGCCGACTCAGATCACGCGGACAATCTAAGCATTCGAGCAACTGTTCAAAAGGCAGATCCTGATGTAGTTTTGCCCCGATCAGGGTTTGATGGTTCTTGCGTATCAGATCGGCCACCCTATCGGATAACTCGATATTGACGCCAATGGCCAGTGAATTGACAAACAAGCCAACGAGCGCTTGAGTCTGACGATAATGGCGATTGTTGATTGGGGTGCCAATAACGATATTTCGCTGCATCGACAAGCTCGAAAGCATTAGACCAAAGCCGCTGAGCAACACGCAATACAAGGTGGTTTCCTGCCGTTTGGCCAAACGATTCAGGTCATCGGCCAACTCGGCAGGCAACGCAAACATCAAATTGTCACCCCGATAGTCAAACTGCATCGGCCGAGGTTTGTCTGTCGGCAGGTCTAAGTCGCTAAAGTCTCTTAGCTTTTCCTGCCAATAGGAAACTAAAGCTTGCTTATTACCGGCAAGCACTTGACGTTGCCAAAGTGCGTAGTCGCCATAACAGATCGGCGTCTTCTCAAACACATAGTCGGTGTTATTGAGCAGACAGTGGTAGACCTTGCCGAGCTGTTTGAAAAACAATGCGGCCGACCAGCCATCAAACGCGATATGATGCCATAACATCAATAAATAGCGGCGTCTACCGTCTTGATACAGCCTGAGCCTTAACGCAGGTTGAGCGGTTAAATCAAATGGCGTACGAATGTCTTGGGCAAGCGCGCTAAGGGGCTTTACCACGCCAAGACAGAAGCGATGCTCAATCACTCGTTGGGTTTGCTCGTCAGCAAAAACCGTGCGCATGATCTGATGATGTTGCGCCATCAGATTAAAGCTTTCAGTCAGTTTATCTAAGTTGGTATCATCATCTAAGGCCACCAGATAGGGCATATGATAAATATCACTGCCCCCTTCAAACTGTTCGATAAACAACATTCTTTGCTGAGCAAACGATAATGGATATTGCGTTAAATGTTGGCCTTGAATCGACACCGGTTGCTGTTCAAGACGCTCGGAGAAAGCGGCAATGGTCGGGTATTCAAACAAAGTGGCCACCGGCGCTTCAACGGCCAAGTGACGTTCAATTGCGGCGCACAGCTCGATGGCACTGATGGAATTACCGCCTAGGCGAAAGAAATTGTCGTGCACCCCAATATCGTCGTTATCTAGTACGCTTTGCCAAAGTGTCAACAGTTGACTTTGCAATCGGGTTTGCGCCGATTGCGGTTTCGGTTGCCGGGCTTTTTCCGTACTTAGCGGTAGCGCGGCAACATCCAACTTACCACTGGCATTTAAAGGCATTGACGGTATGTTGGTAATTTGCCACGGCAACATAAATGCTGGCAGCTGTGTGGCGAGATAACGGTTCAACGGCTCAATCTCGACGTCGCCGACCACATAGGCCAGTAGTCGCTCATCAAGACCTTGTTTGTGGCCAACAACAGCGGCTTCATGCACGCCGTCAAACGATAAAAGCGCCGCTTCCACTTCAGAGGCTTCTATTCTAAAGCCTCTGATTTTAAGTTGCCTGTCACTGCGCCCGATAAACTGTAGTTCGCCACTTTCAAGCTCGCGCACCAAATCACCGCTACGGTAGACAGTGCCACCACCAAAAGGGTTAGGCACAAAATGAGCATCGGTGAGCGGTTGTCGGTTCAAATAGCCACGGGCAACACCGCTACCGCCAATATAAAGTTCTCCTACAGCCCCTTTGGGCAAGCGCTGAGCATACTTTGACAGCACATAGACAACTACCCCGGTGATCGGCCGGCCAATGGTTTTGTAGGGCTTTTGGCCTTTGGCGGCAACACTCTCTAGCGCGGTAACCGTCGTCTCGGTCGGGCCATACTCGTTGATCAACAACTTACCCCAGCGGCGATAGAGTTTTTCAGGACATTTATCCCCCCCGCTGATCACCCTTCTCAGGCTATGTTGCTGGGTAAAATCCCCTAAAGCCAGCAAATGATTTGGTGTTCCATGGAGGTGGGTAATTTGGTTGGCAACAATTTTGCCCGCCTCAACTACGTGTAACTGAGCGCCGGTTAGCAACGCCAAAAACAGCTGTTCGACGCTGGCATCAAAGTTAAGCTTTGCCAGTAATATCACCCGCTCATCGGCCTTAAAGTCAAAGGCGCTACGCTGCGCGTTTATCAGGGCAATTACATGCCGATGTTCGACCATGACGCCTTTTGGCGCGCCGCTGCTGCCTGAGGTATAAAGCACGTAAGCAAGGTCGTCACAAGCGATGGGAAGATTGAGGTTACTGCTGCTAAACTCGCTGTCGGCGGTGGTAAACACAGGTGCTTGTGTCAGAGCACTCAGGCGTGATTGGCAAGGCTCGGTACATACTACCGCTGCGACATCGGCATCTTCTAAGATGAACTTAATCCGCGCATCGGGATACTCTGGTGGTAATGCAACGTAGGCTGCGCCGGTCTTAACAATGGCCAATAAGGCGACAACGGCGTCCACTTCGTGTGGGCATATTAAGGCGACGATTTTGCCGACCAAAGCCTTTTTATGACTCAGCTTGGCCGCCAAACGATTGGCCTTACGATTGAGCTGGGCGTAGCTTAAACTCAAGTGTTCTCCAACCAAGGCCACGGCATTTGGCGTTGTGAGCACTTGGTTTTCAAACACACTAACCAAAGTATCGCTCACCATGGCATTTTCAACCTCTAGCGGCGGCGTATCCACCAAAGTCACTTGGGCTATCGGCTGATGGATATCGGCGACCATCGCGGTCAGTATTCGTCGATATAATGCCGCAATGGAGGCGATTGAATCAGGGTTAAATAATGCCACAGCGTAATCAAAGCTACCGCCGATCTGCTCGGTGGCATCATTGAGCATCACAGTCAGGTCAAACTTGGCCGGACGATAAAGCTCAAGTGCAACAGGTTCAAAGGGCATTGTGCTGTGGTAGCCAAACGACTGTAAGCTAAACATGACCTGAAAGATCGGATGCCGGCTCGGATCGGGCGGCACCTGCATGTGCGTCACCAATTGTTCAAAAGGCAATGCCTGATGGGCTTTGCCTTGTGTAACAGTGCCATGAACCTGTCGCAACAACGATGCAAAAGACCCCTTGCCATCGACTTTGGCCCGCAATGCCAAAGCGTTGACAAAAAAGCCGATCAACTGCTGGGTTTGCGGCAAGTCGCGATTATCTGACGGGGAGCCGATGACAATATCGTCTTGATTGCTATACAAAGATAAAGTGACGTAAAAACCACTGAGTAGCAATGTATATAAACTGGTGTGGTTGGCTTTGGCCAGCGCCTTTAAATCCGCCGACAGCGCGGCGCTTAATTGAAAAGACAAACGCGCTCCACAGTAATCGAATCTCGCCGGGCGCGGTTTGTCTAAAGGCAGCTGAAGCGGCTCAAACCCGTGAAGCTGTTTGTGCCAATATTGCAACAGGTTGGTTAGATGTTTCCCTTGCAGGTTTTGTCGCTGCCAACAGGCGTAGTCGCGATAGCCGATGCTTGGTGCTTTAATGCCCTTACCTTGGCGCAAGCAACGATATAGATCGCATAAAAACCGCTCCAAAGACCAGCCGTCAAAGGCAATATGGTGAATGACAATCAGCAGATAACGTACATCGTCACTGTGCAGACATCGCGCTCGAATGGGGATCTCGCGATGTAGCTCAAAAGGCTGGTTGATAATCTGTTTGGCCCGCGCTTCAAGTGGCTTTTGCGCACTCAACTGCTCGGTATCGATAGATAGCGGCTTATTCACTAACCGTTGGTAGAGTTTGCCTTGAGGTGAGCGGTCGAATACGGTTCGAAGGGGTTCATGACAGGCAATGATGGTATTGAGCGCAGCTTCGATGTCACTGAGTTCATCGCCCTGCGCCAAGGCAAACAACATTGGGTTATGATAGGCACTACTGCCTTTTTCGAACTGCTCGATAAAGTAAAGCCGCTCTTGTGCAAATGATAAGGGGACGTAACGCTGGTCCGTTTTTACGATACGTTCATCACTGTCTTCGAGCCTTTTCGCTATCAGCGCGATGGTTTGGTATTCAAACAGTTGCGCCAAACTCAAGCGTTTACCCAAACCTTCATCTATGGCGCGGCACAGACGAATGGCATTGATGGAATTGCCGCCTAAGTCGAAGAAATTGTCATCGATGCCGACGCGGCCAACCCCAAGCACTTGCTGCCAGATCTGGCAAAGGGAATGTTGCAGTGCCGTTTCGGGGGCTTTATAGCAGTGATTTTGGGTGTCAAATAAGGCTTTAAGTGCCGTTCGGTCCACTTTGCCATTGCGGGTAATGGGCATGGTATCGACGGCCACGTAAAAGGCAGGCAACATATAGTCGGGGAGTTTCGCACTCAAAGCCTGTTTGACTTCGCTAAAATCATATCCTCTTGGCGCCGGTACGTTGGCAAAGCGAGTTTTACTGGGGCTTAAGCTCGCGAAATAGCCTTGGGCGTGCGCTGCCGATGGTAACTTGACTCGGTGCCACTTAAACGGGTCGTCGAGATCGAGATATACCCGGTATTGGCCCTCAGACAAGGCTTCAATTGTTTTTGCGCCCGCAACCAGGCGCTGGTTGGGCAGCTGTTCTACCACGACCGGTTTATGTGCGATTTTGCGACCGATGTGAATAACCACATCATAACGGTAAAGGTTCATTTCATGACGGGCAACACCAAATTTGGGCATGATCTCGACCCGGGCAATTTGCTCAAAGCGTGTCGCCAAGTCAATAAAGTAGTTCGGATCAAGTAACAGTTCGCTTTCTTTATCATTTCGATTGGTCGCCTGTTGAAAATGCTTAAGCAACCTCAAATCGCGTACATCACCGATAAAGATACAGCCGCCACTGAGTCTGTCCAGTACGCCTTTTAATACCCGCTCTAAATAATCCAGCGACGGAAAATACTGCACCACGGAGTTGAGCACCACCAGATCGGTCTCGCTAAAATCCAGCTTATTCAGCTCTGTCGCCTCGGCAGCGAGCACACTGGCATGGTGGATTTTTTGTTGTGCCAATGCATCTTGCAACCGGTTGACCACCGCGCGAGAAAAATCTATCCCCTGATAGCGCTCGACACTGTTGATCAGTTGATACATCAACAATCCGGTGCCACAGCCGATCTCTATCACCGATGTCGGCTGACTCTGTTTGAGTCTGGTAACCGTCGCCTCAACCCATTCGCGCATTTGCTGCCGATCGATAGGACTGCCATCGAACGAACTGTTCCAGCCGCTGGTATCGAAGGTCTCTGTACCAGCGCTTTGATAGAGCTGCTGATAGAGGCTTTGCCAGTCGGCAACACTGTCTTGGGCCTGTTGCGGCGCTTGGGCAAGCTGACAAAAGGCCAGCAATTGCAATTGTCCGTTAAATGGCTGGGCGACCACACAGGCATGTGCAATCGCTGCCAATGCGTTTAGCTGATGCTCTATTTCTGCGACTTCAACCCTAAAGCCTCGGATCTTCACCTGTAAATCAAACCGACCCAAATACTGTAGATTGCCGCAGGACATCCGTCTGACTTTGTCACCACTACGATATAATCGGCCGAATGGTGTTCGAACAAATGCGGCTTCCGTTAGTGATGGCTGATTTAAATAGCCCAATGCGAGTCCGGCACCACCAATAAACAACTGTCCTGCCGCGCCCTCAGGTACTGGCCTGAATTGGTCATCGAGTACATAGACTTCACGCGCACCGACAGCTTTGCCAATCGGCACAGATCCATGAAAATCGGCAAATCGCCATAAGGTGGTAAAAGTGGTGCTCTCTGTCGGACCATAACCATTAAACAAGTGTTTTGGTCTGTGTGGTGCACGGCTGAGGGCTTTGACTATCCATGGTGTTAATGCTTCGCCGCCAACGATGAGATAGTTCAGCCCAGCAAATAGATCATTTTGTTCGTGATAGAGTAGATCAAACAGTGCTCGGGTGAACCAACAGACACTGATCGTCTGTTCACTCAATAGTTGCCCTATCGCATTGCTGTCGAGTGGCTGATCGGCCGCTGCAATATGTGATCTTGCCCCTTTGAGCAGTGCACTCCAGATCTCAAAAGTGGCGGCATCAAAACCGGGATCAGAAAGATGTAATATGGTGTCCTTAGGTCCTATCTCATCAAACGCCTGATCAAAGATAAGGCTGGTTATTGCGCAATGGGGGATCAGCACCCCTTTTGGCTCACCCGAGGTGCCCGAGGTATACATGACATAAGCACATTGTTGTGCACTAAAGCGTATAGGCTCGAAGCTGTGGGGCTGAAAGTCTAAATCTTCAATATCAATGAGCGTTAAGCTCGGCTCGAGAGCGTATAAAAAGTCAAAATAGCGCTTATGGCTGACAACGATTTGAGCGTTGCAATCTTGTAAGATAAATCGTGCCCGATACTTCACTAAATCAGGAGATAACGGCACATAGGCTTGGCCTGTTTTTAATATCCCCAGCATCGCCACCACCATGTCAATACAGCGGGGCAAATACACCACAACCAAACCGGGTTGCGTTGTTTGAGTTAATCGATTGGCCAATTGACCGGCTTTGTTGTCAAGCTGACGATAGCTCAACTGTTCAGTGCAACTGCTAAGGGCGATACTGTCACCACAATTCAATACCCGGTCATCAAATATATCGACAAGATTTTTGACCGGTACTGTGACTTTGGCCTGCTTGGCACTGTCGGGGTTTTGCAGCCAGCTTAGCGCCGACAAACTTTGACTCGGCGCTTGAGCAAATTGCTGCAAGACGTGTTTAAACAGCCTAACAAAGGTTTCAATGGTATCGGGTTTAAACAAGCTAGTGGCATAGTTGAGTTCGGCGCTGAGCTGTGCTTGACCGTCCGAGATAAACAACGTCAGATCAAATTTAGCACTTTGCTGTAATTGGTTGATGTGACTGAGGGGCAGCGCTTTGAGGGGCAATCCTACTGGCGTCATCATTTGCGCGGAAAAATCTTGTACGGTAAACATCACCTGAAACACAGGGTGATGGCTTGCGCTTCTGTCTATCTCCAAGCTATCGACCAGTTGTTCAAAGGGAAGATCCTGATGACATTTGGCGGCAATGACTGTCCCGTTGACCTGTTGTATCCATGCGCTCACGCTCAGCGTTGGCACTATTTTACTGCGCATTACCAATGCGTTGACGAAAAAACCAACCATGTTTTGTATTTGTGGGTAATGACGATTATCGCTCGGCGAGCCGACGCTAATATCTTGCTCGGCGCTAAAACACGCCAAAGCCAACTTAAATGCACTGAGTAAAACCGTATACAGTGAAACCCGCTCGTTCCGCGCCAATGCTCGTAGTGCTTCAGACAATGATTGATCCAAGCTAAACGTCTGCCACGCCCCTTGATAATCAAACTGCGCTGGTCTGGTAAAGTCCGTTGGCAGTTGCAACGGTTTAATGCCTTCAAGCTGATGTTGCCAGTAGCGGATCTGCGTGTCTAAACGCGCATCGTTTAAATGATGTTGTTGCCAGATGGCAAAATCGCCATATTCAATCTCTAGTGGTGCCAGTGGCTTATCCGGAGTGGCAAATGCTTGACGTAAATCAGCCAGAAAAGGCGCGATTGACCACCCGTCAAATGCGATATGATGAAACATCACCATCAGATAATGCCCAGTAGCAACCTGATAATGCACCAATTGCACCGCGCCCTCACCCGCTAAGTCAAAAGTATTGGCAATATCGGCTTTGAGTTGAGTATTGAATGCTTGTTGCGTCGCGGCGTGTTTTTGTTGCCACATTGGCCTATGTTCGGTGGTTTTAACACACACACCTTCGCTGTCATTGAGATAAAGGCCATGTAGCGGGCTATGTCGGTCGATCACTTGATCTATGGCGTGTTTTAACCGCGTAACTTGCTGTTCGTCCAGAACCTCAACAACATAAGGCATGTGATAGGCGCTACTGCCTTGATTGAAGTTCTCCACAAACAGCAATCGCTGCTGGGCGTAGGAAAGCGGATAGCGTTTGGCATGTAGCGGCCGAATCGTGTCGCTTTGCACATCGGCCAAATTTGCAGCCAGCTGGGCCACCGTCAGGTTCTCAAGCAATACACTTAGTGGCAGTTTGATATGCAAAGCGTTGCTGATCGCACTACACAGGGCAATGGCGTCGATTGAATTGCCGCCCAAGGCAAAGAAATGGTCAAATATGCCCACAGAGCGAACAGACAATACTTCTTGCCACAGTCGGCATAACCTATGCTCTAAGTCATTACGTGGAGCGACGTGACTGCCATTGTCATGGCTGGGCATTGATTGCAGCGCTTGGTAGTCTATCTTACCACTTAAAGTTAAGGGAATAGCCTCTAAACGCTGCCAGTGAGTTGGGATCTGATAATGGGGCAAAACCGTTTCTAAGATGGCTTTGAGCCGCTTTGCGTCCGGTTGCTCGGGGGTTAGGCAATACGCCAGCAATTGCTGGTTTTGCACCACCACTATGGCTCTTTCGATAGCACAATGGTTAACTATCGCCGCTTCGACCTCCGAGAGTTCGATACGGTAGCCATTCAGTTTGATTTGGCGGTCGGCTCTGCCGATAAACTCAAGCCCACCACATGAGCGTAATCTAACCCGATCACCACTTTGATAAAGTCGCAGCGGTCCTTCGATAAACTTCTCCGAGGTGAGTTCCTTTTGCCTCAAGTAGCCTTTGGCCAAGCCTGCCCCTGCAATATACAACTCGCCGTTAGCCCCCGGCGGCAAAGGCTGGCGCCGTTCATCCAAAACGTAGAGTGCCACTTGAGTCATTCCTTTGCCTATCATCCTCATTCGTGCAGGCTGTACTCGCTGAGCGCTGGCATAAATCGCCGTTTCGGTTGGGCCGTAGCAATTATAAAGCGCATAGTGTTCGGCCCAAAATGCACCGGCAGCCTCACTACAAGGTTCACCCGCGTACAAAATGGTTTTCAGGCTCGGCAAATGCACCTTAGGCAACACCATAAGAAGTGCCGGCGGCAGACTGAGTACATTAAGTTGACAGGTTTTTACATAGTCGATTAGGCCATCAAGATCCGTTTTAAGGGCATCATCAAAAATATGCAGTTGTGCGCCACAAAGCAAGGTGTTGAATATCTCACTGACTGAGACATCAAAAACATAGTCGGCAAAAAAGCCAACCTTATCGGCTTGCGCGCCCAAATTGTAGATAGGTTTCATCCCATTGATGGTGTTCATGACCGCGTGGTGTTCAATCATTACCCCTTTGGGAGTACCTGTCGTCCCTGAGGTAAAAATGACGTAGGCCAAATCGTCAGCCGCCGGTTTTACCTCAAGATCATCAGCAGGCGCTTGAGGTTGTTCGTCAATGGCAAAAACCTGTGACGGTAAAGTTGCAACCATGGCTTCAAGCGGCTCTCGGGTGTGTCTATCACACAAAACCAATGGCGCTTCGGTATGTTGCAATATAAAACGTATCCGTTTGGCCGGATGAGCCGGTGACAGCGGCACGTAAGCACAACAGGCCTTTAAACACGCCAGCATCGCCACTATCATGTTTGGGTGACGCTCGAAATAAAGCCCTATAAGCCGCTTTTCTCCTTTAAGTGCTTGCCTTAAGATAAAAGCTAGGCGATTTGCCCGCCGATTGAGCGACAAATAGCTCATGCGCTCACCTTGATATACCAATGCCGTATGCTGTGGCGTAGCAGCCACTTGCGCTTCAAAACACGCAGTTATGGTCTGCCTTTGCAGGTTTGCCGGGCGGAAATGACAAAGGCCATCGAGCAGCGACTGCTCGTGGGGTTCAATAAGATGAATATTGAGATGTGACTGATGGGGATCTTGAACCACAGCCTCAAGGATCAACTGCAACTTCTTCAGCATTCTTTGAGCGTCGTTGTGACTAAAGTGCCCTTGAGCCGTACGTAGCGCCAACGACAATTGATGTTCATCTTGTATAACCGACAATTGCAGCGGATAAACAGCCCTTTCGTACTTATCCAGCAACTGCCAGTGCGGTGTTTTAGCCGCTTTTTGTCCGCCGAACCGTTGGTACAAGTAAAGGCTCTGGAACAAGGGCTCTGCCGGTTTTTGCAACAGGCTCAGGGGCACATTATGGTAGTGGCTCATCTCGCCGTTTAAACGATTGATGCGTTGTAGTTGCGCTATCACGGTTAAGTCTTGATGCCAATCGAGGGCCAAGGGCAAGGTGTTGATATAAAGACCAATGGAGTCTTCAACCCCTATCACTGGTAGCTGCCGACCTGAAACCGTTACCCCGACAAGGGTTTGTCGGTCTTGGCTAAATACCTGTATCAGCTTGTGCCATGCAAACTGCATGAGAGCGTTGAGCGATACCCCTGTCGCCCGCGCAGTGGAACTGAGCGCACGGCTCAACGTCAGAGACAAAGTAAGCGAGACCTCTCCGGCCGCTTTTTCCCCTTCATCGTCAAAGGCCAAACAACTTAAGTCATTAATACAGTCAAAGCGCTGTTTTTGTTGTTGCCAATAGTCATTGGCCTGATCTCTACTTTGGCTTAAATAGCGCTGCGCGTTGGCAAAAGCTTGGTCTTTACCGATGACCTTATCAAGCGCGTCATTATCTTTAAGTGCCTGATAGCCACTGTGGAACTTGGCCAGCAATAACTCGGCGCTCCAGCCGTCAACGATAATATGATGAAGGCTCAAAAGCAGATACGATTGCTCGGCAGCAGCCTTGAGCCAATAGGCTCTCATTAAACCTGGCTGTGATAGGTCGAAGCTTTGGTTTAAATCTTGCGCTTTTAAGCGGCTAAGGGCGACTTCAAACTCTGTTGATGTCAAATGAGTCCAATCATGCTCATCGATACTATGTGCCTGTCTACCACTAGCTCGGCAGATCACCTGAAGCAACTCGGCCCCCGCCTCAATCGGCGCGACAAAGGCACTGTTGAGCGCGGGATAACAGATAAAAAGCGCTCGCCAAGCCTGCTCAAGTAACGGTAAGTCAATTGCTTCGCGGTATTCAATGACCAGTTGCAGATGATAGTCGCCGGTGGGCGCTTTTAGACAGTCAAAATACATGCCCTGTTGTAGTGGCGTGGCAGTAAAAACCGTGTCGATGTCATAATGTTCAGCCACAAACGCCGCGCTTTTTTCGCCCAGCTCAAAACACTGATTAAGCATGGCAGGACGCGTGTTGCCTTGGTCATTGAGCCTTTCGCACAATTGGTAGATGGTTGGCGCAGCAAACAATGTACTGATGCTCAGTTCAATGCCCTGCTGATTGAGTCTCTCAAGGAGTTTAATGGCAACAATGGAGTCGCCGCCCAGCGTAAAGAAATTATCAAATATACCAACATTAATGCGCCCAAGCAGTTGCTGCCAAAGCTGGCATAGCAGCGCTTCCAGTTCAGTTGTCGGCGCAACATAATCGCTTTTGCCGATAAACTCAGGCTGTGGTAGCGCGCGATAGTCTATTTTGCCATTGCTGGTTTTTGGCACGCTACTAAGGGGCATAATGGTCGCAGGCACCATGTAGGCCGGTAGCTGGTCGGCAATATATGCCAACAGCTCAGCGCGATTAAACTGAGCGCCGTCTTGACTGATCACATAGGCCACCATGTAACGACTATCGCAATTGGGCTGGCGCTGAGAGGTCACAACGGCTTGAGCTACTGCCTCATGAGCGCTTAGCACCGCTTCAATATGCCCGGGTTCAATACGATGACCTCGCACTTTAATTTGCGCATCTTTTCTTGCGATGTATTCAAGCACCGGCTTATTGTCTTTAGTATAAACCCAACGTGCGATGTCGCCGGTTTTAAACAATCTATCACCTGCAACAAACGGATTGGCAATAAAGCGCTCGGCAGTTAACGCGGCATTTTGCCAATACCCTTGAGCGACGCAGGCTCCGGCCAAATACAGCTCACCGGGTACGCCAAGCGGCAATAGCTCAAGGCTTTGGCTGAGCACATAGGCCCGGCAGTTGGCAATGGGCTTGCCTATCACCCCTTCACTGTTGTGGCTGTCGTAATCGGTGCTGGTGATGGCAGTAACAGTCGATTCGGTCAGGCCATACTCGTTAACCAGCAAAGTACCGAACTGGGCTTTAAGTGTATCAGAGCCGCGTTCGCCACCAAAGATCACACGCTTAAGGCTTGGCTGCACAATGGTACTGCCAAGCGCACTTAAATGACTGGCCGTGGCATGAACCATAGTGACTTGATGGCGCTTGATGATTTGCTTTAAAGCCTGTGGCTGGGTGTTGCAATCTTGACTTGGAATGATTAACTCGGCGCCATTTAGCAAAGCCAAAAACAAAGGCTCGACTGAGGCGTCAAAACTATAAGACAGTAACCACAGTAGCTTATCGTCTTTAGCGATTGTTAAATTTTTACTTTGGGCGGCGATGAGATTGACGACATTATGATGGTTGACCATCACCCCCTTGGGTTTACCTGTGCTACCAGAGGTGTAAATGATATAGGCAAGCTGCGCCGGGGTGATTTGACTGTTGTGAGCAGGCTGCTCGGTCATGGTTGAGTCGAAGCCATCAACGGCGAGCACCGGCGTGTTACAGGTGTTTAAGGTATCGAGGTAATGGCTCTGGCTTAAAATAAGCGGCGTGGCGGTATCGTCGATAATCCACTGACACAGTTTAAAAGGCTGTTCGGTAGACAGTGGCACATAGCAGCCACCGGCGGAGAGCACGGCCAAAATGGCCACGACCATATCAAAACCCTTATCCATATATAGCGCGATGGGACGGTTTTGATATGGCCGCAATACGGCGCCCAATTGCATCACCTGAGCATTTAGCTCGGTGTAGCTCAGCTGTTGGTCTTCATAACGCAGGGCAACCCTATCGCTATATAAACGGCAGCTTTGGGCAAACCAACTGGCTAAAGTGAGGTTTGGCGCCAGTGTCATCACTGGCCCTTGACCAAACTCGGCGATGCGTTGTTGGGCTTTGCTATCGAGCAGCGTAAAACTTAGGGCATTTTTGCTTGGATGGCGCATCCCTTCGGTGACCAATCGTAGTAAACGTTCTACCAAGGACTCGATATCTAATGGATTGAAATAACGAAAGTTATAAGTTACGCGTAACCTAAGCGGCTGATTTTTTTCAAGACTGAGTAGACGAATATTGAGCGGCTGGGACTCAGCTGCGCTGGTGATTTGAAATTGCCGCCTTGTGGTGTGCTCAGCACAAGCTTTGTCAAAGCTATCGTGCACTACGTGAATATCGCTGTGGCAATCACCACCGTTATGACATAGCCTCGCCATGTGACTGGCTGGAAAACGACGATGCTCGCGGTTATCCGTCAATTGTTGTTGCATGTTTTGACATAGCGTTAAAAAACTATCCATGCTGCCGATATGCCAATGAAGCGGTACCGGGTTGCAAAACATACCAATAATATCCATCTGCTGTGCATGACGACCATGAAACGTAGTGCCGATAAGAAAGTCATCTTTACCGCTGATTTTGGCAAAATACAAATTGACCACTGTGCTGAGTAAGGCCAATGCACTGATGTGATGGTCATGACAAAAGGTCTGAATTTGGCGGCTAAGTGCCGAGCTAAGAGCAAGGCAATACTCACCACTTTGATTTTGCTTAGAGGCCGTTTTATATAAAGGCTCAAGTTTAAACGCGTTACTTTTTTTCAGCATTTCAGACCAATAGTTTTGATCTTTTTGGTAGTGCGCCGAGGTTAAATAGTGCTGCGCTTTGGCCACCTCAGGCAGGTAGGGCTTGATATCGTTGAGCCAAAGGGTCGATTCATTTGCTTCGAGCTGGTGATAGAGCCGGTGTAGCCATTGGTGAAGCAAATAGCAGGATTGGCCGTCCACCTTTAAATGGTGAAAACCGGTATAGAGCCAGTATTGGTTGTCCGCTAGTTTAAGCAATGCCACTTGATTTAACGGGCCGCTATTTAATGAAATTTTACGGTTAATGGCCTGTCTCATCCACTCTCTGGCGCTGTGCTTAGGGTCTGGTTCATTGGCACAATCGACAAAGACAACGGGGTATTCTTGCGTGACTTTTTGGGTATATTGTACAGGCTCGGCTTCATTGGATGAGTCAATCACCAATTGCAATGCATCGGCATGCTGACACAACAGCTGCCAAGCTTGAGTCAAGGTTTGCAGGCAATAGGCTTTATCGCTTTGGCTGTACCAGCCAACCTGATATAAGGTGCTGTCTGGGCTTAGGATCTGGTCGAAATAAATATTGTGTTGGGAAGGATGAAGAGCAAACGTCGATGAACTACTGACTGCGGGTTTAGACGCCATATATGGATGACCCAAAGAGTATTGATATCAAAACCTTAAGTATACGACAGTTTTTTAGAACGGGTAAAGACGAGGCACCTGCCGTGGGCCTCGGTGGCAGCAAAAGTGAACAGTTAAGGATTGTGTTGTGCCAACATCTGCGCCATACACGGCGGCAAGGTTAAGGTTTGTGGACAAAGCTCAATACGCCATGCCTGATAATTAGGGTCTACTTTGCTATTAAACTGCGCTTCGCTAAACGGCCCTGCAACAACCCGATAGAGGGTGGCATTTTTGTCACTCCTCCTTGCCGGATTATCGATTATTTGAGCATTTAAACTGCCAAACTCGGCAAGGCTTTGCTCGGCAAAATGACGTTCATTGTAACTGCCCAACACCGCATAAAGCAAAGGCTCCGGCTGTTGGCTGGCAATGGCAAAGTTATCCTGTTGCAGCGGCATGATGCCGACCTCAACGGAAGAAGGCGTCAGCGGATATGAAGCGCCGGATTGAACTGACGGGTTTTGAGTTAAACTACGACTTGGCTTTTCTTGGCGAGTCGATTTGGCCTGTTGCAGCTGACGACGATTAGACATTAGCGCCAGCACCACCTCATCGGGTGACTGTCTTGTCGATGGTTTTTGGCTATGCTTTGACGGTAGACTTTGTTCGAGATCTTGAGCCAACGAAACCGTTGCCTGTGTTGATTGCCCCTTTGGGCTGACAACAGTAGGCGCTTTTGCTGCCGTATTTTTGGCTTTTGGCGGTAAGTCTTGCCAGTAACGTTCATTGGCGGCAACAACTTGCCCTTGATGACTGTTGCTCTCACGTAAGATCCCCGGTGGCTCAGGTGTCACACACACTTGCTCGTCGGTGACGGCACGATGAAGTGCACAGTCCTGGTCCATCACCGTAGAAAGGGCATGATCAGAGATAGACTTACCGGTCACCGCATAGCTTAAGCCACTGACACCAAAAGAAAACAACTCCAAAGTGGCACAACCACTGAGCATCAGGGAACTTGCGATCAGCAAAGGATAAACATAGCGTTTTGTCATAGACAGCCTCCACACTTTTAAATCAAGGGGTCAGACACCAGGTTATTACTGGACTAAACCTAAGCAATTTACAAGCCAATCGCGAAAACCACTTTTTTCAGCAATGCCTAACCCGAGGTTTTACACCCAAGCGTCTGACCTTTGACTTTTTTTGACGGCAAAATTTTATTTTGTCTCTTGTGTTTTCACCGAAACAGACAATATACTGTTGTTATATACAGGTGTTATTATGTCTTCGATTATACAAGCATTACAAACGAACCATTTGCTATGGCGCGCAACCGACGCGGAACATAGTGGCGAGCACCAGCTGAGCTCCGGCTATGCGTTGCTTGATGCCAAGCTAGATGGCGGCTGGCCGGATAAAGGTGTCATCGAGCTACAAAGCAGTCGCTTAGGCATTGGCGAAGTGCGTCTGTTATTGCCAGCGCTAAAAGCAATGGCACACCATGAGACCCACAGTCAAAGGTTGTATTTATGGGTTAACCCTCCCGGTAGACTGAACGGCCAAGCATTAAGTGCTGCCGATATACCTTTGTCACAAACCCTAATCGCCCGAGACTTGACTCAAGAGCAAGCATTTTGGGTGGCAGAGCAAAGCCTGCGTAGCGGTTGTTGCTGCGCAGTCATATTATGGTGTGATGAGTTGTCGCCTTCGCAGGCAAAACGCTTGCAGCTCGCTGCCAAAGAAGGCAGCAGTTTAAATGTTGTCCTCCGCCCGCCAAGTGCAATCAGCCAATCTTTGCCCGTTAGTATGCGTATGCGCCTTAATAGCGATGAATATGGCCTGAAAGTCGATATTACCAAACGTGTCGGTGGCTACCCGGTCATGCCTTTTGCCCTAGATATGACACAAACCTGGCCTCAGCTGACGCAAAAACGCAAAGTCACGCAACTGGCAAAAGTGAAGGCGTTTAAAGCCAAAGGAGAGCGCTGATGCTCACTTGGCTGTATTTGCATTTTCCTAGCCTTCAGCTTGATGCCATACAGGCGCAAAAAACGGCTGAACAGAACGATGATAGCCACCAGACTCCTTTAATCGTACTTGATCCCAAACAAAACCAAGTCTGCCAACTCAACCAAAGTGCCTTTGAGCAAGGCATACGGCTTAACATGGGCATGGCCACAGCCGCTTCATTATGCGCCGATTTGAGTTTGGTTGCCTATCAACCCCACATTGACGAAACCCGACTAAAGGAGCTGGCTCAGTGGCTCTATCAACATATTGCCGACATAGTGATCTGTCCACCAAAGGGCCTTGCCCTTAAAGTGAGCAACATGCTTAGCCTCTATGGCAGCTTTGAGCATTACTGGCAGCAAGTGGTCTCGGTATTAATCCAGCAACAGGTAACCTTTAGCGCAGCACTGGCACATAACATTGATGCCGCTCAGCTGTTAGCCAAAAGTGGCCAATGTCCTTTAAGTCATGACCCAAACGAGGTTTCACGGCAGCTTGAATGCCTTTTGGTCGAACAACTGCCTTTAGCCGCCACACATGTCGAACAGCTCCACCGCATTGGTATAAAGACCTTAGGCCAGCTTTTGGCAATTGACCGCAGATCCCTTGGCAAGCGTTTCGGCCTTGAAGTATTAAGCACGATAGAGGCCATTAAGCGCAAACAACAACGCCCCGTGGTTTTTTATCAACCGCCTGAGCATTACAGCCAATACCTTGAGTTGTTTCATGAGGTCGCACAAGCGCAAGTTTTACTGTTTCCGCTCAAACGCATGGTGAAACACATGTCGTTGTTTTTACAAAAGCGCGATCAAGAGATAGCCGAGCTGACACTGACATTGCACCACCGCGATAAGCAGCTGCATCCCGACACCTCTATTATCATCGGCAGCAGTGGTGGCGAATATCGTTTTGACCAATGGATGACCCTTATCGGCTTAAAGGTAGAGCGGCTTAATCTTGCTGCGCCGGTCGTCGGACTTACCATCAGCAGCGGCCAAATGCTCGATAAACAATGCCACAACACTGAATTGCTCACCAGCAGCAACAGCAAAATGAGCAACAATCAACTGATCAGTCGGTTACAGGCCAAAGTGGGTAAAGCCCATATTTGCGCCATGACATTACAAGCCGATCACCGCCCTGAATTTGCCTTTGACTACACCTCGGAGCTAAAACCACAAATGCCAGAGCCACAACCACTACCCGGCCCACGGCCGTTAATTTTACTGCCAGAAGCCAAGCCGGTGACGCAAAAATACCAGTTGCTACATGGGCCTGAGCGTATTCGCAGTGCATGGTGGAGTGATAATGCCGTTTATCGTGACTACTTTATCGCCCGCGATCCTCACGGTGCTATCTGTTGGCTCTATAACGAACCGGGCGGCAGCTGGTTTTTACAAGGATATTTTTGCTGATGAATGCGCGAAGCGACCTCACAGGCTATGCCGAACTACATTGTGTCAGCAACTTTAGCTTTTTGCGCGGCGCTTCACACCCAGAGGAGCTGGTGATACAAGCCGCTGCGCTCAACTACCACGCCCTAGCCATTACCGATGAATGTTCGGTTGCCGGTGTTGTCAGAGCCTACAGCGCAATAAAACGTCACAAGCTCAAGCTTAAACTGATTGTCGGCGCAGAGTTTAGCGTCAATGAACAGTTCAAAATTGTACTGTTATGCCCTAGCCGCCAAGCTTACGCCGAGCTGTGTACGCTGATCACCGAAGCCCGAAGGCGTTGCGATAAAGGCCATTATCAGCTCTTTAGCAATGACTTAATCCCGCTCAAACACTGCCTGTTACTGTGGTTTCCCACAGGCCAATACCGCCAAGACAGTCAAACCGGGCGCTGGCTTAAAAGCCACCTTAATGTGCCAATGTGGCTTGCCTGTGAACGCCTGTTGGCGCATGACGCTCAACAACATTTGGCCTGTTGTCACAAGCTGGCCGATAAACTGAATTTTTCCACCCTTTGCAGCTCAGATGTTCATATGCATGAGCAAAATCGCCAACCGTTACAGGACATATTGACCGCTATCCGCTTAGGCACCACAGTACAAAGTGCCGGTTTTGCCCTTTACAGTAATTCCGAGCGCTATTTAAGGCCGCGAGAGAAGCTGGCCAAGCTTTATCCTAAAGCTCAACTAGAACAAACCCTTGAAGTGGCCAATCAATGCCATTTTTGCCTGTCGCAGTTGAGCTATGAATATCCGGCCGAGGTGGTGCCACAAGGTTACAGTGCACAAAGCTACCTCAAGCACTTGGTTGAGCTGGGTAAGGCTCAGCGCTTTAAAGATGGCGTGCCGAGCAGTGTCAGTGAACTTATCGACAAAGAGCTGGCACTGATATTTGAGCAGCAATATGAATACTTCTTTTTGACCATTGCCGACTTGGTGCGTTTTGCCAAGTCGCAACACATTTTGTACCAAGGGCGCGGCTCGGCAGCCAATTCAGTGGTGTGTTACTGCCTTGAGATCACCGCCGTCAACCCAACCAAGGTCGATTTACTGTTTGAGCGCTTTATTTCCAAAGAGCGCAATGAGCCGCCGGATATCGACGTAGACTTTGAGCATGAAAGGCGCGAGGAAGTGATCCAATACATCTATCAAAAATATGGCCGACACCGTGCGGCCATCGCCGCCACCGTACACAGCTTTAAGTTTAAAGGCGCGGTGCGTGAGGTCGGCAAAGCCTTAGGTTTTGCGCCAACTCAGTTGGATTTTTTCATCAAAAACATTAACCGCCGTGACAAACAGCAGCGCTGGCAAGAGCAGATAACCCTGCTCGGGCTTGACCCACAAGCGCCGCTGTCTCGCTGGTTTATCGCCTTGGTTGAACAAATCATCGGATTTCCGCGCCACCTATCGCAACATGTTGGCGGCTTTGTCATCGCCAAAGGCCCATTACATGAACTAGTGCCTATTGAAAACGCAACGATGAAAGACAGAACCGTTATTCAATGGGACAAAGACGACATAGAAACCTTAAAGCTGCTGAAAGTCGATGTGTTGGCACTGGGGATGTTAAGCGCTATCCGCAAAGCCTTTGGCTTGATAGCACAACACTGGCAGCATCATCTATGCATGGCTTCTATTGGCGCGACCGGCGATGACCCCAAGGTGTATGGCATGTTACAAAAGGCCGACAGTGTTGGGGTGTTTCAAATTGAATCACGGGCGCAGATGAGCATGTTGCCAAGGCTTAAGCCGCGTAATTATTATGACCTAGTTATCCAAATTGCCATTGTGCGCCCCGGCCCCATCCAAGGGGATATGGTGCAC
This sequence comes from Alteromonadaceae bacterium, assembly GCA_041583135.1. Classification (GTDB taxonomy): domain Bacteria; phylum Pseudomonadota; class Gammaproteobacteria; order Enterobacterales; family Alteromonadaceae; genus JABSOG01. The sequence goes on along the minus strand of JBFHGJ010000019.1, from coordinate 22,779 downwards.
CCATACTTGCGCAGACGCGATGGCCTTGAAGCCATTGAATACCCGTCAAATGAAGTCAAGTCGGTGCTTGAACGCACTCTCGGAGTACCGATATTTCAAGAGCAGGTGATTAAACTGGCCATGGTCGCTGCCGGGTTTAGCGGTGGCGAAGCCGACCAGTTACGCCGTGCCATGGCCAGCTGGAAAAAAACCGGCGAAATGACGGTATTTCGCCACAAACTCATCGAAGGGATGACCACCCGAGGCTACTCAGCCGATTATGCCGAGCGTATTTTCAAACAGATCTGTGGTTTTGGCGAATATGGCTTTCCTGAATCTCACTCCGCCAGTTTTGCGCTATTGGCCTATGTTTCGGCATGGCTAAAATATTACTATCCGGCGGCATTTTATTGCGCCTTACTCAATAGCTTACCTATGGGCTTTTACTCCCCCTCCCAGCTGATCCAAGATGCTAGGCGGCACAACATCGAGGTTTTGCCCATTGCCATCAACCACAGTCAAAACGATCATACTTTAGTGCGGCAAACCCAGCCCAATAACCGTGACAATGATAGTCACGGCGGTTACGCCATTCGCCTGGGATTTAGGCTGGTCAAAGGCTTATCGAGCCAAGGCATTGAACGGCTCATGGCACGACGGCCGAAAGACGGCTTTAGCCAGTTAAAACAAGTGCAGCAGTCTGGGCTGACACGCCCTGATCTGGCGGCGCTTGCCAGCAGTGACGCCCTTGCCGAACTGGCCGGAAACCGCTTTGAAACCCGCTGGCAAATGATGACCACAGAGCATACCTTGCCGCTTTTTGCCGAGCTGGAGCCAGCACAAGAGCATTTGTCGCTAAAGCCCAGTGAAATTGAAGATTTAATTGAAGATCACCAATCCACCAGTTTGACCCTCAAGCGCCATCCCATCAGCATTTTGGCTGAGCAACAAAGGCTACAACATCATGTCAAAGCCAGCGAACTAAGTGCCTGTCGCCACAAATCCGTGGTCACCGTGATTGGTGTCGTCACCGGCAAACAAAGCCCCGGCACGGCATCGGGCGTCACCTTTGTCACCTTAGAAGATGATACCGGCAACATCAACGTGGTACTTTGGCAAGGCACCACCCGAGCGCAAAAGCAGCCGTTTTTAACCGCTAAGATCTTACAAGTCAGCGGTATCATCGAAAAAAAAGACGAGGTTATTCATGTCATTGGCGGCAAGCTCACCGATCTGACCCATCTACTTGAAGGCTTTAGCGCTAAGTCGCGAGACTTTCACTAACGCCCTGATATCCCTTAAAACGCCTTTTTAAAAACCCTCAAGCTTTTCGGCATAGAGCGCAACCCTTTCATCATCACTCAGCTTGCTATCGATTTTACGCAATTGCTTAATAAGAGGTGCAAGGTCATGACGCGGCTTAAAAGCCGTTGCTTTTATATCTAACGCAACGGGATCGCGTCCAACAAAAGCCGTTGTATATTCATAGGCAAACTGCCAATTGACCACCACATCTGGCGTCACACCAATGCCATGATAGCCACTGCCATCAAGCCGGAAATATTCACCGATGGTAAATCGCATCGAACCTAACGGTTGTTCAAACAAATCATATATTCTAGCAAGATCTCTATGTTGTGCGACGACCCCCATACCATAGGTTCTTTCTCCGACCACCAAACCAACACCATAATCTTGAACCGCAGCGGCAAAGATCTCAGTTGCCCCGGCTGAAACGCCATCAACCATCAAAACGAGGCTCCCTGAAAAATAGGCCGCTCCGTCCGTATCCTCTTTTATATCCTTTTTACCTCCGGCAAAAAGCAGTTGCATGACAGCTCCCTTATCAATAAACAAACCTGAAACTAAAAGGGCTTCCATTAAAGAGCCGCCACCATTTCCGCGCAGATCAATCACAACACGGTTAATACCCGCTTTTTTTAAAATGAGCAGTCTTTCTGTTAATTCTTTAGACAGACCATTGTAAAAACTATCGAAGCTAAGCTGCGCCGTTTTGCCATCTGCGCCAATAAAGCGTGTCCTTATTTCATTTTTTTTTCGCTGTATTCGAGGCAAACTCATTTCTATTACCGCTTCGGCACCTGCATCAAATCTAAGTAATTTTACTTTGATCTCCTTCGCGTGCTCAAGCCTCAACAGCTCAGACACAGACTCAATATTCCCCGCGTAGGGATAAAGCCAATCTTTCCCTGATTGAACTGCCAAAATGACATCTGCAACTTGTATGTCTAAGTGCCTTGCCTCAAAGGCAATATATCCGACGCTAGCATTACCTTCTATCAATGCAGCACTGATACCGGCGCCTTGATAGACACCGCTAAATACTTTGCGACTGGATTTCAGTTCAGTACCCGTGAGATAAGTGGTTCTCGGATCATGAGCCGCCAAAATACCATCGGCCAGCATATTAAACTTCTGCTCACCATTGAGGCTTCGCCAAACGTCTATTAATGCTTTGTAGCGCTGAGTTAAGACCTGTGGTAACTGTTTATCTGTTACCCCGGCCAAGCGCAATAAAGCGGCTTCGTGCTTTAAGCGTTTCAACCAAAATTGCGCCAACGCTTCCTCAGATTGTGCTCTATTGGTTAAAAAGACACTTCCCTTAGTGATGACTGGCGTTCTGACAGCTACAGGAATTTGCATCATAGCCAGTTCCAGCCTTCGCACAACAATGCCAATCGCATCATTAAAGAGGTGATCTGCCACTCTAAGCTCACGGCTTACCATCAGGGGTATCATTTGATTTTGATAGGCGGCAAATGACGCTAAGTCGTCACGGGTAAAATAAAAGTTGTTTTTATCAATGTTATCCAATACCGAAGTCAACGCCTGTTGAGCAAACGCTTTATCAGCATTGAATTTATAATAGTGGAGCCTAGAGGTAATGTTAATCATACGCGCCATTGAGGCGGATAAATGAGGTTGATCGATTCTATTCGCTTCAGTTACTGGTTGCTCATTACCTGCACACACATTAAACGAAAACAATAAAATCGACGCGAGAGAAATTAGACGACGTTTCAAACCATAATCCTTTAGAGAATTTTTGCCACCATAGCTAAAACGCTTAGCTTCTACAAGTCATTTGAATTTTACCCGTTAAGTCCATAGGGACTTTACTTTTGGTTCTATTCTTAACGCCCTATTATGCCACCTCATCGCCAATTCTCTATACAGATGGAAGCTCAAACCTATGACCAGAGACCTTGTATGTAGTTGTAAACTGATGCGCTTGTCCCTAGAAGAAGGCGATGACGACTCTTGCCAATTTGTCGAAATAACCCAAGATGAACTCATCGTTGTCGATGGCAAATCACACTTCCCTCTTTTAACCACTTTAAAGATACAGAATCGGAAAAATCCTTTCAATCTGGAATGTAAAAGAAACCCTTGCTCTTAAGACACAGTTCAATATTACCATCGCTCTACCGATAAAACTCATTGCAGCGCTTCAATCAATAGGCGCTTTGATATTACTAACGCTTTTCATACTAGCCATACGGTGGCGTTATAAAAGAGGGTGAAACTTAAGGTGCTGACAACAACAGCACCTTTAGCTTCACCCGCAAAGACATACCAACCTTAGGCAAGACACACCTTGCACTGGTAGGTGTCTTTACCGACAGAGAAAGCCCCAGTGCCATTAAATTCGTTGTCTACGGCAAAGCTCGCGGTCATTGGTGCCAGATAGGTGCCAATTGCCGGGGGTGGAAACGAAACCGCAGCCTGACCGCTAACCGCACCTACCTTGGTGACATTACCAAGGCCAGTGCTGTGCATGTGCCCTGCAACATGGGCGTTAAAGTTAGGTGAAAACTCTGTGCCTTCAAGAATATGACCATCGGCCGAACCGCTTAAGCTGCCATCTTGTGGATTGACAACAACGTCCAAAGTCATAGAGCCGCCACCTTCATTTTCGGTGCTGAAACTGAGTTTGAGTAAGTAAGCTTGTGATTGAGACATTTTTTCATTCCTTCTTCATTGTTTGCTAGATGTTGTTCGAAGCCGAGTACGGCTACAACTTCGAATAACCAAAGACTAGTGCGTTACAGCAATGAAAAACATTACAGGCCATTACACGCCAACAATCGTCAGCCCGGCTTTGTGTTTTGAATTGATACCAATTCTGTACTACGCTCTTATTTTGTGCCCTTTAATTTTGAAGCCTGAATGATGACAACGTCGTCTTTGTTACAGATTGACCTTCGCCAAATGATAATTGCCATTGAAACCGCTGTTTCTTTAGTTGGCATGAACGATACCAATCATGGTAAAAGAGTCGGCTTTATTGCCAGCCAGCTCGGACGACAACTCGGTTTTAGTGAGCGCGACCTGCAATATTTATTTGAGCTTGGACTATTGCATGACTGTGGCGTATCGACCGAACAAATGCACTCAAACCTTGTCAATCACTTCGATTGGAATGAAGCCCATATTCATTGTGAAATTGGCTATCGTTTATTGAAAGACTTCTCTCCCCTGTCTCAATTTGCCACACCAATTTATCATCACCATACCCACTGGGATGCTTTATCAGCTGAAGATATCAGCCCCTATGAAGCTAACATGGCAAACCTGATTTTTCTTGCCGACCGCATTGATATTCTGTCTTCAAGTCACTACGAAAGCGATATTCTGTTAGCGAGAAAAGAGATAGTGAAATCTATCGCACAATATAAAGGCAGTTATTTTAACCCCATTTTTATCGACGCCTTTCTTGAAATAGAAAAGTCGGAAGCCTTTTGGATAGCGCTAGAAGACCGCCATATTACTCGCTATACATGGGACATGGGCAATATAAAGAGTAACGAATACCTAAGCCTTGCCCAGCTTAAGCAGTTATCGTTGATCTTGTCTTATGTGGTCGATCAGAAAAGCCCTTTTACAGCACGGCACTCGGTAAGAGTCGCCGACTTAGCCAAATATATCGCTCACATGTATGGGTTATCGCAGGAGCAATGTGACAAAGTGGAGATAGCCGGGTTGCTGCACGACCTAGGTAAACTACACACACCAGACTACATTTTAGAGAAAAAAGCCCCACTCGATGAGGTTGAGCGATCAATTATGGACCAACATAGCTACGAAACCTATGAAATATTGCGTCATATCACAGGGCTAGAAGAAGTCGCGCTATGGTCAGCCTATCACCATGAAGGCATTAACGGCGTCGGCTATCCATTTCATCCCAGTGAACAGCAACTCAATACTGAGGCGAGAATTATCGCCGTAGCCGATGTATTTCAGGCACTTGTGCAAGACAGACCATATCGTAAAGGTATGCCACTTGAGGAGATTATTACGATACTCGATCAGATGGTGAGCAGCGGTAAGCTCGATTGTAATATCGTAGCCTTAGTTAAAAACAATGGCGCTCAATGCTTTGCAATCGGCAAAGGTGAAGACCCAAAACACAACATTCAGTCGATTGACCTCTTTCCTGAACGAGCTGAGGCCAGCCACTAACATCGTATCCCTATACATCGACTAGAAATGTTCCCAACTACCTAGTCATGACCTCCATGGACGGAGGAAATGCTGAGTTTTGCCGGGAGCAAAACCAGTGCACTGTATATCCCTATACATCGACTAGGAATGTTCCCAACTACCTAGTCATACTGTATGTCCCTATACATAAAAACACCGCCTTTTAACGGGCGGTGCACAAGAACAACATTAAAATCTAACGATTAACGCTGCGGATCTTTTAGCGTATCGGTGTTCCAGTAGTCTTTCAGCAGGTCAAGACCGCTCAGTGGCTTAACCACGATACCGCCGCCATCGCCATTGCCTTCGTCAAAGACCAAATCGGCAACTTCCAAATGCTCGGTCATCGGGGCGATGGTGTAGCATTTTTCCATTTTAAATTTAACGCCTTGGCTGGTGAAGTAATAACCCGGTCCAACCATGTTGGTGTAAGTATATGGCGCATAAGGAATAACACGAACTTGGCCTGAGTTTGGCACGCTATAACCACCAAAGCCACCACCGCCACCGGTAAAGGTGCTGGCATAGTTGTTAGTCGCAGTTGCAGTGATATACACCTCAGGGTCGAGTACGCCTGCTGGCACAGTACCGGTGAAATTGGCGTTGATCTGCGCTTCGCTCCAGCTAACATCTGCAATTTGAACGATAGTGCCTTTGTAGCACCATGGCACAGCTTGAGCGGCAGTTGAGGCTAAAAATGCTGCGCCTACGGCAGCGGATACAAGTAGTTTTTTCATTTTAGTTACCTTCACTTCATTGTTTTTGTTAAATAATGTTTTACTTTTGACGGCGCCAGCTGATAAAGGCATATCGTTTAAAGAGCGCAATCAGTAAGTGAGGTAAGAATAAAATGAGAACAAAGTTGAATGTTATCAATTAAACGACAGAGTAATGCAAAGAAACGGCAAGATACAAAGCGATACATGACGTTTTAGTTCAAGCATGAAATCAATATAACGTTGTTTTATAAAGACTTTTACGAGTTACAATGGTGTCTATTTTGTTAAAGCTTTTACCTGATTGTAAAGTCAATTTTTAGTTAAAAATATCTAATTTCCCCCTAAAAGCACGAGAGTCATGCCTATTTCTGAATCGCGCACTTTTCCATTTCCAGTAAAATGGCGTCCAGTTTGTTACGCTTGGCGATTTGATAAGGGGTGTGGGTTTTGGCATAGCCAACTTGATGGCAATCTGCGCCTTTGGCAATCAGTTTTGCAACGACGTCAGGTTGGTTTTTTTCAACCGCCAAATGCAATAAACTCAAACCGTCATAGCTGGTTTGGTTCACTTGATGTATTTCACCTTGCAGCAGTATATTGGCCATCTTGCTATCTTCTGTGGTGATGGCCCATGCCAACGGCGTCAAGTGAGCTTGTAAATCAAACACAAACTCCTGTTCTGCGCCGCTGTCGATGAGCAGCTGAGCGTAATCGTACTGCTTTTCAAATACCGCCAAGGATAGACCATTCATTAAAACGTCTTTATTGGCCGGGTTCATTTGCAGTTTTGCACCGGCATCGAGCAACATCTTAACAATTTGTAAATCCGCCTTTTTGGCCACTGCAATATAAAGCGCTCGGGTAAAATCATCACTCTCAAGATTGACGTCAGCGCCGGCATCAATCAATGCTCGCACGATTTCAACGCTATTAATGTTAACCGCATGGTGTATCGGATAAAGGTGTGCCTCGGTGGCATAATTTGGGTTGGCTCCTTTAGACAACAAGAACTTGACCATCTCGGGCTTGTTGTCTTTAATCGCAACCACTAAGGCATGAAGGTTGTCTTCGACGGTATTCACATTAGCACCGCGATTAACGGCAGAGTCCATCTTATTGTAATCACCGGTACGATAGCCTTCGGTATAGGATTTATTGGCTTGAGAGGCGCAACCGGCAAATAATGACACAGAGCATAAAGCGATAAGGGTTTTGAGTCTGAACATGTGAATTCCGTTAATTACAATCGACTAATGTGACAAAGCAGGCAATACTAGCCCAGCTAACGCAGACAAACAAGTGGCATAGCGACTTACCGATTGACTGACAATATCGCAATACTATAGACTCGCTGCCATCACCTCTTTGAAGGATATCGTTTTTAGGAGATTTGTATGACACTCAGTCGTGGTTTATTGCTGTTAAGCCTTTGTTTGCCCTTATCTATCAGCTCCCAAGCAGCCTTTGCCTTATCTAAAGATGAAATTCGCTTACGACAAAACCAGCGAATTGAACTCCCAACCAGCCCTGTCGGGCGCGCGGTGACAGATGCCTTCACCCTGTTTGAGTCAGGCAACTCTTTAGCTGCTGTTGACTTATTACTGGCAACAAATCCACAAACTGACTACGATAAAGCCTTCATTAATAAATTCATCGGCAATCTATACGCCACAGTCGATGGCCAAGAGTTCAAGGCCCATCAATACCTCGAAGCTGCCGTTGAAAAAGAAGTGCTTAACTACAAAGAGCACGGTGAAGTGCTTCAGTTGTTGGCCCAGTTGACAATGATGAGCAAGCAATACCTACAAGCCATTGATTGGTATAATAAATGGATGCGCTACACCAATCAGGCAGACGCACAAGCCTACGTGCGCATAGCCGCTGCTTACTTTGAACTCGGCCGATACGGCAACGTCATCTACCCTGCTAAAAAAGCGATTGAACTTGGCGGTAAGGGCCTTGAGGGCTATCGGTTTATTATCTACGCCTATCATTCTCTTGCTGACTACCGTCATGCTGCCGAGTATGCACAGCAGCTTTATCAACAAGACCCAAGCAACGAAGAAAACACCGCGCTTTTAGCCTACCTTTACCTAAAAAGTTTTCAGTCGCAAAAAACCATTGCGTTATTTGAGCCAAAGCTCAAAGACAAAACCATTACCCCTAAGATGTTTTACCTATACGCCCGCGCCAACGCCGACCAAAATAAACCTAAGCGCTGCCTTGAGCTAATGACCGGGTACGCCGATGAATTTAAGTTGACAGACAATGATGACTATTGGGCGGCTCTTGGATATTGTCAGGAAAAATTAGGCAATCATAAGCTGGCGGCCGAGCACTACCAACAGGCTTGGGCTAACAAAGAAAAATCCGAGTATTTAATCAATCGTGGTAAGAATTTGCTCGCGGCAAAACAGCTAAGCCTCGCCGTTGAAGTGTTACAACAAGCCATTGAAGTAAAGCGCAATAACCCTCATCAGGCCCAACTCTATTTGGCCCAAGCCTACTATCACCAAAACAAGCTTAGCGAAGCCAAAAAGTATCTTGAGCTTGCCGCCGGTGATAAGCGCTTGAGCGATGAAGTAAAACTTTGGTTGGAAAAAGTAGGTAGCAAAATTTAATTGGCCCTAATAAAACTATCTGTTCTATACTCACATGGACCGAAAAGCGCAGGGCTGAGCGAATAAGTAAAAGCTTGCCCGTGCCTCAACAATAACAAGTGGGCAAAATGACTGAAGGACGTTCTTTTAAAGAAAAAATAGAAGCAGGAATAAATCAACTTTCAGTAAAGCAACAAATAGAATTTGCATGGCGCTGCGCAGTAAGGGCTTTACCTTATATCTATGAAAATGGTCATGCAAACTTTTGGCTTGAGGAGGAGCGCCAACAACATATCTATGCTATTTTTAACGCATTAGATTTAGCATTTTACACTACCACCCAAATCTCCAGACCCACAGACTACAGTGTCTTCAGAGCCAGCAGAGCCGCCGCCTACGCCTACGCCGAAGCCGCCGCCTACGCTGAAGCCGCCGCCAACGCCGAAGCCGCCGCCTACGCCAAAGCCGCCGCCAACGCCGCCGCCTACGCTGAAGCCGCCGCCTACGCCTACGAGAACGCCTACAACAACGCCGAAGCCGCCGCCTACGCCGCCTACGCCGCCAGAGCCGCCAGAGCCGCATTGACCATAAAAGATTTAATGCCTTCGATATTAAAAGAACTAGAAGATTTTCAATCATCAAATAACAGTCACTGTGCGGTTCAATGCGACCCTACTATTTGGCAAAACTTTCAAGCAGCCATGAAAGAGGCAGATTGTGAGTATTGGGGCAAACTCTATCAATCAATATACGATAGTGGCTTGCAGCTTGATATTGAAGAGCTGGAAAGACGTATTAATGTACCCGAGGAAATCAAAGCACAAGGCGCAGCAGCTGTGGGTCATTATCTTGAAAGCATGGCTGAACAAGGTGCACAAAGGCTCAATGAGTCTCGAGTAATTATTTTAGGTGAAAAAGGCGCTGGCAAAACCTGCCTTGCCCGCAAATTAAAAGATATAAATGCCCCGCTGACCGAAGAAAATGAAAGTACAGCCGGAGTCGATACCACCACTTGGCTAATAGATAACGATATTAAGGTGCGAATTTGGGATTTTGCCGGGCATACAGTAACCCATGCGGTACATCAATTTTTTTTGTCAGAGCGCTGTTTATACATTTTGGTTTACGATGGCCGCACAGAAGATAGAAACCGCATCGAATACTGGCTTGACCACATGCAAAACTACGGTGGTGATTCAAGCGCCATCATTTTAGTCAACGAAAAAGACAAACATAAAATACAACTGCCAATCAACAACTTAAAAGATAAGTATCAAATCCACAGCGTACATTATCTCTCGATAAAACAAGACAAGAAAAAACTGCAAACATTCAGAGAGGTGGTCGCCGACTACATCAGCAACAATTTGTCTTGGAACAAGCAGGAGATCCCCAAAACCTACTATCAGGTTAAATCCGACCTTGAAGACTTGTTTGATCGCAACAAGCAAGGCAAAGAGCTGATCAGCAAGGCCGATTTTGAATCGATAGCACAAAAGCATCAGGCCAAAGACCCCGAAATACTACTTGCCGCACTAAATGCCCTCGGGGTAAGCCTATGGTACAAAGAGCTTGCACAGTTTGATACTTTGGTATTAAACCCCGAGTGGATAAGCCAAGGCATTTACACCATTGTCAATTGGGTCGCAGACAACCGCAAGAACTGTCGAATTCGTATGACCGATTTGGCACAAGTTTTTAGCGAGCCAACGCTCAAAAGTCGCTATCCGGCGAAGCAGTATTACTTTTTGTTTAGCCTGATGAAACACTATGAGCTGGCGTATGAAACCAATGATTGTGAAGAAAAAAGCCTGATCGTGCCCCACCTACTGCCTGAAGACAGGCCAGATAGGCTGCCGAGTTTTGAAGTCGGTGAAGCGCTGATGCTTAAATATCAGGCAGAACAGCCCTTACCGCCACATACCATATCGCGTTTTATCGTGCGCCATAGTCAATTGATCAAAAAACAGCACAATACAGAATTGGTTTGGCGTTATGGTGTATTGCTGCAATGTGGCGCAGAGGCAACCGCATTGGTTAAAGAAGATGATCGCAGCATAAGCATTGCGGTAAAGGGCAAAAACAAAACCTATTTTATCAGTGCCTTGCGCCAAACCATGGATGATATTTTTGACAGCTATAAAAGTGATGAGCCACAAAGGCTTTATCGCATTGAGGCTCATGGCAACATCGATGATACGCTTTGGTTAACGGATAAGAAAATCACCAACCATGTGACCGCAAAACGCCCTTATTATGATGATGAAAACCACAAAGAGATTGATTTAACGCAAACTCAAACGATTTACAATATTCATGCTAGAAGCGTTCAGGTTGGCGATCACGGCATAATTAAAGATAATTCAACCAACTTTGACTTTAAAGACTGCGCCATAGACCTACAAGGCAACCTAGATGCTTTAGCGACGATTGCTGCGGCCAAAGGCAATGGTGAAGATACCGAGCTGATTGAAAACGCCGCCTCGGCAATAAAAAAACTTGAAGACACAACAGATCCAGATGAGGTGAAACGCTCGGCAGGCCCCCGTATAGTTAAAAGATTGTTAGATGAGCTTAGCGATAAAGAATCGACCTTACATAAAACGGTCAACGGCACAAAATACGCTATGGGTGTATGCCAAGATATCGCTGCGAGTTACAACAAAATTGCCGAATGGGCCATGCTGCCCCAGGTGCCTAAGGTATTTTTGAAAAAAAATGATAAACGTCGAACATAAGGCTTAAAGGTTGGATGGCTATTCGGCCATCCAAAAGAACAAGGCGGTCATGCGCTTGTCGCGCTTTTCATCGCCAAAGTAGCCGGTGGCGCTGTGCACCATATTGGATTTATACAATAAAACACGACCGAGTTTGTTTTCTACCTGCATTTCTTCATACCAGGCTTGAGGTGGTAATTTTCGCATATTCAGTGCGTCTACCAAGGTATTGGCAGAGCCAGTCACAATATTGCCACCGGCGGCGCCATTAGGATAGCGCAAACGATAAAAAGAGGTGCCACAGCCGGGTTTAGGATCTGGGCTTAGGTAGATCACCGCAGCATAGCGGCACAGGCTTCTGCTGTCGGTATGTGGCAGTGGGCCTGATTCGCTTTTGCCAACCAGTTGGATCACATTGGTATCCACTTTGGCTTTAGCATTGCCCCCTGCTGGTTGAACATGCCATAAACGCTTTGCGCCGGTTTGCGCCATCACCCACTGCTCAAGACGCTCAAGCTCGTTTTTCTTCAGCGCTTTATTCGCACGCATCCCCGGCCATTTCTCAGGGCGGTGAGGCAAACCCAGATGCCATTTGGTTTGGTTGAAGCCACGATTACTGATGGCTTTGAGTTCAGCGTCGCTAAACAGATCATCACTCGTCCAGTAGTTTACCCCCTTTTCCGGTGGCTCATAATAAAGTACCGGAGCGCCACTTGGAATGGCAGGTAAAGCTTCATTTTTTGGCATCGTTGGAATGGTAAACATAGGCTGCATCTTGTTAACTTGTTAAAAAGTCACCTGTGCAACGAATGCGCCAAAGACGCAGCGGCCAAAAAACATATGTTAATCAACCACTAAAGATTGGTTACCAAGAAACGTTACAATAATTTAACCTGAGGCATTTAGTCCCATCGGGGCATATTGCCCCGCTACAAGCCCACTTCTTCTTCAAACATTTGCAGTTTACGATACAGTGTTTTTCTGTCGAGTCCCAACACTTTGGCGGCAGCTGTTCTGTTGTTATCGACCACAGACAGAACGTGTAGAATGTATTGTTTTTCCAGTGCCGCCATGGTGATCAATTGGTCTGAGTCGAAAAAGCGCTGTGCGGTATTATCTTGCTCGGCGTTTTTTAACCGAATGGGCAAATCGTCTAAGGTGATCTCGCTAAATTCACTCAGTACGACCGCATGTTCAAGGGCATTTTTCAGTTCTCTAACATTGCCCGGCCAGTGATATTCCATCAGCTTTTTCGCCACCGCCTGCGACAAACCAGTGACCTCTTTACCAGCCTTTGCCGCAAACTGTTTAACAAAGGTATTGGCCAACATCAAAATGTCGGTTCCGCGCGTGCGTAGCGGTGGTACTTCTACCTGAAGTACGTTTAAGCGATAGTACAGATCTTCTCGAAAACTGCCCTCGGCAATTGCCGATTCCAGCTCGCAGTTGGTTGCCGCGACAATCCGCACATCAAACGCAATCGGCTGGTTTGAGCCTACCGGCCGTACTTGACGTTCTTCTAGCGCTCTTAGCAATTTCGGTTGTAAATTTAGTGGCATATCGCCGATTTCATCTAGAAACAAGGTGCCGCCTTGGGCTTCTAAAAACAGCCCTTTGCGCTGCCCTTTGGCATCGGTAAAGGCGCCCTTAACATGGCCAAACAACTCACTTTCAAGTAGCGCTTCAGGCAGTGCCGCACAGTTGACGGCGATAAACGGACCGTTGCTGCGTTCACCATGCTGATGTAACGAACGCGCCACCAGCTCTTTGCCGGTACCACTTTCTCCTTGGATCAACACCGACGTATCGGTGTTGCTCATGCGCGCCAATAACGACGCGAGTTTTTGCATTTTAGGGCTTTCACCGAGTAGCTCACCATAGCCTTGATGCTGGGCGATGGTTTCGCTTAGGCGTTTTATATGACCTTTGAGTTGACGGTGATCAAGCGCTCGCTTTAACACCAGCTTAAGAATATCCAGATCCAACGGTTTAGCGACAAAGTCATAAGCGCCAGCACGAATCGCAGAAATTGCGGTGTCCATACTGCCGAACGCCGTAAAAACCACCACCGGCACGTCACTGCGAATTTGCACAATACGCTCACACAGCTCAATGCCACTTAATTTTGGCATTCTCAGATCGGTGAGCACCACATCAAATTCATTTTGCTTAAACAGTTCGAGCGCCTTCGGCGATGAGGTTTGCCACTTTACCTCAAGCCCTTCAAGACTGAGCGCCGCTTGGAGCATTTCGCACATGTCCTGATCATCATCAACCACTAATATATGTCCAATCATGGGTCATTTACTCCATTGGCAAATAAAGAGAAAAACAGGCGCCTTGATGCGGCTCACTTTTGACCGTTATCGACCCGCCATGTTCATCGATAATGTCTTTGACGATTGACAAACCCAGTCCTGTGCCCTCGCCTGCTTTTTTGGTGGAAAAAAATGGGTCAAAAATGTCTGCCATGATCTCACACGGTATGCCTGCGCCTTGGTCGCACACCTCTATCACCGCATAGGGTTTATCTGATAGCTCTGCATCCTCACCACTTCTTTGGTCGATAATCACCGTCATTTCTCCCGCCTTAGACATCGCTTGAATGCCATTGACGATGAGGTTTGACAATACCTGTTCAAGCTGCTGCCAGTCGGCATTTATCGACAGTTCCGACACCTTGTCTATCACAACCAGCTCAATCTCTTGTTTGGCTGCAATTGGTTTTAACAACTTGACTAAGTGGGCTACGCGCTCGTTTAAAACAACCCGCCTTTTATGGGGCGTTTGTCGCCGCGCAAAATTAAGCAGCTGATTGATCATTTTGCTCATTTTGAGCACCTGTTTTTGAATGATATCGGCATTGGACTTGACCGCCTCGTTATGCTGACCGGCGGCAGTCATCAACTTCGCTCTGCCGAGCACAACGTTCAGTGGCGTGCCCAACTCATGGGCAATACCTGAGGCAAGTTGCCCCAATATCTTCAACCTTTCAGCATGGCGTAACTGCTCTTTAATTGCGAGCTTTGCCTGATTTTCAGCAATTAGCTGCTCTCGTTTTTGCTGCAACTTATCGCTCATCAGCCTAAGTTCCTGCCCTAGGGTGGCCAACTCATCGATAGCGCCAACATTCGGTGGTCTGTCATATTGCTCTTGGGCAATATCTCGCGCATGACCTATCAACAGGTTAATCCGTCTGGTGATCAGCAGGTGCCCAGCGATAGCCATTACCAAGGCGCCGGAAAACACCATAAAACTTGAAAGAATAAACAAATTCAAAATGCTGTTGGTGGTATAGGCGCGGATACCATCGAGCGACTCGACTAACTCAAGGGCGCCAAGGGGCTGATTATCTGGCTTTACGGTAACATAGGTCACCAACGTGTCGCGCTGCTCGACCGCCAAAACCTGCTCGGCTTGGGTTAACGACACCAACATCTCAAGTGGGACCAGTGGCCGATATTGCTCATCGGTTTGCGGTAATAACCACACCCAACGGACAGAGAACTTTTCTTCGTGGGCATTGACCTGCCTTATCACCTCATCAACCTTAACTTTACCAATCGTTTGCCATGTATCGGCCAAAATCGGCAAAAGCGCTCTGCCCAGTAAGCTCGCGTCTTTTTGCATATCGGCTTTAAACAGCGCCACCTCGCGCTGATAGGCAATAATGCTGTATGGCAGCATTACCAGCATCAGTGTCAGTACAATAAACAAATACAACTTTTGCGTGATCTTCATGGTAGAGTCAATTTTCCTCTTTACTTGACATGATCAGTCAATCTCCTAGATTTATGCAAGAACAAATCCAAATATCAACGCTCATTTCAGGCATGTAAGTTGCTTTGCTAAAAACACTTCCATGGCTAAATTAAAAGGGGCCGCTCATGTTAAACCAATATCATGACCTTCAGTACATCAACGCTGACAAATTCAGTCACATTGCTATGCCCGCTTGGGACAATAACATTAACCTCGACAGCCCGGCGACATCGGCAATGATAGACTTTCGATTGCGTCCGATGTCTTATGTTTCACCAGCAGTACCGGTAGACGAAGCAAAGCACCTCATGGACCTCTCTCATGTCAACCTCCAGTTTGTCATCGACGAAGGCGTATACCAAGGGATAGTATCATTACGCTACCTGCAAAGCCGTAAGGTGATGGTCAAGATGCAGGAATTGGGCGTAAAACGCGAAGAGATCACCGTAGGCGATGTCATGCTGCCGAAATCTCGTGCCCACGCTTTGTGTTATGACGCAGTCAAAAATGCCCGTATCGGCGATGTATTACACACGCTCAAGAGCTTAGGCGAAACCTATGTTATTGTGGTAGACCGTGACGAAGATGATGCCGACATTGTCGGTATTATATCCGCCATCGATATTGCACAGGTGCTCAACGTACCTTTTGAACTGTTCCAATCTGAAAAAACCTTCCTCTCTTTGGTTAAAATCTTAAATCGCAACGCATAGTTTTAGTTAAAATGGGGCAAAATGCCACATATTTGTCACTTTGCCCCGCAAAAAACCGCACTAGACTGAACAGATTTTGTACTATACAATACGCCGCTTCTATACCCCTGCAAACATTAAGGAATTTAGTATGTTTTATCGGTCTTTAGTAACCAGCGTTTGCACGCTCCCACTGGTTATGGCTTCATTTGTCGCCAGTTCAACACCCGGCGACACCACGCCACAACTGTCAGAAACACAAAGAATTGAGCAACTTAGAGCGTCTTTGCAACCTCGCTATGGTGAGATATCGTTGCCTAGCGCCGAGGCAACGCTCAACTTACCAGAAGGCTATTTCTTTTTAGACAGCAAAGATGCCCGTACTTTACTGGTTGATATTTGGGGTAACCCACCCTCAGAAGTGCTTGGTATGATCATGCCAGAAAGCGGCACGCTCGAATGGGCCGTCACAATCAATTATTCAGATGAAGGTTACGTATCAGACGAAGATGCAGCAGAAACCGATTACGATGAACTGCTCGATACACTCAAAGAAGATGCCAAAGCCTCTAATCGATACCGCATCAAAAATGGCTATGAAAGCGTCAAGTTAATTGGTTGGGCCTCACCACCTTATTATGACGCCAATACCCACAAACTTCACTGGGCACAAGAATACAACTTTGGCGATGCCCCAACCAACAGTCTTAACTATGACGTCAGGGTGCTTGGGCGTAAAGGTTTCTTGGAAATGAGCTTTTTAGCTGACATTGAGCAATTGGACAACGTCAAGCAAGCCATTCCAGATGTCTTAGCCATGACAGAATTTAACCAAGGCGCTCGTTACAGCGACTACCAACCGGGTATCGACAAGGTTGCAGCCTATGGTATTGGTGGTCTAATTGCCGGAAAGGTGCTCGCCAAAACCGGTTTTTTAGCAGTGGCATTGCTGGCATTGAAAAAGTTCTGGATCTTCATCATTGCAGGTCTTGGCGCTTTGTTCAAAGGCATGTTTGGCCGTAAAAAATCAGAAGAATCCGTTTAATTGACACTAAACAGGCTATTTGGGGCCATCTAAATGGCCCCGCACTTTGCCAATTTTCACCCTATCTAACTATCCTGAGCTTCACGTAAGGAAGGGCCGTAGAGTACAGCTATTTTCACACGGACAAGCCGTTACCGGCATTGGTGGCGGTTTCATTAATTGCCGCCGGGCATACTTTTGCAGCTGTCCCTCGAAAACGTTATACTCCTCGGCTTTTTGAACATATCGGTTTTAGTACCACGACTGAGTTCAGTAACATCACAGGTAAGTCTCGTCTTTTGCGCTAACACTATTCGCTTGCTCGATATCAAAATACCACCGATACGTCATGCCGAATCGTTAGCTTGTCTTTAGTTGGAAATGAAATGATACGTCATTGGCTATTGCTTATTACGCTTTTAAACATCGGTTTTTTCTCACATGCCAACGAGTTTATTGACCCGGGCCCTAAGGTTGTCACAATCGAACAGGTATCTGGAGAACGATTTGGCATAGTCCGGAAAATAGTTCAAGGAGATGCCGGTTTTCTATGGCTGGCAACCGAAACCGGTTTAGTACGCTTTGACGGTCAGCGCTTACGCAGGTTTAAACACGACACGCAGCAAAATAGCCTATCAAACAATACGCTCACTGATCTGGTTGAAGACAGCCAAGGTGCTTTATGGCTAGCCACCTGGGGTGGCGGACTCAATCACTTTGATAAAACCAGCCAGACCTTCGAACATTTTGGTCACGCGTTGTTTGGTACTGAGCACATATTCGCAATCGGTTTGTCAAAGGACGATAACTTATGGCTCGGCACCGACAAAGGGCTTGTGCTGTTTAACCCGCAAACCAAGCGGGCATTACGCTACGATACAAACTTGCACATAAAATCAGATGATACCGAACTGCGGGTGGTTAATTTACATGAAGACAACACTGGGCGCTTGTGGTTCGTGGTACACGGACAAGGGCTGTTTCGCTATGACCCCAGTAGCAATAGTGCCATCAATTTGACCACACAACAGCCCGAAAAGCTCAGCAAGGGCACAGTTACCGGGATTTTCCAAGATCGCAGCAACAATATATGGTTGGCAGGAACGCAAGGTGTAACTCGAATCGACTCTGGCTCTAACCAACTCCACCATTTTGACGTGCCGATAAAAGCCAGCAATAAGATCGGCTCAATCAATATTCAGGCAGTATTCGAAGACTCGCAAGGGACGTTATGGTTAGGCTCACTATACAACGGCTTGAGCCGATTTGACGCCACTACAAACCGCTTTGTTGAAGTCAACCCAAACGCTGGTCGGCAGGACAGCTTTTCATCGTTGTCTGTCACAGACATCTATGAAGACAAAAGCGGTGCCTTGTGGTTGACGACATTGAAACATGGCCTCGCCAAAATCACGACCTCAGCTAGGCGCTTTCAACACTTCAGCGGCGATGCTCAGCACGACATGCTTATTAGCGCTCTATTTAGCAGCGCTAATAACCACCACTATATAGCCGCCAACAATAAGCTCTATCAATTGGACCCTTCAGGGATGTCTGTACATTTAAAAACCCAATTGCCGGGTTATACCAACGCCATCACTGAGCTAACTCAAGGAGAGCTTGCACTGTCGGTATATAATCGCGGCATCTATCGTTATCACATTGGCAAGGGCCAATTGGAGTCTTTTGCAGGTGTCCTGCCCAACAACAACTTGGCCACCGTGTCTACCGACCAACAGCGAAGGTTATGGGTGAGCCTATATCAGTCTGGGCCAAATCAAAAATCGGGGTTATTTGTCTACGAGCCGCATTTAAAGCAATTTGTCCAACACCTAAGCGACCGGTTTATTCAAGCCATTATCCCCCTAGATGATAACGCGTTATTGCTTGGCGACAAACGACAAGGCTTGGCAATATATGACTATCAGCAGCAAGAACTCACACCGATCACAACAGACCAAACCATTTGGACACTGTTTAAAGACAGCGCAGGTAACCTATGGGCCGGTACTGAAGGGCAATCTTTGGGACTGTTGCAATATCAACAAGGGCAATGGCAATTTAAAACCGCGCTGGCTTCTTCCGCAGGGGATAAAGTCTATGTCATAAATGAAGACAGCAGCGGCAAACTCTGGCTTGGTACAGAAAAAGGTCTCGCCCTTTTCGACCCGGCGACTAGCCAGATCCGCAACTTTAATCAACACGATGGCTTGCGGATTGACGACTTTATGCCCTTTGGCAGCTTAAAAACCCAAAGTGGCCAAATTTTTATGGGTAGCGAACGCTTATTGGCCGGCTGGCTCCCAAGACAATGGCAACCTCAACCAAGCACGACACCCCAGCTGCCTACGCTCCTCACAGAGCTGAAAATATTAAACAAATCAATCAAACCGATGCCAGCCCAACCCGATAGTGTGTTACAACGAACCCTATTTGCCACCGATGAATTGAGCTTGTCTTATCTCGACAGCTTGTTTTCACTCTCGTTTTCAACCACCAATTACGACAAACGCGAAAAATTGCATTACGCCTATAAGATGGAGGGACTAGACAGCCAATGGATTGAAAAGGCAAGTAACGAGGCCTCGGCGACTTTTACCGCATTGGCGCCGGGCAATTACCAATTTAAAGTTAAAGTCAGTGACGAACAAGGTCGCTTTGATGCCTCTTATCAATCGCTAAAGATAAACGTGTTGCCGCCATGGTGGCAAAGTAAGACGGCCTATAGCTGTTACTTGATACTGTTCATCTTCACTCTGTATCTGGCACACCGCTATAGAACATTAGGTTTGATCAAAAGAGCCAAGGCTTTAGAGCAAGGCGTGGCCGAGCGCACTGCAACCATCAATAGGCTACTGAATCAGAAAAAGCGAACGTTCGCCAATGTTTCTCACGAATTCAGAACACCGCTGACCTTGATCTTGGCGCCGTTGGAGCAGCTTATTAACGAACTTGCGCACACCAAGTATCACACCCGTTTGGCCATGATAAAACGCAGCGGCACAAAGCTACTACATTTAGTCGAACAGATGCTAAGCCTTGCAAGACTCGGTGAAACCACTACAGAGCCGTTGGTAGAACAGCCGGTAAAACTCTTGCTCACACGTTTGGCAGCCAGCTTCGAACCGATACTACAGCAACACAATCAAACCCTTCAAATCGTATGCAAACAGGACATTTGCCTCTACTTGAAAGCCGACGCGCTCGAGAGCATTTTGCTCAACCTTCTGTCTAACGCCGTCAAATATACCAAGCCCGGTGGCCACATTGAAATAAAAGCCCAGCAGCATGATAACCACTGCGTCATTGTTGTCCGTGACGATGGCATTGGGATCAGTCGGGAGAACCAAAAGATAGTGTTTGAGCGCTTTACTCGGCTTAACGACGAGCCTCATCGCTATGAACCCGGCGCAGGTATTGGTTTGGCCTTAGTCAAACAGTGGGTAGAAACGAGCAACGGTAATATTGATCTGAAAAGTAAAGTTGGCCGAGGTTCAACATTTACCATTACTTTGCCTATTACCCCAATATCCGATTCGGACCGGTGCCCGCAGCCCCAAATTGAGAGCACCTCTATTGAATTGACGACGCAAACACTGCACCAGCAATTGTCACCGACTGAGCCTACACCTCATATCGACAACAAAAACGAGCAGCATCGCCCCACTCTATTGTTAATCGACGACAACCGCGATATGTTGAACCTGTTACAACAAATACTGCAAGATGAATACAACTGCATTACCGCCCGCAATGGCGCACAAGGCATAAGACAAGCCCAAGTTTACATTCCCGACGTTATTATTTGCGATGTGATGATGCCCGGAATGAATGGCTTTGAGGTGGCCCAGCAATTACGCCAATGTGAGTTATGCTGCCATATTCCATTGCTGTTGCTCACTGCCAAAGGCGATCTCGATAGCCGCCTAAAGGGCTGGCAATCACATGTAGACGATTATCTAACCAAACCATTTGCTCAAACCGAACTATTGGCAAGGATAAGGAATTTGCTGTCGATAAGGCAGATGTTAAAAACACACTTTAGCGTGAACTTACAACAAAGCGAACAGACAGCGGATTGTGGCCATTTTACCCGGGGGGCCAAAGACCAGCTATTTATTCGACGCGTCGAGAATGCCTTCGCCAAGTATTACCAGCAAACCGGGTTTGATAGAGTTCAACTTGCCCAACAGTTAGCCGTTAGCGAACGCCAGTTACATCGCAAATTCGATGCCCTATTCGGACAAAGCTTTACCTCTTACTTAAGAAGCTACCGCCTAAATCAATCATTAAAACTATTACGTCAAGGTTACTCCATCGGACAAACAAGCGATCAAAGCGGTTTTTCATCAACCGCTTATTTCTCAAAATGCTTTAAAGCCGAGTTTGGACAAACGCCGAAAAGTTACCAGGAAAACCACGAGATGATGAATCATTAACCAAAATATTAGAAAAATCGAAGAATCGGCCGTTTTGAACAAGCTTTTGGCCTTAATTTTATCCCGTTTGTTGCTGTTTGAACGTTAAAGTGCACCTCGTTGAAACAACTCGTCATTCGCCAAACCGGCATTTGACACAATTCAACACCAAGCGTTAACACGCAGAAATCGCAATAACAATAAGCAATGTAATAGAGGATTAGAAATGAAAAATATCTTTAAATTAGCCGTCATCACTTTGGGTTTTGGATTAACCGCAGCAGCTACAGCGCAAAATAACTGTACGTCAATTTGCGACCGCGCTGAGTTGGAATGCGTTTTGAATCCCTACGGCAAAACATGTTTGATGTACACCGCCGTTTGTAGCGAGTGTCAGGCAGGTTAGTCACCGCCACTCAAACGCCTCAACATTGTTGCTGCTAAAAATGCAATGTTGAGGCGTTACTAGATTTCAGCTTTGCACCGTTTGGCCACTTTGCCAAAAGCGAATGTTGTAAATTTTAGCGATAATCATCACCCCAATCATACTCACCGACAGGGCTATTAAGTTGGTCAATAGTGAATTGGGCTGGGTCAGACCATTGTTGCTTAAGAAAAATACACTGCCGTTATGTAACATATGGGCAAAAATGCAGGGCCAAAGTGAACGACTAACATAGAATAGCCAGCCAAGAAATAGGCCGCAGACAAAGGTATTGAACAACTGATATTCGTTCATATGAGCCAATGAGAACAAGACCGCAGACAAAATAATAGCCGTCTTAGGACTGTAGTGAGATAACATGCCGCGCAGTAGCAAACCTCTAAATAACATCTCTTCGACAAAAGGCGCTTTAATGCACAGTAGAATTAAGGTCAACATGCCTGCCGAAAACGAGGTGTCCACTTTATTACTGGTTACCCGGTCATAAGGCCATAGATAATTGATTTTAGTCGCTAAATCTCTAAGCCAACCGAGCTCGCCAGCAACAACCATTGCAACAGGTATGGCAAGCAACAAGACGGTGCTGGAGACGGAGCTTTGAGCCGGATGAAATAATTCGCGATAGCTGAGCTTTTCATAAGACATCCACGCTGCGATCACGATGCCGGTGGCTATCACCATTGACCCAGGTCCGACGGCACTGTAGCCAACGCCGACTTCATATAACACCGCGTGAATCAACATTTGCAGCATATTCCAAGCCGCGAGAACAACAACACAAAAGAAAAAGTTAGGTGGGTTTTTCATACTCTATTCCTATATACCGTACTTCATCCAATCAATTGGGCGTGATGCCCCGATTGATTGGCAGGATTATACAGCTGTGAGCACAAATAATCACCAACAAAATGAATG